>CAYZUG010000011.1:0-39218 GCA_964481865.1 uncultured Thermomonas sp. | reverse complement strand
GTCGTGGAAGCACCTCCTGTCGTGGAAGCACCTCCTGTCGTGGAAGCACCTCCTGTCGTGGAAGCACCTCCTGCCCCACCACCGCCGCGCCCCTCAACACCTGCACCCATGCCACACGCCCCCTATCAGCCACCAGCACTGGCCGATATCGATGTATCTCCCGAACACGCAACAGGGCAGCGCTGGCTGCGGATGGCGGTGGGCGAAGACCGCTATGCCGTGGAATTACTGCGCGTACAAGAAGTGGTGCGCATTTCACCCCTCATCGCCATTCGAGGCACCCCGCCCTCACTCTTGGGCGTGATGAATCTGCGTGGACGGGTTGTTCCTGTACACGATCTTGGACTGTGGCTACGGCGCAGCGCTGTCGTACAAACCGACCTGTCCCGTATTGTGGTACTTGAACACCATGATGAGCTTGCTGGGTTGCTGGTGACTTCCGTGACCGATGTCGTGACCTTGGAAGACGCGCAAATTGAACCGCTTGCCTTGAATATGCGTAACCGGATCGGCCTAGGGATTGCCCGCACTAGTGGCTCTCCGCCAACGGTTCTTCTGGATGCACAAGTCGTCTTTACCCCCTAATCGGCTTTAATTTAAGCACGCCATTCAGTATTTTTTCTCACTTTAAGGCACAATGACGACTCATCCCTTCTTCCCCCTTCAACTCTCTTTCGAGCCACGACATGTCACTGCTACTGCAAGCCGACCTCGGAATCGAGCAAGTTGCTGATCTGCAAGAAGTATTGCAACGCCATCTTGATGACGAAGTACTGGAGCTATCAGGTGCCGATGTACGCCGCGTCCATACAGCTGGCTTACAACTTCTACTTGCTTTTATTCGTGACCGCGCCGCGCGTGGTCATGTCACCAAAATCACGCTTCCCTCACCCACACTGGTCGATGCTGCCCGCCAATTGGCGCTTGCTGAAAGTTTGGGTGTCGATTTACCTGATGGAGACCCCTCGTGAGCGCCCAGCTTTTGATTGTCGATGACTCAACTTCCATGCGACAAATGGTGGCATTTGCACTTAGCGGTGGAGGTTATTCCGTCAAAGAGGCCGAAGACGGTCTCGCGGCGCTTGAAATCGCTAAAACGCAGCACTTTGACGCGGTGATTACCGACGTCAACATGCCGCGCATGGATGGCATTGAGTTGATCCGCCAGTTACGCGCACTGCCTTCGTATAAATTCACCCCGCTGCTGATGCTGACCACCGAATCCGGTACAGATAAAAAGAGCGAGGGCAAGGCCGCTGGTGCTACTGGCTGGCTTGTTAAACCTTTTGATCCCGAACAACTTTTAGCAACTGTACGTAAGGTACTCGGCTAATTTTTGAGGAATGTCTATGGATATCACCCGTTTCCACGCCACCTTTTTTGAGGAAAGCCGTGAAAATGTCGCAGCGATGGAAGATGGGCTGCTGGCACTGGAGTCGGGTGGTAACGATATCGACACCATTCACGTTATTTTTCGCGCTGCTCACTCCATTAAAGGGGGCAGTGCAACCTTTGGCTTTACCGCCATCGCCGATCTCACGCACTTACTTGAAACTCTGCTCGATGAAGCACGCAGCGGAAAACGGGTGCTGGACAGTACGTCTGTCAGCGCCCTGCTCACCTCGGTTGATGCGCTGCGGATGTTGCTAACTGCCACGGAAACAGGTGGTGCGATTGATCAGCAACTTTTACAAAACTCACGCACCGCATTAGAGCGGGTACTTTCAGACGCCAGTCCGGCCACATCTGGAACAGACGCCACCACCCAAGCTGCGTCACCTGCTGAAGCAGCACCTACCGGCTGGAAGATCGACTTTGCCCCGGATCGCGGTTTATTTCTCAGTGGCAATGACCCATTGCGGATGTTGCGTGAACTGGATGAGCTGGGTGATCTAAAAGTCACGTGCCGTGATGATGCACTCCCCCGCTTCACCGAACTTGACCCCTTTGAAGCCTGGTTGGCTTGGGATCTTGAACTGACCGGCGATGTAAAGCGTTCGGCTATCGAAGAAACCTTTGCATGGGTGGAAGACGAATGCACGCTCACCATTGAGCCACTGCAAGCGGAAGCGACAGAAGTTGCCGAGCCATCGCCAACGAATGTCATCGCACAGCCCGTACAACCTGTCGCTGCCGTGGTACAACAAGCCGCTACACCTGCGCAGGCTCCTTCGGGCAGCCCCGCCAGTATGCGCAAGGACTCTCCCGAAACCACCATTCGTGTTTCGGTTGATAAAGTCGATGCCCTGATCAACTTGGTCAGCGAGCTGGTCATCACCCAAGCCATGCTGGCACAACGCTCCTCCGAGCTTGATCCCACACAACACGAACAGCTGTTCTCGGGTCTGAACCAACTGGATCGCAACACGCGTGACCTGCAAGAAGCGGTCATGTCGGTGCGCATGCTGCCTGTGGATTTTGCCTTCAGCCGCTTTCCACGCATGGTGCGCGACATGGCTTCGCGCCTTGGTAAAAAGGTCAATTTGCACACATCAGGTGAAGCCACCGAGCTGGATAAAGGCGTCATCGAAAAAATCGTTGACCCGCTTGTTCATTTGGTGCGCAATGCCATCGACCACGGGTTGGAAACCACCGAGGAACGTATCGCCGCAGGCAAGCCTGAAGCTGGTACTGTCACGCTTTCTGCAGCGCATCAAGGCGGGCATATCATCATTGAAATTGGTGACGATGGGCGTGGGTTGAATCGTGAAAAGCTGCTCAACAAGGCGATTGAACGTGGTCTTCCCATTCCAGAAAACCCCACTGACAGCCAGGTGTGGGATCTGATTTTTGCCCCCGGCTTTTCTACCGCCGAACAACTCACCGAGCTATCCGGGCGCGGCGTTGGTATGGACGTGGTGCGGAAAAACATTACCGCGCTGGGCGGGCAAGTGGAAATTCGTAGTCGCTGGGGTGAAGGCACCACCGTTTCAATTCGCCTGCCTCTGACCATGGCCATTTTGGACGGCATGACTGTCTCGGTAGGCGGTGAAATTTTTATCCTGCCATTGAATGTGGTGGTCGAATCATTGCAACCTTCTGTCGAAAGTATCAAGACTGTTGCGGGTGATTCACGCCTGCTTCGCGTGCGTGAAGACTATGTGCCGCTCATTGACTTGGCCACACAGTACGGCCTGCCAGCAAACCTTGACCTTGGCTCACAGCCCATTGCTGTTGTAGTGGAAAGCCAGGGGCAACGCCTTGCTCTTGAAATTGATGAACTACTTGGTCAGCAGCAAGTCGTTGTGAAGAATTTGGAACGCAATTACCGCCGTATTCCGGGTGTGGCAGGTGCCACCATTCTGGGTGACGGCCGGGTTGCCCTGATTGTTGATGTGGGTGACCTTGCACATAAAACAGATTGGGCGCAGGCCGCCTAACACTGAATCTACGCCACTTCATTCTTTCAACATAGTCTTTATATACAAAGCCGCCCAGTCACTAGGGCGGCTTGATTTTGATTCAAATCAATGCGCCTTAAATCGCATACCCATACCTTGACGATTACTCATATTGCATCGAGCCTGGAGTTACCATGTTTGGCTTTCTTTTAAACCGTAGTGTCGCCTCACGCCTTACCCTTGGTTTTTCAGTTATCTTGCTAATGCTGTTGGGAGTCGGCGCTACCGCACTTATTGGCATGACCTCAATTCAGTCGCATCTCGACAAGGTTGTCCAAGAAAACAACACAAAAACACGGTTACTATCGTCCATGCTTGATGGCACGCGGCAAGTCACTATTTTGGTACGTAATAGTGTTTTGCTTGAAGATACGGAATATGCCCGCTCACAAATTGATCAATTAGGTGCATTGCGCGCGCAATTTGAGGCCGACCGTGCCGCGCTAGAAAAACTGCCCAGCGACGAACGCGGACGTAGCCTGCGCGAGCAAACCTATGCTGCCCGCGAAGCTGCCAAGATCATTAACGATGAGGTGTTGCGTCTTGCTGCAGAACAAAACCTTGCAGCAGCTCGCCATTTGCTGGTGACTGAAGGCACCGCTGCCATGCAGGCATGGTCGGAGCCTTTGAATGAAAACATGCAAATACAAAATCAGAATAATCAAAAAGATTATCAAGAAGCACACGAAAGTTACCAAAAAGCACGCATGTTCGTGATTGTATTGATTGTGACTGCACTGCTACTGGGTGTGGTCTTAGCAATGCTGATTACCCGCAGCCTCACCGCGCCACTGGCTGAGGCTACCAAGGCAGCCAACGATATTGCCCAGGGGAAATTCGACACCACGCTTTCCCCACAGGGTAAAGACGAAGTCGCTGCATTGCTGACATCAATGAAGAACATGCAATCTGTGTTGATTCGCTTCACACAGGCACAAAAAGAAATGTACGACGTCCATCAGACCGGCGACATCGAGTTCCGCATGAATGCCAAAGCCTTCCCCGGCACATTCAGCACGATGGTGGATGAGGTCAATCATCTGTCGCAATCCTTCATCGACGACACCTTACACATCATCGACATCATCGGAAGCTATGGCCAAGGTGATCTCTCGCGTGACATCAACCGCATGCCCGGCAAAAAAGTCGTGGCGGTAAATGCTGTGGATACCGTGAAGAGCAATTTGTTGGGCGTCAATGCACAAATCAAGGAATTGGTGGATGCCGCATTGGCTGGCGATTTTAGCCTGCGTGGCAATGCCAACCGCTTCCAGTTTGTTTATCGCGAACTGGTTGAACAGCTCAATCAATTGATGGCGATTTCTGACAAGGGACTGACAGAGGTCGGCACGCTACTGACGGCGATTGCCGATGGCGACCTGAACAAGCGCATCAACACGCAGCTTCCTGGCCAATTTGGCCAATTGGCTGCCGATGCCAATCAAACTGCAAGCAAATTGTCTGACGTCGTTGGCGGTATCCGCCATGCAGTGGATTCCATCAACTCTGCCGCCAATGAAATCGCGACAGGCAACAGTGACCTCTCTGGACGCACCGAGGCACAGGCAGCATCACTGGAAGAAACCGCTGCTTCGATGGAAGAACTGACAGCCACGGTGCGGCAAAACACGGAAAATTCACGCGAGGCCAATGGTCTGGCGCAAGACGCTAGCAATGTTGCCGAACGTGGCGGTGTCACCGTCAAGCAAGTCGTTGAAACGATGAGCAAAATCCAACAAGCCTCGCAGCGTATTGGTGACATTATCGGCACCATTGACAGCATTGCCTTCCAGACCAATATCTTGGCACTCAACGCCGCTGTGGAAGCTGCACGCGCAGGTGAGCAAGGGCGCGGCTTTGCGGTCGTGGCCTCGGAAGTACGTGCACTAGCGCAGCGTTCCGCTGATGCAGCCCGTGAAATCAAAATCTTGATTACTGACTCAGTGGAGCAAATCTCCGAAGGTGCAAATCAGGTCAATACCGCAGGAAGCACCATGCAGGATATTGTTGGCAGCATCGGCAGTGTCAGTGCCTTGATGTCGGAAATCTATGCGGCTTCCCAAGAGCAAAGTGCTGGTATTGAACAGGTCAATCTTGCCATTACCCAAATGGATGAAGGCACACAGCAAAATGCCGCCTTGGTGGAAGAAGCCTCCGCTGCCGCTGAAAGCCTGCGTCAACAAGCAGCTGCGCTGGTGCAAGCGGTTTCCATCTTCCACTAAGCAGCAACAGACAAGCAGTTTTCAAGCAAACACGTTATAGTCGTTACCAAACAACCACTGGGCTTGCCCTGCGATTGGAACCTTTATATGAATACATCTGTCTCGTCGAATTTTGAATCCAACACTACTGCTGCAGCCGGTGAGTTTTTGACATTCACCTTGGGTCAGGAAGAATACGGCGTCGATATTCTGAAGGTGCAGGAAATCCGTGGTTACGACACGGTGACGCGCCTTCCAGATGCCCCAGATTACATCAAGGGCGTGATCAACCTACGCGGCACAATCGTGCCTGTCATTGATATGCGGGTGAAGTTTCACTTGGAAGCCAAAGTTGACGCGCTGACTGTCATGATCGTGCTTAATCTGGCCAGCCGCGTCGTCGGTATGGTGGTTGATAGTGTCTCAGACGTGGTGCAATTGACTGCCGACAAAATCCGGGACATGCCGGAAATTGGTACAGGGATTGACCGTCGCTATCTCACTGGCATTGGCGCACTGAATGAGCGCATGTTGATTCTTCTGGATATCGAAGGTTTGATGACCAGCACCGAAATGGGCTTGGTGGTTGACGAGGTTGCAGCCAGCGCCGCCTGACGCTTTCGCGGGCTGTGTTGCCTGACAGACAGCCCGCTGTCACTTCACGCGAGTCAACGCACGCATGCGCAGTCTGACCTTCCCTTGCTATGTCTTGCCCACTGCAATTCTTTGCCTGGCAAACGCTGCATGTGGTGTAGCGCAAGCGCAGTCGTCACTCTCACTGACACCGATTGCCAATCTGCAATACGACACAGTGCTGGTTGATGAGGATACGCTGCCAAGCCGCCACGCACATGATCTGCGCCGCGCACGTCTTGGTGTGCGTATCAGCAGCAGCCAGCACCCCTGGCAGCTTGTCATGGATCATGATCTTGCAGACCGCACCCCACCGGACTTCTTTCTTGAAGTCACGCCAAAAAACGGCACATCACTCCGCTTCGGTCAATTCAAACAGCCTTTTACTCTGGAAGATGCGATTGCCGACAAGCAAACCGCGTTTATGGAAGCATCACCAGTGGGGGCGTTTGTTATCAGTCGCCGGCTTGGGGCGGAGTATGCCCGCTGGGGCAAACACGGGACATTCAATATCGCCGCGTTTGGAAAGCGCCTGGACGGCAGCAACGAGGCCGTTGGTATGACAACACGCGGCACATGGCGCCTTGCCTTGAATGCATCTTATCAAGCACACATTGGCATGAGCTTGGCCACAGAATCTCCACAATATTCGCAAGCCAGTTTCAGCACCAATGCAGGTACAGTTTTGGATGCATTGAAAACAACAAGTACTGGCACCCTAACGGGTGTCAATCGCGTTGACCGCTTTGCCGTAGAGGGCGTGTGGATCAAAGATGCGTGGTCGATTCAGGGCGAGGCAGCCAGCGTTTTTCTGCGCCGCGACACCCACCACGTTCGTGGAGACACAGCTAGCCTGCAAATGACCTGGTCACCCACCGGTGATGGCCGCAACTACAAGCGTGGCGTCGCCACGGCTCCCACACCACAAGGACATATCGGCTGGGAAATCGCCTTGCGTTACGGTGTTGTGGATTTGAATGACGGTACGGTACGCGGTGGACGCAGCGAGAACTGGGGTATCGCCGTCACGTGTTATCCGCATACCAAGATGCGCGTTGTTGCCAACATCGTACAGTCCAAAGGACAACGCGCTGGACATCTTATTGAACCACTTACCGCCGGTCTGCGGCTACAATTCACCTACTGATACAGAAAGCTGAATGGCAAGATTTCGCTGTTTAGTCCACAATTACCATTCCTAATCGACCCCGCCTGCATCCCTTGAACCAACCACTTGGGCTGCATGACAACGATTCAGTGCAATGAGGCATACGTAACGTGGCGAGAGCGCGTGATACCGAAGGTGATTTCGAGTTTTTAGACCGAGATTTTCGTCGTGTCTGTAAAATGATCTATACGCTTGCTGGTATCCATTTGGCGGATCATAAGCGCGACATGGTGTACAGCAGGCTGGCACGGCGGCTGCGCGCACTGAATATGGTGCGCTTCAGTGATTATCTCGATTTTGTTGAAGCCAACCCCGAGCGCGAAGAACAGGCATTCATCAATGCGCTGACCACAAACCTGACATCCTTTTTCCGCGAAGCACACCATTTTGATGCCTTGCGCGATCAACTACGCAAAGTACCGCGGGGTGACACTGTGGATATCTGGTGCGCGGCAGCCTCAACCGGTGAAGAACCTTGGTCACTGGCCATTACTGCCTGCGAAGCATTCAATACCGATAAACCACCGGTACGCATTTTTGCCAGCGATATTGATACCAATGCGCTGGCCACTGCCGCAGCGGGTCGCTACAGCATTGACCGCATCGCCGATCTTTCTGCAGAACGCAAACGCCGTTTCTTTCTGCGCGGCACAGGCCCCAATCAAGGCTATGTGCGGGTCAAACCTTTTCTGCAACAGCTTGTGGAATTTCGCCAGCTGAATCTTCTGGGCGCTGATTACGGCTTGAAACAGCGGTTTCTGGCTGTATTTTGTCGCAATGTCATGATCTATTTCGATAAACCAACGCAGTACGAAGTATTGCGTCGCATTGCACCTTTACTTGCACCGGGTGGACGTTTTTACGCGGGTCACTCGGAAAGCTTCGCACATGCACTTGATCTGGTTCAGCCCTGCGGTCGCACAATTTATCGTGCCAGCAAGGAGACACAATGAACCGCATTGCGTCCCAAGTGACGACGCGCACCCCTCCCCCAGGTACCTATTACGACCCCGCACTTGATGCCGATGTTTCCAAGCTTCTTCCTGCGGATTGGCGTGTCTCATCAGAGCCAATCGCCATTGCCACTGTTCTAGGTTCGTGTGTTGCCGCCTGTATTTACGATCCGCTTCTCAAACTTGGCGGTATGAATCACTTTATGCTGCCAGATGCAGCACCAGGCGACGGCAGTGCGCGCTATGGTGCGCACGCCATGGAAATGCTGATCAACGATTTGCTGAAAAGAGGGGCATCGCGGCAACGCTTTCAGGCCAAAGTTTTTGGTGGGGGCAATGTGCTGCCCGGAATGACACTTGACCCCGTGGGTACACGCAACGGCAATTTCGTTCTGGATTACATGCGTGCAGAAAAAATCCCGATCATTGCTCAGGATTTGTTTGGGAATCAGCCACGCAAAGTCGTATTCTTTGTTCAAACAGGAAGGACACTGGTAAAACGCCTGCCCGCTGCAGGTGAAATTGTCCGCGTTGAACGTGATTACCGCAGCAAGTTGTCACAAACACCTGTTGCCGGTTCTGTGGAGTTGTTCTGATGGCTACATTATCTGGTCGTAAAGTTCGCGTTCTGATTGTGGACGATTCAGCACTGATACGTCAGTTGCTTACCGAAATCCTATCCGGTGATCCGAATATTGAAGTCGTTGGTGCCGCTGCAGACCCTCTGATTGCCCGGGAAAAGATCAAGCTTCTGAATCCAGATGTGTTAACGCTGGACGTTGAAATGCCGCGCATGGATGGGTTGACCTTCCTGCAAAACCTGATGCGGCTACGCCCGATGCCAGTGGTCATGGTGTCCTCGCTGACGGAAGCAGGGGCACAAGTCACGCTGGATGCACTGGCATTAGGAGCTGTTGATTTCGTTACCAAGCCGAAGCTCAACATCCAAAATGAGCTCACTGCCTATGCAAACGACCTGCGTGAGCGCATTCGCAATGCAGCACGCGCCAAGGTTCGGCAAATTCAACCTACTAGCAATGCTCCACAAGCTCAAATCGCTTCACCCATGAAATATCGCACCACAGATCGCATTATTGCTATTGGTGCATCAACGGGTGGCACCGAGGCCATTCGCACCGTCTTGGAGCGAATGCCTGCCGATGCCCCCGCTATCGTTATCACGCAACATATCCCGCCCGCCTTCAGCAAACCATTTGCCGAACGTTTGAACAGACATAGTCGCATGACCGTTTTCCATGCCGAAGACGACATGCCCATTTTGGCGGGTCATGCGTATGTGGCACCAGGTGGTGTGCATCTGCGCGTGGAACGCAGCGGCGCTCGCTGGCGCTGCCGGCTTGGCAATGACGACCCCATTCGCCTGCATCGTCCAAGTGTCGATGCATTGTTCGAATCCGTGTCGCTTGCTGCTGGCGCCAATGCCAGTGCCGCCTTGCTGACTGGCATGGGTGATGATGGCGCGCGTGGTTTATTGACCCTGCGCAAAGCAGGAGCAGCAACAATGGTGCAAGATGAAGCCAGTAGTATTGTTTGGGGAATGCCAGGTTCTGCTTACAATCTTGGCGCCGCACAAAAAGTGCTACCGCTTTCTGAAATTGCCGCCGCCCTGCTTTCTGGCACATAATTTGCTTGTCTTTAACTGCAATTCAAGAATAAAGTCTAAGTTGCCGTTATCCTTATAAATCCTTGTAGAGACTGACAATGGACCCTAAAGCCCTGCTACGCATCACTGTCCCACTGGTTCTGATGCTGATTCTGCTTCTTGCCGAAGCACTTAATTGGCCGATGGCTGCCCGCATGGCCCTCGTGATTACATCTGCTGCCGCATGGCTCGTTGTTCTGTGGCGCGCGCTCCCCAGCCGCGCTGAAACGCAGATGATGCGCGAGCATGCCAATATCCTGGAAGAATTACGCGGCTTTGTCAGTAATGAAGTCAGTGGTTCGCATACCGAAATTGATCGCACACGCTCACTGGTGCGTGAATCGGTTGCCAAGCTTGGTGCCAGTTTTGAAGCAGTGAACCGCAAGTCACGCGAACAAAGCGTCATCGTGGCACGTCTGGTTGAACGCACCGGCGACGATAGCGGCTCCATTGATATTTCACGCTTCGCACAACAAGCTGCACAGCAAATGGAACAACTGGTTGAAGCCTTAGAGCAAGCCAGCAGCCAAAGCGGTGTTACGGTCAGCCATATCGACGCGATGGCAGGTCACTTGGATGGCATTTTTGCCTTGCTGGAAGACGTGAAATCCATTGCCGACCAGACCAATTTGCTTGCACTCAATGCCGCGATTGAAGCTGCACGTGCCGGTGAAGCCGGACGTGGGTTTGCCGTCGTCGCCGACGAAGTACGTAATCTCTCTGAACGCAGCACGGCATTCAACGAGCAAATCCGCAAACTGGCGCATAGCTCGAAAGAATCCATTGCCAAAGTACGCGAAACCGTATCGCAAACAGCATCGCGTGATATTGATCGCGCCCGCGCCGCACGCACTGAATCGGCATCCATGCTGGATCGGGTGGATGGGATTCACCGCAGCCTGGGCAATGGCATGCGAGATATTGCCGATTGCGGTCGCTCAATTGATGCCTCGGTGGCTGAAGCCGTGCGCTCATTGCAATTTGAAGATATTGCCACACAGGCAATGGGCGCTGCCGATCTGCATCTGCAACGCCTGTCGCAAATCAATACCGAAGCTCTGACCCTGTATGACTTGCTGAAGAGCCCGCATGGGTACAAGGATTCGGAAATGCAAAAGGCACTGGGTAAGATCAGTAACCGTATCAATCAGATGCGTGGTGAATGGGAACGCCCGCCACACAAGCCAGTGCTGCAGGAAAGTATGAACGCTGGCAGTGTTGAATTGTTCTAAGCAAACAAACGCATTGATCGCTTTACAAAAAACCGGCTTATGCCGGTTTTTTGTTGCACGCATTTACAATGCTTGCCGCAAGAACATAGCAGTGCGTGCGCCAAGCCACACCAGCATTAGCCCGAGAACAAGCGTTGCGCCTAAGTACATCAACATCAACTGACTGCGCTCAGTGCGCAAGAACAACAAACATTCCAGCATCAAAGACGAATACGTCGTCAGCCCACCCAAAACACCGACAATCAAGAATGCACGCGCATACATCGCAGATGCACCGCGTTCCAGCAACCAAATCGCCAAAAAACCGACAGCAAACGCGCCTGCCAAATTAACGGCAAGTGTTCCCCAAGGCATGCCATCGGCAAAGCGACGCGTGAGTGCTTCCCCCACATAAAAGCGCAATGCCGCGCCCAAAGCACCGCCTCCCATCACCAGCAGCAACTGTTGCCACCAAGGTGTCATTCTTTTGACCCCTCTGGGCTTATGTGTTGTGCTTGCTGTCGTGCAGCCCGTAAGGCATCCAGTTTTTCTTTAATTTTAAGTTCAAGCCCACGTGCCACTGGTTGGTAATACAGGCGCTCCCCCATGGCATCCGGGAAAGCGGTTTGCCCCAATGCCACTCCACCTTCGACATCATGGTCATACTGATACCCCTTGCCGTAACCAAGTGATTTCATCAATTGCGTGGGTGCATTGCGGATATGCATGGGGACGGGCTGTGTACCGAATGCGCGCACATCTTTTCGCGCCTGATTCCACGCCTGATAAGTCGCATTTGATTTTGCTGTGCTGGCAAGATAAACCGTGAGCTGGGCAAGCGCTAAATCACCTTCGGGGCTTCCCATACGCTCGAATGCAGACCATGCATCAATGGCCATCTGCAACGCCCTTGGATCGGCTAAACCAATGTCTTCAACTGCCATGCGTGTGAGCCTGCGCGCCAAGTATGCTGGATCTGCCCCACCATCCAGCATGCGTGCCAGCCAATACAGGGCGGCATCTGGATGCGAGCTGCGCACGGATTTATGCAATGCCGAAATCTGGTCGTAAAACTGCTCACCCGCTTTGTCGAAACGACGCGTGCGATCTGCCAGCACTTGCTGCAATGTTGCGATATTCACTTGACCAGATTCGGCTTGTGCAAGATCCGCAGCGATTTCCAGTAAGGTCAGACCACGGCGCACATCCCCATCGGCGGCTTCGGCGATATTCTGCAAAGCCTCATCCGACACCGACAACGCCTGCGTACCCAGACCACACTCACAATCGGTCAGTGCGCGGCGCAAGGCATGTGCAATGTCATCAACCGAAACGGCTTCCAACACATGCACACGGCAGCGCGATAGCAATGCCGAATTCAATTCAAATGACGGGTTCTCAGTGGTTGCCCCAACAAATACGATGGTGCCACTTTCGATATGCGGCAAAAATGCATCTTGCTGCACTTTGTTGAAACGATGCACTTCGTCAACAAACAGCAAAGTGCGCCTGCCGGTATCAAAGCGTGCCTGTGCACGCGCCAAGACCTCACGGACCTGCGGCAAACCCGCCAAAACTGCCGAAATGGCTTCATATTCGGTGTTGGCATGCTGCGCTAATAGCAGAGCCAAGGTGGTTTTCCCACAACCGGGTGGCCCCCACAGAATCATCGAATGGATGCGGCCGGCTTCAATCGCCCTGCGCAATGCCGCTCCCTCAGACAACAACCGTGTCTGCCCCACCATGTCATCCAAGCTGTGTGGGCGCATGCGCTCCGCTAATGGACGCAAATGCTGGCTGTCGGTTGCATCAAGAGTCAAATCAAGCAGTGAGTTTTGCGGATGCCGTCCTTTCATTTTTGCATTGTACGGCGACGCAGGTGATTAGCCACCGTCAATCACATCCACTCCGGCTTTCGGCGTAAAGGTGAAGGTGCCCTTGGCAAACTGTGGATTACGTTGCCAACCGGTAAATGCAATCACGGTCTTCTGCCCGAGTGCATCGGTGTATTCCAGCCGAGTCAGTTGTTGTTGGCTAAAACCAAGACGTGCGGTTTTGAAAGCAGCTTCCACTGAACGCGGAGTCACCGTCAGCCATTCCACACCTTGCGCTTGTTCGGCTTCTTCCAGTACAAAGTCACGGTCAATGCGGGCAGGATCAAGCAGGATAGCCAAAGGACTATTGCTCTCCTCCTCACCTTGTGGACGCTTACTGGCCTGATTGAGATCAGGGTCAAACACCCAGACATTTCGTCCATCGGCAATAATCAGCTGCGGGTAAGGCTTGACATACTCCCAGCGGAAAAGTCGCGGCGCGGATACTGCCACCCGTCCCGTGGACTGTTCTTTCTGTTTGCCCCGCGAATCAAAAACCTGCTGCGTGAATTGCCCATCCAAGCCTTTCAGCGCATTGGTAAAGGCATTCAGCGCATCACGTGCGCCAGCATGTGCCACACCACCGATACCACAGAGTGTGACAAGCAAAGCGATAGGAAAACGCTTCATGAAAATTCTCCTGCCTGACAGGCTTAGCAGTGTGGCGAAAGTAAGCTGAATGCGATGTGCATCACAACGTATGCGGTCAGTGATGGGGCGGCGGTGGCGCTAACACTGTTCGGTCGCCGTTATGTTCTGGCCGACTGACAATTCCAGCCGCTTCCATCGCTTCCACTAGCCGAGCAGCACGGTTATAGCCAATCTTCAAGCGCCGCTGCACACCAGAAATCGATGCACGCCGGGTTTCCGTGACGATTTGCACAGCCTGGTCATACAAAGGGTCGGCCTCTGGGTCGTCACTGCTTGCGGTTTCCGGCAAGCCCGTTGCGCCAACCACACTGCCGTCGTACATCGTTTGCGCTTCTTCCAGCACACCTTCGATGTAATTTTCGCCGCCACCCACTTTCTTGAGATATTCCACCACACGATGCACTTCGTCATCCGAGACAAAAGCGCCATGAACACGCTCGGGCAGTGCCGTCCCAGGTGGCAAATACAACATGTCGCCATGCCCCAACAAAGTTTCTGCACCACTTTGATCCAGAATCGTACGGCTATCAATTTTGCTGGACACTTGGAAGGCGATACGCGTGGGGATATTGGCCTTGATCAGCCCGGTAATCACATCCACCGACGGGCGTTGCGTCGCCAAGATAAGATGAATCCCTGCCGCACGCGCTTTTTGCGCAAGCCGGGCAATCAGTTCTTCGACCTTTTTGCCCACAATCATCATCATGTCGGCAAATTCATCAATGAACACCACGATGAATGGCAAGGTATCCAAGGTGGGCGGCGCTTCGCTGACGTCAGGATTCGGCTTGAACAAGGGGTCAAGCAGCGGCTGGCCTGCCTGCATCGCATCCTTTACTTTCTTATTGAAGCCGGCAAGGTTGCGCACACCCACCGCACTCATCAGCTTGTAGCGCCGTTCCATTTCTGCCACACACCAGCGAAGCCCGTTTGCGGCTTCCTTCATGTCGGTGACCACCGGCGCCAGCAGATGCGGGATCCCCTGATAGACCGAAAGTTCCAGCATTTTCGGGTCGATCATCAGCATGCGCACATCCTTCGCTGATGCTTTGTACAGCAAGGACAGCACCATAGCATTCACCGCCACCGACTTGCCCGAACCGGTGGTACCCGCCACCAGCAAGTGCGGCATGCGTGCCAAATCTGCCACCACCGGCTTGCCGGCAATGTCTTTCCCCAATGCCAATGTCAGCGGGCTGGAGGCTTTGTCGTATTCCTTGGAGTGCATCATCTCGGAAAGGAAAATCATCTCGCGATGCGTATTCGGTGTTTCAAGACCAATCACCGACTTCCCGGGAATTACATCCACCACACGCACCGACTTCACCGACAAGCCACGGGCAATATCTTTATCCAGCGAAGAAATCTGGCTGACTTTAATGCCGGGTGCTGGCTCAATTTCAAAGCGGGTAATCACCGGCCCTGGGTAAGCTCCCAGCACCTGGGCATCAATACGGAAATCCTTGAGTTTGAATTCGATTTGCCGTGACAGGGTTTCCAATGTTTGCGTGTCATAGCCTTTGGGTTGCGGCTTGGGATCATCCAGCAAAGCAAGTGGCGGAATGGCAGAACCATCGCCCATCTGGAACATCGGAATCTGCATTTCACGTTCGGCACGATCACTTTTTTCCAGTATCTGCGGTGCCGGTGGCTCAATTTTGACTTTTTCGCGCCGCAGCTGAACCTTTTGATCTGCCTTGCGTGCTTCTTCACGTTCTTCACGCAAGGCGCGTGCTTCGTTCCATTCGCTGGCCTGTTTGGCGCTTTGTCGGGCACCACGATTCAATAACGCAGGCAATGCCAAAACCCACCCGCCCACGCGATCCATGACGACCAACCAAGACAACCCAGTTGCCAACGTCACCGCGATCAGAAACAAGCTCAACAGGAAAAGATTGGCACCAAGTGGCCCAAACACCATCAGCAAGGACTGGCTGGTCAAACGTCCAAGAATCCCGCCACTGCCTGCGGCCAAGTCATTTCCCCCGCCCATGCGCAGGGAGAGCAAGCCACAACTGGCCACCAAAAAGCCAACAATCCCGAGAAGCCGCAGCGCAGGACCAAGGTCGGCCTTGCCATCGCCATCCACATCCATCCCAAACAGGGCAATCCATGCGATAGCACCCAGAATCAGCGGCAGCAAAAACGCCACATAACCACAAAGAAACAGCAGAAAACTGGCAACCCAAGCGCCTACGACACCGCCCACATTGGAAACCGGCGCCAGGATGCTGGAATCACGATCAAAACCGGGATCTGCTGCCGACCATGTCACCAGGCATGCAAACAAATACAGCAGAACAGGCGCAATGATGATCAACGCGATATCGCGCCAAAGATGTTGGCGCCGTGTTGAAGATTGCGTCCCCGTATTCTCAGAGCGTGTTGTTTTACGGCTGGAGTTGCCGGTTTCGGATGCCGTTTTTGCCACCTGCCATCAAACCTCAGAAAATATCTCTAGCGCATTGATAATACGTCAATTTCATTGCTTTATCAGCGCTTTCAAGCGGCTTTTTTCTTGTGGTTCTGCTGCATCTGCTCAGTAAACTGGGCATGCATGCCTTGTTTCATTCCCCGCTTGCCCCCAATCTTATGGGTTCAACTCTTTGACTGACTTAGCGAGCCTGTACCCACGCCATGAGCACTTCCAAACATTCGCGCCTGTTGATTCTTGGTTCTGGCCCAGCCGGCTGGACTGCCGCCGTGTATGCCGCACGTGCCAATTTAAAGCCCGTTGTCATTACCGGCTTGCAAATGGGTGGACAACTGACCACCACCACAGAAGTGGATAACTGGCCCGGTGATGCACATGGCCTCATGGGCCCTGATCTGATGGCACGCATGCAGGCACATGCCGAACGCTTCAATACCGATGTCATTTTTGACCATATCCATACAGCAGACTTGTCGCAACGCCCCTTCCGCTTAACCGGCGACGCTGGTGAATACACCTGTGATGCCTTGGTGATTGCCACCGGCGCTACCGCCAAATACCTTGGGCTGCCTTCGGAAGAAGCCTTCAAGGGGCGCGGGGTATCCGCATGTGCCACCTGCGACGGCTTTTTCTACAAGGACCAAGACGTTGCAGTAATCGGCGGCGGCAATACTGCCGTCGAAGAAGCGCTGTATCTGTCCAATATCGCCCGCAAGGTATATCTGGTGCATCGCCGCGACAGCTTGCGTGCAGAAAAGATCATGCAAGACAAACTGTTTGCCAAGGTGGAAGCTGGCAAGATCGAACCTGTCTGGCACCACACCGTCGATGAAGTCCTGGGCAATGACAGCGGCGTGACCGGCATGCGCCTGAAATCCACACAAGATGGCAGTACCCGCGACATTGCCGTGCACGGCTTCTTTGTGGCGATTGGCCATAGCCCGAATACCGAGCTGTTCAAAGATCAGCTGGAGATGAAGAATGGCTACCTGACAATTCAGACAGGTCTGGAAGGCAATGCCACCCAAACCAGTATCCCCGGGGTCTTTGCGGCCGGTGACGTCGCCGACCAAGTGTATCGTCAAGCCATCACTTCTGCAGGCTTTGGCTGCATGGCAGCACTGGATGCTGAACGTTTCTTGGACGCAGAAAACGGCTAAATCTACTTTGCTAATCCCCTGAAAAGCCCAGTGCGCCACTGCACTGGGTTTTTTCATATCAGCCTAGCGTTGCCACGTTTATAGCGTCTGTAAGGAAAACCCAACCTGGCGTGCCAAGTCGTCAAATCCCGGGAAGGATGTGGCCACCGTTGCCACATCACGAATCTCTACTCTCCCCTGCGCACGCTGCGCTGCCACAGCAAACGACATCGCAATGCGATGATCGTCATGACTTTCAATCGTGCCACCTTGCAATAGACCCGGGTAAATCGTGGCACCGTCTGGGGTTTCTTCCACACGTAAACCTAATGTGCGCAGTCCATGTGCCATGACGGCAAGGCGGTCGGATTCTTTCACACGCAATTCACCAGCCCCACGCACGACAGTGGCTCCTTCTGCGCAGGCTGCAGCCACAAATAACGCAGGGAACTCGTCAATCATGTCGGGCACCAAAGCTTCCGGCACCTCAATCCCGCGGAGTGGTGCATAACGCACCACAAGATCAGCGACATGTTCGCCGCCCTGCATGCCAGGATTTTCTTCACGGATATCCGCCCCCATCATGCGCAAGACCTGCAGCAAGCCTGTACGCCGTGGGTTCAAGCCTACCGACTGCAAACGCAATACCGAGCCAGGAACAATACTGGCAGCAACAAGATAAAACGCTGCCGATGAAAAATCCGCCGGTACCGACACCTCGGTTGCATGCAAACGCTGCCCACCACGCAACTTGGCATAGCCTGGAGCGTAATCAATCGCTACACCGAATGCCGCCAACATGCGTTCTGTGTAATCGCGTGTTGGATGCGGCTCATGCACGACGGTTTCCCCTTGTGCATACAAGCCAGCCAGCAAAAGGGCAGACTTCACCTGCGCACTGGCTACCTGCAAATGATGCGACATTCCCTGCAATGTTTGTTGCCCGTGGATATGCAACGGCGGAACGCCACCTTCCTGTGTTTCGATACGTGCGCCCATCTGCTCCAGCGGCACAGTCACGCGTCGCATCGGGCGTTTACTCAGCGATGCATCACCCACCAAGACACTATCAAATGCCTGCCCCGCCAATAGCCCTGCAAGCAGGCGCATCCCTGTTCCTGCATTGCCGCAGTCCAAGGGCGCATGCGGTGCCTGCAAGCCATGAATGCCAACACCATGCACGATACGCCGCGATGCAGAGGGCTGTTCAATACGCACCCCCATTTGGCTAAAAATTGCCGCTGTGGCGCGCGTGTCCTCGCCTTCCAGAAAGCCATCAATCTGCGACACACCATCGGCCAACGCCGCCAGCATCACTGCGCGGTGTGAAATGGATTTATCCCCGGGAATCACCACGTTTCCCTGCAGCGCCTCCCCCTTCCCTGCTTGCCAATGTTGCGCAAGAGCACTCATGCAATCACCTCATCCAATGCCGTCAGCAAGCGGAGATTGTCTTGCTCCGTGCCCACAGTAATGCGTAAACACTGCCCGAGGCCATACCCCCCCATCGGGCGCAAAATAATGCCTTTACTGCGCAATGCCGCTTCAATTTCTTCGGTTTTTTCGGCAAATTCCACCAATAGGAAATTTGTCTGCGAGGGCGAAACGGCAAAGCCCCGCTGGCGGAATGCCTGCGCAAGGGCTTCACGCTGGTGGTTATTTTGTGCGACACATGCCGCCAAATAGGCCGCATCAGCCAGTGCGGCCTCTGCTGCGGCCAATGCAATGGCATTCACATTGAAGCTTTCTCGCACCCGCTCCATGATGGCGATGCAATTGGCATGTGCCACCGCATAGCCCACCCGCAATCCTGCCAAGGCATAGGCCTTGCTGAACGTGCGCATGACCACCAACTGCGGATAACTGGGAACGAGTGACAGCGCACTGGCGTAGTCGGGGGCATCTGCAAACTCGGCATAGGCTTCATCCACCACCACGATGACGTGCTTGGGCAAACCTTGTAGGAATGTCACAAATGCCTGCGCGTCATACCATGTGCCAGTGGGGTTATTGGGGTTAGCCACATACACCAATTTGGTTCGCTCGGTTACAGCTGCCTGCAATGCAGCCAAGTCATGTCCACGCGGCATCACGGCATCAACCGGAAGCGCACTGGCAAGGCGCAAACTGGCACCAGCGGCCTGCGCGGCCAGCGCATAAACCGAAAACCCATATTGCGAAGCCACTACCTCATCACCGGCACCAGCAAAGACTTGTGCAAACTGCATCAAGAGCTCATGCGAGCCATTACCTAGCAGGATATTGCTTGGTGCAATCGCATATTTATTTGCCAGCGCACGTTTGAGGTTGCCACCTAATGGGTCTGGATAAACATGTGCCGTCGCCAGTGCCTCAACAGCCGCCTGCTTTGCCTTTGCACTGGCACCATACGGGTTTTCATTGGAGCCGAGTTCCAGCAAAGGCGATGCAGCGAGGCGACGCAGTGCCACCAGATCATGCCCAGGATCGTAAGCACGCAGTCCGCGTATGGCATCTGTTGCCAACGATTCAAATGCCGTCATGTAATCGCCACCGGATAGGAGCCTAGAACACGCAACTCATCCCCTTGCTTAGCGATTTCATCCAGCGCGTCTTTCAGTGGGGATTCCTCACAATGGCCGGTGACATCGATAAAGAAGGCGTATTGCCATTTGTGTCCATGCTCTGGGCGTGACTCGATGCGATTCATGCTGATGCCTCGCCGCGCCAAAGGCTCCAGTACGCCATACAGCGCACCCGGGCGATCACGAACAAAAACCAGCAGAGAGGTACGGTCATTTCCTGATGGCGGGAACGCTTGCCGACCAATCACGAGGAAGCGCGTGGTGTTATCACTGCGGTCTTCAATCGGCCCTGCAACCACTTTCAGCCCATACACCAAGGCAGCAGATTCGCCCGCAATCGCTGCGGCATCCTCAGCACCACGGGCACGCCGTGCACCCTCTGCATTGCTGGAAACCGGCACTTTCTCGATATGCCGTAAATGTGTGCGTAACCAGCCTGCTGTCTGCGCCAAGGATTGCGGGTGACCAAAGATACGTTCGATATCTTCAATGCGCCCGCTGCGTGACAACAGATATTGATGCACACGCAATTCAACTTCACCACAGATACGCAGCGGTGAGGTCAGAAACATGTCCAGTGTGACCTGGATGGTGCCCTGCCCCGAATTTTCAACAGGCACTACACCAAAGTCGGCACTTCCAGAGGCGACTTCCTGGAACACTTCTTCAATACTGGCCAGCGGTAACGCATGCGCCGAATGACCAAAATGCTTGTACACCGCCTGTTGGCTGAAGGTTCCTTCCGGCCCAAGATAACCAATCTTCAATGGTTCCTGCTGTGCAAGACACGCCGACATCACTTCGCGAAACAAGCGCACCAATACATCATCGGAAAGCGGGCCGTCGTTGCGATCCACAACCCGCCGCAGAATCTGCGCCTCGCGTTCGGGGCGGTAGTAATCCACCGCGGCTGCCAATTTGCCTTTGGCCTTGCCAACCTGCAGCGCCCAACGTGCGCGCTCGGCAATCAGTTGTTGAATCTGCTGGTCGATGCCATCAATCTCCGAACGCACTAAAGCCAAATCCGGCTTGCTTGCAGTGACGGCTTTGCTCTCATTTTTTTTAGCCATGGGCTTTTTGAAACTCCTGCATAAAATTCACTAAGGCTTCAACACCTGCTTCCGGCATGGCGTTGTAAAGCGAGGCGCGCATTCCGCCCAAGACCCGATGCCCCTTCAGCGCCAACAAACCAGCGTGCTTGGCTTCACTGAGGAATAAAGCATCCAGTGCCGCATCATGGAGGAAGAACGGCACATTCATCCGTGAGCGCGCTGCAGCTGCAACTTCGTTGCGATAAAACCCGGAGGAGGCATCAATCGCCGCATACAAGCGTGCCGCTTTGCGTGCATTACGCTGGGCAAATACCTCGACGCCCCCTTCATCCAACATCCAGCGTACCGTCAGGCCAAGCATGTACCAATTCCAGCTTGGTGGCGTATTGAGCATGGATTCGGCTTTCAATTGTGCACGGTAATCAAAAATGGGCGCACGCGGCTGTCCACTCCGTTTCAATAAATCACGCCGCACAATCACTACGGTAATACCAACCGGCCCCAAGTTCTTTTGCGCGCCCGCATAGACCATCGCAAACCGCGAAATATCCAATGGTTCAGAAGCAATGGAAGAGCTGAAGTCTGCAATCAATGGCACATCATCGACAGCTGGAATCTCACGCCATTCCACGCCATGAATTGTCTCGTTAGCGGTGACATGCACATAGGCGGCATCTGCTGACAATCGCCATGTTTCACGCAGAGGTAGATCCCGAAAACCACCGGCTTCGGTACTGGCGGCCACCCGTGCATCCACACAATGCGCGGCTTGTTGCATCGCCGTCTTACCCCAATGCCCGCTGAGTACATAGTCAGCAGCCTGCCCCGGTGCTGCGAAGTTCAACGGCAACAAAGCTTGTACCGTCGTGGCACCACCACTGGTAAACAACACCGCGTAATCATCAGGAATGGAGAGCAACTGCCGCAAGTCGGCTTCTGCCTGCTGTGCCACGGCAATGAAATCTGCACCGCGATGGCTGATTTCTAAAACGGAGGCACGCGCCGAAGCAAACTCCAGCATTTCGGCTTGCGCCTGACGCAAAACGGGCTCCGGCAACATGGCAGGCCCAGGACTGAAGTTATACGCACGCGACATCGAAAAGACTCCTTGAAACTGGATCGTCAAGTATGACGCAGCGCAACACGATTGCACCTGCTGTTTCCAAGGAAACCATCAAAAATGGGGATTTTTTCGGGTTTATTAGGCTGCGCCAAATTTTTCCTGGAGCACACGGCGGATTTCACTCTCAATCGGCTCTTTGAACATCGCTGCAAGAAAACCAAGCTCGGCACGCACATGCACATGCTGTTCGGTCAAACTGATGCTGCCTTCCACACCAGTGCGTTCAAAGTGGAGGGTTTCACCTTGCCAGTGATGTTCAACCTCAAAGCGATCGGTCAATTTCTGGGCAATCACTTGCACGGCTTGACGCGCCTGTTCTGCAGGCAACTGGTGTGGGTGCTGAATATCAATCACTGACATGGTCATGCTGCATTGGAAAGTCCGCTTATTTTCGGTGCTTCCGTACACAACAACAAGCAAGATTTCGCCATCAACATGATAGATTGATGGGTAATGAAAAGCCTTTACCTTCGCCCCTGTCATCAGGCTCATCCTGACCTCGCACTGGAGGCAGGCGTTCATACATTTGATTTGACAGCCACAGGACTGACGCCTGTCGCACATACCGCAGCGTGGCAGTTGCAGATCAGTCACGACCGACGCGGCGTGTGGCTTACCACCCATGCGCAAGCACATACCGTGCATGTGAATGGTCGCCCGATTCATCAACTCGCGATGCTTCGCCCGGGCGATCATTTGCATATCGGTCAGCACGAGTTCCAACTGATTCAAGAAGCCAGTAGCGAACCCGTCAGAAACAATACAGCACGTGCAACATTAAACCCTGCAAGTCTGCTGCTGCGTGGCATCGGTGGAACACATCATGGCCGCAGCACAAGCCTTGTAAGGCCACGCCTCATTGGCCGCGCTACGCACGCTGACCTGCAACTTGATGCAAGCAGCATTCAACCTGAGCATGCGCGTATCGAAGCCCATGGCAGCTATGCCCTGCTCACCAGTTTGGCGGATGATATTTGGGTGAACGGCCAACCTGTTCGGAGCGCACTTTTGCAAAACGGCGACCAGATCACGTTTCACGCGCAACACCGGTTTGTATTGGAATCCCCCCCATTAAGTGTCAGTCACTCTCAGCTGGGTGAACATACCGTCATGCCTGCAGGGCATGCTTCACCTGTCACGACGCCAGTTCGTCCCTGGTTTCAGCGCATTCCCTGGCTTTTGGTTGTTGCTGCCATCATCGCCATTGCATTAACCGCCTTGCTCACGGTTGGCGCACACGCATAAGGTGGCCTAGCAGGCACCGTATACTAAGGACTGCATGCGGCCGAATCATGCTGCAAATTTCGTCTTTATGATTACTTCCTGATTCTTTTTATTATGCTTCCCATTTTACTTTCCCTCCTCGCCTTTGTTGCGTCTGGTATTGGGCTGACGTATTGGTTACGGCAATCCAAGAGTCACACGATTGCGCGACAAGCGGCACAAAGTAACGTACTTGCCAGCCTGCACTGGCGTGATTTCATGCGTCTGGTTTTACAGGCGATGAAAGGGCGTGGCTATACCCCGATTGTTGATGAACACACCCCTGCTGATGGCATTCCATCCGATGGCAGTGACATCGTGTTGGCAGGTCATCATGATGAACGCGTCCTGCTTTCATGCAAATACGGTACAGCCTCGGTCGTCAGCGCCCATCCACTGATGGGTCTGGCAAAAGCTGCCACATTACATGGCGCAGAAAAAGCCATTGTGGTGACCCCCGGCAAATTTGATGATGAGGCTCTACGTATTGGCGGTCAGCAAAATATCGAACTGATTGACGGCGAACAACTCTGGGTCGAAATTCGTCCCTATATCAGTACGCAGGATGCTGGTGAGCCCACAACACAGCCGAAAGCCACCACATTGCATGCGTATCTTTTATCTTGGGGAGCGGCATTGATCATTGCCGGCTTGGTATGGCTGCTGACGCAAGGTTTGAGCCCGGAAGCCGATACCACTGCACAACCGCTTGCATCGGCCTCAACTGCGGATACAGCTCAAACTGAGCAACACGCACAACCCACCGCAAGTGAATCAGCAGCCTCTGCAACACCAGATAACAAAAAACACGCTGAAACCAGCGTACCCGCGCTCTCTGTCATTCCCACTGATCCTGCTGCACTGGAAGCACGTCGGCGTGAAGCGGCGAATGCCGTTTCTACGCTCTTTGGTGTGGATCGCGCCTTGTGGTCCACACAGTCCACGTTGATGGTGTACCTGACGGCTGCCGAATCCGACCCGATGAATCAGCTATGTCCCTTGCTTGAACGTTACCCTGAGCTGGCGGCTTCACGCATTCAATTACAGCCCCCGGCAGACAGCAATAAGCCGGTCAGGTTCAGGCAGTGCAGAGCGTATTGATGCAGGTTCTTCCAACCACAAAAAAAGCGGGCTTAGCCCGCTTTTTTTTAGTGCTGCAGACGCGGATTAAGCGCTTGTACCCTCGCCTTCATCCACGGCCTTCATCGACAAGCGAATACGTCCCTGCTTGTCCACTTCCAGCACCTTAACCTTCACCAGATCGCCTTCCTTGAGCTTGTCGGAAACCTTCTCCACGCGCTCGCTGGAAATCTGCGATACGTGCACCAGACCGTCCTTGCCCGGCGCGATGGTGACGAATGCACCAAAGTCCATGATCTTGGCAACCTTACCTTCATAGATATGGCCAGGTTCAACATCGGAAGTGATTTGCTCAATGCGCTGTTTTGCGGCTTGGCCAGCAGCGGCATTCACCGATGCAATGGTGATGGTGCCATCGTCTTGAATGTCGATCTGCGTACCAGTTTCCTTGGTGATCGCCTGGATGACCGAGCCACCCTTACCAATCACTTCGCGGATCTTATCGGGGTGAATTTTCAGCGTAATCAAGCGCGGGGCGTATTCAGACAGTTCTTCACGCGGTGTCGTCAATGCCTTGGCCATTTCACCCAGAATATGCAGGCGACCTTGCTTGGCTTGTGCCAGCGCCACTTGCATGATTTCTTTGGTGATACCTTGAATCTTGATGTCCATTTGCAATGCAGTGATGCCTTGCTCAGAACCCGCCACCTTGAAATCCATATCGCCGAGGTGATCTTCATCACCCAGAATGTCGGACAGTACGACGTACTTGTCTTCTTCCTTCACCAGACCCATGGCGATACCAGCCACTGGGCGCTTAACCGGCACACCGGCGTCCATCAATGCCAGCGAGCTGCCGCAAACCGAGGCCATGGACGACGAGCCGTTGGATTCGGTGATTTCCGAGACCACGCGAATGGTGTATGGGAACGCTTCCATGCCTGGCATCATCGCCAGCACGCCGCGCTTGGCGAGGCGGCCGTGGCCGATTTCACGACGCTTAGGCGCACCAAAACGACCGGTTTCACCTACCGAATAGGGAGGGAAGTTGTAATGGAACAGGAAGTGTTCTTTCCACTCACCGGCAACGTCATCCATGATCTGACCGTCACGCGCAGTACCCAGCGTGGTCACCACCAACGCCTGTGTTTCACCACGGGTGAACAGTGCCGAACCATGCACACGCGGCAACACGCCGACTTTGCAGCTAATGGCACGCACATCATCCAGCTGACGACCGTCGATGCGGATCTTCGAATCGAGCACCGAGTCACGCATGGTGCGATATTCCAGTTCACCGAATTCTTTGGCAGCTTCAGCAGTGTTCCAGCCATTGGCTTCCATTTGCGGTGCCAGCGCGGCCAACACATCCGTCTTGATGACGCTGATCGCATCACGGCGCTGCAATTTGTCGCGCACCTGGAATGCTTCAGCAAGCTTATTGCCAACGGCATCCTTCAATGCATTGATAAGTGCTGCGTTCTTTTCCGGCGCCTGCCAATTGCTGGCCTGAGTACCGGCTTCTGCCACCAATTCATTGATGGCAGTGATGACTTTCTGCATTTCGCTATGACCAAACATCACAGCGCCCAGCATTACGTCTTCTGATAATTCTTTGGCTTCCGATTCCACCATCAAGACGGCGCTTTCGGTTCCTGCGACCACCAATTCCAACTCGGAATCTTTCAATTCGGTGACGGTGGGGTTCAGCAGGTATTGGCCATTTTTGTAACCCACTTTGGCAGCACCAATCGGCCCTTGGAAGGGTGTGCCGCACAGCGCCAAAGCAGCCGATGCGCCAATCAATGCAGGAATATCACCTTCAACTTCGGCATTCATCGACATCAAGGTGGCAATGATCTGCACTTCGTTCTTGTAGTCTTCCGGGAACAGCGGACGGATAGGACGGTCGATCAAGCGGCTGATCAGTGTTTCCTTTTCCGTGGCACGCCCTTCGCGCTTGAAGAAACCACCGGGGATGCGACCACCCGCGTAAAACTTCTCTTGATAGTCCACGGTCAGCGGGAAGAAATCCTGCCCTTCGCGTGCAGTCTTGGCAGCCACAGCGGTTACCAGCACTTCGGTACCGTCAACCTTCACCAATACCGCGCCACCTGCTTGGCGTGCGATTTCGCCCGTTTCCAGTGTGACTTGATGGTTGCCGTACTGGAAGGTTTTACTGATCTTTGCCACGTTGAGAATCCTTGAAGTCTTGGGTCGTCTGCACAAGCAAGCCCCGCTTGTTGTGCTGCACCGATTGTAGGGTGCGAAGATGCGGCATGGCCGCGGCGAGATACATCATTGGGTGCTGCAAAAACAAACCGCGGCGCATTCCTGCACCGCGGCTTCGACCTCACTTAACGGCGCAAACCAAGTTTGCCAATCAGCGCCTTGTAGCGTTCTGCATCCTTGCTGCGCAAATAGTCGAGCAGGCTGCGACGACGATTAACCATCATCAGCAAACCACGGCGGCTATGGTGATCTTGCTTGTGGGTCTTGAAGTGTTCGGTCAGGAGTTCAATACGGGCGGTCAACAGTGCTACTTGCACTTCCGGTGAACCGGTATCGTTGTCGCCACGCTTGTGTTCGTTAATAACTGCTTGTGTATCAATGGACATAATTGCCTCGTAGTCGCGTGACCGGCAGGAACAGATGAAATCATCCACACCGCGCGGTTCGCCGTGATGAGTAAAAGGAATGTGCTCTTGTGAGCAGGAGAATTATAGCCCGCTCTTGTTCACATGGGCAATTGCAAAGCGTGTCAGACGATAAACGGTTCTACTGGACAATGGTTTTGGGTTAGCGTCCAGCCGCTACAGTCCAGCGAAACAAGCGTGCCGGGCGCAATACGCCTGCCGGGTCGACCTCCCCCAGCCCCAGCCCTCTGCCCTGTTCATCGGTAATCGCAACTTGCCGCCCTGTATAGGGATACGGCCCGCGCAAACTCTGCCCATGCGCCAACCGTGCAGCCTGCGCAGAATTGATTTGTACTTCCGGCCATGAGGTCATGCCTGCTTCAATTGGAAGCAGACATGCATCCAGCACGTGTTCGCCTGCACGTTGCCGTAAATCCGCAAGTGCTTCAATCGTCCACATTTTGGGTTCACGAAACGGATCCACCCACAAGCGCCGCAATTCTGCCACATGCGCACCGCAACCCAGGATTTCCCCCAAATCACGCACAAGACTGCGCACATAGGTACCAGAACCGCATTCCACATGCAGACGTAACGTCGGCGCACCGCCATCAAGCAGGTCATCTGCATTCAATAAGTTGAAATCATGAACGTCCACGTCACGTGGTTCAACTTCAATCACTTCGCCACGCCGCGCCTTGAGATACAGCGGTTCGCCACCGCGTTTTAATGCAGAAAAAATGGGAGGCCGCTGCTGAATACGCCCGGTCAATGCACGCAGCGCAGCATCAATCTGATCAATTGTCAGCGCAGGCACCGGACGTTCACGCAGCACCTGCCCTTCGGCATCATCGGTATCAGTGACCACACCCAGATGCGCCACTGTTTCATATGCCTTACGTGCACCCAACAAGCCGCCCGCAATTTTTGTTGCCTCACCAAAGCAAACGGGCAACAGCCCAGTCGCTAAAGGATCAAGGCTTCCGGTATGCCCGCCCTTTTCTGCGCGGAATAAATGCCGAACACGTTGCAGTGCTTGATTCGATGACAAACCTTGCGGCTTATCCAGCAGCAAGATACCGTCCAGACGGCGAAATACCGTACGTGGCCTGCGTGGTGAGTTATGCGTCGTCGTCACTGGGCTGCAGATCCGGAAGGTCGCGCAGCAGATTGTCGATACGTTCGCCACGATCCACCGATTCATCGTAGTGGAAGTGCAGCTCAGGCACGTGTCGCATGCGTACAGCACGCGCAAGCTCGCGACGAATTTCCGGTGCCAGCGCTTTCAATGCTTTCACCGTTTCAAGCGAGCGTTCTGGCAGCAGTGCCGTCACAAATACCTTGGCATGTGCCATGTCGCGGGTGACTTCGACGTCAGACACGCTGACCGACGACAGGCCGTGTTCGCGTACCGCAGCATGCACCAAGGTGCCCAGCTCACGACGGAGCTGGGCAGCAACACGGTCAGTACGATGGAAAGATTTTTGCGCCATGATCAACCACCCGCTTTACAGCGTGCGCTGCACCTCAATACGTTCAAAGCACTCGATCTGATCGCCTGCCTTGATGTCGTTGTAAGCCTTCACGCCGATACCACATTCGGTATTGATGCGGACTTCTTCAACGGCTTCCTTGAAGCGACGCAGCGATTCCAATTCGCCTTCAAAGATCACCGTGTTATCACGCAGGACGCGGATCGGACGTGACTTCTTGACCACACCCTCAATGACCATACAACCTGCAACAGCACCAAACTTGGAGCTGCGGAAGACATCACGGACTTCGGCTGTTCCGATGATTTCCTCACGGATTTCCTTGCCCAAGACATTGGATGCAACTTGCTTCACCTGGTCGATAACGTCATAGATGATCGAGAAATAACGCAAGTCAATGCCGTTACCTTCAATTACCTTACGTGCCGATGCATCGGCGCGCACGTTGAAGCCGATCATTGTGGCCTTTGATGTCAATGCCAGTTGCGCATCAGACTCCGTGATACCACCCACGCCCGAGCCGATGACATTAATCTTGATCTGATCATTAGACAGACCTTCCAGCGCTTCACGCAATGCCTGCATGGTGCCGTGCACATCCGCCTTCACCACGAGGTTAAGGGTCTGCTGCGTTGAGCCTTCGCCCATTTGCGCCATGATGTCTTCCATGCGGTTACCCGCTGAAGCCACAAGACGCAATTCACGGCGTTTGGTGTCGCGCTGCTGGGCAACGTCCTTGGCAAGGCGTTCATCGGCAACCACAACGAAATCATCGCCAGCTTCCGGCACGCCCGACAACCCCAGAATTTGCACGGGGATGGATGGGCCTGCCTCTTGTACTTGGTTTCCAGTTTCATCAAACAATGCGCGTACACGCCCGTACTGAATACCGCAAACCAAATAATTGCCCTTAACCAGGCTGCCTTGTTGCACAAGCACGGTGGCAACCGGACCACGCCCCTTATCCAATGCGGATTCAATCACCACACCGGTAGCGCGCCCTTCATAAACCGCCTTCAAGTCCAGAACTTCGGCCTGCAACAAGATGGCGTCCAGCAGGTCATCAATACCCAGACCGGTTTTGGCTGACAGCTCAACCATCTGCACATCGCCACCGAACTCTTCGGCTACAACATCGTGCGCCAACAGATCATTTTTGATGCGACTTGGATCGGCGGATGATTTGTCGATCTTGTTGATCGCCACAATGAGCGGCACTTTTGCAGCACGTGCGTGCTGGATCGCTTCCACTGTCTGTGGCATCACGCCGTCATCGGCGGCCACAACCAGCACCACGATATCGGTCAGTTTTGCACCACGCTGGCGCATATGGCTAAACGCAGCATGCCCTGGGGTATCAAGAAAGCTGATGACGCCCTTGGGGGTTTCAACGTGATAGGCACCAATATGCTGGGTAATGCCACCCGCTTCACCTGGGGCAACCTTGGTGCGACGGATATAGTCCAGCAACGAAGTTTTACCGTGATCCACGTGCCCCATAATGGTGATCACGGGTGGACGTGTCCGATGTTCGCCCTGCACTTCTTCCAGATGTGCCAGCAATTCGGACTCGGCATCATTGCTGCCAGCGGTCACGGCCTTATGTCCCAACTCTTCGGTGACAAGAGCGGCGGTATCGTGATCGATCGTTTGATTGATCGTCACCATGACCCCCATCTTGAACAGCGCCTTCACGACTTCGCCGCCCTTCAGCGCCAGTTTTTGTGCCAAGTCGGCAACCGTAATCGCTTCACCAATCGCTACCTCACGTACAACGGGGGTTGTTGGCTTATTGAAGCCGGTCCCCGTGCGTGACTGATCCGCTGTGCGTTTCGTTTGTTTGGTTTTACCGCGTGCCGAAGTGCGACGTGCGCGCTCCGATGCACTGAGATGGAGCTGACCCGCGAAGCGCGCCACACCGTCGTCATCGTCAATGGTTGCCCCCATGCTATGGGAACCACGATGTGTCTTGCTTTTCGGTGCGCTGCTTTTTTCCGCATCACGCTGGGCAACGGCAGGCTTCGCATGGGCATGCGCCGGCGAATGCCCCTTGCCCTTGGGCTTGGCAACTTCAGCGGTTTCCCCTGCGTCTTCCGAGCCTACAGCTGTATCGATGACTTCAGCCGCAGATTCAGCAACCAAACGTGCCGCTTCCTCTTGCTCACGGCGTTTGATTTCAGCCAATTCTTCAGCACGTTGGCGATCTTTTTCTGCCAGTGCCTGTTGTTCGGCCAAATTGCGTGCGCGTGATTCCTCAAGCTTGCGTAGCGCTTCTGCACGTTCATTGTCTGCCTCACCAGCCGCAGACTTCGCACGACCACTCCCTGTCTTTGGCGACAGCACGATTTTCTTGCGCGTCACAACTTCAATCGTGCTTGCGCCTCGGCCTGATTTCCCTGCACCGCCGACAACAATTTCTTGCTTGCGATTGCGACTCAATGTGATCTTGCTGGGTGCGCTGAGTTCCTCGCCGGCTTTATCAGTCTTCTTTTGTGACTGTTTCAAAAAGCTCATCAGCTTGGTTTTCTCTGCGTTGGTCACAACCTGGTCTGGACCACTGAATTTCATGCCGGCACTCGCCAGTTCTTCCAGTAGTGTTTCGACCGGCTTGTTGGCCAGTTCAGCGATGATTCGGATGGTGATTTGCTGCGACATTCGGTTTCCGGGGTCGTTACCAATGCGACGGAACTGCACTGGCATGGGTTAGCGATTCTAAGCGTTTATTCCATTACCCGCTGCTGCGAGTAATGGCTGGGCATTCATCAGTTCGATTACTCAAACCAATGTTTGCGCGCCTCCATAATTAAAGCGGCTGCACGTTCTTCACCCATATCCTCGATATCGGCAATTTCATCGGTGGCCATTTCTGCCAATTCTTCGCGCGTGTGCACACCGCGCTCTGCCAGAGCATACGCGGTGGACTCATCCATCCCTGCAAGCTCAAGCAGGTCGGCAGCAGGCTGCTGATCATCCGTATTGTCCTCAACGGACAAGGCATCGTTCAACAGTGCATCACGTGCACGTGAGCGCAATTCTTCAACGATCTCTTCATCAAAACCATCAACGGCCAGCAGCTCACCCACTGGTACGTAAGCAATTTCTTCAACAGTGCTGAAGCCTTCAACCACCAGAATGGTGGCGATTTCTTCATCGACTTCCAGCTTGTCCATGAACAGTTTGCGTGCCACTGACTGCTCGGCTTCTGACTTGGCCTGCACTTGATCTGCAGTCATGACATTAAGCTGCCAACCGGTCAACCGGCTGGCTAAGCGTACATTTTGCCCGCCGCGACCGATAGCTTTCGCCAGATTTTCCTCGGCTACGGCCAAATCCATTGCGTGCTTGTCTTCATCCACAATGATCGACTGCACTTCGGCGGGTGCCATGGCATTGATGACAAACTGCGCCGGGCTATCGCTCCACAACACGATATCCACACGCTCACCGTTCAGTTCATTGGTCACCGCCTGCACACGCGAACCGCGCATGCCGATGCACGCACCGATTGGATCCGTACGGTTGTCATGCGCCAATACTGCAATCTTTGCACGGTCGCCAGGGTCACGAGCGCAGGCCATGATCGACACCAAGCCCTGACCGACTTCTGGCACCTCAAGCTTGAACAGCTCCATCATGAACTCAGGAGCCGCACGGCTAATGAAAAGCTGTGGCCCACGCGGCTCATTATGGACATCAAACAAATAGCCACGCACACGGTCACCCGTGCGCAAAACATCACGAGGAATGCCCTTGTCCTTGGCGATAATCGCTTCTGCGTTTCCGCCCAGATCAACAAAAATATTGCCGCGTTCAACACGTTTGACCACACCGGTCACCAGTTCGCCGACACGATCTTTCCATGCATCAACAACTTGTTGGCGCTCGGCTTCACGCACACGCTGCACGATGACCTGCTTGGCTGCTTGTGCTGCAATGCGCCCGAATTCTGGATTTTCGATCTGCTCTTCGATGTAGTCGCCCACTTCAACTTCATCACTATCGTCCAGTGCATCCATTAAACGCACTTGTCGATCGGGGGACTCCATGACCACATCATCTGCCACGACTTCCCAACGGCGGAAAGTTTCGTAACTGCCGTCTTTCGGGTCAATTTGCACGCGCACCATGACATCTTGTTCGGCATAACGCTTCTTTGCTGCCGAAGCCAATGCTGCTTCAATAGCGCCAAGAATGACCGATTCCGGCACACCCTTTTCGGCTGCCACTGCATCGACTACCAGTAATAACTCTTTGCTCATCCCCGCTTACTCCGCATCTGACGGTGCCTTGACCGCCGCCTTAATGGTTGAATCACGTTTCCCGACAGCGGTGCTGTTCGGCATCTTTTTTTGTTTCCCAGGCCGCCTGTCCAGCCCAGACTTGTCTTGTGCTGGCGCCAAGCCCAGAGCGACCCAGTCGGGCACGAGCTTGGCTTTGTCCACATTATCGGCATCAACGACAAACTCAGCGCCATCAACGACAAACGTGATGCGCTGTTCCTGTACGTGTGAAATCTGCCCCTGCAGGCGGCGACGCCCATCCTGCGGCAGCTTCAATGTCACTTTTGCGGTTTCACCCACGCAGCGTGCAAATTGCGCTGCCCCGAATAAAGGGCGCTCCAACCCTGGTGAGGACACTTCGAGCGTGTAATTACCGCTAATGGGGTCTTCAATATCAAGCTGCGCAGACACTTCACGACTGACTGCCTCACACTCCTCAATACCCACGCTTCGCGCTTGCGCCTCATTTTCAGGCACATCGATATACAGGCGCAGCACTGCGCCACCTGGCGCAGGTAAATATTCGATCCCCAAGAGTTCAAGGCTCATCGCCGCAACTATTGGTGAAAGCAGGGCTGCAATTTCGTCTGCTTTATTACTCACATCAATCCTGTGTGTCTGGATAAAACAAATGACCAAATTCAATAACAAAAAAGGACCACGAGGGCCCTTTTCCAAAAGACTGGATTGCCAAGGCGGCTGAATTGCCGTCTTTGCGAGCCCAAGCTGAATACCTTTCAACATCAAGCGAATTCAACATGGCACAACCCACCCCCTGCAACAGACCATCAGTTGCGGGAAAGCTTGTGGGTGGGTTGCGATAACTGACGAATGATAGCAGAAAACCGCAACACATACCCAGATGACATCACCCTTTTGGGTGCTGATTCAGTTGCCGTGTAGCACTTCTTGCACCATCACGCGGCATCGTTCCGCTTGGCACCCGCTTCCAGCCCAGACTTCAGGCTGGCCTCGACGAACTCATCTAAGTCACCATCCAGCACTTTTTGTGTATCGCTGCGTTCGATCCCTGTGCGCAAATCCTTGATACGGCTCTGATCCAGCACATAGTTACGAATCTGGCTTCCCCACCCGATGTCGGATTTGGTGGCTTCCAGTGCATCCTTCTCGGCATTGCGTTTCTGCACTTCCAGCTCATAAAGCTTGGCTTTCAGCATCTTCATTGCACGGTCGCGGTTGGCATGCTGGCTGCGCTCGGTCTGACAGGCCACCACAACGCCACTGGGAACGTGAGTAATACGCACAGCCGATTCCGTCTTGTTGACGTGCTGACCACCAGCACCAGAAGAACGGTAAACATCGGTTTTCAGATCGGCAGGGTTGATGTCGATATCGATGTCGTCATCCACCTCCGGCGACACAAACACACTGGTAAAGCTGGTGTGGCGACGGTTATCGGAATCAAATGGCGACTTGCGCACAAGGCGATGCACACCGATTTCAGTCTTCAGCCAGCCATAAGCGTACTCACCCTCGACCCGGAAGGTCGCGGACTTGATACCCGCCACATCGCCACCGGACACTTCCATCAACTCAGCCTTCCAGCCGCGTGATTCAGCCCAGCGTAAATACATACGCAGCAGGATTTCTGCCCAGTCCTGCGCTTCGGTGCCACCAGCGCCCGCCTGAATATCCACGAAGGCATTGCAGCTATCCATCTGCCCGGAGAACATGCGCTGAAACTCAATCGCCTCAACGCCTTTCTCGTATTGATCGACATCGGCCAGCACTGCCAACGCGGTGTCTTCATCGCTTTCCATTTCCGCCAGTTCCAGCAGCTCTTCGGCGCCAGCAAGGCCGTCCTTGAGATGACGGATGCCGTTAACGGTTTTGTCCAGCAATGAACGTTCACGCCCCAACGCCTGCGCACGCGCAGGATCATCCCAAACATTGGGAAGCTCCAACTCGCGTTCAACCTCTTCTAGACGTTCGCGCTTGGTATCGTAGTCAAAGAAACCCCCGGAGCGCATCCAAGCGATCGGCAAGATCAGCAATGCGTGCTCGAATAGGATTCAGCTCAATCATGGGAATACTGCATCAAAAAGTGAATCGACAAGTTTAACAGCGCAAGCTGCGCAAATCGATTAATCGAACGGATACGGCATGATCGAAATACGAATGCGCAGGCGATTTCCCGGGTCATGATCCATTCGGGTGCGAAATTTACTGCCGCGGTATACGTAGTCAACATCGTAAGCAATGGTGCGGCGATGTTCTTTCACCACCGGTTGCATACGACAACTCGAACTCAATACAGGCTCGGTATCGCTTTCTGCCGCCATGCGCAATTTGGCGATATTCATCACTCGTGCCAATGTTGTGCTACGTGCTGGCTCACGGCTGTCACACACACGTTCCGATGTTGTGGTGCGAAGCACCTGCTGAACAGGGCGCACCGACAAGACTTGGGCATAGTCATAACGCACGTTTTCCATCGGTACCACGGTTTCTGCTGCTGGGTCTTGCGCACCCACAGGCGCCGCCGCCAAAGAAAGCAGCGCGATCAGAGCAATGAAAATGCGGTTCAACATCATGCCTATGAGTGTATCGGCCTCACTTAACAGTCGGCTGAATCAATGCTGCACGCGGTATCACAAGAAAACGGATACCCGCATGCAGTCGGCCTCGTTACAATACATTCCCCTACGCAGAGACCGCCATGAGCCTGCATCTTTACAACACACTCAGCCGCCAGGTAGAGGCTTTCCAGCCACGTGTCAGCAATTGCCCCACCATGTATGTCTGCGGGCCGACGGTGTACAACTATGTGCACATCGGCAATGCCCGCGGCCCGGTGGTATTTGGTGTACTCGCCGCGTTGCTGCGTCGCCGTTATGGTGGGTTGCGCTATGCACGCAACATCACCGACGTCGATGACAAGATCAATGCTGCGGCGAAAGAACTCGGCACACCGATTTCCAGTATTACCGACAAATACACTGCCGCCTATCGCGAAGATATGGAAGCACTTGGCGTCAGCGGCACCTTTGCACCCGATATCGAGCCCGAAGCAACCAAGCATATCGACCCGATCATCGCGATGATTGAACGCCTGATTGCCGATGGGCATGCCTATGCAGCCGAAGGGCATGTGCTGTTTGCTGTGGCAAGTTTCGAAGGCTACGGCAAGCTTTCGCGGCGCGATACCGAAGAAATGCTGGCAGGTGCGCGTGTTGACGTTGCACCTTATAAACGTGACCCAGGTGATTTTGTTTTATGGAAGCCTTCCACTGATGACCTCCCAGGCTGGGATTCACCATGGGGACGCGGCCGTCCCGGCTGGCATATTGAATGCTCGGCAATGGCCGAAGCGCATCTGGGTGCCACCATCGACATCCACGCTGGCGGCATTGACTTGCAATTCCCTCATCATGAAAACGAAGTTGCACAAAGTGAATGTGCCCACGGTGGCGCCCCCTTTGCCCGCTGGTGGCTACACAACGGCATGCTGAACTTCGGTGGTGCAAAAATGGCCAAGTCGGTTGGCAATATCCAACGGGTACACGACCTTGTGCAGCAGCATCCGCCTGAAGCCCTCCGATATGCCCTGCTTTCTGCACACTACCGCCAACCACTGGAGTGGAGTGATGCCTTGATCGAGCAAAGTGTTCGCACACTTGATCGGCTGTACGGCACGCTGCGTGATCTTGCAGAGATTCAAGCGGAAGCTGCCATTCCTGAAAGTGTGGAAGCAGCGCTGAATGATGACCTCAACACACCGATTGCACTGGCAGAGATTGCGCGCCTTGCAGGCGAAGCACGCAAAGCCACCACACTTGATGAAAAAGCACATTACAAAGCGCAGCTTCTAGGCGCAGGACGCATACTCGGCCTGTTGCAACAAGCACCCGCCGAGTGGTTTTCACGCGGCACATCAAGCGATGATGACGCACGTATTCAAACACTTGTTGATGAGCGAAATGCTGCAAAGAAAGCACGCGACTTTGCACGTGCGGATGCCATTCGCCAGCAATTGGCTGATGAAAAAATTATTCTTGAAGACACGCCACAAGGTGTGCGCTGGAAACGCGCATGAGCAACTCGCCCTTCCCTCTTGAGCCAAGTGCCCACGAGGCACAAGCAGCAATCGCCGATGAGTTCGCCTTCTTTGCTGATTGGTCCGAGCGGTATCAATACCTGATTGACCTTGGACGCAAGCTGCCCGCATTTCCTGAGGCTTGGAAAACCGAAGAACACCGCCTGCACGGCTGCCAATCACTGGTGTGGATTGTGGCTGAAGGTGACGCAGACAAACTTGTCTTCCACTCGGTCAGTGACTCCGCCATTGTGTCTGGCTTGGTTTACCTTGCCTTGCGCGTTTACTCAGGCCGAAGCGCACAGGAAATTCTTACCACGCAACCGGATTACATCAATACCATTGGTTTAGCCAAGCATCTTTCACCAACACGCAGCAATGGCTTGGCTGCACTTCTGGCATTCATGCAGGAACGTGCCAAGGACGCATGTCGGAACTAAGCGAAACTGCCGCTTCACCCCTGCACAGCACTGGTTTTCGCTGGCTGTTGCTTTACCGCATCTGCACGTTACTGTCATATCAAATTGTTGCCGTCACCGTGGGCTGGCATGTCTATGAGCTCACCCGCGATCCACTGGCATTGGGTCTGATTGGCCTGGCCGAGGTGATTCCATTTTTTTGCGTCGCCCCATTTTCTGGCTACTTGGTTGATCTGTTACCACGTCGAAAATTAGGTGCGGCTGCCTGCACACTTTTAGCCATTAATGCCGCTGGGCTGGCTGCTTTTGCCGCAGGCTGGTTACCTGCACAGGGAACATGGGCGATTTATCTGGCAGTAGCCATTGGCGGTGTTGGGCGTTCGTTTCTTGGGCCGGTATACAACGCTTTGTTTGCCCGCGTGCTTGAACGTGTGCAATTCACCCGCGCCGCCAGCATGGGCAGTGTCATCTTCCAGATGGGTTTGGTGTTTGGCCCTGCCATCGGTGGTCTGCTTATTGCCACCACAGGTATCGCCTTTTCTTATGCGTTCTCTACTGTCTTTGCTTGCATGGCGGCGCTGGCACTTCTACGTATGCAGGTTAGCGAACCCGTTGTGCCACAAAACCGAGACCCTGTTTTCCGCAGTATCGGTGAAGGTTTACGCTTCGTTTTCAGTCATCAGATTCTATTGGCCGCGCTGGCCTTGGATATGTTTGCCGTGCTTTTGGGCGGGGCAATTTCATTAGCACCGGCATTTATCCGCGATATTCTGCATGCCGGACCTGAAGCACTCGGCCTGCTACGGGGCGCGCCTGCACTTGGCTCAATCGCTGTTGCACTGTGGCTTTCACGCCGCCCCTTGGATGCAGGCGCTGGGCGTATCTTACTGATTGCGGTTGCTGGCTTTGGCATTTGCAACCTCGCGTTTGGCCTCAGTACCAGCTTCTGGCTTTCTGTCGGTTTGTTGTTACTTTCAGGTGTCTTCGATGGCGTTTCCGTTGTTCTGCGCTCCACGATTCTGCAACTTGTCACACCTGATGAAATGCGTGGCCGCGTGTCATCGGTCAGCAGCATTTTCATCAGCTCGTCCAACGAATTGGGGGCATTTTATGCAGGTTCGATGGCACGTTTGCTTGGCTTGGTGCCAGCCGTTGTACTTGGTGGTTTCGCCACACTGGGTGTCGCCGGTATCACTGCGTGGAAAGCCCCGCGTTTACGTCGGCTTGATTTGCGCGACCTGCAATAAGCAGAGGCAAAAAATATCCCGCTTGCGCGGGATATTTGTTTGAATCAGATGCGGGCTTAGTCACCCATTTGCTTTTGCAAATGTTCCCAGCGCTCTTGTGCATCGATGGTGCGTTCGGCGGTCAGGCGTGCTTCCATACGATCCAGACCAATTTCTTCGCCGGTATCGACACAGTAGCCATACTCACCGCTGTCCACTCGCTTGAGTGTGCTGTCGATCTTTCCAATCAACTTGCGATAGCGATCTCGCGTACGTAGTTCAAGGGAGTTCTCGGTTTCACGCGTCGCGCGCTCGGCTTCATCGCCGATATCACGCACTTCTTCACGCAAGTTTTCAATGGTCTGCTTGGATTCTTCCACCAGTTCCGCACGCCAAGCCAGCAGGCGCTGACGGAAGTATTCAAGCTGCAGTGGGTTCATGTACTCCTCATCTGCAGATGGCTTGTAGCCTTCTGGAAGATCAGGACGATCAGTTACAACTTTGAGTTTCACTTTTTTCTCGTCTTTCTTTTCAATTGCTTTTCTGGCAACAGCAACTTTAATTGGTTTTGCCGGTTTACTCTGAACGAGCGGCTTGACTCCCTTGGTTGCTGTTGTATTGATTTCGTGAGCGGGCTTCTTTGCAGGTGCTGCCTTCTTCGCAGGTGCTGCCTTCTTCGCAGGTGCTGCCTTCTTCG
>CAYZUG010000010.1:34530-73302 GCA_964481865.1 uncultured Thermomonas sp. | reverse complement strand
CACGCCGATGAAGGCATGTGGATGCCTAGGCAACTTCCACAAATTGCTGCGCAATTGAAACAGGCAGGCTTTCATGGAGATCCCGCCTCCTTGGCAGACGTGACGCAGGCGCCGCTGTCAGCCGTGGTGTCATTGGGCGGCTGCACCGCCAGTTTTGTTTCCAAGAAAGGTTTGGTGGTGACCAACCATCATTGCGCGATGGGGGCGATTCAGCTGAACTCCACGGCAGAGCGTAACCTCATCCAGGATGGGTTTATTGCCGATACGCAAGAAGCAGAAGTCTCTGCGGGCCCCGCGGCACGTATCTGGGTGACGGTGGGATATGACAATGTGACCCAGCGTATTTTGGCAGGTACGAAAGGCAAGACAGGGCGCAGTTATTTTGATGCAGTTGATACCGCCAAAAAGCAGCTGATAACTGAGTGCGAAGCCGATGAAGGGCACCGCTGCAGCGTTGCCGATATGTATTACGGCAGTGATTTCTATTTGATCAAACAACTGGAAATCAAAGATGTGCGCTTGGTGTATGCGCCGCCATCATCGATCGGAAATTATGGCGATGAGATCGATAACTTTATGTGGCCTCGGCATGTTGGCGATTTCACCTTCTACCGGGCTTATGTGGACAAAAACGGTAAGCCCGCCGCTTATGCAAAAGACAATGTGGTGTATCAGCCGCCGGCATGGCTGACGGTTTCAACTGCGCCGGTGAAGGCGGGTGACTTTGCCATGCTTGCTGGTTATCCGGGGGTGACATTCAGGCATCGCACGGCTTCTGAATTCGCCAACCAAATTGATTGGTTGTTGCCCACACGCGTGGCGATGTACGACGGCTTGATTCATACCATCCAGCAGGCCAGTGCAGGCAGCAAGGAGAAAGAGGTGCTGTATGCCTCAACGGTGGCGAGCTACAAAAACACGTTGAAGCGTGCCCAGGGCGAGCTGGAAGGGTTGCGTCGCAGTGATGCAAGCCAAGTGCGGCGTGCAGACGAAAAGGCAATGCTGGCATGGCTGGCGACACAGCCCAACAGTAAAGCGACGCAGGCGGGTGTGCGTGCGTTACAGCAAGAGTTGGATGCTGTTGAAGCCAGCCGCGAACGCGATTTCATCCTGCCTTTCCTGCGTCCGGGCTTGTTGAATGCTGCGACCACCTTGCAACGCCTTGCTGTTGAGCGCAACAAGCCGGATGCGCAGCGTGAAACAGGCTATCAAACACGTGATGAAGCATTGATTGAAGCCAGCCTGAAACAGTTGCAGCGGCGTTACGACCCCGAGGTGGAAAAAGCCACGCTGCGTTTTGCCTTGAAGCATTATTACGCACTGCCAGCCTCGCAACGTGTCAACGAAGTGGATGCCGTTTTTGGTGCAACAGAAGCAGAAAGCAGTCAACGGCTGGACGCCTTGTACGCGGGGACGGCATTAGGCAATGAAGCCGAGCGTCTTGCAGCGATGCATATGCAGGCAGAACAGTTGGCAGCATCAACCGATACATTGCTGCAGGCTGCCGCAACCTTGCAGCCGGCCCTGTTGCGTCTTGAACAGGAAAGCAAACAGCGTGCGGGTGAAATGTTGCGTCTGCGCCCAGCCTATATGCAGACATTGATTGCATTTCGGCAGTCGCAAGGACGCGCAGTGTATCCCGATGCGAATTCCACATTGCGTGTGAGCTATGGCAAGGTCAGTGCCTTGTCGCCGCGTGATGGCATGGATTATCGCCCATTGACCACCGTCACCGGCATTGTTGAAAAACATACGGGTATTGCCCCGTTCAATGCGCCGCAGGCTTTGCGTGATGCAATTGCTGAGGGCGATTTTGGCAGTACCGCAGATGCTGCACTTGGCACGCAAACTGTCAATTTCATGACCAATCTGGATACCACCGGCGGCAATTCAGGCTCCCCAGTGCTGGATGCCGACGGCAAGCTGATTGGTTTGAACTTCGACAGCAATTGGGAAGCCGTGAGTGCCAGCTGGATGTTTGACCCACGTTATAAACGTGCCATCCATGTGGATATGCGCTATTTGCGTTGGTTGCTTGCCAAGGTCTATCCAGCACCGCATCTGCTGCAGGAAATGAATTTGCCTGAACACTAAGCAGTCACATCACCAGGCAACTCCATCACACACGTTGTATTTGATCGTTTCGACAGGATTATTGAAATGCAGACATCATCTTTGGCCGTAGGCATTGCCTTGACATTACTTGCAACCGCCTCGGTAGCACATGCCGATGAAGGCATGTGGGTGCCACAGCAGCTCCCTGAAATTACCGGCACACTGAAAAAAGCCGGTTTGAAGTTGGATCCAAAGCAGCTTGCAGACTTGACCGGCAACCCAATGGGCGCCGTGGTCTCACTGGGTGGTTGCACCGCCAGCTTTGTATCGCCGCAAGGTTTAGTGGCGACAAATCACCATTGTGCCTACGGGGCGATTCAGTTGAACTCCACGCCCGAGCGCAATTTGATTCGTGATGGTTTCAATACGGCAGCTTATGCGGATGAGCTTTCAGCAGGGCCGAATGCGCGTATCTATGTGTTGGAAGCAATCACCGATGTCACTGCGCAGGCGAATGCAGCGATGGCGCAAGCGGGTGATGATGCTGTCAAACGTACTGATGCCTTGCAGACCTTTGAAAAGAACATCACCAGTGCATGTGAAGCGGAAGCAGGCTATCGCTGCCGTGTGTATAGCTTCATGGGCGGCACAACCTACCGTTTGTTCAAGAATCTTGAAATCAAAGATGTGCGCCTGGCGTATGCCCCTCCGGGAAGCGTTGGCAAATTTGGTGGTGATATCGATAACTGGATGTGGCCACGGCACACCGGCGATTTTGCTTTCTACCGTGCCTATGTGGGCAAGGATGGCAAGCCTGCTGCATTTTCCAAAGACAATGTGCCGTATCAACCCAAGCATTGGTTGAAGATGGCAGACAAGCCACTTGGTGACGGTGATTTTGTCATGGTGGCGGGGTATCCGGGGCGCACCGACCGGTACGCGCTGCTGGCTGAGTTTGAAAACACCCAGAACTGGCGCTATCCGGCAATTTCACAGGCATACAAAGATCAAATCGCCCTGGTGGAAGCCGCCAGCAAGAACAACCCCGATATCGAAGTGAAATACGCCAACACCATGGCTGGCTGGAATAACACCAGCAAAAACTATGACGGCCAACTGGATGGTTTTGCGCGCAATGATGTGCTTGGCTTCAAGCGTCAAGAAGAAGCCGCTGTACTGAACTGGCTTCAGCAGCAAGGCGCAACGGGTGAGCAGGCACTACAGGCGCATCGCACCTTGCTGGGCTTGATTGAAGACGGTAAGCGCACCCAAGCGCGTGACTTCGTGTTGGGCAATTTCAACCGCACAGGTGTGATCGGCGCCGCGATCAGTTTGTATCGGCTGGCGATTGAGCAACAGAAGCCTGACGCCGAGCGTGAAGCCGCTTATCAGGACCGCAGCCTGCCGATGATTGAAGGAAGCTTGCGGCAAATGGAACGGCGCTACGAACCTTCGATGGATCGCCAACTGCAGGGGTATTGGCTGAAGCGCTATGCCGCATTGCCCGACGCGCAGCATGTGGCCGCTGTCGATGCTTGGATTGGTGGAACGCAGGGTGATATTGAGCGGGTACTGGAACGTCTGGATGGCACGACACTGGGGCAGTTGGATGCACGCTTACGTTGGTTCAAGGCAGACAAGGCGGCGTTTGAAGCCAGCACCGATCCGGCAATTCAATATGCTGTGGCGGTCACGCCCACACTGATGGCGATGGAGCAGCAGGCCAAGCAACGTCAGGGTGAGATCTTGCAAGCCATGCCACGCTATATGCAGGCGATGGTGGACTACAAAAAGAGCATCGGGGAAGACGTGTACCCGGATGCGAATTCGTCACTTCGCATTACCTTTGGGCATGTCAAAGGCTATACCAAGCTTGATGGTGAACAGCAGCAGCCCTTTACGCGGTTGGAAGAAGTCGCAGCCAAGGAAACCGGTGCCGACCCATTCGATAACCCCAAGGCATTGCTTGATGCTGTGGCTGGTAAGCGTTACAGCGGGCTTGCCGATAAGCGTCTGGGTACAGTACCGGTAAACTTTCTGTCTGATCTGGATATCACCGGTGGTAACTCTGGCTCCCCGGTTCTGGATGCACAGGGCAAATTAGTCGGCTTGGCCTTTGATGGCATTTGGGAGGCTGTTGCCAGTAATTGGGTATTCGACCCGGTGATGACCCGCATGATTTCCGTCGATCAGCGCTATATGCGTTGGGTGATGCAGGAAGTCATGCCAGCGCCGCAGTTGTTGCAGGAACTGGGTGTTCCTGCAAAAAACTAAACCGCAATAGACGTAACAGAGATGCCGGCAAACCGTCGGCATTTTTGTTGATGCAGTCTGTTGCCCGCGTATCAAGAGACGCAGGCTGGTGAACTTCTGCTAATCTTGTGCGTTGCACAATTTGAAACGGCGTGAACGATGAAAATCTTGCTTGCTCGACATGGTGAAACTCCGTGGAATGCGGAAGGGCGTTACCAAGGTCAGGTGGACATTCCGCTTTCCGATATAGGGCTTCAGCAGGCCAATGCGCTGGGGCAGCGGCTTCAGTCACTTCAGATTACCCGTGCGGTGGCATCACCGTTGTCACGCGCCACACGCACAGCTCAATTGGCGCTTGGTGAGACACGCGTGGCGATGTTGACCTTCGATGCGGGGTTGCTGGAAATCGGCCACGGTGACTGGGAAGGCTTGACCACCGCCGAGATCGAAGCGCGTGACCCGGAACGCCTGCAGGCATGGCGAACAACCCCCGAGACTGTGCAAATGCCGGGTGAGGGCGGCGAATCGATACAGCAGGTGCAAGACCGCGCTTGGCCGGCACTGCAGCGCGCCTGTGCAGGGCTGGGTGTGGACGATACGTTGCTGATTGTTGCGCACGATGCGGTGAATCGCGTGTTGCTGTGCAAGATTCTTGGTATCCCGTTGGCACGTATGTGGAGTTATCGCCAGGCACCAGCGACCTTGAATCTTCTGGAAGGCGCGCATGTTGATGCACTGGAAGTCGTGCGGCTCAACGATTGTGCGCACCATACCGCGTTCTTCGGCGAAGCAAAGCATCGCGCACTTTGATGTATTTCTGACCGCCACCACTAAAGACACGCCATGACTTGCACACTTGCCGATTGGCTTGACCGCATTGAACGCCAACACCCCGCCAGCATTGCCATGGGGCTGGAGCGCGTGCGTGCGGTGGCAACGCACATGCGGCTTGCGCATCCTGCGCAGCATGTCATCACCGTGGCCGGTACCAATGGCAAAGGTTCAACCGTTGCTTTTATTGAAGCGATTGCCTTGGCACAGGGGCTGCGTGTTGGCACCTATACCTCACCGCATCTGCATCGCTATAACGAGCGTGTGCGCATCGATGGTAGCGCGGTTGATGACGCCTTGCTGGTGCAAGGCTTTGAGGCGGTTGAAGCGGCGCGTGGCGATGTGCCGTTGACCTATTTTGAATACGGCACCTTGTGCGCGCTCTGGCTGTTTCAGCGCGAGCCACTGGATATCGTGGTGTTGGAAGTGGGCTTGGGTGGGCGGCTGGATGCTGTCAATGTGGTCGATGCTGATGCCGCCATCATCACCACGGTGGATTTCGATCATCAGGACTGGCTGGGGAACGATATCGACAGCATCGGCATGGAAAAGGCAGGCGTGGCGCGCGCAGGCAAACCCCTGGTGCTTGGCGACGACGACCCACCTGCCAGCGTGCTTCGTCATGCCTATGCCATTGGCGCATCCACATGGCGAATAGCGAATGATTTTTTTGCCGAGCCCCTGGATGCGGAGCAGTGGTGTTGGCGGGATGTTGGCTGTTCCATTCAACTCCCCATGCCGATGCGTGGCATGGCTGCGCCCGTGCAATTACGCAATGCCGCGTGTGCGGTTGCCGCGTTGCGCAGCTTGCCGGTACACATTGATGCGCAGGCCTATCAGGCAGGGATTGCTTCAGCAGCCATTGCCGGGCGTCTGCAATCTATCGACGCAGACGGCGTAGAGGTGCTGGTGGATGTGGGGCATAACCCGCAGGCGGCGCGCTCGCTGGCCGCGTGGCTACAAGCCCATGCGGGCAAACACACCTTGGTGGTTTATGCCGCATTGGCCGATAAAGATGTTGATCAAGTCACACAGGCACTGGCGGCGGATGTGCAGCAATGGTTTCTTGCAGGCACCGAAGCGGCTGGCGCACGCGGTACAACGGCGGCGAATTTGGCCGCGCGTCTGCAAGGAAATGCAGCGGCGGGGCAACAGTTTGCGGATGTGCAAATTGCTTTGCAAACCGCCTTGAAAACAGCACAGGCAGGGCAACGTATTCTGGTGTTTGGTTCATTTCATGCGGCTGTTGAAGCATTGAAGTTCTTTGGAAAAACCAGTTGATCGCCGCGCACCGGTATAATCTCCCCCTCATTTGCGCAAATTTTTCTACGGAATCCGAATGGATGCATCGCTGAAGCAGCGTTTGGTAGGGGCTGCCGTTCTGGTGGCATTGGCAGTTATTTTTCTGCCGATGTTGTTGAAAGACCCAGCGCCAGAGAGTGGCGTGTCTGGTGTGTCACTGCATCTTCCGGATGAACCGAAATTGCAGCAGGGCGTGTTGACGCAGGATCTCCCGTTGTTTGGTCCGGAGACATCAGCTGTAGATCTTCCCGCTGCTGATGGGCCGCCGGTCAGGCATGAAGACGCAGCCGAGTTGAATACGCCAGAGCCTGCGCAAACGCCAGCAGAGCGGGTCTTGCCAGCCGACGCGGCGGGTGAGTTTGCGGTGAGTTTTGGTAGCTATGCCAGCAATGCCGATGCCGATCGGGTGATTGCCGTGTTGGCGCAGGCGGGGCTTCCCGGCTATCGAGAGTCAGTGTCGGTTGCCGGTCAACAAGCGCAGCGGGTGCGTATCGGACCCTTTGTGGATCGGGCAACCGCAGAGTCAGCGCGTGTGCGTGCAGCGCGGGTGCGTAATGACGTGGACGTGAAAGTGCTGGTGCTTGAAGCCACCGCATCCGAGATGTCATCGGTGAGTAAAGCCATTACAACGCGCCCTGTCGCGGAAAACCAAACATCAGTTGCAGCTGCAGTACCGCCCACAGCACCAGCCCCTGCGAAACCAGAGGCAGCTGTTGTCAAGCCTGAGCCAGCGAAGGTTGAACCTGCAAAATCATCAGTGAGTAATGAGCCACCGCCGCCCACCAAGACAACTGTGGTGTCGTCTGGGTTTGTGGTGCAAATCGGTGCGTTTGCTTCATCGAAAGATGCCACTGCATTGCGCGATAGCTTGCGCAAGGCCGGGTTCAATACATTTACCGATACCGTGCCAAGTGAGCAAGGCAGCTTGACGCGTGTGCGTGTCGGCCCTGTGCTGACCCGCGCAGAAGCGGAAACCTTGAAGGCACAAGTCAAAACGAAAACAGGTCAGGACGGCATGATCCGTTCTCACCCTTGATTGTTGTGAATTAACAGGACATCACCATGTGCGGCATTGTGGGAATCGTAGGGCATAGCGACGTCGCTGGGCTGTTGTACGACGGGCTGACGGTGTTACAGCATCGTGGCCAAGATGCAGCAGGCATTGCGACGACATGTGGTACACGTTTGCGTGTTCACAAGGGAAATGGCCTCGTGCGGGACGTATTCGGTGCGGCATCCATGGAGCTGCTGGAAGGCCGTGTTGGCATTGCGCACTGCCGTTATCCCACCGCGGGCAGTGAAGGCAGTGACGAGGCGCAGCCGTTCTATGTGAACTCACCATTCGGTATTGCCTTGGCGCATAACGGCAATCTGGTGAATACCGATGCCTTGCGTCGCGAAGTTTTTGAGCAGGATCGCCGCAATATCAATACAGGCTCGGACTCCGAAGTTCTGCTGAACGTGTTTGCGCATGAATTGGATGCACAGAACGCACTGTCACCAGAAGCGGTTTTTGCCGCATTGGAAGGGGTGAATCAGCGCGTTAAAGGTGGCTATGCCGTGGTCTGCACGGTGCTGGGTCTGGGGCTGGTTGCGTTCCGTGATCGGCACGGAATTCGCCCTCTGGTACTTGGCAAGCGCAGCCACCCGGTTGGCGATGAATACATTGTTGCTTCCGAGTCCGTGGCGCTGGATGTACTTGGTTTTGAGCGTCTGCGCGATGTGGCACCGGGTGAGGCTATCGTGATTACCGACGATGGGCAGTTGTATACACAGCAGTGCGCACCGGAGGCAACGCATGCCACCTGTATTTTTGAATATGTGTATTTTGCGCGCCCGGATTCGATGATCGAAAACATTTCGGTGCACAAGGCGCGGATGCGGATGGGGGTCACGCTGGGTGAAAAGATTTTGCGTGAACGCCCCGATCACGACATTGATACCGTTATTCCCATTCCGGATACCAGCCGCGACTCGGCATTGGAAATCGCCAATGTCTTGGGCGTGAAATACCGTGAGGGGTTTATTAAGAATCGCTATGTCGGGCGTACCTTTATCATGCCCGGGCAGAGTGAGCGGGTGAAAACCGTCAAACGCAAACTTAATCCCATTCCATTGGAGTTCCGCAACCGCGTGGTCTTGCTGGTGGATGATTCCATCGTGCGTGGCACCACATCCAAGCAGATTGTGCAGATGGCGCGTGATGCCGGTGCAAAAAAAGTGTATTTGGCATCTGCCGCACCGCCGGTGCGCTATCCGAATGTGTATGGCATTGACATGCCTTCATCGGAAGAACTGGTGGCATACGGGCGCACCGAAAAAGAAGTGGAACAGGTTTTAGGGTGCGATTGGCTGATCTATCAAGACCTTGCAGATATGGAAGCTGCCGTGGCGGGGCCGAAATTCCCCGGGCGCAAGTTTGATAGCTCGTGTTTCAATGGTGAATACATCACTGGCATTGCTCCGGATTATTTCGAGAAACTGAAGCAGCAGCGTTCGGACGAAGCAAAAAACAAACGGCGAGCAAGTTGAGTGAGTGATGGACAGCCTGTTTTCCGCTGCCCGCAGTTGTCTTGATGCGGCCACTACCAACAGCAAACCCGCATTGACGCTGCAACTGGCCGAGGCGTTTCAACGTGGGGAATTACAGATTCCCGATACCGCGCTAGCTCCTGAGCCAATTCGTATGCCAGGGCGCCCCGCGACGCCAAAACTGGTGCATCCGCGTGATCTGCCACGTCGTGGATTCGGCACAGATGAAGGCCGCGCCGCGTTTATTCATGCGGTTGCACATATTGAATTCAATGCAATGGATTTAGCTTGGGATGCGGTGTACCGCTTTCGTGGCATGCCCAGCGATTACTACGCCGATTGGGTGCAAGTGGCACACGATGAGGCACGGCATTTCAATATGCTGCGTACACGTTTGCAGGCGATCGGTTACGACTACGGCGATTTTGATGCCCATAACGGGCTATGGGAAATGGCAGAAAAAACCGCACACGACGGTCTGGCACGCATGGCGCTGGTGCCGCGTGTCTTGGAAGCACGCGGGCTGGATGTCACACCGGGGATGATCGTCAAACTGCGAAGTCTGGGCGATAACGCCACTGCCGATGTATTGGACATCATTTTGCGTGAAGAAGTGGCGCATGTAGCCAATGGGTCGCGCTGGTATCGCTGGCACTGTGAGCGGGCTGGCGTGGAACCACGCGCACGGTTCCGTGAGTTATTACGAGAATACGCCAGCGGTGTTTTACATGGCCCGTTTAATACCGAAGCGCGTCTGGAAGCAGGGTTTGATGCAGAAGAACTCGAAAGCCTGTTAGACGCAGCAAGTTAATTCCATCCCTTCTCCCCGCTTGCGGGGAGAAATATCACCCATCGAGTGATTGTAGTACTTATCTATCCCTTCTCCCCGCTTGCGGGAAAAAATATCACCCATCGAGTGATTGTAGGATTTATCTATCCCTTCTCTCCGCTTGCGGGGAGAAGGGGGCGCGTCGCGCCGGATGAGGGGCACGCATTATTTTCGGAGCGCCATCCACTACTAACCGTGTACTGCTCATGCACGGCGGGAAAATTGTGCAAGAAGTGATGCAACATCAGTAGTTGAGGCGTCCGTCTGCAGTTTAGGTGATGTTTGAAAGCGCAACGTCATTGCTATTCACGCGCAACACAGAGCCTTGTTCATACCAATCACCAAGGACGATACGCGTGCAGCCATTGTCTTCGGCGTGGATGGCTGGCCGGTGCGTATGGCCGTGAATCATGCGGGTAACAGCATAGTGCGCAAACCAGTCCTGCACGCTTTGTGGTGCCACATCGCCAATGGTTTCGGCCATGCCTTTGGCAACGAGCTCGCCATAACGCGCTTTGCTGGCGGCACGCGCCTGTTCTGCAAATGCCAGGCGTGCTTGCAGTGGTTGGGAAAGAAATTGTGCCTGCCACTGTGGGTTGCGTGACTGGCTGCGAAATTGCTGGTAAGCAAGGTCATCTGTGCAGAGCAAATCACCATGCGAAATCAGTGTGGGGATGCCATAGAGCGTCACTACGCAGGGGTCATCTAAAAGATGCATGCCACAACGCTGTGCGTAGGTTTCGCCGACAAGAAAATCACGATTACCGCGCATGAAGAAAACGGGCACGCCACTTGCCGTAAGGGCGTGTAGTTTTTCCGCAACCAATGCCCCCGCAGGTGAAGGGTCATCATCGCCAACCCAGGCTTCAAACAGATCACCAAGTATGTAGAGTGCGTCCGCGTGCCTTGCTTCATCGTCAATGAAACGACCAAACAATGCAGTGATGTCGGGGCGTTCTGGATCAAGGTGTAGATCGGAAATAAAAAGTGTGGTCATGCTGAAAGTGTAAGCGGCAATGGCGTTTGGTAAAGCCGCCTCGGGGTAAAATAGTTGCCCGCTCACTGGTTTCGTTGCTCACATGACTGTTCGCACCCGTTTTGCCCCGTCGCCGACTGGCTATCTTCATATCGGCGGCGCACGCACCGCGCTGTACTGCTGGCTGGAGGCGCGCCGTAAGGGCGGGCAGTTTATTCTGCGTATTGAAGACACCGACCGTGAGCGCAGCACACAAGCGGCGATTGACGCCATTTTGCAGGCGATGGATTGGCTGGGGCTGGATTACGACGAAGGCCCGATCTACCAGACACACCGTCTTGATCGCTACAAAGAAGTGGCCGAACAGTTGGTGGCTAGCGGTCACGCTTATTACGCCTACGAAACCAAAGAAGAGCTTGAAGCCATGCGCGAAGCGGCGATGGCGGCAGGTGAGAAGCCGCGTTACAACGGCGCGTACCGTGACGCCGATGCTGGCTGGCGCGATGACCCCAACCGTGTGATTCGCTTCAAGAATCCGCAGGAAGGCACGGTGGTTTGGGATGACAAGGTGAAGGGGCGTATCGAAATTGCCAACAGCGAATTGGATGATCTGGTGATCTTCCGCAGCGATGGCTATGCCACGTACAACTTCGCGGTGGTGGTGGATGATTGGGATATGCGCATTACCGACGTGGTGCGTGGCGATGACCACGTCAACAATACCCCGCGCCAGATCAACATCTACAAGGCGCTGGGTGCGGATGTTCCGCATTTCGCGCATCTGCCGATGATTCTGGACGAGCACGGTGCGAAGTTGAGCAAGCGCACTGGCGCGGCGGACGTGATGCAGTACCGTGACATGGGCTATCTGCCGCATGCGTTGTTGAACTATCTGGCGCGTTTGGGCTGGTCACACGGTGATCAGGAGATTTTCTCGATTTCCGAAATGCAGTCGCTGTTTGATTTGGCGGATGTGAATGCCAAGGCAGCACGGCTGGATTCGGCCAAGTTGGGTTGGTTGAATCAGCAATACCTGAAATCCGATGATCCCGAAGCGGTTGGTCAACATCTGCAGTGGCATTTGCAACAAGCAGGTTACGAGCTGAGCAAGGGGCCAACACCTGCCGAGTTGGTGATCGCTCTACGTGAACGCGCACAAACGCTGAAAGAGATTGCCGAGAAATCTGCAATCTGGTTCACCCCGTTGACGCAGTATGACGAGGCGGCGGTGGCCAAGCAGTTCAAAGCCGAGGCGCGTGCGCCGCTTGCCGAAGTGCGGGCGCATTTTGCAGCGCTGACAGCGTGGCAGCCTGAGCCGATTCATGCGGCGGTGAAAGCTGCCGCTGACGCATTGGGTTTGGGCATGGGCAAGATTGCACAACCCTTGCGGGTGGCGATTACCGGTACTGCTGTCAGCCCGGATATCGGCTGGACGGTGTATCTGTGCGGTCGTGAAGAAGCCTTGGCACGCATTGATACTGCCTTGGCGATGCTGCCTTTTGCCGACTGATTTGGCTAAAGTGTCAGCATGTCGAAGAAACACGTTTGCACCGCCCCTCATCACCATGTTCACGACGCAAAAAGTTTCGTGGCAGCGGTGGAACGGGCATGCGGCGAGCGCAGCCTGCGGTTAACGCCTATCCGTACCCGTGTCTTGCAGCTTGTGGCCGAGGCTGGAAAACCGATCAAAGCCTATGACTTGCTTGAGCAAGTACGAAACAGCGAAGGCGCGGGTGCGGCTGCGCCACCGACAGTTTATCGGGCATTGGACTTCTTGCTGGCCAATGGCTTCATCCACAAATTGGAATCGATCAACGCTTTTGTGGCCTGTCACCATCCGAATGCGGCACAGCATTCTGTGCCGTTTCTGATTTGCAACCACTGCCATTCCGCTATTGAACTGGAAGACGAAAGTATCGTGGCCACACTTGATGCGGCAGCGCGCGCACTTGGTTTTGCCCCGCAAGCACAGACCCTGGAAGTGCATGGGCTGTGCGCACGTTGTGCCGATAGTTAAAAGAACAAGCGCACCCCAGCACTGATGCTGCGCCCAGCCAAAGGCACGGTGTCTTTCAGTAGCGATGTATGCGGACGGGCTTCACGGTTGCTCAGGTTGTTGCCGTCGATGAAGAGTTCCATCGCATTGCCACTGGCCAGGTCTTTGTGCCAGGTCAGATGCGCATCCAGCAAGGTATAGCCTGCCGTAGCTTGTTCAAAGCGAGCCGTGCGTTCTTGTTTTGCGCTATGTACAGCACCGACGGAGGCACGCCAGCCGGCATATTCCCAGCGCAGTGAGAGGCCGACACGTGCTGGGGCGATACGCGGCAAATTGCCACCATTGGCAACAGTGGCTTCGATGGCATGTTGATGGTCGCCATGGTTGGCAGTCACATGGATCAGCCGTGTGCTGTCAGCATCAGCAGTGAGCCGTGCATGTACCAAATCAGCAAACATGCCAAGCGTCCACAGCCCGCTGGTATTTTCGACAAGCTCCCAGTCAAGTTTGGCTTCCATGCCATGGAAACGGGCATGGCCTTGCTGCCAAACGCGCAGTGGTGCGCCGTGCATCTCTTGGTTACTGCTTGCCAGATAAATGAAGTCGGCATAGTTCACGCGCCAGCCTGACAACGATGCCTCCCAGCGATCTTGATGCACATGCAGACCGGCTTCAAAGCGATTGGCAGTTTCTTTCCGAAGTGTTGCCATGCCATATTCAAAGCTGCCGGTGGCAACATGCAGACCATTGGAATACAGTTCTTCGGCATTCGGCGCACGCTGGGCGTGGTCTAGCCCGATATTCAAATCCAATGCTGGTGACAACTTCCAGCGTGAACCCAGTGACGCGCTGGTCATATGAAACGTGCGGGTGGATGCGTCGGTCTCAATACGCAGACGATCATGGCGCAGACCTACATCAAAATTGGCGATACCGACATCGCGTCGCCCCAGCCAGAACAGACTTTGATCTTTTCCGGACGAGCTGGGCACAAAGGCTTCGGCACCCACGGCACTGAAGTCACGTGTGCTGAGCTGCATGCCAAGCGCACCTTCCCAGCCAGCCAGTGGCTGATGTACCAGTTCGTTACGCAGTTCACGGCTACGGTTGTTGAACACGGTGCCAATGTGTGCGCCTTCAAATTCAGTATGGCGATAGCGTGTTTCTGCCAGCTTCATGCGCAGCGAAGAAAATACGCCCACATTATCCAACCCTGCACGCAGTTCGTTGCGGCGTTGATCCATTTGCAAGCGTACCGGTGCGTCAGCGTCCTCGGCATCATCGTGCAGGTGATCGTGGTCATCATCGTGATCCTCGTCATGCGCATGTGTATGCCCGGGGATGCCATAGGTCGAGCTGTAGAGGCTGTAGCCAGCGCCGATGAGGCTGCGTTCACCAATGTGAGAAATACCTAGAGAGGCACTGGTGGTGCGAATGGCACTGTTCGGCAATGTTCCGGCTTCTGCAGGATCAGGTGTTTCGCCAGCTTCCAGCAGGTGGTTGGTACTTTCAGGCCAGCCAGGAATGGCCATATCACCAGTATTACGGTGCAAGGCATCGAAATGAAAGGTGAAGCGTTCCAGTGCCCCATCAAGGCGCAGCATGCCGGTGCGTTCATGGTTTCCACTGGCGCCACGCGCTTCCATGCGGCCTGTCAGCGGGGCTTGCGGGAGTGTTTCAGGAATGCGCCCGTCGATCACATTGACCGCGCCACCGATGGCGCCACTGCCATAAAGCAGCGTGGCGGGGCCTTTCAGAACTTCAATCTGGTCGGCAAGGAAGGGTTCGATGGAAATCGCGTGATCAACGCTGACGGTAGAGACATCGCCACTGCCTAGTCCGCCGCTGAGAATTTGGATACGTGCGCCATCCAGACCGCGGATGATGGGGCGGCCAACGCCTGGGCCAAAACTGGCGTTTTGTACACCAGGCAGCTTGCCAATGGTATCGCCCAGTGTGCCGGATTTGGCTTCTTCCAAGGCATTGCCTGCCAGGATTTCAACCGGCAGCGTGAGGCGCTCGGCAGTATGCGCAAGTGGGCTGGCATGCACTTGTACGGCATCCAGGTTTTTACTGACATCCTGATGCTGATGGCGTTGGGTGTGTTGTTGGGCGTAAGCAGGAAAGGTGCTGATGAGCGCAAGCGCAAGCAAATGGGGGCGGGGCATCGATAAACGCATCATGAGAAGTGATTTTGATATGTTATACTATAACTCATCTGAAGATACTCCCAGAAGTCATGCCTCCACGTCGTCTTATTTGGTTAGATCGCATTGGCCTTACAGGTTCCTTGGTTTGTGCGCTGCATTGCGCGCTCCTGCCCATTCTGATTGCGGCATTGCCGTCGCTGGGGGTGGCTGTTTGGCTGGGTGACAGCTTGGAAGCGGTTTTCGTCACCTTTGCCAGCATCTTTGGTGTCGCTGTCTTGGTATGGAGTTACCGTCGGCACCGTGCGATGCGCGCATTGAGTCTGTTGCTTCCCGGGTTGGCCGCACTCTGGGCGGCAACCTTGTATGCACCGCTGCATGAATCGCTGGTGCCACATGCTGTTGCCATGACATTTGGCGGCACAATGGTGGGGGTGGCACATCTGGTGAATCTGCGCCTGAACCACGGTCATGTGCATGATGCCTGCTGCACACACTGAGGCATGGTAGAATCGCCAGCCTCGCGCGTGTCGCGATTCACTTCAAGCTGATTAGATTTTAGGAGACAACCATGGGTAAGGGCGACCGCAAGACCGCCAAAGGCAAGCGTTACAACTCCAGCTACGGCAATGCGCGCCTGAAGGCTGTGAGCAAGGCCGCAGGCACCGCTGCAGCACCGGTAGCAAAGAAGGCTGCTGGCAAGACTGTTGCCAAGAAAGCTGTGAAAAAGACGGCAGCCTGATTCGGTACGTTGCTGATGCACTAAAAAGCCCCTTACGGGGCTTTTTTGTTGGGCGACAGATGTGTCTGTGCGAAAAATTAGGCTAGCTGAATACCACCCGCATACACACGGGAACTGAGCTGGCCACCCAGCCAGTAGCACAGCTCGGTGGGGTGGAGCGCGTCCCAAATCACGATGTCGGCACGTTGACCGACACGCAAATCACCACGGTCATGCAGACCCAGTGCTTGCGCCGCATGCAGCGTGGCACCGCGTAATGCTTCTTCTGGTGTCAAGCGAAAGACGGTGCAGGCCAGTTGCATCGCTTGTCGTAGCGAGAGCAGTGGCGAGGTGCCCGGGTTGCAGTCGGTGGCGACTGCCATGGGCACATGCTGCTCACGCAGCAGGGCAATCGGGGGCAGGGTGTTTTCGCGCAAGACATGAAATGCCCCCGGCAAGAGAACCGCCACGGTGCCGTGTTTGGCCATGGCACGAATGCTGGCCGCATTGCTGTACTCGATATGATCGGCGGAAAGACCGTCAAATTCGGCTACCAATGCGGCACCACCTAAGTCGCTGAGTTGGTCGGCATGCAGTTTGACGGGGAGATTCAAGCTGCGTGCCGCCTCAAACATGCGGCGTGTTTGTGCTGTTGAAAAGCCAATGCCTTCGCAATACGCATCCACTGCATCCACCAGCCCTTCTGCATGCAATTGATGCAGCCAAGTGATTGCGTCGCTGACATAACCATCGGCATTGTCACGGTATTCCTGGGGCAGCGCATGCAGTGCCAAATAGCTGGTTTTGACATGGATGCCCAGCGTCTCGCCAATGCGTCGTGCAACCCGCAGCATCTTGCGTTCACTCGTCAAATCCAGACCATAGCCGGATTTGATTTCCAGTGTGGTCACGCCATCGCGTAGCAGCATCCTGGCGCGGTTGAGGGATTGCGCAAAGAGTGTGTCTTCATCGGCTTCGCGAGTGGCACGCATACTGGAACGAATGCCACCGCCAGCGCGGGCAATCTCTTCATAACTGGCACCATTCAGGCGCATATCAAACTCTGCTGCGCGATTGCCAGCAAACACAAGATGCGTATGGCAGTCCACCAGCCCCGGGGTGATGAGGCGACCATCCAGTGCTTCTTCATGATGTGCGCGGGCTTCCGAAGGAAGTTCCGCCATACGGCCAACCCAAGCAATACGGCCACCAGAAAACGCCAGCGCACCCTGTTCAATCAGACCAAATGGGTTGCCATTGGTGAGTGTGGCCAAGGTGGCATGCGTCAACAGAAGATCCCAGGTGGTGGAGGACATGTGGCAGATTCCAGAATGCGCAGAAGAGGGGGGATTATCGCAAACCCAAGGTGATGCACCTGATGTTTGTTGTGCAGTGGTCTCGTTACACTAAGGTATTCATGTATATCGACTTGGAGCATCCGCATGTTGCAGCAACTTGAAGGCTGGCAGGGGCGTATCGATCAGCCGGTTGATGTGTCCACGCGACGTTGGCATCAATGGGTGCGTGCTGCCGATTCAGCAATTACCCCCGGCGTCGCCTTGCTGGGGTTTGCTTGTGATGAAGGCGTGCGCCGGAATCAGGGGCGGCTGGGGGCAGCCCAGGGGCCGGCGGCGTTGCGCGCCATGCTTGCCAACTTGCCAACCCTTAACGATGTGCCGCTGTACGATGCGGGCACCATTGCTTGCACCGATGCTGATTTGGAGGGCGCACAACAGCGTTATGCCGAACGGCTTTCAGGGTTGCTGGCTGCAGGTCATCTGGCGGTGGGGCTTGGGGGTGGGCATGAGATCGCGTTTGCCAGCTACCTTGGTTTAGCAAAATCTCTTGGTCATGCGCGTCCACGGGTTGCGATTGTGAATCTGGATGCGCATTTCGACTTGCGCAAGCAGGATGAGGGAAGTTCGGGAACCCCATTTTTGCAAGCGATTGAACACGCTAAGCGTATCGGCTTGCCGTTGAATTACTGGGTGTATGGCATCAGCCGCGCCGCCAATACGCGGCTGCTGTTTGAGACGGCAGATCAGCTGGGGGTGCATTACGTCTGTGATGATGCACTTGGCGTATGGGATGCGCCGCAGCATGTGGACGATCTGCAATGCAGACTTGCCGATGTGGATGTGGTGTATCTGACCGTGGATATCGACGCATTGCCGCATGCCATGGCGCCTGGGGTCAGTGCGCCGGCGGCGCGCGGAATTTCAATGGAGGTTGTGGAGCGCTTGCTGGATGTTGTGGCTGCCAGTGGCAAGCTGTGTCTGATGGATGTGGCAGAAGTATCGCCACCACTTGATCGCGATCATGTCACCGCACGCGTGGCTGCACGTTTGATTCATCGTGTGACACATGCCGCAGTGCTAGCGAACACTCAGGCTTGAAACAAACCCGGGCTTGCTTCGGTAAGCGCCCCTTCCAGACGCAGCAGGTATGTTTTGATCGGCAGCCCACCACCAAAACCGGTGAGGGCACCGTTGCTGCCAATCACCCGATGGCAAGGCAGAACAATCGGGAGAGGGTTGCGGCCATTGGCAGCACCAACGGCACGGCTGGCTTTGGGGCGTTGCACACGCTTGGCAAGTTCGGCATAGCTGATGGTTTGCCCATAAGCGATACCTGCCAGCGTCTGCCAGACATGACGCTGAAAGTCGGTGCCTTGCGGTGCCAGTGGCAAATTGAACTGCTGGCGTTTGCCTGAAAAATATTCAGCAAGCTGTGTTTGGGCGGCATCTAAAACGGGATGCTCGCCTTCCTGCCACGTCTTACGATTCGCGCAATAGCGGTTGTGTTCGAATTCGAGATGCCGCAAACCAGCATCATCGGCCGCAATCAGAAGCGGGCCAACCGGGCTGCTGATTTGCTGAAAGAACATCATGGTGTGTTTTTAAGCGCGGGCAACAAGGGGGTGATGTCGCCGTCGTTGGGCTCTGTGTCTAATTGCAGCAAGTGCATCAACAATGGATACACATTCACATTATCAAACAGTGGCAGGGTAACGCCCTCGGCAAAGGCCGGGCCAGCGGCGATAAAACTCGCACGCATTGCCGTTAGTTCGGGGTCAAAGCCGTGCGAGCCATGTGTGGTGTTCTGCTGTTGGCGTTGGGCAAATTTGTCAGACCAAAGTGCGTCCCAGCCCGCTTCCATCTGGCAGACAATGGGTGGAATACGTGGGTGTGTACCGTAGTGCCAGTTTGCAGGAAGCTCGGTTTTACGCCAGCAGGTGTAGTGTGCATGCTCACCCAACAACTGCTGTTCTGCCTCGGCGGTTTTTCCAGGTTGCGGCCTGAAACCAACCACTTGCCCAATACTGACAAGCTCGGCAATGTCACGGGGAATCAGTTGGCTGATATCAAGCGTTTGCGCTGCAGGAACCGCCTCGAAGCCGTGGTCAGACACTAGGATGAGATTAACGCTGCGATCAAAGCCTGCATCTGTCAGGTGTTGCAGAAGGCTCTGCAACATTGCATCGACATTGCGGCGTGCGATAACAGCCTGTTCGGAATCTGGGCCATGGTCATGGCTGGCTTTATCGACATGCTCGAAATACAGCGTCATGAAGCGCGGACGTTGTGCATCCGGCAATTGCAGCCATTGCATCACCTGCGCAACACGCTCTTCTGCACGGATGCTTTCATCGTAAACATGCCAATAGCTTGGGCGAATACCGTGAATAGCGGCTTCACTCCCCGGCCAGAACATGGTGGCTGCATGCTGCCCCGCACGTTGCACACTCACCCAGACGGGGGTGCCGCCTTCCCACCATGCGCCATTGCCAACAGCATTGCGGTCGGAAATACGGAACTTGCCCAACGCACTGTCTTCCATCGTGTTATGCACGATGCCGTGGTGATCCGGGCGTTTTCCAGTCACCACCGTGTAGTGGTTGGGGAAGGTCAACGACGGATAGGAGGGGCGCATTCCTTCGGCACGCACATAGCGGTTTGCTAGTGCATTGAGCGCAGGCATTTGCGCTTCATTGATGTCTGAAGGGCGCAGGCCATCAATTGAAATCAGCAAGACAGCAGGCGGCGTGGCGGCAAAGGACGGGCTGAGAAAGCTGGCTGCCAGCGCGATGAGTACGGCATAAAGGAATCGAGTCATCCGCAAATAATAGCCAAATTACAAAGCGCTGGTGACATGCGGAAAAGCGGACTTGGGCCTCTCAGTGCGATAATCAGCGCACTTGTTTTCGCCAGGAGCTATGCACCATGTCCAGCCGCCATGATCCATCTCGCTCGATCCGTGCCCCGCGCGGCAACCAGCTCAATTGCAAAAGCTGGCTGACCGAAGCGCCGTTTCGGATGTTACAGAACAATCTGGATGCGGAGGTGGCTGAAGACCCCACGGCATTGGTGGTCTATGGCGGCATTGGACGTGCCGCACGCGATTGGCAGAGTTACGACAAGATTCTCGACACCTTGAAAACTCTCGGTGATAACGAAACTCTTTTGGTGCAATCAGGCAAGCCGGTGGGTGTGTTTCCCACCCATGCTGATGCGCCGCGTGTTCTCATCGCCAATTCAAACTTGGTGCCACATTGGGCCACATGGGAGCACTTCAACGCGTTGGATAAGAAGGGTCTGATGATGTACGGCCAGATGACGGCTGGCAGTTGGATCTACATCGGCAGTCAGGGCATCGTGCAGGGCACCTTTGAGACCTTTGTGGAGATGGGGCGTCAGCATTACGGCGGCAGCCTAAAAGGCAAGTGGATTCTCACGGCTGGTCTGGGGGGCATGGGCGGCGCGCAACCGCTGGCGGCGTCCTTGGCAGGTGCTTGTTCGCTGAATATCGAATGTCGCCAAAGCAGCATCGATTTCCGCCTGAAAACGCGCTACGTGGATGAACAAGCCAGCGATATTGATGACGCATTAGCGCGTATCGCGAAATACACCGCTGCTGGGGAAGCCAAGTCCATCGCGCTGCTGGGCAACGCCGCGGAAATCCTGCCGGAACTGGTGCGGCGTGGCGTTAAGCCCGACTGCGTGACCGACCAAACCAGCGCACACGACCCGGTACATGGCTACCTGCCCATTGGCTGGACGCTGGAACATTGGTTGGAAGAGCAAAAGGCGAATCCGGAAAAAGTGCGTGATGCCGCCAAGCAATCGATGCGCGTGCATGTGGAAGCGATGCTGGCGTTCCATGCGCAGGGTATTCCTACCGTGGACTATGGCAACAACATCCGCCAGATGGCATTTGACGTGGGTTGTGAAAATGCGTTCGCCTTCCCCGGTTTCGTCCCTGCCTATGTGCGGCCGCTGTTCTGCCGCGGCATTGGCCCGTTCCGCTGGGTGGCATTGAGTGGTGACCCCGAGGATATCTACAAGACCGACGCCAAGGTCAAAGAGCTGATTCCCGACGATGCACACCTGCATCGCTGGCTGGACATGGCACGTGAGCGCATCAGCTTCCAAGGTCTGCCTGCACGCATCTGCTGGGTGGGCTTGGGGGTGCGCCACAAACTGGGGCTGGCATTCAACGAAATGGTGCGTAACGGCGAGCTGAAAGCGCCGGTTGTGATTGGGCGCGATCATCTGGACAGCGGCAGTGTGGCTTCGCCGAACCGTGAAACCGAAGCCATGCGTGATGGCAGTGATGCTGTCAGCGATTGGCCACTGCTCAACGCCATGCTGAACGTGGCTGGCGGTGCCACTTGGGTCAGCCTGCACCACGGCGGCGGCGTTGGCATGGGATATTCACAACACAGCGGTGTGGTGATTGTCTGCGATGGCACGGCAGAAGCCGACAAGCGCATTGCCCGCGTGCTATGGAATGATCCTGGTACTGGTGTGATGCGGCATGCCGATGCCGGCTATGAGATCGCCCAGCAATGCGCGAAAGAGCAAGGGCTGAACCTGCCGATGATGCACCCATGACGCAGGTTGCCATCCTGACTCCCGATCCAGCGGAAACCGCGTACCCCGAACTGTGGCCGAAGGTGTTGGCGCGGCTGCAGAAAGCACTGGATGGCGCAGGTATCAAGGCCGTGCCCACGCCGTGGACGGCACATCTGGATGATGCGTCAACGTTGCGCGCGTATCGCTGTGTCCTTCCCTTGTTGGTATGGGGCTATCACCATGATGCGATGCGTTGGCAACATGCGTGTGCCACATGGACGCGGGAAGGTGTGGCGTTGCATAACCCAGCCCAGGTATTGGCGTGGAATACCGATAAACGGTATTTGCAAGCCTTGGCGGATCAGGGGGTAGCGATTCCTGAAACGGTATTCACAGATCAGCTTTCATCAGCCCTCATTGAGCGGATTTTTGCTGAAACGCATGCAGATGAACTGATTATCAAGCCGGCAATTTCAGGAGGTGCATGGAAAACCCGTCGCCTGCGACGTGGTGATGACGTCGAAGAAAACAATGGCGAGTGGATGCTGATTCAGCCGTATCTGCCAACGATTGAAACGGAAGGTGAAACGTCGCTGTTGTATTTCGGCGGGCGTTTGAGCCATGCGGTGAACAAACGTCCAGTGGCTGGTGAGTTTCGGATCCAAGAAGAATTCGGTGGTCAGTATCGGCTGCTGTCTGAGGTGCCAACGGGTGCGCTGGCATTGGCCGAGCGAGTCTTGCAGGCAATAGACCAACCGCTGTTGTATGCGCGTATCGACATGCTGCCCGATGCACAAGGTCGCTGGCTGCTGATGGAGGCGGAGTTAATTGAGCCTGATTTCTATCTCGGGGTTGATCCTGCCGAGGGGGCGTTGTTTGCCGAAGCACTGCGTGAAGCCGTGACAGTGGAATAGGGCAGTTTCTCTGCGGGCTTGCAGCTACAGCAGATGCACCCGCAGTCTGCGGGCCTTGATTTTTCCGGCACGTAATTTCTCTAATGTGGCCTGTGCCTGTTTGCGTGCAATCGCCACATAGCTCCGCGTAGGGAAAACGTCGATTTTTCCGATCGCGTCTTTGTGCAGCCCGGCTTCACCGGTGAGTGCGCCGACGATGTCACCAGGGCGCAGTTTGTCGGAGCGGCCTGCGTCAATGCGTAGTGTTGCCATTGCCGCCTGCGGCACACCGCGTGGTTTGCCCATCAATGGGGTGATGCGCTGGTAGGCGATGGCTTCAGCCTTGCCAGTATCGCGCATGCGTTCTTCGATCAATGCAGCACGGCCGCGTTCCTTGTCGGCAACCAAGCTCAATGCCAGTCCTTCACGTCCTGCGCGACCGGTACGACCAATACGATGTAGGTAGGTGTCGGCATCGGTGGGAAGCTCAAAGTTCACCACGGCGCCAATGTCGTCAATGTCTAACCCGCGTGCAGCCACATCACTGGCGACCAGTACGTTGCAGCTACGGTTGGCAAAGCGCACCAGGACTTCCTCGCGGTCACGTTGCTCCATGTCGCCATGCAGCGCCAGTGCGTCGAAACCGTAATGTGCCAACGAGCCAACAACTTCCTCTGTATCGCGGCGCATATTGCAGAACACGATCGTTGATTCTGGGTTGAACTGAAGGAGCAACGCAGCGAGCTGCGGCATGCGCTGACTTGGTTCGGCTTCAAAGAACAGGCTGCGGATGCCAGATGGTGGCGCACCGCTTGCAACGCTGACGTCCACGGGTTCACGCAGCATGGCTTTGGCCAAGGTACGGATTGCTTCGGGGAATGTCGCAGAAAATAGCAGGCTTTGCCGTGTCTTCGGGGTGCGTTTGATCAGTGCGCGGATGGGTTCATCAAACCCCATATCCAGCATGCGGTCGGCTTCATCCAATACCAGCGTGCGAATGGCGCGCAGGTCGAGCGCGCCTTTTTCCACCAGTTCCAGCACCCGCCCAGGCGTACCTACTACCACCTGCGGTGCATGCGTCAGCGACGCTAATTGCGGTGCCAGCGGAATGCCACCACACAGCACGGATAGCTTGAGGTTGGCGATGCCGGTGGCCAGCTTACGGAGTTGTTTGCCAACTTGGTCGGCCAGTTCACGGGTAGGGCAAAGCACTAATGCCTGAGTGCCAGAAGCACTGACATCAATCGCTTGCAACAGCCCGAGACCAAAAGCTGCGGTCTTGCCGCTGCCGGTAGGAGCCTGTGCCAGTACATCGCAGCCATCCAGTATCACGGGCAGCGTTTGTGCTTGGATTGGCGTTAGTGCGGTATAGCCCAGTGCATCCAAACCTGGGTGCAGGGATGGGACGAGCGCCAGATCGGCGAAGTGGGTGGCAGTCATGATGACAGTGGGGTGCCGGGGAGATGGCGTTTCATCAACTCAGCAACGCAGTGAACGCATGGTTGAGGATGATTCGCGGATCGCATCAAGAAGGGCACCCTGTTTTTTGCCCAGTCCCACATTTTCTTCCAGCAATACCCGTTCAGCGCGGTAGCTGGAGCGCACCAATGGGCCGGAAACTGCTTCAAGAAAACCTTTGGAAAGCGCCAGTTCGCGGTAGGCTTCAAATTGCTCAGGGCTGACGAAGCGTTCCACCGGCAGATGGTTCTTGGTGGGGCGCATGTACTGCCCCATCGTCACCACATCGACATTGGCAGCACGCATATCGTCCAGTGCCTGTTCGATTTCCTCGTCGGTTTCGCCCAGCCCCAGCATCAGGCTGGTTTTGGTGATGACGTTGGGTGCGTGTTGTTTGGCAAACTTCAAAACATCCAGCGTTTGCTCGTAGCCTGCACGTGGGTCACGTACCGGGTGGGTCAGGCGTTTAACGGTTTCCAGATTCTGCGCAAACGTATCCAGCCCGGCATCCAGCACGGTGGCGACAAGAGCGTGGTCGCCCTGGAAGTCAGGTGTCAACGCTTCCACGGCTGTTTCCGGCATCCGCTGGTGAATGGCGCGGATACAGGCTGCATAGTGACCAGCACCCAAGTCAGGCAGGTCGTCACGGTCAACCGAGGTCAGTACCACATACTTCAGCCCCATCAGTGCCACGGCATTGGCGACATTGGCAGGCTCCATCGGGTCCAGCCAGCCTTTGGGGTTACCGGTATTGACTGAGCAGAACTTGCATGCACGCGTGCAAACCGAACCCATCAGCATCAACGTGGCGGTGCCGCTTTCCCAGCATTCGGCGATATTGGGGCATTTGGATTCGGCACAGACCGTCGAGAGTTTGTGTGAGGTCACGATGTCCATGACATCGCGGTATTTGGCGCCATTGGGCAGACGCACGCGCAGCCAAGGCGGCTTGGGGCCTGCATCGGGCAGTGTATTCATGGCATTGGGTTTGATGCCATCAAGAACAGCCAAGGTGCCCTGTGGGCTGACGATTTTGCTGCCCGAAGTAGGGCGGGCGGGGGATGAATTGCTCATAAAATCCTGCCAGACGTGCGCGTTCAGGGGCGCAAGGCGCTATTGTACCGGACTGCGCCGGTGCATCCTTCGTTACGCTGGCTTCGTTTGGTTCCGTTGAGATATTGAATATGCCCCCAGTTCAGCTTCGTATCGATTTTGTTTCTGACATCGTTTGTCCGTGGTGCGCCATCGGCTTGCTTTCGCTAGAGCAAGCGCTGCAACGGTTGCAAGGTGAGGTCACGGTTGATGTGCATGTTCAGCCCTTCGAACTTGCCCCCGATATGCCTGCCGAGGGGCGAGATATTGAAGAAAATCTCAAGCAAAAATATGGCATGACGGATGCGCAGTTGGCAGAAAATCAGAAGCATATTCGCCAGCGTGGCAGCGAACTTGGGTTTGTGTTCGACATGCGCGCCCGGCGGCGGACATGGAATACGTTTGATGCGCATCGCTTATTGCATTGGGCAGAAAGCAGCGGTCTGCAATTGGCACTGAAGAAAGCTCTGCTGCGTGCGCATTTCACGGATGGCAAAAATGTCAGCGACCGTGCTGTGTTGATTGCTGAGGCAGCAGCGGTTGGCTTGGACGCAGAGCAGGCGCGTGTGGTGTTGGACTCGGGGCAGTATGCCGATGACGTGCGTGCCGCTGAACAGTTTTTTCAGCAACGCGGGATTCGCTCGGTTCCGGCGGTCATCATTGAGCGTCAACACCTGATTAGTGGTGGTCAACCTGCTGAAGTCTTCGAACAGGCCTTGCGACAAATTGCCGCAAACAAGGCGCAGGCATAAAGCGGGGTTCTACGGTAGTACATTTGCGGGCGACGCCATCCAACATGGTTTATCTCGCATTTGTGTGGGCGCATCACTGCCCGACTACACTTGAAAAATAACGATTCAATCTGCGGTGCTTACGATGCGTTTTTGCTGGACCTTGTTGCTGTGTTTGTTATTGGCGGCTTGCCAAGGGGGCACGACGTCCGAACAAACGAATGCACATGCTGCGGAAGTCCCGCAGCCAGATCCCGTTGTGCAACGTAAACCACAGGCAGAGATTGACTGGTCGCCGACCTATCTCGATGCGGGCGATGCCTCCATTGATTGCAGCGCGGATTATCGACAAGGGGATGGCAGGCCGGTGTTGTCACTGGCTTACATCGACTTGCGTACCACCATGCAGGACTGCCGTGCAACAGGTTTGATTCGCCTGCGCTACAAAGGCAAAGTCACGGCCAGTTTTGCCGCTTTGGCCGAACGTGCAGGAAAAGTGGCTGGTGATTTGGGCATCGGTAAACGCATTCTGGATATTGATTCGGCAGGTGGCAGCGTGGAACAGGCCATGCGTGCGGGTGATGCGATTGGCGAGAATGATTGGACGATCTGGGTGCGTGGTGATTCGGTTTGTCATAGCGCCTGTGTCTTGCTGTTGGCGGCGGGCGATATGCGGGTGATTGTGGGGCCAGTGGGGATTCACCGCATGATTCGCGTGCGTTCAAGCGCCACATCACGCAAGGAGCTTGGTGAAGAACTGCGCCGTTTGAGTGATGACTTGCGCAATTATCTTGAACGTAACGGGGCTTCGGTTGATATCTATGACCTGATGACCACAGTGCCCAATCGAACGTTGCGTATTCTGACCGATGATGAGCTGGATAGTCTGGGCTTGTCTGGTACCAATGCGGTTGAAGATGATCTCGACCGAATTCGTCTGGCTCGTCGCTGTGGAACCGAGTTTTTGCGTCGTCGTGATGCCTTCCGCCGTGCTTATGAATTGCGTTGTATTGATGTGGCAGAAGATGTGCATCAAGACGTTGCCGATATCAATGCCTGTGGTCTGGCATTACGCGAAAAATACGGCTTCCCTGATGCCAGTTGCCCCATTGAAAGCCCGATGGCGGAACTGGATGGGGCAATTCTGATGCCACGCGACGTCGATCCTCAGGAACTTTCCGGCGCAGAAGAAACGAGTGATGCCGAGGACGGGATGCGGCAGTTTATTCCGCGGTGACGTGCAGCACGGTGTCACCCACGGCAACCGTTTGCCCCGCACGAATCTTGGCGGTTTTGCGCAGTTCGGTGATGCCATCCACTTGCACGTTGCCGCTGGCCACAAGCTGTTTGCCAGCGCCGCCGGAGTCGCAGACGCCGGTGAGTTTCAGAAGTTGGTTGAGTTCAATGAATTCGCGGTCAAGCGCAAAGGAGATGACGGAAGGCATGGTTGTCTTTATTCACCGATTTGTTTGGCTTCACTGACCCCAAGAAATTCAGGGTGTTTGGGTTTGCGACGAATGGTCAATGCGGCATGAGCGAAGACCACGCCAAGAATGATGGCAACACCGACATAGAATTTGCCGCTTAGTTCTTGTTGCTCATCAAACAAAATCGCCGCCAGCAAGATGGCGTAAATCGGTTCAAGATTGACCGAAAGCTGTGCGGTAAATGCCGACAAGTGACGCAATGCCACCAGATACACCACATAGGGAAGCAGGGTGCATGCCAATGCCAGAACCAATAGCCAAAACAAATTAGCGCCACTTGGCAGCGTGAACAGTGAGCCAGCAAAGGCGGGCATCAGCATCGGCATCAAGGGGGCCAGCAAGGTCAGCACCAAGGTGCCAGCACCTAGCTCAAGTGCAGTCACAGTCAGTGGGTCGCCAGCATCCACCATGCGTTTGTTCAGCGAACCGAACAGCGCCACAAAAAATGCCGAAACAACACCAACCAAAATACCGAAATGCATGCCAGAAGGGACGCCGCCAACAACCAGCCAAATTCCCGGAAGCGAAGCAAGACCAAGAGCAAAATCCCCCATGCGGAAGCGTTCACGCATCAAGAGAGGTTCAATCATTGCCGTCATGGGGGTGGCAAATGCCATACAGGTGGCGGCAACAGAGGCATTGGAAAGCTTGATCGCGCCGTAAAACGTCAGCCAGTGCAGCGCAACCAAAACGCCAATACCCGAATACGCCCAGCGTGCTCGTGCGGGCATGGCAATCAGGTTGCGCCAGACCGCAGGCAATAATGCCAAGGCCAGTGTCACCAGCAACATTCGCCACCACACCAAAGGGAGTGCAGGCAACGTGATGAGCTTGCCAAGGATGGCGGTGAAGCCCCATAGCAGAACACAGAAATGGATAAGCCAGAAGGCGCGATTGGTTTCATTTTTGCGCATCGGCGCATTATCCGCTTCTTGCCGATCAAGCGTGCATTTTTATTGCGAACAAACCCGTGATCAGAATGGCTCGCACCTGCAAGGCGAGCACGGCATACTTCTTATCTTCTTTATGATGACGGTGGCATACGATGCGCATTTCCACATTGGCATTTGCTTTGGCGTTGGCGGTTACACCGGTTGCTGCTTCGCAGGCGCAACAGGCACCCCCGATTCGTGTGGATGACAGCATGGCGCCACTCGCCGCGCAGCGTCCCGATGCACAACGCTTGGCGCGTTTTGATGCCTATGTGGAAGCGGTGCAGAAGCAGTTTGATGTGCCGGGTGTGGCAGTGGCCATCGTCAAGGATGGGCAGGTGGTGATGCAGCGTGGCTACGGCGTGCGTGAGTTGGGCAAGCCAGCGAAGGTGGATGCACATACCATGTTTGCCATTGCTTCCAACACCAAGGCATTCACTGCCGCTTCGCTGAACATGCTGCAGGATGATGGCACGTTGAAAACCACCGATCGTGTGATTGATCACCTGCCGTGGTTTCGCATGAGCGATGCCTACGTCACCCGCGAAATGCGCATCCGCGATCTGCTGGCGCATCGCAGTGGTTTAAGTCTGGGTGCGGGCGACCTGTTGTACTGGCCAACCACGACGTATTCCACCCGCGAGGTGGTTCAGCGCCTGAAGGACGTGCCACTGACCGGCGGGTTTCGCGAACAATACGCTTACGACAACATCCTCTTTGGCGTGGCGGGTTTGCTGGTGGAGGAAGTCTCCGGCATGAGTTTCAAACAGTTTTTACAGACGCGCATCTGGAATCCGCTTGGCATGACAGAAACGCGCTACAACAGTGACGATCTCAAGCCAGGTGACAATGTGGCGACAGGTCATGCCAAGTTTGACTTCAAAGACCTACGCCCAGTGGGCGTGACCAGTTGGCGTAATGTCTCTGGTGCAGGCGGGATGTATTCCAGCGTGCATGATTTGAGCAAGTGGATGAATGCTCAACTGGCGGGTGGTGTGTATGCAGGGCGGGGCGATACGGCAAAACGCCTGTTTTCTGAAGCACGTCAGCGTGAAATGTGGACGGTGCTTACCCCGATTCCGGTGGGCAAACCTTCCGTTCCTGAGCTGGCCGCGGCTGTGCCGGTGTTTTCCGGCTACGCACAGGGTTGGCAGCTATCCGATTATTTGGGGCACCGCTTGGTTTGGCATACCGGTGGCTGGCCGGGGCAGGTGTCGCGCCTGACGTTGCTGCCGGAACAGAGCATCGGTGTGGTGGTGCTGACCAGCGCGGAGTCGGGGGCAGCGTTCAATGCGATTACCTATGAAGCGCTGGACATGATGCTGGGAAATACCGGGCATGACTGGCTGAAGGGCTATGCGGCGGCGGTTGCCAAGTCACAGAGCAATGCCGACGATAGCTGGAGCAAGCATCTGGCCAGCCGCGATGCCAACAGCACGCCTTCGTTAGCGCTGGATACCTACGCGGGAACCTATCGTGACCCGTGGTATGGCGATGTGCTGATTCGTCAGGGTGCCAAAGGGCTGGAAATGCAGTTCAGCAAAACAGCCGAGTTGTTGGGCGACATTGAGCATTGGCAGCACGATACCTTCATCGTGCGTTGGCGCGATCGCAGCATGAATGCGGATGCCTTTATCAATTTTGCATTGAATCCGGATGGCAGCATCCGTGAAATGCGTATGCAAGCGGTATCACCACTGACCGACTTTAGTTTTGATTTCCAAGACTTGCGCTTGCAGCCTGTTGCGCCTGCACAATGAATCAGAATGTGTGTTGAATCGATGCAAGGAGACAGCAAATGACGGAAGTGCATATTTATGTCATCGGTATTTTGCTGGCATGGCTGGCGGGGATTCGTGTGTATTTCACCGTCTTTGGCGTGGGGGTTGCTGGTCTGTTGGGGTGGGTGACCTTGCCGGAGGCGTTGCAGGTCACGCAGTCATGGTGGGTATTGGGGGTGTCGGCTGCATTGGCGGGTGTCGAGTTTTTTACTGACAAACTGCCTGGCGTGGATTCCATTTGGGATCTATTGCAAACCTTGGCGCGCATCCCAGCGGGTGCATTTCTGGCCGCCGCCACCTTGTCATCGGACGGACAATTAAGCCCGGGGATGCTGGCGGCAGGGGCAGGTGTTGCATTGGCCAGTCATGGGCTGAAAACAGGTACCCGTGCGATGTTGAATATGTCGCCCGAGCCAGTAAGCAACTGGATGACTTCATTACTTGAAGATGGCTTGGTTGTCGGCGCCATGGCACTGGCACTGGTCTATCCATGGTTGGCATTGGCATTGGTGGTTACCTTGGGGTTGGGTGTAGCGTTGGCTGTTTGGTTTGTCTGGCGTTTTGTCTGGCGCGGGGTGCGGCGCTTGTGGAAAGGTGCAGCCACACCGCCGACGGATGCACAGGTGAAGGTATAACAACAAGTCATGTTGCGATGCCGCAATTGCCGGCATCAGACCGCTAGAATGAGAGGGCGAAGCTGAAATCTGGCTTCGCCTTTCTTTTTCCTTGAATCAGTACAGGATATTGCCCCCCATGTCCCCCGTGAACGATAACCACTGGCGTGTGCTCAAGTTTGGTGGCACCTCGGTATCGAAACGGACGCGCTGGGACAATATCGGGAAACTGGCGGCGGGCCGCGCACGCGACAACCGTGCGCGGGTGCTGGTGGTGGTGTCGGCATTGTCGGGTGTCACCAACGAGCTGACCGCCATTGCCGACGGTGCCGCTGATAGCGCGGAGCGAGTTGCGAAGCTGGAGACACGGCACCGTGACTTCCTCGCCGAACTCGGCCTCGATGCCGATGCGGTGCTGGGCGAACGGCTGGCGGTACTGCACGGCTTGCTGGACGATCCACGCGCGGCTACCCGCACGCTGGATTGGCAGGCTGACGTGCTGGGGCAAGGCGAGCTGCTGTCGTCCACGATTGGCGCGGCCTATCTGCGTTCGCAGGGGCTGGACATCGGCTGGATGGATGCACGCAACTGGCTTTCCGCGCTGCCGCCGCAGCCCAACCAGAGCGCCTGGTCGCAGCGGCTGTCGGTGAACTGCCAGTGGCAGGGCGATGCCGATTGGCGCAGCCGGTTTCACGCACAGCCTACGCGGCTGCTGATCACGCAGGGGTTCATTGCCCGCCATCAGGACGGCGGTACCGCGATTCTGGGACGCGGCGGTTCCGACACCTCCGCCGCCTACTTCGGCGCGCTGCTGGATGCGCAGCGGGTGGAAATCTGGACGGACGTGCCCGGCATGTTCAGCGCTAACCCACGCGAAGTACCAGATGCACGCCTGCTGACGCGATTGGATTATTACGAAGCGCAGGAAATCGCCACCACCGGTGCCAAAGTGCTGCACCCGCGTTCGCTGCGCCCTTGCCGCAATGCCAGCGTGCCGATGGCGATTCTGGACACCGAGCGCCCGCATCTGCCCGGTACCAGCATTGACGATGCCGCCGCGCCGGTGCCGGGAGTGAAGGCGATCAGCCGTCGTAATGGCATTGTCTTGGTGTCGATGGAAGGTATCGGCATGTGGCAGCAGGTGGGCTTTCTGGCCGACGTGTTTGCGCTGTTCAAGAAGCACGGGTTGTCGGTGGACTTGATCGGTTCGGCGGAAACCAACGTCACCGTGTCGCTGGATCCGTCGGAGAACCTGATTTCCACCGACGTGCTGGCGCGCTTGTCGGAAGACCTCGCGCAGGTATGTCGGGTGAAGGTGATCGCGCCGTGCGCGGCGATCACACTGGTCGGGCGCGGCATGCGCTCGCTGCTGCACAAGCTGCAGGACGTGTGGGCGATGTTCGGGCGCGAGAACGTGCACCTGATCTCGCAGTCGTCCAACGATCTCAACCTGACCTTCGTGATCGACGAGGCCGCCGCCGATGGCATGTTGCCGAAGCTGCACGAAGCGCTGATCGACTCCGGTGCTATGCCGGTGCACGAGGCCGAGGTGTTCGGCCCGCGCTGGCGCGAGATCGAGGGCAGCTTCCGCCGCCGTCCGCTGCCGTGGTGGCGCGAAGACGCGGCGCGACAGGCGCTGCTGACGCAGGCCGACGCAGGAACCCCGCGCTACGTCTATCACCTGCCCACCGTTCGTGCGCGCGCCGCACAGCTCAAGGCGATTGCGGCAGTGGATCGGCGTTATTTCGCAATCAAGGCCAATTCCCATCCGGACATTCTGCGCACACTGGTGGACGAAGGCTTTGGGCTGGAATGCGTATCGCTGGGTGAAATTGAGCGCGCGTTTGCCGCAGTCCCTGCGTTGGTGCCTGGCAATGTGTTGTTCACCCCCAGCTTTGCGCCGATTGCCGAATATGAGGCGGCGCTGGCGCGTGGTGTAACGGTCACCGTGGACAGTGTGGAACTGCTCACGCGCTGGCCGGAGGTTTTTCGTGGACGCGCGTTGTGGCTGCGGATCGACCTCGGCCACGGCGACGGTCATCACGAGAAGGTCAACACCGGCGGTAAGGAAGCCAAGTTCGGCCTGTCGGCACAGCGTGTGGATGAGTTCATGGACGCCGCACGCGCTCTGGACGTGCGCATTACCGGCCTGCACGCACACCTTGGCAGCGGCATTGAAACCATCGGCCATTGGCAGGAAGTGGTGGACGAACTGGCTGGTTTTGCGCGCCGTATTGGCAGCGTTGAGGTGCTGGACATTGGCGGCGGCTTGCCGATTCCCTATACCGAGGACGACGAACCGTTTGATCTTGCGACTTGGGCAGTGGGGCTGGCTGAAATCAAAACAGTACATCCAGCGTTTCAGCTGGCGATTGAGCCGGGTCGCTTCCTTGTGGCCGAGGCGGGCGTGCTGCTGGCGCATGCCACCCAGGTTGTGGAAAAGGATGGCGTGCTGCGGGTGGGGCTGGATGCGGGTATGAACGCGCTGATTCGCCCTGCGCTGTACGATGCGTGGCATGACATCACTAACCTGTCGCGGCTGACGGACGGTGGCGAGGTGGATTTCGACGTGGTGGGGCCCATCTGCGAGTCCAGCGACATCTTTGGCCACCGCGTGAAACTGCCAAACACCACCGCGCCGGGGGATGTCATGCTGATTGCCGATGCTGGGGCCTACGGTTTCAGCATGGCAAGCGCCTACAATCTGCGCACACTACCCGAGGAAGCCATCCTGCGGGGCGATGCGTAACCGCGCAGCATGAACGAGACAATGAACGACTGGACTTTCAATCGCGATGCCATCCGCAGCTTCCGCTTCGTGCGCTGCGGCTTCGATACCAATACCGGCGTTGCCACGCTGGTGTACGCCTTCGACGACGGCCCGGAGCTGGTGGAAACCGTCACTCTGCCGGGTGCGCCGTTTGCGCTTGACGGTGCGCGTGAAGCGGCAGCGCTGCGTGCGCTGCGGCTGCTGCACCTGATCGCCGGGGTGAGCTACTACAAGGCCGCCGTGCCGCCCGCAATCGAGGTCGAAGGCGAGGCGATCGACGCTGCCACCGCACGCCTGCTGGAAACCTTGTACCGCAACGGATTGGGCGAATTTGCCTATCGCAATGGACTAGATTTGCGCGAGAAAATCCGGTTTCCCGTGACTGATGAGCCCCTCACCCCAACCCTCTCCCCCGTAAACAGGGGAGAGGGCGTCGAGACACTTGGTCTGCGCCCGCATGCACTGGTGGCGATTGGCGGTGGCAAGGATTCGCTGGTCAGCATCGAAGCGCTGCGCGCCGAGGGCGTTGAACAGACGGTGACGTGGATTGGGGGGTCTCAGCTGATTGCTGCCTGCGCCGCGCACACGGGCTTGTCCACGTTGAACATCGGTCGCCAACTTGCGCCGCAGTTGTTCGATTTCAACCGTCAGGGGGCATGGAACGGGCATATTCCGGTGACGGCGGTGAACTCCGCCATCATGGCGTTTGCTGCGCTGGTGCTGGGCGTGGATCAGGTGGTGTTTTCAAACGAACGCTCGGCCAGCTATGGTTCGCTGATCGTGTCGGAAGACGGGCGCGTCACTGAAGAAGTCAATCACCAGTGGTCGAAGGGCTGGGCGTTTGAATCCGCATTCGGTCAGCATCTGCAGTCGCACGTGGCTGCCGGCCTTCAGTACTACTCGCTGCTGCGCCCTTTGAGCGAGCTGGCAGTGGCGCGGCAGTTTGCCAAAAGCGACCGCTACGACGGCCATTTCTCCAGCTGCAACCGCAATTTCCACATCTTGGGTGAACGCCCCACCAGCCGCTGGTGTGGGGTCTGCCCGAAGTGTCATTTTGTGTTTCTGGCGCTGGCGCCGTTCCTGCCGAAGCTGCGGCTGGTTGGCATTATGGGGCGCAATCTTCTGGACGACCCCGCGCAGGTGCCCGGTTACGACGCACTGCTGGAGTTCGGCGATCACAAGCCGTTTGAATGCGTGGGGGAAGGGCGCGAATCGCGCGCGGCGATGGCGCTCTTGGCGCAGCGCCCGGAGTGGCAGGAAGACGCCGTGGTCAAGCGCTTTGCGCGCGTGATCCTGCCGCAGCTTGACCCGGCTGCATTGGCGCTGGAGCCGCTGTTGGTGGCCAGTGAAGAACACCGGATTCCCGCCGCGTTGTGGGAGCGCCTGCGTGTCCGCTTTGCTGCCTGAACCCTTGCACATTGCCGACCTTGCGACGCGCCGTGTGGCGCTGTGGGGCTGGGGGAATGAAGGCCGTGCCGCCTATCGTGCTCTGCGCACGCGTCTGCCGGAATGTCCGCTCACGCTGTTCTGCAACGAAGCGGAAGCCGCCGAGGCAATGGGCCTTGGCGATCCGCTGCTGTCGATTGAACACGCCGCCACCGGTGAGCGTCTGGCCGCATTCGACGTGGTGGTGAAGTCACCTGGCATCAGCCCAAACAAGCCGGAAGCCGTGTTCGCCGCGCAGCACGGCGCCCGTTTCCTCGGGGGCACTGCGCTGTGGTTTGCCGAACGTGCCAATGCCGACGGAACGCTGGAGAACGCCATTTGCGTGACCGGCACGAAAGGTAAAAGCACCACCACGGCGCTATTGGCGCACCTGTTGCGTGCGGCGGCGTTACGCACGGCCCTGTGCGGCAATATCGGCGTGCCGCTGCTGGAACTGCTGGACGATGAGGCCGATGTCTGGGCGATTGAGCTCTCCAGCTATCAGACCCGCGACGTGGCCATCTCCGGCGCGCATCCACGCATCGCCATCGTGACAAATCTGCATCCCGAACATCTGGACTGGCACGGTGGCGAAGCACGCTACATCGCCGACAAGCTGGCACTAGTGACCGAGGCCAAGCCGCATATCGCTGTGCTCAATGCCGCCGACCCGCTGCTGGCAACCTTACAACTCCCGGATAGCGAGATCCGCTGGTATGGCGACGCGAGGGGCTGGCATCTGCGTGCTGATGCGCTGTATCGCGGTGAGGCCTTCGTGATGGACACGACGCATCTGCCGCTGCCCGGTCACCACAACCGCAGCAATCTATGCGCCGTGTTGACCGCGCTGGAGGCGTTCGGGCTGGATGCGGCAAGACTTGCGCCCCATGCGGCCAGCTTTCAGCCGTTGCCCAATCGCCTGCAGCCGCTGGGGGAAAAGGGCGGCATTCTCTACGTCAACGATTCCATCAGCACCACCCCCATGGCGACGCAGGCGGCGCTTGAGCTGTACGCGACGCGTGCGGTTGCCGTTCTGGTGGGCGGCCACGATCGCGGCCTGCCTTGGGACGAGTTTGCCGACGCGATGCGCGTGCGTGCGCCGCGTGCGGTCATCACGATGGGGCAGAACGGCCCACGTATCCACACGTTGCTGAAACCCGTTGCCGCGCAGGTTGGCTTTTTGCTGGAAGCCGCCGCTGACTTGCCCGATGCCGTGCAAAAAGCACGCGCAGCGCTACCTGACGGAGGTGTCGTGCTGCTTTCCCCCGGTGCGCCCAGCTTTGGCCCGTATCGCAACTATGTGGAACGCGGCCGCCATTTTGCTGAATTGGCGGGCTTCGATTCGGATGCGATTTCCGGTATTGCCGGCATGGGGATTGCGTAGTTTTCAGACTCCAGTGGTCACTGCTCGCGGCTTGGTTCAGTGGTCGCGGTTGACTGCGTAATGTGCCAGTCCGTGCAACGCAGCGCTGTAAGCATTGTGGGGAAGCATGGAAAGCGCTGCTTCGGCCTGTGTTGCGTAGTCCATGGCACGCTGACGGCTGTAGTCCAGACTGCCGCAGTGCTGAATGGCAGTTTGCACGACAGATAAACCAGCCAGATCGCCCTGTTCGACAATTCTGCGCAGTTCGTTGCGGGTGGCAGCATCACTGTGTGCCATGGCATGAATCAGGGGTAGGGTCATCTTGCCTTCGGCGAGATCATCACCCAGGTTTTTGCCCAGCGTGCTGGCATCGGATGCGTAGTCGAGAACATCATCAGCAATCTGGAAGGCATAGCCAAGGTGCATGCCGTAGGCATGCATGGCGTCTTGTGTGGCGGCATCGGCGCCAGCCAGTAATGCGCCGAGCTGGGTGGCAGCCGCAAACAGAATGGCGGTTTTGCGTTCGACCACCCGCAGATAGGCGGCTTCGTCGGTATCCGGGTTGCGCACATGCAGCAGTTGCAACACTTCACCCTCGGCAATCCGGTTAGTGGTATCCGCAAGGATCTTCTGCACCGTCATGGATTCCAGTTCCACCATCAGCTGGAAGCTGCGTGAATACAGAAAGTCGCCGACCAGCACGCTGGTGGCATTGCCCCAGACCGCATTGGCGGTTTTGCGGCCACGACGCAGGTCGGACTCGTCCACCACGTCGTCGTGCAATAGCGTGGAGGTATGGATGAACTCCACCACTGCCGCCAGCTGATGGGCGTCGGTTCCATGATGATCAAGCGCCCCGGCAGTGAGCAGCAGCAGCATCGGGCGCAGGCGTTTGCCACCTGCACCGATGATGTATTCGGCCACTTGGTTGATCAGCACCACGTCGGAGGCAAGGCGGCGGCGGATGAGAGCATCCAGTGCGGTCATGTCCGGTGCGGCAAGGGCTTGAATGGCCTTGAGGTCGGGCAGGGCAGGGCTGTTAGTGGTCATGGCAACGCGCAAAACGGAATCCGTAAGTATAAAGCTTTAAGGAATTTTCTGACCCTGCCATGCGGGGAATCGTGCTTGCTGGCGGCTATACTTAGCTGTCATCGTTCATCCCGAACGACAGGTAAAAATGAGGCAATGTCATGGCGCGTGGCGTAAACAAAGTGATCTTGGTGGGCAATCTGGGCAATGATCCGGATGTGAAGTACACACAGGGCGGGATGGCCATCACGACCCTGTCCGTGGCGACCACCAGTGTGCGCAAAGATCGTGACGGCAATACGCAGGAAAAGACCGAATGGCACCGTGTCAAGCTGTTCGGCAAACTGGGCGAAATCGCCGGTGAATATCTGCGCAAAGGGCGGCAGGTTTATCTTGAAGGCCGCCTTGAATACGGGAGTTACGAAAAAGACGGCGTGAAACATTACACCACTGATATCGTGGCCGACGAAATGCAAATGCTGGGTGGCAATGATGGTCAGCGCGGCGGCGGTGGTTATGCGCAGCAACAAGGTGGCGGTGACTATGCCGCTGCGCCATCACGTGCACCACGGGCAGCATCGGCACCTGCACAGAATAATTTCCGTTCAGCGGCGCCAGCTGCTGCACCATCCCCAGACCATGGTGATTTTTCCGGTCAGGATTTCTCAAGTGAAGATATCCCGTTCTGAAGAACAGTTACTGGGGTTGTACTCACCAAGCAAAACGCCGCCCTAAAGGCGGCGTTTTTATGTATCAGTCAGTGCAGTGAATCAGTGCGTGCTGTTGGTAGCGTTGGCAACAACACGGCGCGCACCCATGAAGCGCTGCGCCCAGTGACCCGTATCCATTTTCGAGACAGTCACGTTACGACCTTTGCTAGGGGCATGCAAAAAACTGCCATCACCGACATAAATGCCCACGTGGTCAATGCGCCCCGATTTGCCAAACAGCACCACATCACCTTCTTTCAGCGCATCGCGACCGACTTTCGTGCCTTCACCGGCAATGGCGCGCGAAACACGGGGGAGGTCGATACCAATGGCACGGAAGACATAGCCGACCAGGCCACTGCAATCAAACCCGGTTTCCGGTGAGCTTCCACCGAAACGGTAAGGTGTACCGATCAAAGAGAACGCGTGTTGGATCACGGATTTGACAGGCGACACCGCAGCTGGCTGTTCGTTGATGTGCTCGCGCTCAATGGCCTGCTGCAGCATTTCCAGCTGGGCAGCCAATGGGGCGGTATCAGGTGAAGCAATTGCAGCCGTTGTCGGAGGGATGGTGAGCAGACCCTCGGCTGTAAGGGATGTAGATGTTGGGCTGGATTGCGTATCTGCTGGCTTTGATGTTGCTGGAAGCGTGGCACTGACCGCTGGTAAACACGTGGTTACCAGTAACGCCGCCAACAGTGTGGCGGGAAGAACGCGGCGATGTGCAAATAGGTAATTGCTTGAAGTCATGAGAAATCAAAGCGTGCTGCAATGCAAAACAGGCGCAACTATGCCTGTAACTGCGGGAGAAAATGTGAAGTGGTTGTTAAAGTATCGTGAAAACGCGCAGTTTTCTTAAAAAAGAAGCCGCCGAGCACCGCTATAACGCGATTTCCACCAAGGCGCATCCAGCCGATCAAGGCGCACAGTTCCGCCGGTGCTAGGCGCATGTACAAACCGACCTTCCCCGACATAAATACCCACATGCGT
>CAYZUG010000010.1:24292-34430 GCA_964481865.1 uncultured Thermomonas sp. | reverse complement strand
GACAGATAGCGTCGATAATGCGCGCCCGGTCGCTGGTTGCAGTCGGCTGGTTTCATCACTGTGCAGTGTCGCCGCATTCAGGTGTTGGTGGCAAGCACCCAACCGATAAAGAGATGCCATGAAGATCGAAAAAGACCGTGTTGTTCGCTTTCATTATGCTGTTGCCGAAGCAGGTAAAGAAGCCATTGAAAACTCGAAAGATGTAGGGCAGGCCTTGGCGATTCTGTTTGGTCGCGGGCAAATCATTCCAGGCTTGGAAAAAGCGATGGAAGGCCATGCGGCTGGTGACAGCTTCAAGGCAGCGGTGACTGCAGCAGAGGCTTATGGTGAGCGCCGTGAAGGTTTGACGCAGCGGATTCCGAAAAAACATTTCGGTAATCAGCCTTTGGTTCCGGGTTCGCAGGTTGTGCTGAACACCAATTTTGGCCCGCGTGCTGTGACGGTTGAAAAGGTGGGAATGACCGTTGTGGATGTGGATTTGAACCACCCCATGGCTGGTAAAGACCTCGAATTTGATATCGAGATTGTGGAAGTGCGTGAGGCAAGTGCTGAAGAAATCGACCACGGCCATGTGCATGGCGATGGTGGGCACCAGCACTAACCTTCAAATGTGGCATGCCCATGCCTTGCCATGGGTGTGCACTTATTTATGAAGTGATGCCCCCGCATATGAGTGCTGGGGCTGTGCAAGTGGAAGGCGCTTCACGATAATGTGCTTTCCAGAAAAATTCCAAGCATAGGGCGCGTAGTGAATACTTCCGCAGAAAAGTCCGTTGATTGCCTCATTGTTGGTGCAGGTGTTTCAGGGCTGGCGATTGCCCTTGCGTTATTGGACGATGGGCGTGAGGTCACGGTGATTGATGCTGGTTTGGTGGGCAAAGGTGCTTCGCATGGCAATTGCGGCACATTGACCCCAAGCCATGCGCCGCCACTGGCGGGGCCCAGCACGCTCAAACGGGCGGCACGTTGGATGTTCACACCCGATGCGCCGCTGTATATCAAGCCCACACTGGACCCCGATGTGGTTCGCTGGATGCTTGGTTTTGCACGACGCTGCAATGCGCGTGATTTTGAAATCAGCGCCCGTGCCAAATACACACTCTTGGCGGATTCCCGGCAACGTATTCAGCAGTGGGTGGAACGCTACCAGCTGCAATGTGAGTTTGCGGAAACCGGCGAAGATTACGTGTTCCAAACCCAGCGTGATATGGACCGTGAGTTGAAAGACGTTCCGTTGTTGCGTGATTTGGGTGTGGATGTTGAAGTGGTGGATGGCGCTACTTATGAAGCGCGTGATCCTGCGTTCAAACCGGGGCTGGCAGGGGCACTGTGCTTCCGTGGGGATGCGGCACTGCGTCCGGATCGCTATGTCGCCGAGTTGGCACGGGCTGTGCGCGAGCGCGGTGGACACATCATTGAACATTGCGCGCTGCTGTCATTGCAGTCCAATGCGCAGGGTGTCGTGGCACAAACTGGGCAAGGCACGATGCAGGCACAAGATCTCGTGCTGGCAACGGGCGCGTGGTCCCCACGTTTGGCAGATGCGGTGGGGCTGCCTTGGTTGCGTAAAACAATTCAGCCAGGAAAAGGCTATTCGATCACCTATGCATCACCTGAGATAGTGCCGAAGCGGCCAGTCATTTTGTATGAGCCATCGGTCTGTGTTACGGCCTGGGGCAGTGGTTATCGCTTGGGCAGTACGATGGAATTTACCGGGTTTGATGATTCGTTGAATGAGAAGCGCCTCGGCGCATTGGAACGTGGCGCACAGAAGTTTTTGCATGTGCCGGTAGGCCCCGAGGTACGCGAAAAGTGGTGTGGTTGGCGCCCCATGAGCCGCGACGATATTCCGCTGATTGGGCGGGCACCCGGGCATTCGCATCTATGGATGGCAGTGGGGCACGGCATGATGGGGGTCAGCATGAGTGCCAGTACAGGGCAATTGGTGGCCGACATGATGGCGGGCCGTACACCCTGCGTTGATCCGACACCATTCAAGCCGGATCGTTTTGTTTGAGTGTGAGAATACGTGCTGCTGGGTGATGTCATCACCCAGCAGCACTGAAAGTTCACACCTCAACAAACAAGCTATCGACCTTTTGCCAGCCGCGTGGCAGCAGGCTGCCACGCGCGCCGCGTGCGCCAAGATAAGCCTCAAGTTCCTTGAATGAAAGTGTCATGGTGCGTGCCCCAGACTGCACACGCAGTTTGCCACTTTCAGGAACCACCGCCACTGCCACGACTTTTTCGGTGCCGCGCTTGGCCTTGGGGATTTCAATGATCTTGTTGCCTTTGCCCTTGTCCAGTTCTGGCAGCTCGCTGACTGGGAAAGCCAGTACATGCCCTGCACTGGTCACCGCCACGATGCGGTCACGTTCGATGCTGGTCACGGCTGTTGGTTGCAACACATGCCCGCCTTCCGACAACGACAGCAACGCTTTGCCTGCCTTGTTGCGGCTGGTGAGGTTCTCGAATCGGGTCACGAATCCGTAGCCGTGACTGGAGGCGATGACCAGCTTGTCGTCGTTGCTGCCACTGGCCAGTGCTTCAAAGACGGCACCAGCGGCAGGGGCGAAACGCCCGGTCAGCGGCTCGCCGTTGCCGCGTGCGCTGGGCAGGGTGTGCACGGCCGTTGAGTAGCTGCGGCCGGTGGAGTCGAGGAAGGCAACTTGCTGTGTACTGCGGCTGCGCACCGCCATCAAAAGCTGGTCACCCTCACGGTAGGACAGGCCGGCAGCGTCGATGTCATGGCCTTTGGCAGCGCGTACCCAACCTTTTTCGCTGATAACCACGGTCATCGGCTCGCTGGCCACTAGCTCGGTTTCATCCAGTGCCTGCGCGGCTTGGCGTGCCACCAGCGGGCTGCGACGGGCATCACCGAATTTTTTGGCGTCGGCCAGCAGTTCATCTTTGACCAGCTTTTTTAGTTTGGCTTTGCTATCGAGAATGGCCAGCAATGTTTCACGTTCGGCGGCCAGCGCATCCTGCTCGCCACGGATTTTCATTTCTTCCAGCCGCGCCAGTTGTTTGAGCTTGGTGTCGAGGATGTAGTCGGCTTGTTCTTCAGAAAGCTCGAAACGCGCCATCAACACGACTTTAGGCGCGTCCTCACTGCGGATGATGCGGATCACTTCATCCAGGTTGAGGAAAGCAATCAACAGGCCTTGCAACAGGTGCAGGCGACGTTCGACTTTTTCCAGTCGGTGTTTCAGGCGACGGGTGACAGTGGTCTGGCGGAAGCTGAGCCATTCGCTGAGTAGCATCTTCAGGTTTTTCACCTGCGGACGCCCGTCCAAACCGATCACGTTCATGTTGACGCGGAAACTTTTTTCCAAGTCGGTGGTCGCGAATAAATGCCCCATGAGCTGCTCGGCATCGACACGATTGCTGCGTGGAATCAGGACGATGCGGGTGGGGTTTTGGTGGTCGGATTCGTCGCGGATGTCTTCCAGCCAAGGTAATTTTTTGGCGCGCATCTGCGCTGCAATCTGTTCGATCACCTTGCTGGGGCTGACCTGGTGCGGCAGTTCGGTGATGACGATATTGGCTTGTTCTTTCACGAACACCGCCCGCGCCCGCACACTGCCGTTGCCGGTTTCATACAGGCTCAACAAGTCGGTGGGTGATGTGATGATTTCTGCAGCAGTGGGGTAATCCGGGCCGCGCACGTGCTCGCACAGGTCACGCACGGTGGCATCGGGGTCATCCAGCAAGCGCACGCAGGCGCTGACCACTTCATTGAGATTGTGTGGTGGTACGTCGGTAGCCATGCCTACGGCAATACCGGTGGTGCCGTTCAGCAGCAGATGCGGCAGGCGTGCCGGCATCCAGGTCGGCTCTTCCAGCGTGCCATCGAAGTTAGGTGTCCAGTCGGTGGTGCCGTGTCCCAGCTCACCGAGCAAGACTTCGGCGATTGGCGAGAGTTTGGATTCGGTATAGCGCATCGCCGCAAACGATTTCGGGTCATCGCTGGAACCGAAGTTGCCCTGACCCTCAATCAACGGATAGCGCCAGGAAAACGGCTGCGCCATCAATACCATGGCTTCGTAGCAGGCATAATCACCGTGCGGGTGGTATTTGCCGATCACGTCACCAACCGTGCGTGCGGACTTTTTGGGTTTGGCGGAAGCATTCAAACCCAGTTCGCTCATTGCATAGATGATGCGGCGTTGTACTGGCTTTAGGCCGTCGCCAATAAAAGGCAGGGCGCGATCCAATACCACGTACATCGAGTAATCGAGGTAAGCGCGTTCGGCATATTCGCGTAATGGGATTTGTTCGAAACCGTGAAACGGTGTGCGGAAAAGATCGTCAGTCATCTGCCTATTCTACGTTGCCATGCTGTTTGAGTGCCCATTCCACATGCTCGCGCACAATGGCAGAAGCGTGGTCACGGCGTGAAAGCAAGGCTTGGATAATTTCAGGGGAGCTTGGTGCATTGCCCAGTGCAATCGCGATATTGCGCAGCCAGCGTTCATGTCCGCTGCGGCGAATAGCGCTGCCCTCACTGCGCCGCAGAAACTCGTCTTCTTCCCATGCAAACAGTTCCACCAAACTGGCATTGTCGAGGTTGTTACGTGCGCGGAAATCCGCTTCATCGCTGCGTTGGGCAAATTTGTTCCACGGGCAGACCAGTTGGCAGTCATCACAACCAAAGATGCGGTTGCCCATCAGGGGGCGCAGCTCGGTATCGATACTGCCTTCGTGTTCAATGGTGAGATAGGAAATGCAGCGCCGTGCATCCAGCCGGTATGGTGCGGTGATCGCGGCAGTGGGGCAGATAGCAATGCAGCGCGTGCATGTGCCGCAGTGAGCGCTGGCGGGTGGATCGATGGGCAGTGGGATATCCACAAAGAGTTCGCCAAGGAAAAACCAGCTGCCGCCATCCTTGTCGATCAGGCAGGTGTGCTTGCCAATCCAACCCAGCCCCGCATTGCGCGCCAATGCACGTTCCAACACCGGTGCTGAATCCGTAAACGCCCGGTGACCGAATGGGCCGATTTCCATCTGCACCTGCTCGGCCAGCTTTTGCAGGCGGTGACGCATCAGCTTGTGGTAGTCGCGCCCCAGTGCATAACGGGCAACATAGGCGCGTTCGTGCGCGCGCAGGTTTTGCCATGCGGCATCGGTGTCTTTCCCGTAATCCAACCCCACCGAAATGATGCGGATTGTGCCTGGGAGTAATTCGGCAGGGCGGGCACGCATCGCGCCATGACGTGCCATCCATTGCATCGAGCCATATAGGCCTTGTTCAAGCCAGTCGAGCAAGTGGGCTTCGTCGTCTTTTAAGTCAATGCCCGAAATGCCGACGCGCTGAAAGCCAGCCGCCTGTGCAAGCATGCGAATGCGCGTGGCGAGGGCGTTGTAATCCGGCGGTGTCATCTGTGCAGTATAAAACTGAGCGATGACTGCGATTAGAATCAGGAAATGAACTCGCCCCTTCCTTTATTTGATATCGCCACGATGCGCACACTTGAGGCGCAAGGTATTGCGGAGGCAGGTGGCGATGCCTTCACCTTGATGGCGCGTGCCGGACAGGCTGGCTGGCGGTGTTTGCTCAAGCATTGGCCACATGCCATGCGTATTCTGGTGGTGTGTGGTGCTGGCAATAATGGTGGGGATGGCTATGTGCTGGCCAAACACGCACGGTTGGCGGGGCGGGCTGTACATGTTGTTGCTCTGAAATCCCCCGAAAGTGCATTGGCACAGCGTGCCGCTGCCGAATTTCTTGCGGTTGGTGGGGGCATCCAGGCGTTCACATCCGAACTTCCCGAGGCAGATGTCATCGTGGATGCGCTATTTGGTATTGGTTTGTCACGCGCACCGGACTCGGTTAGTGCGGCATTGATTGATGCCATGAATCAGCATCCGGCAGCCGTGCTTGCTTTGGATGTGCCAAGTGGCATTGATGCTGCACGTGGGCACCGACATGCGGTGGCGATCAATGCCGATTGCACGCTGCAGTTTCTGGGCAGGCACCAAGGCTTGCGCACAGGCGCGGCACTGGATGCCTGTGGGCACTTGGAGTTGGCGTCACTGGATCTCCCACAACATTTACCTGCGTTCGCGCATCCAACAGCATTGGCGTATCGCGCTGATGCCTTGCGTGATTTTTTTCCGCTGCGTGACCGCGACAGCCATAAAGGGCGAAACGGCCATGTGCTGTGTGTTGGCGGTAACCACGGCAGTGGCGGGGCGATTTTATTGGCGGCACAGGCGGCATTGCGCAGTGGAGCAGGCTTGGTCAGTGTGGCAACACGTAGTGAGCATGTGACAGCGATCCTGACACGGACTCCCGAAGCCATGGTGCATGCGGTTGATGACACCACCTATCTGGAAATGCTGATTGCGCGTGCCGATGTCATCGCAATTGGCCCGGGGCTTGGTCAGGAAGCGTGGTCTGTTGCCATGCTGGAGGCTGTTTTGCAGGCCAAGCAACCACGGGTGTGGGATGCCGATGCCTTGAACATACTTTCGCGGCGTGAGGTGCGTTGTCAGTCGGATGATATTGTGACTCCGCATCCAGGGGAAGCCGCACGTTTGCTAGGTGGGACAACAGAAATGGTGCAGTCGGATCGTTTTTCTGCTGCCCATGCCTTGCAGGAAAAACTGGATTGCACCGTGGTGTTGAAGGGGGCGGGTACTGTGGTCAAGGCAGCTTCAGCGCCTGCCGCCATCATAAGTGCGGGCAATCCCGGCATGAGCGTTGGTGGCATGGGTGATGTGCTGACAGGCTGTGTCGCAGCATTGTTGGCACAGAGAATGCCAGCGCACAGCGCGGCCATTGCTGGGGCACTTTTACATGCAGCTGCGGGTGATGCGGCAGTCATGGACGATGGTGAGCGTGGGTTACTTCCCAGCGATCTTCTACCTTGGTTGCGAAAATTAGCCAACCCATACCGTCGATAAATGCCACGATAGCAACATGAGCGAACTGTATCTTCAAACCCCCGAAGCCACGGAAGCGTTGGCGTGCACATTAGCGGAACACCTGCCCGCAGCGGCAGTGGTGTATCTGCATGGCGATCTTGGTGCTGGGAAATCCACGTTGGCACGTGCGTTCTTGCGTGCTTTAGGGGTCACAGGCACCATCCGCAGTCCAACCTATACCTTGGTCGAGCCTTATTCACTGGCCAACGACGCGCTTGCGCTGCATTTGGACTTGTATCGCATCGCGGACCCAGGTGAGCTGGAATACCTCGGGCTTGATCCGGCTGACGTGCGGTTATGGCTGGTGGAATGGCCAGAACGTGGCGCTGGTGGCGTACTGCCTCCGCCTGATCTGGAAATTCATTTGCGTGTTGCAGGGGAAGGGCGATATTGCGGCTTCAGCACACAGACCGCGGCAGGGCAGGCATGGCTTGCCGAAGCCAAGATTGCGCACTTGCAGCCATAAAGTGCAGCAAACTATAGGAAAGTGCTGCAGGTTACGGATTATTCAGGGAAAAATACTTGCACGATGGGTGTTGTAGTGGTTAACTTCCCCGCATGTCTGCCCGTTTGCCACGTGTATTGCATGCCGTCACAGCCGCAGGGTTGTTGTTGGTCTGTGCGCTGACGTCGGTATCGGCTGCAGAAATCAAGCAGTTACGCATTGAAACAGGGGCAACAGGAACGCGGGCAGAGCTACAGCTTGATCAGTCTGCCGCGTATCAGTTGATTCATTTGTCGAACCCTGAACGCCTGGCTGTGGACTTTCCCGCCAGTCATTTCAAACGCGGGTTAGCACTTCCAGCAGCGGCAGGAATCGTCAAAACCGTACGCACAGGTCAACCGGTGCCGGGAACGGTGCGTGTGGTGTTTGATTTGGCAAGCGCTGTGCGCGCCATGCCTTCGACAATTGAAACGGCTGCCAATGGATATCTTTTGATTCTGGAATGGCCAGCCGATGCCACCGCTGTGGCAGGTTCGGCAAATGCTCCGTCTGGCAGCGTTCAAGAGGCAGCACACGACCCGATTGCACTGATCGCCGCGCAATCGGTGCAAGTGCCGGTTCCCAGTACCGTGGAAAGCGGGCAGGTTGCTGTGGTTGAAACACCAGTTATAAATGCACCCGCAGCAACAACAGGCACGGCATCAACGGCGGTTGATCTGCTTGCAGAAGACATTGAAAAGACACCAGCACCTGCTGCAGGCTCGGCAGTTTCTCCAGCACTGACAGCGGGAATGCGCCCACTGATTGTGGCGATTGATGCGGGGCATGGTGGGCAAGACCCCGGGGCTATCGGAAAAAACGGGACGCGTGAAAAAGATGTCACGCTGGCCATTGCGCGCGAGCTGGCACGGCAAATCAATGCAACCCCTGGGCTGAAGGCTTTTTTGACGCGCGATGCGGATGTATTTATTCCGCTGGAACAACGCGCACGGCGTGCCAATGCCAACAAGGCGGATATTTTCTTGTCGATTCATGCGGATGCCGCCGAGAACCGCAATGCCAAAGGCTCATCGGTGTATGTGCTGTCCACACGCGGGGCATCTTCACAGCGTGCGCGCTGGTTGGCAGACAAGGAAAACGCCGCTGATATTATTGGCGGGCATCGCGTTCAGGTGGCTGACAACACTTTGACTTCGGTGTTACTTGATCTGACGCAAAGCGGCAATATGAAGGCTTCAGAAAGTGCCGCCGAGCATGTGTTGGGTGGGTTGAAAGGCGTTGGCAATATTCATAAAGCCAATGTGGAACATGCCAACTTTGCAGTGTTGCGCACCTCGGACAAAATGCCGGCAATGCTGGTGGAAACAGCATTTATTTCCAATCCAGATGAAGAAAAGCGGTTAACGGATCCTGCACACCAACGCACGATGGCACGCGCCATTTTGCAAGGTGTTGACCGTTATTTCTCGCGGCAACCGCCCCCTGGAACACTTTATGCCGCACGTGCCAAGGCTGAAATGACGGCATCTGCAAAAACCACACCGCCAGCACGTTCAGCGGTGAGTGGTGGTCGCTGAACAGTCGAAGGCTGTAAACCGCTAAACTTGGCGGATGAGTATTCGTCAACTTCCCGATACCCTGATCAACCAAATCGCCGCAGGTGAAGTCATCGAGCGCCCTGCTTCGGTGGTGAAAGAGCTTGTTGAAAATGCACTGGATGCGGGTGCAAAGCGCATTGATATTGATCTGGAGGAAGGGGGCGTTCGGCTGATTCGGATTCGCGATGACGGTGCCGGCATTGCTCCCGAAGAATTGCCACTGGCGATCAGCCGACATGCCACCAGCAAGATTGCCGATATTGATGACTTAGAGTCGGTCGCGACATTGGGGTTTCGTGGTGAAGCCTTGCCATCGGTGGCGTCGGTGAGTCGTTTGCATTTGCAGTCCCGTCAACCGCATGCCGAGCACGGCGCTGCATTGCATGTTGATGGCGGGAAGATTGGTGAAGTAAAACCGCAGGCGCATCCGGTTGGAACAACCGTGGAAGTGCGTGACTTATTCTTCAATATCCCTGCGCGTCGAAAATTTTTGCGTGCTGAACGCACCGAGCTGTCGCATATCGATGAGTGGCTGCGGACATTGGCATTGGCGCGTCCAGATGTGGAGATTCGTGTCACCCATAACGGCAAACCATCACGACGCTGGAAAGGCGAAACGGATTTGCTCAGTGATGTGCGCCTGCATGAAGCCCTAGGCGAAGATTTCACCCGCAATGCGTTGCCGGTTGATCACAGTGGTGCCGGAATGCGGCTTTCAGGCTGGATTGCACAGCCAGCCTACAATCGCGCAAGTACCGATCAGCAATATCTGTATGTCAATGGACGAAGCGTGCGTGATCGCAATGTGGCGCATGCGATTCGTCAGGCCTATAGCGATGTGTTGTTTCATGGTCGCCACCCGGCATATGTGCTGTTTCTTGAACTCGATCCGCGTAATGTCGATGTCAATGTGCATCCGGCCAAGCATGAGGTGCGTTTCCGTGAAGCGCGGCTTGTGCATGATTTTGTTTACCGGGCGTTGCAGCAGGTGTTGTCGGAAACACGCGCAGGTGCGTTGTCGGGGGTGATTCAACCCAGTGTGGCAGCCGGGATGACGCCAGCAGCCATGCCGCAGGCCATGATGGTTCCGCAGCAGGAAGCAATGCGGCTGCGTCTGGCGGATGCGCCCTTGGCTTATACAGCGTTGTATGCGCAACGTCCCGTG
>CAYZUG010000010.1:0-24192 GCA_964481865.1 uncultured Thermomonas sp. | reverse complement strand
GTGATGCCGCAGGTGATGCCGCAAGAAACGGCGGATGGCATGCCACCACTTGGGTTTGCAGTGGCGCAGCTACATGGCATTTATATTCTTGCGGAAAATGCGGATGGTTTGATTGTGGTGGATATGCATGCCGCCCACGAACGCATCGGTTATGAAAAATTGAAAGCTGCGCATGATGGCGCAGGATTGCGCACGCAGCCATTGCTGGTGCCGATGCCGGTGGCTGTGTCCGAGCATGAGGCAGATGTTGCCGAGCGAGAAGCGCAGACATTGTCGGATTTCGGGTTTGATGTACAGCGCAGTGGTCCGCAGTCACTATTGCTTCGCAGTGTTCCGACGTTATTGACGCATGGCAATGCGGAGGCCTTGTTGCGGGATGTATTGACCGATTTGCGTGAGCATGGGCGTACCCGCAAGGTGGAAGAGCAGCGCGATCAACTGCTGGCAACAATGGCCTGCCATGGTGCTGTGCGGGCAAACCGGCGGTTGTCCATCCAGGAAATGAATGCCTTGTTGCGTGAAATGGAAATCACTGAGCGCTCGGGGCAATGTAATCATGGGCGACCCACATGGACACGTTTCAGTCTTGCTGATATGGATCGCTGGTTTTTGCGTGGGCGGTAGTCACACTTTTTCAGCCAATCGTTTTTAACTCAAGAAGGACGTATATGAACAAGCGACATTGGATTGCAGTTGCACTTTGCACATTGCTGTTTTCATCAGGTTTTGCGCAAGAATCTTCCGCCGATCAGCGGCCATTGTTATGGAAGGTGTCGGATGCGGATAACGCGGTGTATCTGCTTGGTTCATTCCACCTTCTAAAGCAAGACGACTACCCGCTTCCCGCAGAAGTGGAGCGCGTGTTTTCCGATAGCCAGAGTGTGCTGTTTGAAGTGGAGCCAAGTGCAATGACAGCGCCGGAAACGGTTGTCGCGATGCAGAAATATATGGCGTATGAGGATGGCAAAACATTGAGCCAGGTCTTGCCGCAGAAGACCCTGGAAAAATTGGGCATATTGATGCAGGCGAGTGGTGGTTCACTGCAGGTGCTGGAACACAGCGAGCCTTGGGCCGTCAACCTCAGCCTTGTGATGGGTGTGACACAGGCAATGGGCTTTCGCCCGGAATTGGGTGTGGATCGTCATTTGATGCAACGTGCTGCTGAAACAGGCAAACCTGCTGGTGGTCTGGAGACCATTGATGCGCAGCTTGGGGCGATGGATCGGGTTCCTTATGAGGAACAGACACAGGCCTTGGATGAGTTTCTTGCAGACCCGCAGAAAGTGGTGCGCCAGTTGTTTGATCTGCATAATTGGTGGCGAACCGGTGATGTAGAAAAACTGGATATGGAAATGCGTGCAGAAATGGCGCGTAAAACCCCCGAAAGCTATCGCCTTCTTGATGTAGAGAGGAATGACAATTGGCTGCCGCAGGTGGAAAAGCGATTGACGGATGAAAAGCAGGACAACACCTTGGTGGTGGTGGGGGCTTTGCATCTGCTGGGTGAGGATGGTCTGGTTGAGAAATTGCGTGCCAAAGGCTATACGGTTGAGCGCGTCTGTGACGCCTGCGTCGCCGACTAACGGCAGCTGGTGTCAGGGTGTCTCTGGCGTGACGTTTGTGCTCGGTGCTGGCTGCATCACGATGCAGTCCACCGGGCAGGCGGGGACACAAAGATCGCAGCCGGTGCAAAGATCATCCAGAACGGTGTGCATGAATTTGGCAGCCCCAACAATGGCGTCCACCGGGCAGGCCTGAATGCATTTTGTGCAGCCAATGCAGTCGTCTTCAATAATGAAGGCGACCTGCGGCGCGGTCTGCGTGCCTCGGCCACGGTCATAGGGTAGGGCGGGAACCGCAAGCACATGCGCCAAGGCGCGCGCGCCCGCATCACCACCCGGTGGGCAGTGATCAATCCCCGCGTCACCGCACGCCATTGCCTCTGCATAAGGCCGACAGCCGGGATAGCCGCATTGACCACACTGGGTTTGCGGCAAAATCCGGTCGAGGCGGTCAACCAGAGATGTTTTCTCGGAGGCTGTCATGCCAAGTGCATCACCAAGGGGGTGTTGCCGTTCAGCGTACTGGCATTCCCGGCTGCGCACCTGCATCTGCATCCAGCAGAGCCAAGCTGCCGCCGTCGAAACCCGCAGACAGAATCATGCCTTCACTCAGTCCGAAACGCATCTTGCGTGGGGCAAGGTTGGCGATAAACACAACGCTGCGACCAACCAGCTTGTCTGGCTCAGCATAGCTGCCACGGATCCCCGAGAAAATCTGCCGCTGCCCCAGTTCACCAGCATCCAGAAGAAAGCGCAGCAGTTTATCGCTGCCATCCACAAACCCGCATTCCAGAACCTTGCCGATACGAAGATCCAGCTTGGCGAAATCATCAATGCCGATCACCGTGCTATCTGCGGCGGGTGCGGCGGGTGTGCTGTCTTTTTTCTTTTCCACTTTGCCTGCATCTTGCACATTGGCAGGGGGCGCCAGTGTGTCTTTGGATGCATCCACCATGGCATTGATCTGCTTTGGATCAATACGGGTGAACAGCGGTGAATAGGGATGGATATTCCGACCAACCAGCGGTGACTCCACATCATTCCACGTCAAAATTGGTGTGCCTAGGAAGGCCGAAGCTTGCGCACTGGTGCGCGGCAAAATGGGGGTCAGTGCAGCCGTTAACACGAAAAACAGGTTCAAACCCTGTGTGCATACTGCTTGCAGTTCGGCGTCGGCACCGTCTTGCTTGGCAATCACCCAAGGCTTGTACTCATCAATGTATTTATTGGCTTCATCGGCCAAAGCCATGATTTGGCGAATGGCATTGGCAGGGTCATTGCGTTCATACGCAGCACGAATGGGGGTAAGCGCGGCAATAAAGCGGTCGTATTGCGTTTGGTCGGGAAGTGCAGAAGCCAGTTTTCCGGCAAAGCGCTTTTCAATAAAGCCAGCACAGCGGCTTGCCAAGTTGACGAATTTACCAACCAGATCAGCGTTCACGCGGGCGGTGAAGTCGGTCAGATTGAGATCAAGATCATCCACGCCACCGGAGGATTTGGCAGCGAAGTAATAGCGCAAGGCTTCTGGCGCAAGACCATGGTCAAGATAGGTGCGTGCCATGATGAAAGTGCCGCGCGATTTGCTCATCTTCGCGCCATCGACGGTCAAATAGCCGTTGACGTGTAGGCGCGTAGGAACGCGATGCCCGCTTCCTTGCAGCACAGCTGGCCAGAACAACCCATGAAAATTGACGATGTCTTTGCCGATGAAATGATGCATTTCGGTGGATGCGCCTGCACTCAGAAACTGGTCGTAATCCGTACCTGTGCGTGTGCAGTAATTTTTGAAGCTGGACAGATAACCGATGGGCGCATCCAGCCAGACATAGAAATATTTTCCTGGAGCATCAGGAATTTCAAAGCCGAAATACGGCGCATCGCGGGAAATATCCCAAGCGCGTAAACCGCCGTCTGCATCCAGCCATTCCATGAGTTTGGCTTTTACGCCGGGTAATGCGGTGTCTTCGTTCAGCCAGTTGCGCAGGAAGGTTTCAAAATGCCCGACTTCAAAGAAATAATGTTCGGAGTCACGGATTTCAGGTGTGGCACCAGAAACCGCTGATTTGGGGTCGATCAAGTCCGTGGGGCCGTACGCTGCGCCGCAGACCTCGCAGTTATCGCCATATTGGTCGGCGGTTTTGCAATTCGGGCAAGTGCCTTTGATGTAGCGGTCTGGCAGAAACATGCCTTTGTCTGGGTCATAAAACTGCGCCACATTGCGGCGTGTGATATGTCCGGCGGCTTCAAGACGGGTGTAGATAGACGTGGTGATTTCGCGGTTGGTCTGCGAATGCGTGGAGTCGTAGTGATCGAACGCCACACCAAACGCGGCGAAATCGCGCTCATGACTTTCCTGGATGTTGGCGATGAATGCTTCCGGCGTGACACCGGCTTTTTCTGCCGCCAACATGATGGGTGTGCCATGCGTGTCGTCGGCACACACATAATGCACCGTGTCACCCCGCATCCGGCGTGCGCGTACCCAGATATCTGCCTGGATATAGCCAACCAAGTGACCAAGGTGCAGGGGCCCGTTGGCGTAAGGCAGAGCATTGGTAACAAGCGCAGAACGTGACATGAGCATCAATTAAAAAAGGGGGCTGCCATTATCGCATGCAGCGCAGCCTGAGAGATGGCATCACCCAAAAGGAAACCCTCGGCAGGCCGAGGGTTTGCGGTCAACATCCTGTGTGCGGGGTGGTTAGTCCACGCGCTCCCAAGTGCCGGTGCGGCAGATGATGGCGACACAGCCTTTGATCTCCAGTTTTTTCCCACCGTCCAGCAGCTTCACGGTTTTGGCATTGAAGTTGCGATCTTCCGACGGCTTATAGCCATTACCGCTCCATGTGCCGTTTTTACCAGGTTTGAGATCCCATAGCGTGACCATGCCAACAAAGGGCTTGCCTTTGTTTTGGCCGCTGCAGCTTGTGCAAGTGTCTTGCATGCCAAGGTTTTCCACGATTTTGGCTGCCAGTGTGCCGTTCTTGGCTTGGTAGATTTCGGAGATGGTCATCGGCTTGCCGCTTTGATCATCCAGTGTTTTCCATTTACCAATAGGCGAGGTGGCTTGCTGCGCCGACGCTGCAAACGACAGGGTGGTAAGTAGAGCAATCAACACAGAGGTGCGCATCACATCATCCTTCTGAAGAGCCATTACGATGGCAGGGCAAGTCTGATCTTATACGCCATTCGGTGCGGTATGGAAGGGGGTTAGTCCTTGTCTTTTTCCTGCGTACTTGGGTTGGTTTGTGACGGAGGTGGCAGCAAGGAGCTGGGTGTATCCGACACCGCTTCAACAGAACCCACATTGACTGTGCCTATTTTGGGTTCGGTCCAGATGGAATCTTGCCATGCCCGGTATTGCACTGGATCCCAGTATTTCGGGTCATAGAATTTGCTGCCATCAATTTGTTGCTCGTGGCCATCGGCGCCGGGGGTATAGATTTTCAGCGAACCAATAAATCCGGTGCGACTTCCCGTGGCTTTGCGACGTTCGCGCCGCAACACGGCATCTAGCCGGGGTTGTGCAACCGAATCTCCGTAACGTGCATAGACAGCAATCCCTTCCGTCAAGGCGCGTGCCTGTTCACTGGCATCCAGGCTGTCCCAGTAGCGTTCACGCAGGCGAAGGAAGGGGAGATATGCACGTTCTGCAGCCAAATCCATCCAGGCATAGGCAAGGGCGCGATCAGCTTCTGCGCCCTGCCCATTCCACAGCATTTCCGCCACCATGGCTTGTGAGGGCTTGTCGCCATACAAACTGGCGCGTTGAAACGCTTGCAATGCTTGTGTGTGTTTGCCTTCTTTGAATGCCTCAACACCCTGCAAACGGAAGCGCAAATCAGGGTGACCGGTGAGAAAGCCCGCATTGAGAATCGTGCTGTCAATGACGCTGTCTGGTTTGGCGTTCGATTGTGCACTGGCTGGGAGCGTCATGCCCCCAGCGGTCAAAAGTGCAATGAATAAAACAGATTTAAGCGTCATAGGAAGCATCTGCAAGTGCGTGTCCCAGGTTGTGGTAATCAGAGGCTTTTGCCGATGTGACGATCAAAGAAGTTCAGCATTTCTGTATAGAGACGAAGATTGTTTTCTTCTTTGTAGAACCCGTGCTCTTCACCTTCTTGAATGATGACGCCTTCAGGCTTGTTGCCAGCACTGGTCAGCACTTTTGCCATGGCTTCAGTGTGTTCAGGTGGGCAGCGTTGGTCGCGTGCTCCAGCGGCAAGATAGACAGGAAGTTTGAGTTGATCGGCAAAGTTGATGGGGGACATTGCATCTTGTTCGGCGCGGGTGTTGCCAAATGCACGCAATAGATAGCGCTTACCACTTTCACTGCGCGAGGTATCGCTCTTGGTCAACTGAATTTGTGCATCGTACAAGCCCACATAACCAAATGCGCATTTGAACATCTCAGGTGCACGTACCGGCGCCATCAAAGAGGCATAGCCACCAAAGCTGCCGCCATAAATGCAGACCCGGTTTTTGTCTGCAAAACCCTGTTGAATGACATGTTCTGTCCCATCAATCAGGTCATTCATGATGCCGGTTGCCCATTGGCCATAGGCAAGGTCTTGGAACGCTTTGCCGAAACCACCAGAGCCGCGATAGTTGATTTGCAAAGTGGCGTAACCACGGCTGGCGAATAGCTGTGTCTCCGTATGGTAGCCCCAGTTATCGCGTGGTCCCATGGGGCCGCCATGGACATTGACGATCAGCGGAAGGTTTTTGCCGTTGCTGCCGTGTGGAATTGTGAGATAGCCGTAAATTGTGCGGCCATCACGTGCTTTGAATTGCACGGCTTTCATCGTGCCCATTTTTTCTGCGTCGATCCATGGGCGATTTTTCAGCAGGAAGCGTGCTTTTCCAGTAGCGCGATCAAAGAGATAAAGTTCACCTGGATTCTGGTCACTGCGAACACTCACGATGATTTTTTTACCATCTTGTGTCGCATTGCTAAAGCTGATCAGTTGACCGGGGAAAGCGGAAGAAAGAGAGATATAAAGTTCAGTATCTGGGTGGTCTTCATCAATTAATGTGACCTTGGGTATGCCCGCCTGCGTTGCGACTGCAAGCAGTTCTTCAGTACCGTCCACAGACTCGACAAAGCCAGCAATCTCTGCAACGTCATCGTGGAAAAGTTGAGTGAAATCACCAGTCTCCTTGTTCAACAAACCAAAGGCGGCGGGACGCTTACCATCATCCTGCATGGCGTAAATGTCACCTTTTGCAGAGCTGCCAAGAATACGAAGATGCTTGCCGTCGGTCTTGGATGAGTTGATTTTTTCCCAGCTATTGTTTTTGTAACGATATGTTGTGGTGCTGATATCAAAACCCGTTTCACTGTCTTTGTCATTGGAACATACAGCGTAAGCAGGTTGCTTTTCTGGGCTTAATGCAATCGAGCAATTATCGGATGGGGCGCGGCCAAGGGACTTGCGTCGCCCATTGACGATGTTCATCAAGACCATCTCAGTGCCTGCGCCGCTGCTGGAGCGTGAATATGTCGCTGACATCAAAACATTTTCATCGTCATTGGAAAGTGTATCCATGAGTGAAAAAAACTCATTACCAACGGCTTTTCCACGTTGTGTTGCGCCGAGTGAACCGTATTCAATCAATGTGCGTGGCATGGAGCCATCGGCATTTACCGAGAACCATTCGCCCGTGCTGCGTGGGCGTTCAAAAGAACCCATTTTTTTTGCAGCATTGAATATCAGTCGTTCGGGGCTTGCCCAATAAAAACTACCGACGCTCTTTTTGTCGGGGAGGATGTTGTACTTCAATGGCTTCAGGTCAGACATGGAAAGGATGACCAAAATATCCTGTTCGCCACGATCAACAGTAATGGCAAGGTACTCACCATTCGGTGAGATTTTTGCAGAGCTATAAATGGGGTGTTTGACAAAGTCTTCGATGGACTGCGCGGATACAGACATTGAAGATGCAATAAGCAGCGCTGCCAAAGAAAGAGAGTGTGTGCGACGGGTAAAGAGCATGAGTTTTCCAGGTGGCAAGAGTTGGGCGTTGTTATGGTGTCATTGTAATGAATAGTCAGTTGTACTTACTATTGCCGAAAGTTTGCTTGACATTGTCATGATAAACGAGGAAAGAAAAAGCCCAGCAGTGCTGGGCTTTTCTTGTAGCAGTGTCGCAATCAATCAGAACGCATAAGACACGTTCAGGTAGAGACGACGACCCAGCGGATCGGCACCGATCCATGGGTTGTAGTACGGATAACCCGTTTGGCTTGGGTCAAAGCGGTATTGCTTGTTGAACAAGTTAACTACGGTCAACTGGGCTTGCACCTTGTCATTGATGCGCTTGTTGATTGACGCATTCCAGGTGATGTAAGGCGCCAGTCTGCGGCCATAGCAGATACCAGCATTGTCACCGGTCAAGCAGCCAACACGACCAGCCGCACTCCATGCCGAGCCGAAGCGCGAGGCATACAGGGTGGTGGTCCAGCTGTCGTACTGCCAGCTACCGCTTGCACGCAGACGGCTACGTTCTGGGTAGAAGTAGGTCGGCGGCAGGTTGCGGTAATCGATCAGATCGTCTTCCGGCAATTCTTTGTACTTGTTGGTCAAGTTCAAGGAATAGTTAACCTCGAAACGGAAGGTGCCCATGCGGTTGGTGTTGACGCGATAACGCCAGTTTGCATCGATACCGCTGATATCTTGCAGCGCGGCATTGATGTAAGCGGTGTTGATGCGCTCAATACGACCATCCAGCGTGGTGCCAGGTGCGCTGTTACGCGTAATCAGGCTGAGGACGTTGTCGCAGACAGCTTGGCTTGGTGCAGGACGACCGGCTTGTTCATAGGAACCCAGACGGCAAGCGGCTTCGGTTTCCAGCAGGTAGCTGCTATCCAGTTGTGTGGCTGCGTCTTCCAGCTTAATGCGCCACCAGTCAACCGACAGTGACATGTCATCCGCGATATCCCACACAAAACCAGCACTGAAGGATGTGCCTTCTTCTTCCTTCAAGCTGGGGTTACCAGCGATTGTGCTTTGTGTCTGGTACTTGGTGACATCTGCTGGTGTGGTGTTGCACTCGGCGGTGTTACGAGGGCCCGCTGTCTGACCCAGACCGTCACCCGAACGGCAGGCGTACACGTCGAGGATGGACGAATACGAAGCAGCGCCTTCAGCGAAAACCAGCTGCATGTCAGGTGCCTTGAAGCTGGTGGCATAGGTGCCGCGCAACAGCAAGTTACTGAACGGACGCCATTCCAGACCGAGGTTGTACGTGACAGCGTCATCAACAGCGGTGATATCGTCGTATTTATCCCAGCGTGCGGCAACGTTGGCCGTCAAGCTGTTGAGCAGCGGAATGCGGAACTCCGTACCCACAGCAAAACGATCACGCGAACCGTCGGTGCGGCCCGAGCTCACCAAGTTATAAACGCTTTGGTCGTCGAAAGGACGCAGCGGGTTGGTGCGTGGGTCGCTTTCCAGCAGTGTTTCCTGGCGTACGCCTTCAATCACACCGGCGAAGCTCACGGCGCCTGCGGGCAGTTCAAACAGGTCACCAGCGATATTGAAGTTCACCGTGGCTGAACTGGTTTCAGCAATATTCTTCACGCGGGTGGAGAACGAGCGGTAGATATCTGGGGTGATCGGCGAGGTGTAGCGATCAACATTCAGTTCATAGACGGGGTAACCAGAAAGCGTACCCAGACGGTTGCCAAGGAAGTAGTCATTTACAGCTTTGGCTAACAGACGTGGGCGATCAGCTTCGTAGTTGTACTTCGAGTAGCTGGCATAGGCTTCCCAGTCGAAGCGGTCTGCAATCGTGCCACGGATACCTGCAGTGACGTCCCAGGTCTTTTCGTTATACAGAGTGGAAGCAGCTTCGCTGCCACCGAGTTCAAACGGATTGAACACGCGCTGCAGCTGCAGCAGATCACCGATATTGGGGTCATAGAAAACACCAGATGGCGTTAAGGCGCTACCCGAGGTGCCCCAGAACTCCGTGCCGCTGCTGGCTTTGGCGTCCGATTTGTACAGCGTCATGCTGCCAAACAGCTCAAGGTCATTGCCCAGGTTGTAGCTGGTATGGCCGTAAGCGGAGTAGAAGCGGTTTTTGTTCCAGATGCTGCGTGAACCACTTTGTGTGTAAGAACCACACCAATCACCACGGGCGGTTGATTTGCCTGGTTCATAGCCAAAAGCAGCGCATTGCTCAGGTGTGAGCTTCAGAACGTTATGACCACCTGGGGCTGCCAGACCAGCTGCACTGATTGCTACCAGAGACAGTGCTGGGTTGACCTTCAACCCCCAAGGGTTGTTGCGGGTATCAGCCATGAAGTCACGCTGACTACCGAATACGGGTTCATTTTCGCCATATTGCAGGGCGAAGGTGGTGCTCCAGTTGTCGCCAGTACGACCACCGGTAAATTCGAGGTTGACGCTGTCGCCACCGCCGTCTTCCGTGGTGCCCACGGTGCCGCGCAGCAGGTTGCCGTCAAAGTTTTCACGCAATACCAAGTTGACCACGCCAGCAACAGCGTCAGAACCATAAATGGCTGATGCGCCACCGGTCAGGACTTCCACGCGCTCAATGATTGAGCTGGGGATCGCCTTCACGTTCACGACGTTGTTGTCGCGGTTATACGGCTGCGGGTATTGCGCCGGGCGACGACCATTGACGAGGGTCAAGGTGTAGCCAGGGCCGAGGTTACGCAGGTTGACGACTTGTGCGTTCGGGGTGAAACCGGTCACACCAAGATCACCGGTAAACGATGATGATGTGTTCTGTGACAGGGTCTGCAGCATGTCACCAACGGTTTGGAAGCCTTCACGGTCAATGTCTTGACGTGTGATCACAGTAATCGGTGCTGGACCTTCCACTTCAGCGCGCTTGATGCGTGAGCCGACAATGGTCACCTTATCTAAGGTGGTGGCTTCTTCGGTCTTTTTGTCTTCCTGATTAGCGGAAGTGTTTTGTGCCATTGCAACAGTTGGCAGTGCAAGTGCTGCGGCAAGTGCCAGTGTAAGCGGGCGACGCAAGAAGGTGTTTCGTTGGCTAACAGCCATGGAGCATTCCTCTTTTTTATGAATGAAAAACAAAGCAAAAGCACCCAATAACGCATCAATGCACAAGGCCTTGGAGACGCTAATCAGGGAGGGGAAGATTGCAGCTTGGGGACAGAGCGATATCTCGACTGTATTGCGTGGATGAAGCCACGCTTAATTCTTCCTTAGCGCAGATTTAACGAGCTTTCATATGAACACAGCATGTAGGGCTTGTTTTTATATTGTTGCAAGTGAAAGTTGTTTGTTGTAGGCGGGCGTCTGATTCTGTAGGCAGTGCGTCCCATTGATTGATACAGATCAATGCGTGCAATGTTCTTTGGCGAGTGTTGCAGCCCGTCGCGTTACACTGCAGTTCGTCTTGTTGAATGTTGTGGGGCTGGTGATGTCGCGTCTTCCTTCGTATGCCGTTCAAGGTGAACTCAAACCTTTGCCAAATGCGCATAACATTATCGCAGTGGGGGCGGGTAAAGGGGGCGTGGGTAAGTCCACAACGGCAGTGAATTTGGCCTTGGCCTTGCATCAGCAAGGGTTGAAGGTGGGTATTTTGGATGCCGATATCTATGGCCCCAGTGTACCGACCATGCTGGGTTTGTCTGGTAAGCCCGACAGCCCCGATGGCAAAAGCATTACACCGATGCAGGCGTATGGCATTGAAGCCATGTCGATTGGTTTTCTGGTTGAAGATGACACCCCGATGATCTGGCGCGGGCCGATGGCGACACAGGCACTCACCCAACTTTTGCGCGACACCCGCTGGGGGGATCTGGATGTCTTGGTGGTGGATTTGCCACCAGGAACGGGCGATATCCAGCTGACAATGGCGCAAAAAATTCCGGTGGCGGGTGCGGTGGTAGTGACCACACCACAGGATGTGGCAACCATGGATGCCCGCAAAGCATTGAAGATGTTTGAGAAAGTGGACATTCCAGTATTGGGATTGGTGGAAAACATGGCGGCACATGTCTGCAGCCAGTGCGGGCATACCGAACATATTTTTGGCAGTGGTGGTGGGCAGTGGATGTCGGACACCTATGGTGTTCCGGTGTTGGGTTCGCTGCCGCTGGAAATCAGCATTCGTGCGCAAGGGGATGCGGGCCAGCCGATTGTCATCGCCGAGCCGGACTCACCCGCCGCGCAGGCATATCAGGACACCGCGCGCGCTTTGCTTGCACGTTTGGCGCAGCGCCCGAAAGTGCGCACCGGCATCATGGCGTCATTGATGGGAAGTTGAGTTGGGTGATTGTGTCGTCTTCGGGCTAAAATCAACTTCTTTCGCATCGAGTCATCACGTATGAGCATCAAAAGCGATCGTTGGATCCGTCGCATGGCTGAACAACACGGCATGATCGAGCCGTATGAACCCGGTCAGGTGAAACAGGTCAATGGCCAACGTATCGTGAGTTATGGCACATCAAGCTATGGCTATGATGTGCGTTGCGCACGTGAGTTCAAGGTGTTCACCAATATCAACTCAACGATTGTTGACCCCAAGCATTTCGATCCGAAAAGTTTTGTTGATGTGGTGGATGATGAGTGCATCATTCCGCCGAATTCGTTTGCTCTGGCGCGTACCGTGGAGTATTTCCGCATCCCACGTGACACCTTGGTGGTGTGTTTGGGTAAAAGCACCTATGCCCGTTGCGGCATTATTGTGAATGTGACGCCACTTGAACCCGAATGGGAAGGGCATGTGACGTTGGAGTTTTCCAATACTACCCCCTTGCCTGCGCGTATTTATGCCGGGGAAGGGGTGGCGCAGATGTTGTTCTTCCAGTCGGATGCCGATGATGTGTGCGAAACCTCCTACAGGGATCGCGGTGGTAAATATCAAGGGCAAACAGGCGTGACTTTGCCACGGACTTAAGTGCGCAGTTGGTGATCCAGTTGCGCTAAGCGGTCGGGGGTGCCAACGTCCGTCCACACACCACGGTGATGGACACCACTGACGTCACCACGACGCATGGCGGCCCGCAAAAGTGGAGCCAGCTTGAAGCACGGTGGGTTCAGTTCGGCGCCTGCCGTGTCACCGATCACCTGCTGCCAATCTTGAAAGAGCGCGGGGCGATAGACGCCAATACCAGCGAACGTCAGTTGTTGTTCGCCTTCGGAATGCACGTTGCCTTGGGTATCCAACATGAAGTCGCCACCTGGGTGATGCTCAGGGTTGTTGACCAGCACAAGATGCGCACAGCCAAGGGGGGGCTGCAGCAATGTGCTGAAATCAACATCGCACCAGATATCACCATTGACCGCAAGAAACGGCGCATGGCCGAGCAATGAAAGTGCGTGATACATGCCGCCCCCGGTTTCCAAAGGGGCATCGCCTTCATATGAATAGGTGATGCGTAGTCCCCATTGGCTGCCATCACCCAAGGCAGGGGGGAACTGCTCCGCCAGCCAGGAAATATTGATGACCACGTCTTCAATACCTGCGGCAGCAAGTTTTTCCAGATGCCAGACAATCAGTGGCTTGTTTGCCACGCATAAAAGTGGCTTGGGGGTGCTGTTGGTCAGCGGGCGCATGCGCTGACCATGACCTGCTGCAAAAATCAGGGCTTTCATGCGGCTTCTTGCAGAAGTGCAGGTTTAATCGTGTGGTTCAGCAGGTCTTGCAGGGGCTGCAGTTCGACATATTTGGGAAGCACCGCATCCAGATAGCCCAGAAAACGCGGGGCATCGGCCAGGTAGCGTGGTTTGTGGTCACGATAATGCAGGCGTGCAAAGATGCCGAGAATTTTCAGGTGACGCTGCACGCCCATCCAGTCTGCGTCGCGCAGAAAGATGGAAAGCGCTGGCACGGGCAGGCCTGCTGCCATGGCGCGTGCGTGATAGTGGGTCAGCCATTGTATGACCTTGGGTTCGGGCCAGCTCAGGAAGGCATCACGTAGCAGGCTGACGGGGTCATAGGCAATGGGGCCGCGCACCATGTCCTGAAAGTCGATGACAGCCAATTCGCCATGAGGCAGCGGCATTAAGTTGCGGGGCATGAAATCGCGGTGCGTGGCGACCTGCGCTTGGTGCAGGGCGTTATCCATCAAGCGACGTTGTACAAGCGCAAGGCGTGCAGCATCATCGTCATTGAGCTCAAGCCCAAGATGGCGGCCAATAAACCATTCCTCGAACAGACCTGCATCGCGTTGTAGCAGCGCTTCACTAAAGACAGGGATGCCAGTGGGAAGCGTCATGGATTGAATATGCAGGAGCTGCGTGATGGCCGCATCAATATGGGTATTCGCATTGTCCGCATCGATGACTTGCGCCATGGTGCAGCTGCCCAGATCCTCCAGAAGCAAAAAACCCTGCACGCTGTCTTCCGCCAGAACAGCGGGGACGCGAATGCCATGCTGGGCAAGCAGAGCGCGGATGCGCAGCCATGGGCGAGTATCTTCTTTGTCTGGCGGTGCATCCATCACGATGTGTGAAGGTGATGTTCCCGTGCTGCGCCAATAACTGCGGAAGCCCGCATCAACAGATGCGCGCTCCAGCTGGATATGGGGGTTGGTAAGTGCCGTCTGTGTCCAAAGAAGACGCTGCTGGCTACGGAGGGTGTCTGTTGCGGATTGGCTCATGTGTAAAGGGTAAACTGCGGACTGGATTTCGGTAAGCACCTGAGAGGCATTTGTGGCGAAATTGCAGCCTGTTTTGTTGTCTGGCGGTTCTGGAACGCGCCTCTGGCCGCTGTCACGGGAGGCATATCCCAAGCAATTCCTGCCATTGGCCGAAGCAGACACGATGCTGCAAGCAACATGGAAGCGGGTAGAAGCCTTGGCAGATGCGGCACCGATTGTGGTGGCTGGTGAAGACCACCGCTTCTTGGTTGCCGAGCAACTGCGACAGATAGGTGCGCCCACACCGGCGATCATTCTTGAGCCCTTGGGACGCAATACCGCACCAGCCATTGCCGCGGCTGCATTGCAGGCCGTGGCAGAAGGGGAAGACCCTTTGTTGTTGGTATTGCCCTCGGATCATGTCGTGCGCGATGTGGCTGCCTTTACTGCGGCGATTCAACTGGCCATGCCGGTGGCGGAATCTGGCCAGCTGGTGACGTTTGGGATTGTGCCCAATGCCCCGGAAACAGGCTTTGGCTATATTGAAGCTGCCGCAGGTGAGGGTGTGCGCAATGTGCTGCGCTTCGTGGAAAAGCCGGATGCAGCAACAGCGCAAATGTATCTGGATGCCGGTGGTTATTACTGGAACAGCGGCATGTTTTTGCTGCGTGCATCGCGTTATATCGAAGAACTCACACGTTTTCGTCCGGAGATGGTGCAGGCGGTGCGTGCAGCATTGGCGGCGGCCGTTCGTGATGGTGATTTCATCCGTCTTGATAAGGCCGCGTTTGCCGCCTGCCCGTCGGATTCCATCGATTACGCGGTGATGGAACATACCGATGCAGCCATGGTGCTGCCGGTGTCGATAGGCTGGAATGACGTGGGTTCGTGGTCGGCGTTGTGGGAAGTCAGCGAGCAAGATGCCGATGGCAATGCGCATCATGGCGATGTCATCGCGATTGATTCACGCAATAGCTACGCCTATGCGCAGCGCCTTGTGGCATTGGTTGGTGTTGATGATCTGGTTGTTGTGGACACCGACGATGCCGTCTTGGTGGCGAAGAAAGACAAGGTGCAGCAGGTCAAAGAGGTTGTGGCAAAACTGAAGGCGGAGCAGCGCAGTCAGGCCGTTCTGCACCGTGAAGTACATCGTCCCTGGGGGAGTTATGACTCGGTGGATATGGGCAATGGTTTTCAGGTCAAGCGCATCAAGGTGAAGCCAGGCGCGCGCTTGTCATTGCAGTCGCATGCGCGGCGTGCAGAGCATTGGGTGGTTGTGCGCGGCATTGCGCGTGTGACGCGTGACAACGATGTGTTTGAACTCTTTGCCAACCAATCAACTTATATCCCCATTGGTGCCAAGCATCGCTTGGAAAATCCGGGAACGGAAATACTTGAGTTGATTGAAGTGCAGTCCGGGGATTATCTGGGTGAAGACGACATCGTGCGTTATGAAGATGTCTATGGCCGCTCGTAACGATGGTGGCTGCCTACTCCTGCATGGAGCAGGAGTAGGTGCAGTGCGGGGGGATTACTTCATTTGCGACGCAACAAAGTCCCAGTTCACCAAGTTCCAGAACGCTTCCACATACTTTGGACGTGCGTTGCGGTAGTCAACATAGTAGGCGTGCTCCCACACATCGCAGGTCAGCAGTGCGGTGTCTTCGCCGGTCAGCGGGGTGGCAGCATTCGGGGTGCTGACCAGTGCCAGTGCGCCATCAGGACGCTGCACCAACCATGCCCAGCCTGAGCCGAAGGTGGTGATTGCGGTTTTGCTGAATTCTTCCTTGAACTTTTCAAAGCTGCCAAACGCCGCATTGATGGCGTCTGCCAGCTTGCCGGTTGGCGCGCCGCCGCCGTTGGGCTTCAGGCAGTTCCAGTAGAAGGTGTGGTTCCACACTTGCGCCGCATTGTTGAACATGCCGCCTTGTGATTTGCGAACGATCTCTTCCAGTGACATCGCTTCAAACTCTGTACCAGCAATCATGTTGTTCAGATTGGTGACGTAGGTCTGGTGATGTTTGCCATAGTGGAAGTCGATGGTTTCAGCCGAAATATGCGGCTCCAGTGCGGTGCGGTCGTAGGGAAGAGCGGGTAGTTCGATAGCCACGGCAAACTCCTGGTGGTTGAGTGTTGAGCGGGATGCGGCCGAAATGGCACGCGACCAATTACAATACACAATTGTATCCGTCTGGCTGGTCTTTGCGTGACTGCTTGGCGGGCCGCACTGTTGCAGGAGCTGTTGCAATGTTGTCAGTGGAAGAGCGCATTCGTGCTGAAATTGAAAATCACCCGGTCGTATTGTTCATGAAGGGCAGTGCGCAGTTTCCGATGTGCGGCTTTTCCAGTCGTACCGTGCGCGCACTGCAAGACGCGGGAGCCAGCGCGATGCGCATTATCAATGTGCTGGAAGAGCCGGAGATTCGCGCCAATCTCCCTCGTTATTCCGACTGGCCCACATTTCCGCAGTTGTTTATCAACGGCGAGTTGATTGGTGGGTGTGACATCACACTGGAGTTGGCAGAAGCGGGTGAGTTAAGCCGCTTGATCGCTGACGTGCATAAGGACTGAATTGTGCAGACTGCGTTACAGGATCGCGTGATTTTACTTGTGGGTGCTGCGGGTGGCTTGGGTGCTGCAGCGGCGCAGGCGTGTGCCAAATCTGGGGCGACGCTGGTGTTGTTGGGGCGTAAAGTGGCACCGCTGAACCGTGTTTATGACGCGGTAAAAGCGGTGGGGCCGGAGCCAATTTTGTATCCGCTGGATTTGGAGGGCGCTTCGCCCGATGACTATGACCAGATGGCACAAGCCATCGAAGCAGAATTTGGTCGTTTGGATGGCGTGTTGCACTGTGCGGCAAACTTCAAGGCGTTGACACCTTTGCAGCATACCGACCCCGCTGATTTCGCCCGCGCCATTCATGTCAATCTGACCGCCCGCTGGTGGCTGACGCAAGCCTGCTTGCCGCTTTTGTCACAAACAAATGATGCGGCCGTGGTGTTCGCCGTGGATGAGTTGGAAGGCGGGCTGGGTGCGTTTTGGGGCGGCTATGGGGTTGCTCAGGCAGGGCAGCAGGCAATGATTCGCATGTTGCAGGCAGAAGTCGGGGAGCATGGTCCGCGCATCACCGGTTTCTATCCGGGGCCGATGCGTACCGGTTTACGTGGGAAAGCGTATCAATTGAATGTGGATGTACGTGCCAAGCCTGCGACTGAGCTGGCAGATGCCTGCGTGTATTTACTCTCGTCAAAGGCCGCTGCATGGCGTGGTGTGGTGGTTGGGCAAGACGCAGTGACAACAGGAAAGTGATGTCATGACTATTACGGCAGCCGCACTGCTACTGTTTTTCATTCTTGACCCACTTGGCAATATTCCCATTTTGTTGGGGCTGTTCAAGGACATTTCACCTGCGCGTCAGCGCCGCATTCTGTTGCGTGAATTGCTGATTGCTTTGGTTGTCTTGATGCTCTTTCTCTGGGGCGGTCAATATGCGTTGAACATGATGCATTTAAGGCAGGAATCGGTTTCGATTGCTGGCGGTATCGTGTTGTTTCTTATCGGTTTGCGAATGATTTTCCCCTCTGCGGAAGGGGTGATGGGCGAAGTGCCCGGTGGCGAGCCATTCATCGTGCCACTGGCAATTCCAATGATTGCCGGACCTTCGGGCATGGCCGCCGTGATGCTGCTGGGCAGCCAAGAACCAAACCGCATGTTTGACTGGATGTTGGCGCTGACCTTGGCATGGGTGGCCACAGCGCTGATTTTGTTCTCATCCACATGGTTGAAGAAATGGTTGGGAACCCGCGTTCTGACAGCGGTGGAGCGCTTGATGGGTATGGTGATCGTGGCGATTTCCGTGCAGATGTTTCTTGATGGCATTGCATCGTATTTGCGCGCTGCAGCTTGACGGCGTGAAAAACCGCCTGATCACGGTGCGATGATCCGGGCAAATGTCATCTTAACGTCATACAGGCATGTTAAACTTTAGTAATCCGGTGAGCTGAAACACAGAGTTCGTCGGTTTGTTTCCTTCGGCAGTCACGCTGATGCGGACACGCCGGTATTCCCGTCGATCGTTCCTCGTTACTTTCCCTATCTCTACAGAGGTCATGTCATGAACCATCCGAACCGCGTCCGGCTGTCGAAGCTGTCGCTGGGCCTGATCGTTGCACTTGCTGCTGCTCCCGCGTTTGCACAAAGCACCTCCGCCGGTGTTGGCGGCCAGGTTGTCAGTAGCGGAGGCCAACCTGTTGCAGGCGCCGAAGTCACTATCACCCACGTCGAATCCGGTACGGTTAGCCGCGTTACCACCGATGCCAGCGGTCGCTACAACGCTCGCGGCCTGCGTGTGGGGGGCCCGTACACCATCATCATCACCAAAGCAGGTGAAGGTGCAAAGACGGAAGACAATGTGTATCTGACGTTGAACCAAGTGAATACGGTCAACGCGCAGCTGCAAAACAACGTCACCACGCTGGATGGCGTGCAGGTGTTGGGTGTTGCCGGTGGTTCGGAAGTGTTCAGTGCTACCAAGATGGGCACAGGCACCAACGTCGATCGCACAACCATTGAATCGCTGCCTTCCATTGGCGGTAACATTCAGGACTTCATGCGCCTTGACCCGCGCATCACCTTTATTAGTCGTGGTGAAGGTTCGATTTCGGCCGGTGGTCAGAATCCCCGCTTTAACTCGATCTCGATCGACGGCGTATCAGCTAGCGATACGTTCGGTCTGGAAGGCAACAACATGACCACGCGCCGCCAGCCGGTGTCGATGGAAGCGATTGAAGCCATCGATATCAAGTTGTCGGCCTATGACGTCAGCTCCCCATCGGCATCTGGTGCCACCGTGAATGCGGTCACCAAGTCGGGGACCAATGAGTTTCACGGTTCACTGTATGGCACTTACCGTGATCAAAGCTGGTTTGGCAAGAACCCATTGGGCGCAAAGTTTGCTGGCTTCGATGATGAAACCACTTATGGTTTCACCTTCGGTGGTCCGCTTGTCAAAGACAAGCTGTTCTTCTTCGCCAACTATGAAAAGTTCGAACAGAAGGCACCAGGGACTGATTTGACAACAACAGCTCTGGGCAAGCCAGGGCATGTGATTACCGATGCGGATGTTGCGCGTGCGCAAAGCATTGCGAATGGCTATGGCATCAATGCTGGTGGTTTGGAAAGCAATGCCAATACCGATCTTGAAGAATATGCACTGAAGCTGGACTGGAACATCAATGACAACCACCGTGCCAGCCTGCGTTACAGCAAGTTGGAGCAGAACAAGCTGCGCGTTCAGGGGATGAATAGCAGCAGCGTGTCGCTGAGTTCATATTGGTACACCCACCAGAAGTCGGTTGAGAGCTATGTGGGTCAGTTGTTCAGTGACTGGACTGAAAACTTCAGCACCGAATTCAAGGTGTCGTATCGTGACTATGCCGCGCTGCGTGTGACCGATAGCACTGCCCCCAGCATCCGTGTTTACTTTGGTGGTACAGAAGCTTCTCCAAGCGGCGACTCGCTGTTCCTTGGTACCGAAGCTAACACCCATGGCAACGCGTTGATGACCGAAACATGGGATGTGTATGGTTCGGGTACGTTGAACCTTGCGGATCATGAGCTGAAGTTCGGCGTGAACTACAGCGACAACCAGATCTACAATTATTATGGTGCCAACTCTTGGGGTACCTATACATTCTGGGGTCTGGATAACTTTGCTGCTGGTAAATACAGCAGTTATGTGTTGAGTGCAGAAACCTCACCAGGCTCGATTGCGGTGAATTATCACAGCAAAAACTTGGGTCTGTTCCTGCAAGACACGTGGTATGTCAACAGCAACCTGACTTTGACATTGGGGCTGCGTGGCGACAAGCCACGTGCAACACCGTCACCTGCCTATAACCAAGCTGCTTCGGAATACTTTGGTTACAACAACAGCAAGGTATTTGGTGGTGGGTTCCTGATTCAACCGCGTTTTGGTTTCAACTACACCTTCAACAGCGACCACCAGATGCAGTTGCGTGGTGGTGTGGGTTTGTTCCAGGGTGATGCACCGCAAGTGTGGATTGGTAATAGCTATAACACCACCGGCTTCAATTACACATCGTACAACTTCACTTCCTACAACACGCTGTTCCCGTTCAACCCAGATGGCCAGAACCAAACGGTACCAGCGGGTGGTGGTAGCGCGGGCGCACAGAACGTCAACTTCGTGGCGAATGACTTCAAACTTCCGTCCATTTGGAAGGCGAACTTAGCATTCGATACCGAAACAGGCTGGTTGGATACAGTCTTCTCGGCAGAGTTGTTGGTAACGGAAGTCAAGAATGGCTTGTTCTACAAGAGCTTGGGGATTGGCAAGATCAATACCCCGGGTTCGGATCCCGCGTACAGCTATATCGGTCAAGATGGCCGTGAAATGTATTGGAATCCCAACAAGGTTGGCGCATGGGCAAGTTCCGATGCACGTTATGGCCGTGATACCCGCTTCAATAACGTTTTCCTGATCGACAATACTGGCAAGGGTGGTACGCAGCAGATGACGGTCAGCCTGAGCAAGCCATGGAGTCGTGAAAGCGATTGGTACTGGAGCTTGGGTTACACCTATACCCACGCAACCGAAGTGGGCCCGTTGACCAGTTCGACGGCAAGCTCCGGCTGGGGCTATCAATACGGCATCAATGCGAACCAAGACGTGGCAACCACCGCACGCTACCAGATCAAGGATCGCTTCAGCGGCAGTCTGAACTGGAAGCACAAGTTCTTTGGTGATTACGAAACCCGCGTTGGTTTGGTGTACGAAGGCCGCAGCGGTCGTCCGTTCAGCTATGTCTTCGTGAATGACGCCAACGGTGATACCCGTAGTGCCAATGACCTGTTCTATGTGCCGAAGGGTCCTGGCGATGTACTGTTCGGAACACTGAGCAGCACAGGTGTCTTCACAGCCGATGCCGCGATGGAAAAGGCATTCTTCGAATGGCTGGATAGCAACAAGGATCTCAGCGCCATCAAGGGTTCAGTGGCAGGTACCAATGCTTTCCGTGCTGGTTGGGTGAATACATTTGACCTGCGTGTGTCGCAAGAACTGCCTGGCTTCTTCAAGGGGCATAAGTCGGAATTGTGGGTCGATATCCAGAACGTCGGCAATATGCTCAACAAGAAGTGGGGTCATGTGATGGACTATGGCTTCCTGGCAGATTCCCGTGTTGCGTCACTGCAAGGGATTCATAACGGCAAGTATGTGTATAACTACCGTTTTGCTGATCAGCCCACCGTGGCAAACGGTGATGGTGATGGCTTCGATCAAGGCATCTCGCAGTGGTCGGTGCAGGTGGGTTTCAAGTACAAGTTCTGATTCCCATCAAACGTGTCATGCAAAACACCCGGGAAACCGGGTGTTTTGCTGTGCGGAAAATGAATCTCTGCGTTAAAGTGGATACATGAATACGATAAAAACAACGCCGCAAGGGGCGGCACAAACCCCCTCATCCACCGCTGCCACTGTCAGCACACATATCTACCCCAATGGATCCATGAACTTGCTGTCACGCGAAGAAGTGGCACGGGTGCGTGATGCGTCCAGTGGTGGGCTACATGATTTACTGCGTCGCTGCTCGCTGGCGGTATTGACCTCTGGCAGTGCTTCCGATGATCCGCGTGCGGCTTCGGCGCTTTATCCGACTTTTGATATTCAGGTGCGTCAGCAAGACCGTGGTGCACGCATTGAATTGACGGACGCACCAGAAATGGCGTTCGTGGATGGTGAAATTATCCGTGGTGTCTCCGAATTGCTGTTCGCGGTGGTGCGTGATCTTGCATTCACATCCATTGATCTGGCTGAAGATGAAGGCCTGGAAACGTCTGCTGGTATTACCGATGCGGTATTTCGCCTGCTGCGTAATGCGCATGTCTTGCAGCAAAGTGATCCCAATCTTGTGGTGTGTTGGGGGGGGCACTCCATTGGCCAAGAGGAATACAAATACACCAAGCATGTTGGATATGAATTAGGCTTGCGTGGCCTGGATATCTGCACAGGTTGCGGCCCAGGTGCGATGAAAGGACCAATGAAGGGCGCCACCATTGCGCATGCTAAACAGCGCAAGCATCAGACGCGTTATATCGGTGTCACCGAGCCTGGCATCATTGCCGCTGAATCACCCAACCCTATCGTCAACCATCTGGTGATCATGCCGGATATCGAAAAGCGCCTTGAAGCGTTTGTGCGCATGGGGCATGGCATCATCGTATTTCCCGGTGGTGTGGGTACGGCGGAAGAAATTCTGTATCTGCTTGGGATTTTGCTGCGTGAAGAAAATGCGGATGTGCATTTCCCCGTTATTTTTACTGGCCCTGAAAGCGCAGCAGCGTACTTTGAGCAAATTGACAAGTTCATCCACCTGACGCTGGGTGAGGACGCGACTAAACGCTATGAAATCATCATTGCGGACCCCGTCAAAGTGGCCAAGCATATGGACATGGGGATTACCAAGGTGCGCGAGCAACGCGTGGCACAGCGTGACTCCTTCTTCTTCAACTGGGGGCTGCATATTCCGTTGGAGTTCCAGCAGCCGTTTGTTCCAACCCATGAGTTGATGGAAGGCTTGCGCTTACATCATGGGCGTAAACCGCATGAATTGGCGGCGGATTTGCGGCGTGCATTCTCTGGGATTGTGGCGGGGAATGTGAAAGAAGATGGTATGCGTCGCATTGAAGAGTTTGGCCCTTTCAAGATCAATGGTGACCCAGACATCATGCAGGCATTGGATGCATTGCTTTGTGCATTTGTCGCGCAGAACCGGATGAAGATTTCAGGGCAATACAAACCTTGCTATCACGTGGTGGCATAAGCCATTCGCAGCGGCATGACTGAATTGTTGAACAAGTCATGCCGTTTCAGCGGCACTCTCTATCGGCGTGTCTGCATCCAGTACAGGTAAATACACACGGGTGATGAATCGCCCGTGTTCGATCGCTGTTTCAACGCGACCATGCTCTTGTGTCATCGCCAAAATACGCTCGCGTGCGGAAGCAAGGCCAATGGCATGCCCCTCGTGTGGTGTGCTGTGTTCGGGCAGATCATTGGCAACGGTAATGATGACCCAGTTGGGTTGTGTTTCGACACGGATCTCCATCTTCCCGCCTTTTGGCAAAGCTTCGATGCCATGGCGAATGGCATTTTCAGCCAATGGCTGAATGGATAACGAGGGCACGGTCATCACCGGCAGGGTTTCGGGAAGCTGCCATGTCAAATCCAGGCGCGGCCCGAACCGCAACATCTCAATGGCCAGATAACGCCGTGTCAGCTCCATTTCTTCGGATAGAGCAATCCACTGTGGACCACGCAAGGCGTGTCGGAAAAGGTCAGCAAGGTCTAACAGCACACGCTCGGCGGCATCTGGCTGGGCATGGATCAGCGCGGCACCGGTATTGAGCGTATTGAATAGAAAATGCGGGTGAATACGCGCTTGCAGTGCTTCAAGTTCCAGCTGTTTTGCCCGCACCGCAAGTTGCCGTGATTGCCAGTAATTCTGGTAAGTGACCAGTGCAATCATGCCAACGATGAGGGCCATGCCCATCAGCCGGAGAATGAAGGCTTCACGGCCAAGATCGGCATTGCCAGTCATCAGCAAAATGCTCCAAGCCGCGGCTGAAACCATCAGGCTCATCAGCAGAAACAACGCCAGACAAGCCCAGGCAAGACGCAAGCGAGGTAGCTTTCCAAGCGGTGTGCGCAACAGAAAAAGGGCACAAAGCGTGGCGATTGTTGTCCACTGAATACCCAGCGAAGCCAAGCCAAACAAGACCAAGCGCGATTGTGATTGCACTTGCATCGGTGCCAACGCCAGAATCGCCGCCAGAGCCTCGCCACCAAGCAAGACCGCCATGAGCGCTGGTGGGCGCCACAGTGCGCTTAATGGGTTGTGGTCGGACGCTGGGGTGAGGCGCATATGTTTCCCTGAAAACAGTGCGTGGCCGCAACATGTCGGGCAACAAAAAAGCCCGCAGTTGCGAGCTTTTAAGAGTATCACTTGGTGCCCAGGAGAGGAC
>CAYZUG010000009.1:37400-86455 GCA_964481865.1 uncultured Thermomonas sp. | reverse complement strand
AAGGCATCGGAGACGTATTTGAGAAAGATCAGCCCCAGTACAACGTGTTTGTAGACGGCGGCGTCGAGGTTGGAGCGCAGCTTGTCGGCGGCGGTCCAGAGCTTTTTTTCCAGGTCGTTGAAGAATTGTTGCTCGATAGGTTTCATGCACAAATGCCTTGTTCTATATGTTTCAGGCCGCTATACGATCATCGGCTGCTTGATACAGGTGCCAAATCAAGATGTCTTGCCAACCTCACCATACTCACCTAATTCGACAAGTGGCAGGGCTTCGCATATTCAACATAGCAAGTGGCCAGCAGCACCCCACATCACTTCCCAATACAAAACGTCGAAAAAATATGCCCAAGTAAGGCATCTGCAGACACATGTCCGCCAATTTCACCCAAGGCATCGTGGGCGCGTACCAGTGCTTCTGCTGCCAGTTCTAGGCGTTCGTATGTCAGTTCCGTGCTGGCGTGTTGCAACCATTCTTCTGCCTGCTGCAAAGCGTGCACATGACGGATGCGGGCTGTGAATGCTCCCGCACTTGCGCGCCCTCCGGCCAATGCAAACAGACGTTGGTGCAGGCGTTCCAGGCCTTCGCCTGTATGGGCTGACACTGCGATGCCATCTGGGGTTTCGGGCAAGGGCTGTGGCAGTAGATCCACTTTGTTGTAAATCCACACCACTTCGGGGACACCTTGCAGTGCATCTGCAACAGCATCGCGGCCAGTCTGTGGTTCGCGTGCATCCACCACTGCCAACGCAAGGTCGGCTTTGCCCAGTTCGCCACGGGCGCGGCGGATGCCCTCTGCTTCAATGGCATCGCCTGCATCGCGTAACCCGGCGGTGTCCACAAGTGTGAGTTCAACGCCATCAATCCGGATGGTTTCCTGCAGCACGTCGCGGGTGGTGCCTGCCACATCGGTCACGATGGCGCGCTCGGTGCCAGCAAGAGCATTAAGTAGCGAACTTTTTCCGGCATTGGGTGGGCCAACCAACACTGCATGCAGGCCATCACGCAGTTTGCGGCCGCGTTCGGCATCGGCATGCAATTGCGCAAGGGTGCGCATCGCCTCATCCAGTTTTTGCCGAAGCACTTGCCCGCCCAGGGTATCAATAGGCTCGTCTGCAAAATCAATGGCGGCTTCCACATGGATACGAATGGCCAACACTTGCGCCATCAAGACATCCACGCGCTTGGAAAATGCGCCATCCAGAGAACGACGTGCCGCCCGCGCTGCCTGTTCATCGCTTGCTGCAATCAGGTCGGCAATGGCTTCTGCCTGCGTGAGATCCAGCTTGCCGTTCAAAAACGCGCGTTGACTAAATTCACCGGGAAGGGCGGCGCGGGCACCAAGGGCGATACAGCGCTGCACCAAGGTGCGCAGCATGACTGGGCTGCCATGCCCTTGCAGTTCCACCACGTCTTCCCCGGTGAAACTGGCAGGCGCCTGAAAATACAGCGCGATGCCATCATCCAGCACTTCCCCTTCCGCATCATGAAAGCGTGTGTAGGTGGCGATGCGTTGTGTCAGTGTTTTTTGGCAGAGTTGTTGTGCAATGCCCGATGCCTGCGTACCCGACAAGCGAATAATGCCAACCCCGCCCTCACCTGGGGCGGTGGCAATGGCAACGATGGTGTCTGCAGCGTATTGATTCATGCGTGGATGATCGCAGGAACGGCCGCATTGCGCATGGGGTCAGGCCATGCGCAGTTTCCTATCAGGCAGAGGCTTCAGGGGCTTCTGCAAAGCGCTTCATATTCCACCACTGTTGCGCCATGCCCAATGCACCGTTGGTCACCCAGTACAGCACCAGACCTGCCGGGAAGAAGGCAAACATCACTGCCATGATCAACGGCATCAGTTGCATCATCTTTTGCTGCATGGGGTCCATGCCCACCATGGGTGACATTTTTTGCGTCAGCCACATCACGGCACCATTGAGGATCGGCAGGATGAACCACGGGTCACGGGCTGTCAGGTCACTGACCCAGCCCATGATCCACGGTGCTTGGCGAAGCTCAACGGCTTCCAACAAGACGTAATACAGCGCCAGGAACACCGGCATCTGAATGAAGATCGGCAAACAGCCACCGGCTGGGTTGATCTTCTCTTTCTTGTAAAGATCCAGCATCGCCATCTGGAACTTCTGCTTGTCTTCGCCGTAGCGTTCTTTGAGCTGTTGGATGCGCGGCTGGAATTTGCGCATCTTCGCCATCGACTTGTATTGCGCTGCCGACAGTGGATACAGAATCAGCTTGATGATGACCACCAGCAACACGATTGCCCAACCCCAGTTATGGGTCAGTTTGTGCAATTGGGTCAGCAACCAGTGAATGGGTTTTGAGAGAACGGTGAAGATGCCGTAGTCCATCGCCAAGCCCAGCCCGGGTGCGGTGGCATCCAGTTTGCCTGCCAGTTTCGGCCCCACCCACAATGTGGATGCGCTTTCAAAACGCTGCCCTGGCGATAGTGTTACCTGCGGTCCACGCGCAGCAATGCTGTAAAGATTGCCTGCTTCTGCCAAGGTGTACAGCGCTGCCTGATCGCTTTGTGGCACCCACGCACCCAGGAAATAATGCTGCGACAAGCCCACCCAACCGCCGGTAACGGTTTGGTTTAACGGGCCGTCTTTGCTGAAGTTGGGGTATTTACGCTTTTTGTATTTATCTTCGGGGCTATACCAGGCTGCGCCGTTCAAGCTGAAAGATTCCGGATTGGTGAACCCGGTTTTCACTGCCGGTGGAACGCGCTGCAAGCGCCGTTCGATATCCCCTGTCCAAATCGCTTGCCCGGCATTGACCAAGGTGTCTTGCACCTTCACCGCATAACTGCCGCGTTCCAGTGTGTAGCGGCGCTGCAATTGCATGCCATTGCTGGCGGTCGCGGTGAAATTAATCTGCACGTCTTGCGCCGCATCCGCCAATACCACGTCCTTGCTTTGGGTTTCTGGCTGCAAAACGAAGCCGCTGCCATCCACACCCCGCCACACGGCTTCTGCAATGTAATAACGCGATGGATCGTGGCTGAACATCTCCACTGGCTGGCTGTCGGCATCACGGGTTTGCGGATATTGCAGCAACGCCGCGTGGGTAATTTCACGGCCATTGAGTGTCAATGCCAGCACATCGTTACGCAGCTTGATGCTTGTACCCACTTCCGTTGCCGGTGCTTGCGCGGCCTGCTGTGCATTGGCTGCTGGCACCCCGGAAACCGCGGGTGCTTGCGGCAGCGCCTGACCCGTTGCAGGGATGGCAGGCGCAGGCTGCTGCTGTGCCTCCTGCTCTTTGCCCCATTCCTGCCACAACAGAAAGGCCACCATCAACCATGCGATTACAAGAAAGGTTCGAATTTGATTCATTGAGCAGACGTCGTTTGCGGTGCTACCGATGCAACGGGAGCAGCATGAGAAAGGCGGGGTTTGAAGGGCAGCATTGTGCCGCCAGCAGCAGGCCGGGGCAATGTATCTGCGCGTTGTAACAGCTGTTCAAATGCAAATTGCAGTTGCCAGCTTTCCATCTTCGCTGCCGCAGGGCGTGCCACCACAACGTATGCGCCGGGTTTCAGGTGCGGACGAAGATGACGGAATGCTTCACGCAATGCACGCTTGATGTAATTGCGTTTCACGGCGCGTGCATCCACTTTGCGCGAAACTGCAAACCCCAAACGTGCAGCTTGGGTATCTGTTAACCAGTGCAAGGCAAATGCGGGCGCAGCAGTGCGTTTTCCCGATTGAAATACTTGCGCAAACACGGCTTTGCTGCGCACACGGGCAGCAGCAGGAAACGCAAAATGCTGTTGACGAGCAAACGAAACGACGCCGGCATCCTCGTGGGATACCGGCGTTGACGTGTACTCTGGCAGCATGATCTCAATCCGGCAAATTGCCGGAAATTGACTGAACCGAGGGTCAGACAGTTAAACGCTTACGGCCTTTGGCACGACGACGTGCCAAAATCTTGCGACCATCGGCAGTTGCCATACGGGCACGAAAACCGTGATCACGCTTGCGCTTGAGATTGCTGGGTTGGTAGGTACGCTTGGTCGCCATGGCGGGCCTGCTTACTTGGATCAATGGAAAAGACCGTCGATCATACAGGTAAAAATCAATACGTTCAAGCGCTTTCTTCTCGTCATTGCACTGGAGCGCACCCAACCACACAAGGCTTCTGTCTTCGGTTTGTCAGCCTTTGCAGCGCAGTGGTAACCTGCACCACCGCACTTATCCACAAGCGGCGCATCTTGATGCGCTGCGCCTTTGACTTTTCGGATACTTTGACTCATGCACGTTTGGCCCGCCTGCCTGCAACGCCTGGAAACTGAATACCCGCAGGAGGATGTGCGCACTTGGCTAAAACCATTACAAGCCGAACGCGACGCTGAAAACCTCGTTCTGTATGCCCCTAACGCATTTGTGCGTGATGAAGTGCAAAGCCGCTTCCTTGCGCGTATCCGCGAATTGGCTATCCATTTTGGTGGCAACCTTGCCGTTGCCCTTGATGTTGGCTCGCCACGCCGTGCACAACCTGTTGCTGTTTCCAGCCCTGCACGCCAAGAAACTGCGGCACCAACAGCAGCCGAGCCATTTCGCAGCAATGTCGATACCCATTACACCTTCGATAATTTTGTGGAAGGTCGCAGCAACCAGCTAGCGCGTGCAGCCGCTTTAGGTGCCGCACAGAAGCCAGGGGACCGCACGCATAACCCGTTACTGCTGTATGGTGGCACAGGGCTGGGCAAGACCCATCTGATGTTTGCCGCAGGTAACGAAATGCGCCGCCTCAACCCGTCGGCACGCGTCCTGTATTTGCGCTCCAATGATTTCTACAGTGCATTTTTCCGGGCGCTACAAGAAAAAACCGCCGATCAATTCAAGCGCCAATTCCAGAATATCGACGCCTTGTTGATTGACGATATCCAGTTCTTTGCGGGCAAGGACCGTACCCAAGAAGAGTTCTTCCATACCTTCAATGCGCTTTTGGATTTACGCCAACAGATCATCATGACCTGCGACCGTTATCCGCGTGAAGTGGAAGGTTTGGAACCACGCTTGAAATCCAGGCTGGGGTGGGGGCTTTCCATCGCCATTGACCCACCCGACTTTGAAACACGCGCCCAGATTGTGCTCTCCAAAGCGCAGGAACGCGGCGCAGCGATCCCCGATGATGTCGCCCAGCTCATCGCCAAGAAAATGCGCAGCAATGTGCGTGAGCTGGAAGGTGCTATCAACAAACTTACCGCGCAGGCAGGGCTGCTTGGTCGGCCAGTCACCATGGAATTCGCCCAAGAAACCCTGCGCGACCTCTGGCGTGCCCAGCAGCAAGCCATCAGCATCACCAATATTCAAAAAGCCGTGGCAGACTACTACGGGTTGCAGCTCAAGGAGATGCTTGGCAAGAAGCGCACGCGCTCGTTGGCGCGTCCACGACAAATTGCAATGGCATTAACAAAAGAACTGACGGAACATAGCTTGCCGGAAATTGGCGTTGCCTTTGATGGGCGTGATCACACCACCGTGTTGCATGCCTGTCGGCAAATTCGCCAACTGATGGAAAGTGACAGCAAGTTGCGTGAAGATTGGGAAAAGCTGATCCGCAAACTCAGTGAATGACAACGGGAGAAGCTGTGGATAAATTGGTGATTATTCAGCGGTCTGTGAACTATCTACATCTTATCCACAACCTATCAGCGGCTTTTCCAGCGCCTTAATTTTAATAAATTTTCTTCAAAATCATTAAGTTAGATCACTTATCCAACGTTTTTTTGTACTCCACCAGCTCCATCTTTTAAGATTTATCCACTCTTTTAAAAGCAGGTTTTTCCGAACAACTTGCTTCAAAACAGCAAAAAGGGGTTTACATGCGGTTTTCCCTACAACGTGAAGTGTTGCTCAAGCCTCTCGCCCAAGTTGTCAACGTGGTTGAGCGTCGTCACACCCTGCCCGTTCTCGCGAATTTCCTTGTTCGCATTGAAAACAGCGTTTTGTCGCTTACCGGTACCGACCTTGAAGTCGAAATGGTGGCGCATACCGCAGTTGAAAATGCCGAAGATGGTCAAGCCACGATTCCAGCACGCAAACTGTTTGAAATCGTGCGTTCATTGCCGGATGGCAGCAATGTCACGATCAGTCAGACGGATGACAAAATTACCGTCAAGGCAGGGCGTGGTAGTTACAAGCTGTCATCATTACCAGCCCATGATTTCCCGTCATTAGACGATGTTGAAGTCAATGAACAGGTCGTGATTCCTGAAGCTGCGTTGAAAGAACTTCTTGAACGCACTGCATTTGCCATGGCGCAACAGGATGTTCGTTATTACCTCAACGGATTGTTGTTTGATCTGCGCGACAACATGTTGCGTTGTGTTGCCACCGATGGGCACCGTTTGGCCTTGTGTGAAACTGAGCTTGAGCAAGGTTTTGGCAGCAAACGGCAAATCATTGTTCCGCGTAAGGGTGTTCAGGAGTTGCAGCGCCTGCTTGAAGGTGGTGACCGCCAGCTTGAATTGGAAATTGGCAAAGGCCATATCCGTGTGAAACGTGATGATGTCACCTTCACCAGCAAGTTGATTGACGGTAAGTTCCCTGATTACGAGGCAGTGATTCCTATTGGTGCCGACAAAGAAGTGAAAGTCGATCGTGATGCCCTGCGTGCAGGCTTGCAACGTGCTGCGATTTTGTCGAATGAAAAATACAAAGGCGTGCGTGTTGAGCTTTCTCCCGACTTGTTGAAAATCAGTGCGCACAACCCTGAGCAGGAAGAAGCCCAGGAAGAAGTGGTTGCGGAAACAGTCGTTGACGGTTTAGCAATTGGTTTCAATGTCTCGTATTTGCTGGAAGCGCTTTCATCGCTGCGTGAGGAATTTGTGATCCTGCAATTGCGTGACGCCAATTCATCGGCGCTGGTGCGTGGCGCAGAAAGCCAGCATGCGCGCCATGTTGTGATGCCATTGCGCCTGTGATTCATCGTGTTCCACGTGGAACATGGCGATGCGCCCGGCTTCGGCTGGGCGCACTTGTTTGTGGTACAAGTGATTCGGTATGTTGATCCAACACCTGCATATGCAGTCGTTTCGTCGTTTTCAGGACGTAACGATTCAGTTTGAACCTGGTTTCAATATTCTCACTGGCTTGAATGGCAGTGGTAAAACCAGTGTGCTGGAAGCATTGCATCTCATGGCGTATGGGCGAAGTTTTCGTGGGCGCGTGCGGGATGGATTAATTCGACAGGGCGACGCTGCACTCAATGTGTTTGTGCAATGGGCAACCTTGAATGGGCAGCAGCATAAGGCCGGGCTTCGGCATGCGGGTCATACATGGCAGGCAAGGCTTGATGGTGTGGATGTTCAGCAACTCACGCAGCTTTGCGCAGAATTGACTGTGGTGAGTTTTGAGCCGGGAAGCCATGCTTTGATTGATGGCAGCAGTGAATTGCGACGGCGTTATTTGGATTGGGCTGTGTTCCACGTGGAACATGAGTTCACTGTGCAGTCGCGTCGCTATGCGCGGGCATTAAAACAGCGAAATGCGCTGCTGCGGCTACCGCAAGGGGGTGCGCAATTAGATGCATGGGAACATGAGCTGGCGCAAAGTGGCGAGGCAATCACGTTGTTTCGGCAGTTCAGTTTGGATGCGTTGCAGCCTTGGCTTGCGCAAATGCTGGCAAATTTATTACCCAGTGCGGGCGGTATAACGCTGCAGTTGGCGCCGGGTTGGAAGCGGGCGGAGATGAGTCTTCAAGATGCACTTCTTCTGGCGCGTGAACGAGATCAAGCTCTGGGGTACACATCGGTTGGTCCGCATCGTGCTGATTTACGCTGGGAATTGACGCACTTGCCAGGCAAGGGGAGTTTGTCGCGTGGGCAAACCAAACAATTGGCATTGGTATTGCTGCTTGCTCAGGCGGCTTATCTTGCCGAACATTTAGGACATTGGCCGGTTGTGCAGTTGGATGATCTTGGTTCTGAATTGGATTTGCAGCATCAGCAGCGGGTGATTCAGGTGTTGTCTGAATGCGGCGCGCAGGTGGTAATCACCGGAACAGAGCCACCCAAGGGATTGCTTGGCTCGGAAGCGATGTTCCACGTGGAACATGGTGCAATTGCCGCGCTGACTTAGGAAGTTCAGCGGTTTGCAGCCGTGGTTGCTATACTGACACCTTAAATATAAGTGCTTTGGCGCTGCATCTTGCAATGCGCCTAGGGAGTTGAACGCGTCGATGTCGCAAAATGAACAAGGCTCTGGCCCAATGGCCGAATCAGCAGTAAACCCCTCATACGATTCCAATCAGATCACTGTTCTGCGTGGGCTTGAAGCGGTACGCAAGCGTCCTGGGATGTACATCGGCGATGTGCATGATGGAACCGGGTTGCATCACATGGTGTTTGAGGTGGTGGATAACTCGGTTGACGAGGCATTGGCAGGGCATGCCGATAATATCGTGGTGACGATTCATGCGGATGGTTCTGTCAGCGTGTCTGATAATGGCCGTGGTATTCCTGTGGATATTCACAAGGAAGAGGGCGTGTCCGCTGCACAGGTGATTTTGACGGTGCTGCATGCGGGCGGGAAATTCGACGACAACAGCTACAAAGTGTCTGGTGGCTTGCATGGTGTGGGCGTCAGTGTGGTGAATGCGCTGTCATCCAAGCTCACACTGGATATTTGGCGTGACGGCGGCCATCACCAACAGGAATATGCCCTCGGTGAGCCGGTGTATCTGCTCAAGCGTGTGGGGGAACAAGAGGGGCGTCGTGGGACGGTGCTCCGTTTCTGGCCATCGGCTGAGATCTTTACGGATACCGAATTTCATTACGACATTCTGGCGCGCCGCCTGCGTGAACTGAGTTTTCTTAACTCTGGCGTCAAGATCACCCTGAAAGATGAGCGTGAAGACGGACGTCAGGATGTATTCCAGTACGAAGGTGGTATCAAGAGCTTTGTGGAACACTTGGCGCAGGTTAAAACGCCGCTGCATCCGCATGTGATCGCTGTGAGTGGCGAGCAAAACGGCATCACCGTGGAAGTGGCATTGCAGTGGACGGATGCCTACCAAGAAACGATGTTCTGCTTCACCAATAACATCCCGCAAAAAGATGGTGGCACGCATTTGCAGGGTTTCCGTTCGGCATTGACCCGCACGCTGACTAATTACATCGAGCAAAGCGGTATTGCGAAGCAGGCAAAGGTGTCATTGTCGGGTGACGACATGCGTGAAGGCATGATCGCCGTGTTGTCGGTGAAGGTGCCTGATCCTAGTTTTTCCAGCCAAACCAAAGAAAAACTGGTGTCCTCGGATGTGCGTCCAGTAGTGGACAGTACGTTCTCTGCCCGTTTGGATGAGTTTTTGCAGGAGCACCCCAATGAAGCCAAGGCGATTGCCGGCAAAATCGTGGATGCTGCGCGTGCCCGTGAAGCAGCGCGTAAAGCGCGTGATCTGACGCGCCGTAAGGGTGCGCTGGATATCGCTGGTTTGCCAGGCAAGCTGGCCGATTGCCAAGAAAAAGATCCGGCACTGTCGGAATTGTTTATCGTCGAAGGTGACTCGGCCGGCGGCAGCGCGAAACAAGGCCGAAATCGCAGAAACCAAGCAGTCTTGCCATTGCGTGGCAAGATTCTGAACGTGGAACGTGCACGGTTTGACCGCATGCTGGCCAGCGCCGAAGTGGGAACATTGATTACCGCACTCGGCACCGGCATTGGTAAAGACGAGTACAACCCGGACAAGTTGCGTTATCACCGTGTCATCATCATGACCGACGCCGATGTGGACGGCAGTCATATCCGCACATTGCTGTTGACCTTCTTCTACCGGCAAATGCCCGAGCTGATTGATCGCGGTCACATTTATATTGGTTTGCCGCCGCTTTATAAGATCAAACAGGGCAAGAATGAGCTGTATCTGAAGGATGATGCGGCACTGGATTCTTACCTTGCCGGAAACGCCGTGGAAGGCGCTGCTTTGATCCCCGCAGCAGATGAGCCTGCAATTGAAGGTGCTGGGCTTGAAACATTGTTGTTGGCCTATGCCAAGGCGAAGGAAGCCATTGCCCGTAATGCGCACCGGTTTGATGCGGGTGTTCTGGAAGCATTGATTGATTTTGTGCCACTGGATAGCGAGTCCGTTACCGCCGTGCAGGATATGGATGCGGAATTGCTCAAGTTGGCGGCTCAGTTGAACGAAAAAGGCCTTGGCAAGCCGCAGTACACATTGCGCTGGCAGGAAGCGCAGGAAGGGCGCTCAGCGGCATTGCTGGTCACACGTGCGCATATGGGTGAGGAATTGACCCAGATTCTCAATTTGCCGTTGTTTGAGCATGGTGAGTTGCGTCCCTTGCGCGAAGCTGCCAGCAAGTTGCATGGTTTGGTGCGCGAGGGTGCCCGTGTGTTGCGTGGCACAAGGTCGCAGGATATTGCTCGATTCGCCGATGTTCAGACGTGGTTGATGGATGAGGCAAAGAAAGGACGGCAGATTCAGCGCTTCAAGGGCTTGGGTGAAATGAATCCGGAGCAGTTGTGGGATACCACGGTCAACCCGGAAACCCGCCGTTTGTTGCAAGTGAAACTGGAAGATGCTGTTGCTGCGGATGCTATTTTCAGTACATTGATGGGGGACGTGGTTGAACCACGTCGTGATTTCATCGAAGAAAATGCACTGAAAGCCTCCAACTTGGATATCTGACGGGAGTTGCATGATGCATCGCTTGACCCTTGCTGCACTTGCCTTGGCGCTGACTGTTGCAGGTTGCGCTACAACGACATCACCGACCGGGCGCACGCAATATGTTGGTGCGGTGTCACAGGCCGAATTGAATCAAATGGGTGAAAAGGCATTTGCTGAAGCAAAAGCAGAAACACCATTGAGCAAAGATGCCAAACAGGTGGCGTATGTGGGCTGTGTGGTCAATGCGATCAGTGCGCAGCTCCCGGCACCCTGGAATCAAATACGCTGGGAATATGCGGTTTTCCAGAATGATGAAGCTAATGCCTGGGCGCTTCCTGGGGGAAAAATCGGTGTTTACACGGGTATTTTCAAAGTCGCCACCACACAGGATGAGCTGGCTGCAGTGATTGCACACGAAGTGGGGCACGTTATTTCACGGCATCATGATGAACGCATTACTCGCCAGGTTTTTGCACAAACTGGGTTAGGAGTAGCGGGTGCATTGGCCGGCTCACGCTATGGTGAGGCCGCCACACAAACCACAGGTCAGCTGGGTGGCATGTTGTTACAGGGGACGTTCCTGCTGCCAAACTCACGTACACAAGAGTCAGAAGCCGATGTGGTTGGTCAGGAATTGGCCGCTAAAGCAGGTTTCAACCCGCAGGGCGCCATCACACTGTGGCGAAATATGGCGGCGGCGGGAGGTTCGCGTCCGCCACAATGGCTATCCACTCACCCAGATCCCTCATCGCGGCAACGCGAGTTGCAAATGCGTGCAGAGGGCTTGATCCCGGTGATGCAGGCTGCTAATAAAGCAGGGAAAGCACCAAAATGTCAGTGACTAGGAAAAAAGTCACAAGCAAAAGCGATTCGTTTTCTGTTACGTTTATACCCAGTCGTGCACAGCACGACCCCAATGCAAGAGGATGACATGAGCAACAAGCTTCGCCACACCGTCGTTTTAGCAATGGCAGCCGCATTGGGGCTGGCTGTGCTTGCACCTGATGTGCAGGCCGATCCACAAACCTCCAAGCAGCATGATCGCCGTGGCGGCAGCCGCAACAAGCAGGGTGAAGCTGAGAAGAAGCCAGCGCTGTACCCAAATGCAACGCGTCAATCACCAGAAACCAAAGCCAATCCGAAAAACATCAAGCAATTGCAGGCGCTGCAAGATGCTTATGAAAAAGATGATTGGGCAGGGGTGATTGCCAAGGCACAAGAAATTACTGCACTGCCTACGGCAAATGCTTATGAGAAGTCCTTTGCTTATTACATGGCAGGCAATGCGGCGATCAATCAAGATGACCAAGATACGGCACTGGGTTATTTCGCCAAAGTGATTGAAACCGGTGGCATGGACAACGACAGCCACTACTCCACCATGTTCAACTTGGTGGTGATTGATTACCAGGAAGAAAGATACAGCCAAGCATTGGCTGCACTGGAACGCTTCTTGAGTGAAACCAAGAGCGAAAAAACCGAACATCTGGCACTGCGTGCTGGTCTGTTTGCTGCACTAGAACGCTTTGACGAAGCAGGTGAAGCATTCACCGCATTGGTGGCAAAGAACCCAGACGACAAGCGCTTACTGATGAACGCTGTTGGTTCCTTGCAACAAGGTGAAAAGTTTGCTGAAGCCAATCTGCTTCTGGAAGATGCGTATAAGCGCGGTATGTTGAACGAGGCGCGTGAACTGCGCGCGTTGTATGTCGGCTACATGAATGCATCACGTTGGGATGATGCGCAGCAGATTATTGAAGAAGGCTTACAAAAAGGGATTTTGCAGGAAGGCCCAGACTTGGCGCGTGACTTCCAGGTTTTGGCACAAAATGCCTATTTTGATGAAAAAATGGCGCTTGCGATCACCTTATACTCACGTGCTGCGCCAATGGCTGCTGATGGTGAGGTGTATCTCAATCTTGCTAAAGTGCTTGACATGGAGGAACGTCGAGCCGAAGCAAAGGCTGCGGCAGAAAAGGCATTGGCAAAGGGCATCAAAAAGCCTGAAGAAGCCAATATCATTATTCGTCGTAACCGCTGAAAAAATAACGAAATTTTCATTTATACCAATGCAAAAAATGCTTGTACAAATGATTCGAATTGGTGTAAAATTGACAGTTCCGGTGACTGAAAAGTCATCAATAAAACCACCCCCGTTTGAACAATCGGGCCCAACAACTTTAGAGCCGTGCGCATGACGGAAGAACTCATCCACATCGAAAAGAAAGATGACCGTGAAGGCGGTTTGAGTTGGCCGCGTATTGCCGGTTTCAGCTTTGCCATCGCTCTCCATGCAGCAGCATTGCTGATGCTTCTCGCACCTATTTCACCGCCTCCGCAAGAGGTGGAGAAAAATGATGTGGTGAGCGTGACATTTATTGAGCCGCCACCTCCGCCGCCTCCACCGCCGCCGCCGCCGCCGCCACAGGAAATCAAGCCGCTTACGCCGCCGAAGACCCTGTCGCCGCCGCGTCCAAGTCCAGTTCCGCCACCGCCAGAAGATCCACCTGTGGTGTTAACGGATTCACGCGCAGTGGACGTGCAAGCTGCACCCCCATCACCACCCGCGCCGCCGGCTTCCGTACCGGATATTGGTTCCAGCGTCGATCCATCGTCGCGTGCCATGAATCCGCCGAAGTACCCACCGGAAGAAATGCGTCGCGGTATTCAAGGAACGACCATTCTCATTGTCGATATCGATGCGAGCGGTGCAGTACTTGATGTAAGTGTTGAACGTTCCAGTGGTAACCGTAATCTTGATCGCGCAGCGATCACAGCCGCGAAGCGTTGGCGCTTCAACCCCGAGGTCAAGAATGGCCAGAAGGTTGCAAGCCGAGTACGCGTCCCGGTTGAGTTCAAGATGTAAGTGTTGTTCTGTTCCACCCCGTAGTACCCGCCTCACCCTTTTGAAACTTTTTCATCCACGACATCTAAAGGTAAGCGTATGTTGCAAGAAACAGCTGCTGCCACACCTGCCGCCGCCGGAGGCAACAACGCCGCCGCGCTTCAGCAGATGGGCTTCGATCACCTGATCCAAAACTTCGACTCGGTCGGTTGGATCGTCTTTATCACCTTGGCGATCATGTCGGTGATGTCCTGGTATTGGATCATCATCAACTTCATCAAGAACGTTCGTCTGCGTGGCCGTGCAGAACGTGTGGTCAGTACATTCTGGGAAACCAAGAATGCACAAGACGCCGTTCGTTACATGGAAGAACAGCCACGTTCCGAGCCGTTCTCTAAGATCGCCCTTGATGCAGCCCAGGCTGCTGCTCACCACCAACAAGGTCAGGATAGTTCGAAGCTCGCCGATTCTCTGAGCCGTTCGGAATTCGTTGACCGTGCCCTGCGCCAAGCCGTGACACGTGAATCGCTTGGTCTGGAATCGGGTCTGACCGTGCTGGCAACCACCGGTTCATCCGCACCCTTCGTGGGTCTGCTGGGTACCGTGTGGGGGATCTACCACGCGCTGATCAAGATCGGTTCGTCGGGTGACGCCTCCATCTCGGCCGTGGCCGGTCCGGTGGGTGAAGCGCTCATCATGACCGCACTGGGTCTATTCGTGGCGATTCCTGCGCTGCTGGCTTATAACGCTTTCGTGCGTTACAACCGCATCACGAACAACCAGTTCGATACGTTTGCGCATGACCTGCACGATTTCTTCGCCACCGGCTCTCGCGTTGGCGAGCGCTAATCGATCGTCACCTGTAGATCATATTTGACGGAGAACCCTGACCATGGGAGCCAGTGTCGGTAAAGAAGAAGGCGCGCCGATGGCGGAAATCAACGTCACGCCGCTGGTCGACGTGATGTTGGTGATGTTGATCATCTTCATGATCACCACGCCGCTGATGAACCATAAGGTCAAGGTGCAATTGCCAGAGGCAGTGGTTCAGAAGAAAGAAGAGAAAAAAGCACAAATTCCACCGGTCACGATTTCCGTGACCGTGGATGGCGAACTCTTCTTGAATGATGAACCCGCAACACGGCAGGTGATTGAAAGTCGCCTGTCCGTGGAAGCGCAAAAAACGCCGCAGCCACCCGTACAAATTCGTGCAGATAAAACCACGCAATACCGTATGGTGAATGAAGTGGTGAAAATTGCACAAGCACAGGGTATGGCGAAGGTTGGCTTTGTCACAACACCGCCTAAGAAGAAGTAAGGAGTACGCACGATGGCATTTGCACGCGCAAGCCAAAATGCGATGGCAGACATCAACGTAACCCCATTGGTTGACGTGATGCTGGTGTTGCTGATCATCTTCATGGTGACGATGCCGATTCAATCGGTTCCGGTTGATGTGGATCTTCCACAGAAAACCGACAAGCCACCGGAAAATCCGAAAGAACCACCGGATCCGATCGAATTGCGTATCGACTCTGCTGGTCAAGTCTTCTGGAACAATTCACCCACAGCGGTGCATGACCTCCAGAGGATGATGATTGAAGAAGTGATGCGTGACCCGAGCAATCAGCCCGAACTGCAAATCGATACCGATGAGTCGGCTGAATATGGAATCCTTGCACAGGTTTTGGCTTCCGCGAAAAATGCGGACATGATCAAAATCGGTTTTGTGCAGAAGTAAGACATTCATTGCTCCAATCTATTTGGAGCGCGTCGTGGATGACGAACGCCGCCTGTGAAGGCGGCGTTTTCTTTGTCTAAAAGCGAGGCCGTCTGGTCTGCAATCAGTGATCTTAGCTGGTGCTTACGCTGATGATTGATCGACGATATCGCGGTAGGCGCGCACGGTTGCTGCCATACCCGCATAAAGTGCATCGGAAATGAGTGCGTGCCCAATCGAAACTTCAGCAATGTCAGGAATATGCCGTAACAAGACGGGGAGATTGTCTTGGTTGAGATCATGCCCGGCATTGATTGCAAGACCTGCAGCAGACGCAAGAGCAACCGTGGATGCCGCAGCAGCTAATACCGCAGCGCTATCACCGTTTGCAAACGCTTCGGCATAGGGACCGGTATAAAGCTCAACACGATCAGCCCCGAGCATAGCGGCTTGCGCAACTTGTGGGTCACCCACATCGACGAACGTACTGACACGGCATCCCAGTGTTTTGAAGCGGTGAATCAGCGCACCAAGTGCGTCGGTTGAGCCAGTGAAATCAAACCCATGATCTGATGTCAGTTGCCCATCAGCATCAGGAACAAAGGTCACTTGTGCGGGGCGTACCGTCTCGCATAACGCATACAGCCCGGGATAGCCTGGACGGGGTGGTGCGAAGGGATTGCCTTCGATATTGAATTCCACGCCGCGTGCTGCGCATAACTCAGCAAGGATAAAAACATCGTCACTGCGAATATGCCGTGCATCAGGGCGAGGGTGCACAGTCAGACCATGTGCCCCAGCGTCGAGACACACCTTGCCTGCGGTCAGGACATCCGGGTCTTTGCCGCCACGCGAATTTCGCAGAACGGCAATTTTATTGAGATTGACACTAAGAACAGTCATTCGTTCTCCCGAGAGGCTTGCTGATCTTGCTTGGCAGCGATTTGCTCGCGCAAGCGACGGAGTTCGACCGGGTCGATCATCATGATTTCATCGCGCTGCAAGTCAGAAAAGCGTGCACGGTAAAGAAAAATAATCCAGAGAATAAAGAACACGAATGCACCGGCCAAACAGATCGCTAAAAGTCCAGTGCTATCCGCGAGGAACGCAAGCGCCATGCAGGTAATGCTGAACAATAAAAAGAGCCAAGCCATCGTGGAATCTCAATGCCAAGCAGATAGGGAAGGATATTAGAAGAAGTGTGGAATCAGGGGGCCGTCCATCCAGATCCAACGTGCCATCCATGCACTAACAAGGCTGATGAGAATGGTCAGGGGAAGGCCAACTCTCAGGAAATCACCGAACTTGTATTGACCTGGTTTGAGAATCAACAGATTGCCGTGATGACCAATGGGCGTCAGAAAGGCCACCACGGCACCTAGCGCAGTGCACACGATAAATGGTGCTGGGGGAAGCCCCAGTACTTGCGCGGTGGCAATGGAAATCGGGCCAAGCAGCGCGGTGGTCGCGGCATCACTCATCACTTGTGTCAGCAAAGCGGCCAGCGAGAACATCACCAGCAAAATCGCCAATGGTGACCAACCCGCGATGACATGCGATAAGCCCTGTGCCAGCAAGTCGGCAGTGCCGGTACGTTCCATGGCGATTCCCAATGGGATAACACCAGCAATCATGACGAAAATGCGCACATCAATGCTGCGATAAGCTTGCTCAACATCAATGCAGCGCGTGAGTACCATGGCCACAGCACCGAAAAGAAAGGCAAGTTGTGGCTCGATCCATTCGGTCACTGCTGCAAAAATGGTGATGCCCAAGATGCTCAGTGCAAGCGGCGCACGTAAACGGCGCTTGGCCTCGCCAGAGAACGGCACAAGCATCAGAAACCCGTGGTGTGCGGCAAGGTCGGTAAAACGCGAAGGCTGCCCCCACAGCACGAGCAAGTCTCCTTCACGCAGGCGGACATCTGAAAGCCGACCACTCATTTGCTCACCGCGTCGCCAAAGACCGGCAATCACGGTATGAAATTGGCGGGCAAAATCCAGTTCGCGAATGGTGCGGCCAATAAACTCTGAACCCGGTGCAACCACGGCTTGTACCAATTGTGGTTTGGCATCGCTGCCGACGCAGGCACCGAAGCGGGCAATCGCATTGAGGTCAAGGCCGGCATCGTCATGCAGTGACAGCAATTCGTCGGCGGCGGCTTCAACCAGCAACACATCTCCCGCCAGCAAAGGGCTGGATGTTCCAAGGTCATGACGTGTGACGCCATCGCGCAACCAGCCTAAAAGACGGAATCGCTGACCAAGTGCCTTTTGCAATTCAGCGAGTGGGCGTGTGCACCAATGCCCTTCTTTCACCACCACAAGTTCGGTGCGGTAGCGATCGAGGCGCAAATAATCATCTTCTTTCTGCTCACCACTGCGCTTTGGCAGCAGCCAGCGGGTCAGCAGCATATAGGCTGTACCTACCAGGACGAGGGCGATACCAATGGGGGTAATGGTGAAAATCCCCAGACCCTCTGCGCCAGAGCGCTGCAGAATATCGTTGGCAAGCAAAAATGCGGGTGCGCTGATCAGTGTCAACGTGGTACCCAGCGAAGCCGCTAATGACATTGGCATCAGCAGACGTGATGCGGGAAGTTGTCGGTGGCGCGCATGCCGAAGCAACAAGGGCAACATCATGGCGGTGACCATGACATGGTGCGTGAACGCAGAAAGCAGGGCGACGAGCGGCATGACAACTGCAATCGTGCGCCACTCTTTTTCGCCGGAGGCACGCTCAACCCAACTCCCAAGCCGCTCACTGATGCCGGTGGCACCCAATGCACCGGAGATGACAAAGACCGCCGCAACAATGATTGCCGGTTCACTTGAAAAGCCGGAAAGTGCCGCCTTTTCGTCCAATACACCGGTGAGCACCAATGCAGCGAGAATCAACATTGCGCTGACATCGACGCGCAATTTTTCGCTGATCAGCAAGTACAGCCCGCCGACCAGAATCAGGCCGAATGACACTTGCGACCACAGGTGAGAATCAAAATGCATGGCTCAATCTGGCATAAATTGGCGAATCATGAAACCGCCAGCAGGCAAAGCACCGGTATTCAATGCAAAACCAAAGGTCAAACTGACGCGCTGTCATGGCGCAGGTGATAGCTCACAGCCATTTCCACCTCACGCTTTGAACCAAGAAAAACCGGCACACGCTGATGCAAACCAGTCGGTTGAACTTCCAGCATGCGCTGACGCCCGGTACTTGCTCCGCCACCGGCCTGCTCGACCAGGAAGCTCATTGGGTTAGCCTCGTACATCAAGCGCAGCTTGCCACCTTGCGCAGCACATTTGCTGTCCAGCGGATAGCTGAAAATACCGCCACGGGTCAGGATGCGATGCACATCAGCGACCATAGATGCAACCCAGCGCATATTGAAGTCTTTGCCGCGCGGCCCTTCCTTGCCGGTCAGCAAGTCAGCAACATACGCCTGCATTGGCGGCTCCCAAAAGCGCTGGTTCGACATATTGACGGCAAATTCTTTGGTGTCCTCGGGAATCTGCATGCCGCGTGTGGTCAGCACAAAGCTGCCCACTTCACGGTCGAGGGTGAAGGCATGTGTGCCATGCCCAACCGTCAGTACCAGCATGGTGCTTGGGCCATAGGTGCAATAACCGGCAGCCACTTGTGTGGTACCAGGCTGCAGGAAGTCATGATCAGTGGCTTGGTGGGTGCTATCCGGGGCACGCAAGACAGAAAAAATAGTACCAACCGAGATGTTGACGTCGATATTCGAACTGCCATCAAGCGGATCAAATAACAGCAAGAAATTACCACGCGGATAGGCGTCTGGAATCGGCTGGCTGTGATCCATTTCTTCGGACGCTAAGGCAGCTAGGTGACCACCCCAGGCATTGGCTTCCAGCAGAATTTCATTGGACAGCACATCCAGTTTCTTTTGCGCTTCGCCCTGTACGTTGATGCTGGCCTGTCCCGGTTCACCGGCATCGCCAAGTACACCACCCAGCGCACCTTTACCAACAGCAATTGAAATGCGCTTACAGGCACGCGCAACCACTTCAATCAGGAGGCGAAGCTCGGCATTGATATGCCCAGCGCGTTGTTCTTCAATCAAGAAGCGGGTCAGCGAAATGGGGGAATGGCTCATGGGCAGCATCCACACGAAAAAGAAAGCCTATTGTCTCGCAAGTGACAGGAAGTTACGAATGCAGAGCCGAACCCCCTCAACTCAGTCTTCGCCGCTTCCGTGCTGCAATACATGATCATTGGGCTGCAATGCATCCGCAGGGAAAGGTGTTTGCCCCGCCAAGCGGGCATACACGGGCTTAAAATCAGACAGGGTGGCATCAATCAACTGCGCAAAGCTGTCAATCACGAAGTACGTTTTCTGGTAGCGATCGATGTGGTAACGCGTCAGCATCACGCGTTCGAGGTCAAATGCGACGTGGTTGGGGGCAGGCGATTCAAGGCAATGTATCGATTCACCCTTCGAACTCACAATGCCAGCCCCATAGATACGCAGGCCATTGGCTTGCCGAATCAGGCCAAATTCAACGGTGTACCAATACAGCCGCGCCAATTGCATCAGCGCCTCGGCACCAAGGCCATGCGCTTTGATGCCCCCCTTGCCATAGGCCACAAGGTAATCGGCAAACAACGGATCCATCAACAGGGGAACATGCCCAAAAAGGTCATGAAATAAGTCGGGTTCTTCAATGTAGTCCAGTTGATCGGGACGGCGAATCCACCAGCTGACAGGAAACCGCCGATTCGCCAAATGGGTGAAAAAATCCAATTCGGGAAGCAGACCCTCCACGGCAACGATTTGCCAGCCAGTGGCATCCGCCAGAATGCGGTTGAGGTCAGAAAATCGTGGGATTTTCTCAGGCGTCATCTGCATATGGTGCTGTGCCTGCAGGAATGCATCGCATGCGCGGCCAGGGAGAATCTCCAACTGGCGGGCATAAAGTTGCTGCCAGACCGCATGATCTTCAGGGCTGTAGGTTTCCCAAGGCTGCTCCACCGTGCCTGTGGCATACACCGGTACAGAGCCGCGGTCGGTTTGCAGACTTTCAAGGCGACGTGGATGTATGGAATCAGTCATGAGAAATACTGTGCTGGGACAAGAAAGAAAACCTGCACAAAGCGTAAGATGAATATCCTGCAAGGTTTCTGCGTTGTTGCGTCAATAATCTGAATTAACGCAATATCATTGCGCTGAATTTCAAATAAGAGAAATAGATGAGTGCAATAACGCTGGATCGTATTGATTTACTGCTATTGGATGAGCTGCAGCGAGCGGGTCGGCAAACCAATGCCGAATTGGCCGAGCGTGTGCATCTTTCTGCTTCGGCCTGCCTGCGTCGCGTGCAGCGGTTGGAACGCGAAGGGGTGATCTGCGGCTACCGCGCAGATGTGAACCCAGAGCGATTAGGTCTGGGCTTGCAGGCGTTTGTGCGGGTGCAATTGAAGCAGCATGATGCACCGCGCATCGAGATGTTCGCTCGTTATGTCAATCAGTGGCCGGAAGTGGTGGCTTGCCATGCACTGACGGGTGATATGGATTATTTGCTGCAAATCCTTGTGCGTGATCTTGAGCATTTTTCCCGGTTTTTACTGGACAAACTCTTGGCGCAGGCGGAGGTGGATGACATCAACTCCAGCTTCGTCTTGCGAACCGTCAAACAAGCCCGCGCTATCCCACTTTTACCGCTGTAAGCTACACTTGAGCGCAGCAAAAACTGTGCAAATTGCAGGAGAAAACATCGGCATGCTGAAATTTGCGTTGTTGATCTTTTTGATTGGTGCCACAGGTGGGCTTTTTTTGGCGTCATTCGTGTTGCGTGGCCGTCTGGCACCTTGGGCGGTTTCATTGCTGCACGCCTTGTTTGGTGCATCCGGATTGACCTTGTTGATCCTTGGTATCTTGGATGCCGAAGGCGGTACGCTGGCAATAGTGGCACTTGGGGTGCTGACAACAGCAGCGTTGTTCGGGTTTTATCTGGCTACCCTGCACTTCGATAAAAAAGTGGCAGTGAAACGCGTGGTTTTAACGCATGCCAGCCTGGCAGTCACTGGTGTGACGTTATTGATTCTGGCGATTTTGATGTAATGGAGCCGGCGGTAGCTGGTCAGTCTGTCTTTGCCGCTAATCTGCGCGGCAATCGGCATCGCGCCAGAGTTTGTTTTTCCAGCTAGACTGCTGCGCGCAGCGCGCCTTGCGTTCTTCTTCCTGTTGTTGTGCGGCTTTGGCAGCAGCGGCTTGCTGTGCCTGTGCGTTACGCTGCGCCTGCAATGCCGCCAGTGTTTTCTTGATCTGTGGCATCAATGCTTGCGTTGCGCGTTCGCCTTCCAGAATGGCGCGATTTTTTTGTGCAAAGTCTGCAGCGCCAATGTCGTTGACGTTCGGGCGAATAACAATGTCAGCGCGTTGTAATTCTTGCTCCCCCAGTTTTTGCCCCATGATGCGGATGCTTTGATTCATGTTTCCCAGCATGCTGTTGGGGTTGTTGGTGCCGGTCGCTTTGCTGCTGATATCCACGGCAATGACGACATCGGCACCTAAATCACGGGCGGCATCCACTGGCACAGGGCTGACCACGCCGCCATCCACATAGTGATGGTCGCCGATGCTGACTGCTTCAAATACACCTGGAATAGCACTGGAGGCACGCACCGCCTGACCGACGTTGCCGCGTGCAAATACGGTGCGCTGCCCATCTTCAAGACGTGTGGATACTGCCGCAAACGGCAATTTGAGCTTTTCGAAGGTGCGCTGATCGATTTGTGTGTTCACGTAATCCTGCAGTTTGCGGCCTTTCACCAGTCCGCCCGAAAACAGGCTGACATCACGAATGCTGGCCTCATCCAATGCGACGGCTTTTTCTTGCAGCGCATACGCATCCATCCCACTGGCATACAGTGCCCCTACGACACTGCCGGCACTGGTTCCGGCCACCACCACGGGCTTGATGCCATGGGATTCAAGCGTCTTGATGACACCAATATGGGCAAAGCCTTTGGCTGCGCCACCACCCAGCGCCAACCCGACTTTGATGGGGGTTGCTTTAACGGCAGGTTGTGCCGGGCTGATTGATGCGGGGGCGCTGGTTTTAGAGGGTGTGGAAGCACACGCAGCCAGCAGGACACAGAGCAATGCAGTGGATGAGATGTGGCGAAGCATCATGGGAGAGCAATTAGAAAGAGTGAGGTGACAGCAAGTGTTGAAGGCGCAGCTTAATGCACGTCAATACAACCGGAGCACAATCTGCCAAGCGACGTATCACGATGAATCACGCTGCCTGAACGGCAGCACGCGCCCCAGTTCTTCTTGTTGCGGCTGGCGTTTCCACAGCACGGGAACATCCTCAGATGCGCGTGGTTCGTACGTGTCATGTTCGGCAGCACGCTGCGCCTGTTCAAGTTCTTCTTCAATTTCCCAACTGTATTTTTTGCGCGGTGGAACAGGGTCGGCATGACGAAACAGCAGTGCTGCCAGACAGCCAGCCACGGCACCGCCGAGATGGGATTCCCATGAAATACCGGCTTCACGGGGCAAGATCGACATCAACATGCCGCCATAAAACAGAAAAGCGATCATGCCTGCGGCGATGGCGGCCTTATCGCGGCGCAAAAGCCCCAGAGCGAACACCAGAAAGCCCAGCCCATGGGTGACACCACTGGCGCCAAGATGATGCGAGCCCGGCGCACCCAACAGCCATGCTGTCAGCCCCGAACCCAGCCACAGCAAGGGCAATGCACGCAGTGTGGCGCGAGGAAATGCGGTGCCTGCCAAGGTACCCAATAGCAGCACCGCCATGGTGTTGGCCAAAATATGTGCCACAGAACCATGCAAAAACGGGGCGGTGACTAAGCCAGCTAAACCGGCAGCAAGCTGTGGGCGCACACTGAATGCACGCCAATCCACACCCTGCTGAATGGAGAAGCACACCCACATCAGCAAAACCATGGCCATGCTTGCGGTCAGCGCCCGCTGAAGACGTCGTCGGTCGGCATGTTGCTGGGCGTGTTTGGGTAAAAGCGAAGACATGAAACCGATGTGGGGTGCAGAATCAGCAATGCAAGCACAACACGTCAGCAGGCAAATGTATGGTGCAGCAGACAGAGCGCCTACAATAGACGGATGAACGATATCCTGCCCGCAGTCCAGTTAAAGAACGCATGGAATTCCAACCACCCATGGATTTTCCAACGCCTTGTCGAAAAGCCCGCGCAACGCCCTAAGCCCGGCAGTATCGTCGATGTGTATGGTGTAGATGGCGCCTGGATTGGGCGTGGTTTTTACAACGGGCATTCGCGGATTGCACTGCGGATGTTGGAGCGCGACCCTGATATGGCAGTGGATGCAGCATGGTTCGTGCGCAAAATTGGTGAAGCCGTGCATCTGCGTCGCGAGCTTCTCAAGCTGGATGAGGTGTCCAACGCATGGCGGGTGGTGCATAGCGAAGGCGATGGCATCAGCGGCTTGGTGGTAGACCGTTACGATGATCTCTTGGTGGTCGGATTTTTCAGTGCCGGGGCTTGGCGACACCGCAGCATCATTTTTGATGCGCTGCGTGAGCATTTCCCCGGTTGCCGCTTCCACAGCTTTGCCGATGAGCATGTGCAGAAGCAGGAAAGCTTCGATTACAAAGACACGCAAGGGACGCTGCCCGCCACGATTACCGAATACGGGGTGACGTTCCGTGCCGATCCGGCGGGTGCGCACAAGACCGGGTTTTTTGCCGACCAACGTGAAAACCGGCAATGGCTTTCACAGCAATGTGCTGGCAAACGTGTGCTGGATTTGTGCTGCAATACCGGCGGGTTTGCCGTGTATGCGGCAGCACGTGGCGCCAGCGAAGTGATAGGAATTGATATCGACCCGGCGGTGATTGAAATCGCCAAACAAAATGCCTATTTGAACCACGTGAAACCGCGTTTTATTCAGGCCGATATTTTCCCGTGGTTGCGGGATGCAGCACAAAATGGTGAGCAGTTTGATGTCGTGATTCTCGACCCAGCCAAGATGACGCGTGATCGTGAGCAGGTGATCACGGCGCTGAAGAAATATCTTGATATGAACAAGCTGGCATTAAGCGTGGTGAAGCCTGGTGGCTTGTTCGCAACGTTCTCTTGCACAGGCTTGGTGAGTGAGGATCAATTCCTCGATATGCTTCGCCGCGCTGCATTCTATGCCGGCCGCACTGTGCAGGTATTGAAAGTCGCTGGCGCTGGCGCTGACCATCCGTGGTTGGCGCAAGTGCCGGAATCGCGTTATCTGAAGGCTGTGTTCTGTCGCGTTGTTGATTAGGTGATCGGCGATGCGTCTGTTGATTGTCGAAGATTCGCAGACCTTGGCCGACACTTTGCGTGTCACCCTTGAACGTGAAGGGCATGCCTGTGATCATGCTGCTGATGGTGTGCAGGCCACACAATTTCTTACCACGCATGATTACGAATTGGTGGTACTCGATTGGATGTTGCCCAAACGCGATGGGCTTGAAGTTCTGAGCATCTTGCGCCGAAGCGGTTCGCGCGCACGTGTATTGATGCTGTCGGCACGCGATACAGTGGCCGATCGTGTTGCAGCGTTAGATGCGGGTGCGGATGATTACTTAGTTAAGCCATTTGAGCTGGACGAGTTGTTGGCGCGCATACGCGCATTGGCGCGGCGACCACAGGAAGGTGGTTCGGCTTTACTTGAGTGGCATGCGTTACAGGTGGACACACATGCGCGACGTGCGCGTTGGCAGGGCTGTGATTTACAGCTTTCACCAAAAGAATATGCGTTATTAGAGTTGCTGTTACGCCAACGCGGCAGAGTATTGTCGCGGGCGGCAATTTTTGACCGGCTGTACGACAGCAGCAGCGATGCATCCGATAAAGTGGTTGAAGTGATTCTCAGTACATTGCGCAGCAAATTGGCAAAGGCCGGCGCAGACGACCCGATTCAAACCCGTCGTGGCTTTGGCTATGGCATCGATTGATTCAAACACCTGGTCACTGCGCACGCGGCTGCTATGGCAGTTATTGCTGGCGATTGGTCTTTTACTTGCTGGTCTGTTCATGACCTTGGATGCATTGATTGATCGTGCAATGTTTCGCCAGCTCGATCAGTTTCTTGCATCGCGTACGGAAGCGCTAGCCGAGCAGTTACAGCACGATCGGCATGCTATCGAGAAGATTCTTCCGGCCTGGGATATTGCTGGGCATACGGATTTTTTTGCAATTTATGATGCGCAAGGGCAGTTACGCGCATGGTCGATGAGTAGTGGTGAAGGCGCATTACAAATGCCACAAGGGGAGCATGGAAACCTTGTGCTTCCCGATGGGCATGTGGGGCGTTATCGGGTGTGGCCGCTGAAGCAAGGGCAGTTTGCTGGTGGGACATTGGTGCTGGCAACAGAACGCGAAAGTTGGGATCGCACCGAACGCACGATACATGGCACCTTGGGGGTTGGGATTTTACTCACCACGATCGCAGCTGTTTTGCTTTGTCTGTTGTTGGTGCGGCAAGCATTCGTGCATATGGACAAAGAAGCGCGGCGTTTACCGCATGACCGCCCACCAGAAGCAGGCTCTCTAGCGAGTACTCCGCGTGAACTGCATCCCTTTGTCGAGGCCGCACATGCAGCGCTGCGAAAATCATGGAATATGGCTGAACGTGAGCGCCGGTTTTCACGCAATGTGGCGCATGAATTACGCACGCCAGTAGCGGAAGTGAGCATTGTGGTTGAACACGCATTGCGTGAGCCGCAACAGGCATCGAATCAACATGCACTGCTGCAAATTCAGCAGGCGAATACGCGCATGGCACGCGGGATTGAAGCGTTGTTGGCCTTGGTGCGCTTTGAATCAGGGCAAGAACGTCCGCAGGCCGACCCATTGGAGCTAACGGCGCTATTGCGGCAACAAGTAAAAGCATTGGAAACAGCAGGTTTGTCGGAACAGATTGAATGGCATCTTCCTGTTGAGGCATGGGGTGTTTGTGACGCCGGGATGCTGGAGCGAATTGTTGCCAATCTTCTGCAAAATGCTGTTGAGTATGGTGATGCCAACACCGCCATCCATGTGGTGTTGCAATCAGAACAGGCAGGTTGGTGGCTGAAGATTCGTAATCGTGCTTCTGCATTAACCACGGATGACCTTGCCCATTTTGGTGAACGGCATTGGCGAGGCGACCGTGATGCTGATAGCCGCCATGCCGGTTTGGGCTTGGCGTTGGTGCATACCATGGCGATGGCATTGGCCTTGCAATTGCAATTCACACTGCATGAAGGTGAGTTACAGGTTGTATTGGGGCCGATCACGCGGTTGTAGCCTGATACTTCATTCGTATGTTTCTTAAGCAAGGCAAAAGTTTACTTTGCCATACTGATGGCTCATGATCAGTGAGCCGTCTTTTATCATGCGCCAAGCCAAAACGTCAGCCGTGTTTTCCCTGTCGCTACTTCTTAGTGCGCTCAGTCTTAGTGTGCTCAGCGCATGCACTGCATCTGCGCCGCCAGAAGCTGCAGAAGAGCAGACCCCACAAGTCGATGCACAAGGGCGCATCCAGCTAACAGAGGCGCAAACACAACAACTGGGGATTCAGCAGGCACCAGCCGTACAAGCCACTGCTGTGCCGGTGACGGGGTTGCCCGCACAAGTAATGGCGGCGATGGCCTCGAGTGTGCATGTGACATTGCCTTATGCGGGTGTGGTGACACGGGTATTGGTGGATGAAGGCGAAAGCGTGCAACGTGGTCAGCCAATGTTGCGTGTGCAAAGTCGCGAATTAATTGCCATGCAGTCTGAATTGGCAAAGGCACAGGCTGAGTTTGGCGTGGCGGCACAACAAGCGCAGCGAGATGAGCTTCTGGCAAATGAAGGCTTGATCCCAACGGCGCGTCTGCAAGAAAGCAAAGCGCGTGCGCATGTTGCCAAGGCAGCGATACAACAGGCACAGGCATCACTGGTGCTGTTGCGGCCAAGTGGCGGGGCTGCAGGTGAGTTTGAGTTGCTGGCACCGCAGGCCGGCCGTGTGCTGCATCGCCAGGTTGCACCGGGACAGGTATTGGAGGCGATGGCTGCGGCTTTCACACTTGCTGGTGATGATCGCCTGGATGTGCAATTTTCTGTCCCAGTGGAATTGGCATCGCAACTTCAGATCGGGCAAATCGTTATGTTGCCGAAAGATGAAAAGGCCCGTGTTGCTGCGGTTGGCGGTGATGCAGACGTGGGGGGGCAAAGTATACGGGTACGCGCACAGCTTGAAGCAGGTAGCCATTTGCTCCCCGGTCAACAGTTTGCTGTGGCGTTACAGTTGCCGGCAGCTGCTGGCGCATTGTCGATACCGGTAACGGCATTGCTGCAGGATGGTGAGCAGCATGTGGTGTTTGTTCAAGATGGCGCTGCATGGCGACGCGTACAGGTGCGTCAACTTGGCGGTGATGCCCGTATAGCGATTGTGCAAGCCGATGAATTGAAGGCGGGAATGCTGGTGGCAGTGACTGGCGGCAATGTGTTGAAAACACTGTTGGCGGTGGAGTGACCTTATGCTGTCACGTTTAATTGCCTTTTCCTTGCAACAGCGGTTGTTAGTACTGCTGGTTGTGGTTGTGCTTGCTGGCCTGGGTTTGCGTGCTTATCTGCAATTACCGATTGATGCGTATCCAGATATTTCCCCCACGCAGGTGAAGTTGATTCTCAAAGCGCCGGGGATGACGCCGGAAGAAGTGGAAAGCCGCGTTGTGGCGCCACTTGAAATGGAACTTCTTGGTGTGCCAAATGCAGTGATGCTGCGCTCGGTAGCGAAATATGCGATTGCCGATATCACGTTGGATTTCAAAGATGGCGCAGATATTTATTGGGCGCGGCAACAAGTCACCGAGCGTTTCGCGAACGTCAGTGACGACTTGCCAGAAGGCGTGAGTGGTGGCCTAGCACCGATTGCAACCCCGCTTTCTGATGTCTTGATGTTCACCATTGAAGGTGGTGGTTTAAGCCTGCAAGAAAAGCGCAGCCTGCTGGATTGGACGATTCGCCCTGCCCTGCGCACAGTCGCCGGTGTTGCCGATGTCAATGTGCTTGGTGGAGAGGTTAAATCATTTGTTGTTGTGCCAGACCGCGCACGTCTGTTGGCAAATGGTCTGCATCTGAAAGATGTGTTGGATGCCTTAGAGCGCAATAACCGCAATGATGGTGCTGGGCGTTTGCAAGCAGGTGAAAATGCTTTGATCGTTCGCGTTGAAGGTGCACTACAAACAGCGCACGACATCGGCAATGTGGTGCTGAAATCAGGCATGCCGCCCGTGCGGATTCGTGATGTTGCGCAAGTGCGTGTTGAAGCGATGACCCGCTATGGGGCAGTGAGTCGTGATGGAACAAGTGAAGCGGTCGAAGGGATCGTTGTGGCGTTGCGTGGTGTGGATGCCAGTAAACTCGTGCATGCCACAGAAGCACGTTTGGCCGAATTGGCACCCAGCCTTCCGCCGGGTGTGCGAGTTGTTCCGTTCTATAACCGCAGCAGTTTGATCGAACGCGCTGTGGCGACAGTACGCTCAGCCTTATTGGAGGCCACCGTACTGGTCGTGATTTTGTTGCTGCTGTTTTTGGGTGAGTTGCGGGCTGCGGTTGTCGTGTCGTTAATGCTGCCGTTGGCGGCCTTGTTCACTTTCTTGCTGATGCATCTCACTGGACAAAGTGCGAATTTGATGAGCCTTGGTGGGTTGGCGATTGCCATTGGTTTATTGGTTGATGCTGCGGTTGTCGTAGTCGAAAACGTAGTCACACGTTTACAACCCGATGCACGTGGCGGCAAGTTGCCAAAGCTGCATCGTGTGTTTGATGCCACGCGGGAAGTGGCGGTGCCGGTTTCAGCGGGTATGTTGATTATCGCCCTGACCTTCTTGCCTCTGCTGACCTTGCAAGGTTTGGAAGGCAAGCTGTTTTCTCCGGTGGCATTGACCATCGTGTATGCCTTGGCCGTGTCATTGCTGTTGTCATTGACGTTTATTCCTGTGCTGGCGTCGTTTGTTTTGAAATCACACGCACACCACACACCTTGGTTGATGCGGCAGGTTGACCGAGTGTATCGCCCGTTATTGGATGCGGTGTTACAGCATCCGAAAAAAGCACTTCTACCTGCAGGTGTGGCATTGCTGCTAGGTGTATTGGCGTACTGGAATGTGGGTAAAAGCTTCATGCCGACGATGGATGAAGGGGATCTTGTCATTCAATTGGCAAAATCACCGGCGATTTCTTTGCAGCGCTCAACCGAGCTTGATATGGCGATTGAACGTGCGATGAAAGAGAAGGTGCCAGAAGTTGAGCATGTGGTATCACGGGTAGGTTCAGACGAGTTGGGTTTAGACCCGATGGGTTTGAATGAAACTGACATGTTCATCAAGCTCAAACCCAAAGCGCAATGGCGCAAGCCAGATAAAGAATGGGTGGCTGAAGAGTTACGCAACGTGCTGCTGGACTTTCCAGGTATTGATGCTGGCTTCACACAGCCCATTGAAATGCGTGTATCAGAAATGTTGACCGGTAGCCGTGGTGACTTGGCCATCAAAATTTTTGGCCCCGACATCGCCACCTTAGGTGCATTGGCACAGCAGGTTGCGGCCAGTGTCGGCAATGTGAGTGGTGCGCAGGATGTCATCACGCAAGCGGTGGAAGGTGTTGATTATTTGCAAGTGGCCATCGACTCGGTTGCTGCAGGTCGCAATGGGCTGTCAGTGGCAGACGTGCAGGATGAATTGCGTGCTCAAATTGATGGCGTGCATGCGGGGATGGTGATCGAGCCGGGTGTACGCACACCGATATTGGTGCGCGGTGGTGATGACATCCGCCTCTCTGAACAACGCTTTCGGACATTGCGTGTGGCATTGCCAACCGGTGGTGATATTCCGTTATCAGCGATTGCCCATTTGAAGTCTACAAATGGCCCCGTGGCGGTTGGGCGCGAACAAGGTTCACGCTATGCCTTGGTGCAAGCCAATGTCAGCGGGCGAGATTTGGTGGGTTTTGTGGATGAAGCCAAAGCGATGGTCAATGCCGATGTTGTATTGCCGGCGGGCTATCGTATGCAATGGGGTGGGCAGTTTGAAAACCAACAGCGTGCAGCGGCGCGACTCGGCTTGGTGGTGCCGGTGGCGTTGGCAGTGATTTTTGTTGTGCTGTTTATGACCTTCGGTTCGTTGCGCCAAGCGATCTTGATTCTTGGCAACATTCCATTCGCATTGGTCGGTGGTGTCTTGGCTTTGTGGGTGTCGGGGGAATACCTCTCGGTGCCCGCATCGGTGGGGTTTATCGCACTTCTCGGTATTGCGGTATTGAACGGCTTGGTGCTGGTGACCTGCTTCAACCAATTGCATGATGCCGGTTTACCCTTGCCTGATGTTGTGCGACACGGCGCGTTACAACGTGTGCGCCCAGTCTTGATGACGGCGAGCATCACGGCACTTGGGCTGGTGCCATTGCTGTTAGCTAGCGGGCCAGGTTCGGAAATCCAGCGACCATTGGCCATCGTGGTGATTGGCGGTTTGATCACTTCCACCGCATTGACCTTATTGCTCTTACCCATTTTGTATCAACGTTTTGGCACTGAGCCTGAGCGGGAGGCCGCATGAGCGACGATGTACGCTTGGTTTTGATATTTCCGCCACATCTGGAAGAAACCTTGGTGGCGGCATTGATGCAAGAAGACGATATGCCCGGCTTCACCATCTTGCAGGCAGAAGGCCATTCCAGTGATTTCGCACATGCATCAATTGCCGAACAGGTGCGCGGCCGTGTGCAACGTCGGGTGTTATGGATGTTGCTTGCTCACGCACAGGTGGATGCTGTGTTGACGGTATTGCGTAACCAGATGGATGTGCATGACGTGCGCTGGTGGGTAGAGCCGGTACTGGCGATGGGGAAATTGACATGAGGTGGTTATTAGCACTGTTAATTTCGACGGTAAGTTTGTCTGCGTATGCGCAGCAATGGCTGCCGCCACATGATGTCGTCCATGCGGCCATTGACAGTCAACCTGATGTCGCAGCAGCACGTGCACGTGTGCAGGCCGCTCAGGCGCAGGCACAGGCCTTGGCTGTTGGTACGCATGAGTTTCAGTTGGATGTGGTGCAGCAGCGCCGCACCAGTGATGAGATGGGTGGCAGGCAGCGATTTTCGGAATCAGAATACACACTCAGCCGCGCATTTCGTTTACCTGGCAAAGCCCAGCTTGATCGACGTATCGGTGAGTCGGCCATACAGGCAGCGGAATTGCGTCTTGAAGATGCACGCCATCAAGCGGCACGACGCATGCTAACGGACTGGATGGATTGGCTGCGTGCCAGCGAGCATCAACGGACTGCAGAAACCGAGTATCAATTGTTTACGCGTGAGCGTGATGGTTCGCAGCGACGTGTTGCACTCGGTGAATCGGCACAGAAAGATTTGGATATGCTAGATGTGGAGTGTGCGCAAGCACGCGCCCGTTTACTTGCCGCGCAAACGGCTGTGCGTTCGGCACGTGAAGCCATGCAGAGTGATTTCCCTGGGTTGCCTATTCCCGCTACCGCTCCAGCAGTTGATCCTCCTTTGGCATTACCGGAGAGTGCAGAAATTTGGATTGCACGCATCATCGAACGCAGTCATGAGATCGGTGCCTTGCGCATGGATGCAGAACAGGCCGATGCGCAAGCTGCACGCGCACGCGCAGACCGCCTGCCCGACCCAACACTTGGCCTGCGTCGCTTGAACGAACGTGATGGTGCAGAACATGTCAATGGCGTGGTATTGAGTATTCCATTGGGTGGGCGGCATCGTGCGGCCACCGCGCAACAAGCAAGCGCACTTGCCGCCGCACTGCACGGAGATGCGGCTGCGATGCAACGCGATATCAGCCATGAGGCTGTGTTGACGGTGATGGCGGCATCGACATTGGCAGAACAATGGCAGGCACAACAGGTGGCATTGCAGGCCAGCAATGCGGCATTGAAACGCATCAAGCGTGGCTGGGAACTAGGTGAGATTTCAATGGCAGAGTGGTTATTGATGCAGCGTCAGCATGGGCAAATTGCAGCCAGTGAAGCAGACGCACGTGCAGATGCCGAACAAGCGCGCTTGCGCGTATTAGTGGATGCTCATGATATCTGGCACGACGATTAAGCCTTGGCGCTTTACAATGGTCGCGATGACATTGTTGATGAGATGACGGAATCCATTGATGCAATTGCATAGCCACCACCATGAACCGCACCGCAGTCAGCACAGTGGCTGGTTGCGTGCGGCGGTACTCGGTGCCAATGATGGGCTGATTTCCACCAGCAGTCTGATGCTGGGCTTTGCCACTGCACACGCTGAACCACACACCATTTTGTTGAGCGGGTTGGCGGGTTTGACTGCGGGTGCGCTGTCGATGGCAGCGGGTGAATATGTGTCGGTGTCCTCGCAGGCGGATGCGGAGCATGCTGATATTCGTATTGAAAAGCGTGCACTGAAAGAACACCCCGAATTGGAACTGAAAGAGCTCACAGAGATTTATATCCATCGCGGGTTAACCCCAGCGTTGGCGCGCCAAGTCGCAGAACAGCTGACAGAACACGATGATCTGGCCACGCATCTGCGCGATGAAGTGGGAATTCACGATCTTCAACGTGCCCGCCCGGTGCAAGCGGCGTTGGCATCGGGGGTGTCATTTACTCTGGGGGCACTGCCACCCGTCTTGCTGGCATGGTTATGGAACGCAGACACGCTTTCCGTGGCGATTGTGGTAATGACCACATTACTGCTGGCGGTGCTGGGCTATGTTGCAGAACGCGTTGCTGGTGGCGGTGGGATTAAAGGCGCGTTGCGTGTCCTGTTATGGGGCAGCTTGGCGCAGGCAGCCACAGCACTGATTGGCTGGGGGTTTGGGGTCAATACGCTGTAACGACTGAGCTGTAATGACCTAAGGTGTTTCGTCGTCCAGCAAATAAGCGGGCAGTGTTTCGCTGCCTTCATCACGTTGGCTACCGTCGGTTTGCAGCAGATACTGGCGCCGGGAAAACCAAGCATCGCGTGTCAGGGTGTAGTCGTCCGGGGCGTTTTCACGCATGGCATCCAAGGGCAATAACCCTGCACGCAAATCAATGATGCGTAGTGCTTGCAGTGATAAGCGTGTTTTATCGTGCTTGGCATACGTCAGCGGTGATAGAGACAGGTCACCTACAGAACCAAAGCCATCACGAACGGTACTTGGACCCAGAAATGGCAGTTCAACATAGCGTGATTGTTTCCAACCCCAGCGCGCAAAAGTGCGACCAAAATCAGCCGCGTGGCGATGCATTTTCAGTTGCTTGCTGGCGGGGTCGAACAAACCAGCAAGACCAAACGTGCTATTGACCAGAAAGCGCCCCAGAATTTCAGCTGCTTCCCCCGGACGGCCTTGCAAGAGCAAGTTGCCGAATGCCAAGGGTGACAGCAGATTGTCGTAGAAATTACTGATGCCAGTGCGAACGGGTTGCGGCACAACGGTGACATACGCACGTGCAACCGGACGGGCAATGGTGCGGTCAACCACGATGTTGAATGAATGCACCTTGCGATTCATGCGCTCCCATGGATCCCACACGGTCTGTCCCGTGTGGGCAGAGGACGATGTATCACCGCCGTAAATCGCCGTGAAGTCATCTTCTTCTTGTGCAACAGGGAAGACCTGCGTTGCGGTGTCTGCAACATCATCCGCTTCGATGGCAACGTCTGTGTGTGCCACGACTTCTGTTTGCGTGGCCAATGCATCCGTCAAACCGGGAGTGTCGGCTACCTGCTGTTGTGCAGATGGCGCATCTGGCACACCCTCAGTATGTGTTTCCACATCAGCCTTGGTGTCCGGAGATGCGGACAGGCTGACGGGCTGGCTGGCACATGCTGTTAATGCCAGCAGCGCGACACAAAGACGTGTGGAGCGAAAGAGAGACATGGGAGTCCGAACTTAACGGCTGGTCGCGGTGGATGTATTGCCATTGCGGATATCGGCAGCCACTTGTGCGATTGTTTTTTGTCGTAGCGGTGTATCGAATTGGCTGCGGAAGGTTTGCACATACGACACACCTTCAATCATCACGTCAAAAATTTTCCAGCCGCCGTTATTGCGCACCAGGTAATCCACCGGTACAGGTGCGCCGTTGTCCCGCAAAATTTCGGTGGAGACTTTGAAACCACGGTTGCCGGGAAGTGGGGTTTCCGATTTCAAACGGATGCGTGGCTTGCCTTCAAAGTCCAGTAAGGCAGTGCCATAGCGGTTCATCAGGTTGTCGATCAATGCATCAGCAAACAGCTTAACGTCGGCATCCGTGGCAGCGCGGGCATGTGTGCCCAGAACCAAGCGGGCAGCGTATTGGCTATCGAAGCTGCTGCGAAGTTCGGTATCAATGAATGTGCGTAATGCCGCAGCGTCTTTACGGAACTCCGGGCGGCGCTGTTGCAGCGTGGTCAGGATACGCGAACCAGTGGAGACAACTTGCTGCCCGGGTTTTTCCGCCACTTGCTGGGCAGACACCGCAGTGGGTGCAGTGAGCAGTAATGGGGCAGAAAGTGTTAATGCGAGGGAAAGGAGAAAGGGTTTCATGGGGTCACGTCTTCCGTCGAGGATGGTGCGCTGGCAGCAGGCGCGGCATCGCCACTTCCGCCACCAAACATGTATTTACCAGCCAATTGAATGAGATCAACGGCAGGCTGGGTGTAGGCAATTTCTTCACCGGGTTGCAACACGTCGGGATCACCACCAGGCTGCAACCCGATATAGCTTTCACCAAGCAGACCACTGGTGAAAATGCCGGCAGATGTGTCGGCAGAAAGCTGATAACGCTTGTCGATATCCAACGTGACCACGGCATCAAACGAAGTGGGGTCAAGGTCAATCTTGGTAACGCGACCAACTGCAACACCGCCAATCCGTACCGGTGCCTGCAAACGAAGTTGCCCCAACGTAGAAAAGTGCGCAACCAGCGAATAACCATCACTGCGCCCGAATTGGCGATTAGTGGAGGCAAACGCCAGTACGAGCAAAGAAACCAGTGCCAGCAGTAAAAAAGTGCCAACGGCAAATTCAAGTCTTGGGCCACGTAATGCCATGGGGCTGATCCTTTAGTTGAACAAGAGTGCTGACAGCACGAAATTGAGCATCAGCACGAGTAATGAGGCATTGACGACCGCCTGGGTTGTCGCCACGGATGTTCCTTCAATCGTTGGCTCGGCATGAAAGCCGGAATACGCTGCCACCAACGCGGCGGTGCCACCAAAGACAGCCGATTTCAAAAGCGCAACGCCGAAGTCATCCCAAAAATCCACGCTGTTTTGCAAAGATGACCAGAATGTTCCGTTATCCAGCCCAAGAATCCGTACCGCTTCAAACCAGCTTGCGGAAATCGCCAAAGAGCAGAAAAACCCCGTGAGCAATGGCACGCAAAAGACAGCTGCCCAGAACCGTGGTGCTACTGCTTTGGCAACCGGATCAATGGCCATCAATTCCAATGCCTTGATCTGATCGGTTGCGCGCATCAACCCCAGTTCTGCAGAAATCGAGCTGCCTGCCCGACCAATGAACAGCAATGCGGTGAGCACCGGGCCAAGTTCGCGGTAAAGCGACAACCCAAGCAAAGTAGAAAGTGCGTCTGATGCGCCGAATGTGGCCAGTGTACGGTAGCCTTGCAAGGTCAGAACGAGACCAACAAACGCGCCACCGACCACGATGATGGGTAACGAACGTGCGCCTACTTTGTAGATTTCCTTAACCAGTTCCGCAAAGAAATCCATGCTGGGTTTGGATGAGCGCAGCACCGACAGCGAGAACATGCCCGCCCGTCCTAGCGATTGCACAGCTGTGGAAAGCGACATCAAACAGCCTCCTGTTGAAGTGGACTTTCAAAGGCAATCGGGCCGTCGGGGTCACCATTCAAGAATTGGCGAATTAAAGGGTCTTCACTGGCTTGCAAGGTGTCGGGTGTGCCGTCAAACACGATCGTGCCATTGGCAATCACAACGGCCTGGTCACACACGGGCAAGGTTTCGCGCACATGGTGACTGACCACGATACAGGTCAGCCCAAGGGTCTGATTAAGCCGACGCAGCAAGGTCATGATGACGCCGGAAGCAATGGGGTCAAGCCCGGTCAACGGCTCATCGCAAAGCAGCAGAGGTGGGTTCAGTGCCATGGCGCGTGCCAGTGCGGCACGTCGTGCCATCCCACCGGAAAGCTCACGCGGATAAAGATTGGCGGCATTACGCAAACCAACGGCATCCAGTTTTTCCAGCACACGTTGTTGCACATCATGCTCAGGCAACTGGGTGTGCGTGTGCAGCGGAAGTGCAACATTTTCGGCAACGCTGAGGTCCGTCAGCAAACCGTTTCCCTGCAATAACACCCCCAATGATTTGCGCATTTCAAGCAGGTCACGCGCGATGCGTGGAACGGGTTTCCCGAAAACCTCAACGCTACCTGCTGCTGGCGCCAACTCACCTGTGATGGCGGCCAGTAATGTCGATTTCCCTGTACCTGACGGCCCCAATATTGTTGTCATACTGCCTTTGCGAATGGACAGATTCAGATCACGCAAGATCGTCCGTTCGCCACGATCAAGGCGCACAGAAGACAGGCGGACAGCAGTATCGGAAGACAGGGGCATGCGGGATCAATAAAAAGAATGACGAAATGCAGGCATATGGCGACGTAGATTGCCCCTGCATGCCTGAACATGAACAGAAGCAGCTAAACCCACGGGTTTAGGAATTATCGCCCAAGCGTGTCATCCGTGGGCAGTGCCGAGAGAAAATGCAGCGGAATGCAGCGTTGCAAAAACGGCAAGCTGCTTTTGCTGTCAGGTTGATGACCGCATCGCGCTATCATGCGCATTGATTGATTTGCTGTGACTTTGGGAGCACATATGTCCGATATTCGTAATGACGTCAGCCGTGAACAGGCCGAAGAGGCGGTACGCACGCTGCTGCGCTGGGCAGGTGATGACCCCTCGCGTGAAGGACTTCTGGATACGCCAAAACGGGTTGCGGGCGCGTTTGAAGAATGGTTCGGTGGTTATGCGCTCGACCCAGATACCTATCTTGCACGCACGTTTGAAGAAGTGGGTGGTTATGACGAAATGGTGGTGTTGCGGGATATCGACTATGAAAGCCATTGCGAGCATCACATGGCGCCGATTATCGGCAAGGTGCATGTCGGTTATTTGCCCGATGGCAAAGTGGTGGGCATCAGCAAATTGGCGCGCGTGGTAGAGGCGTATGCCAAGCGTTTTCAGGTGCAGGAAAAAATGACTGCACAGATCGCTGATTGCATCCAGCGTGTTTTGCAACCGCGTGGGGTGGCTGTGGTGGTGGTGGGCGCGCATGAGTGCATGACGACACGCGGTGTACATAAGCGCGGGGTCAGCATGGTGACCAGCAAGATGCTGGGTTGTTTTCGTGATGATGCGCGAACCCGCAGCGAGTTTTTGCAGCTGATTGAGATTCAAACGGGCCGTTAACGTGCAAAACGGGGTTGAAATGGCATTGAACCCACAACTGCGCTGCACGGCGTTTGCGGGGCTTTTTCGTATTGCAACAGGCGAGCTACGGCATGTTGCAATGAAAGCCAAACAAGCAGCCGATACATCGCCACAACGGCGCATCCGGGTATTTGATGATGCAACCGGTCGGCAACTCGCCTTACCGCTGGAGCTTTCAGCAGCGGATCTGCTGACGTGGCTTTCGCAAGCAGAATTGGCAAGGCCAGCCGCCAGCAAACCACGTCGCAAACCTGGGCGACCGAAGCTTGGCGTTGTGCCGCGTGAAATCACCTTGTTGCCTGAACACTGGGACTGGCTGGCGGCCCAGCCAGGCGGGGCATCCTTGGTGCTGCGGCGCTTGGTGGATCAAGCGCGCAGCATCAGCAGCGAAGAAGATCGCCAACGGGCGGCGCAAGAAGCGGCGTATCAATTCATGCAGGTGATGGCGGCAGACGAGGCGCAGCGTGAAGCGGCGGCGCGCGCGCTGTTTGCGGGTGACATCAATACATTTGAAGCGTGCATCCAGCATTGGCCGGATGACATTCGCGACCATCTTGCGTTGCTGGCTAGCGATGCCTTCCTTGGCTAAACATCAGCCGCAGCTTATTTTTTCAATGATGCCCTGCTTGTCTTGAATGATATTCAGGCGGTCGGCGCGGAAGTCCATGGTCATCGGTTGATCGTGCCGCAAGTTGCGTACATGGGCAGCACCTGCGGCTTTCTGGGCGGCATCAAGCGTGTCCTGACTGGCAGGTTTGCCAACAAAATGTTGTGCGGCATCGGCACGACAGGCAGCGGTTGGGTCAACGGCTGGTGCGTGTTCGGTGGCAGGCTGACTGGCGCAGGCGGTCAGGCCAAGCAAAACAGAAAAAGAGAACAGTCGAAACAACATGGCGACCTCATGAAAGAAATGAATCACGCCATCATCCAGCTATGAGATGAACAGCAGATACATGTCTTTCGGCATAGGGGCAGTGACGGGTAGGGCGGTACGATGGCGGTTTGTTTGCCATCGGAGTCATTCCATGAAGCGTCGTTTGTTGCCGTTAGCTCTTTCTTTCCTTCTTGCTGGTGGCGTGAATGCGCAGCATCTGGCGTCTTCGATTCCGCAACCACAGGATGTGGCGTACCCCGGTACCATCAAGCTGGAAGTGGATGCGACCAACCTCAGTCAGCGTATTTTCCATATCAAGCAAACCATCCCGGTGCAGGGAAACACGCTGGTACTGATGTATCCGATGTGGGTTCCTGGCGGGCATACCCCACGAAACTCCATCGACAAAATCGCCGGGATCACGTTCAAGGCCAATGGTCAGACATTGACATGGAAACGCGACCCACTGGAAGTGGCTGCATTCCATATCGAGATTCCACAAGGTGTGAAAGAAATCACCGCCGAGTTTGATTTCCTCACCGCCACCGGAGCCGGCCAGGGGCGTGTGGTGATGACTCCGAACATGTTGAACCTGCAGTTCTTGTCAGCCGCGCTTTACCCGGCTGGGCATTACATGGGGAAAATCCAGTTTGATACCAGTGTCACCTACCCCGCTGGCTGGACGGCTTTTACTGCTCTGCATGAGGCTGACCGCAGCGGCAATACCGTGCATTACAAGACCGTTCCATTCGATATTCTGGCGGACTCGCCGGTATATGCAGGCCGCTATGCCAAGAATATCGACCTCACCCCCACCGGCAAGCGCCCGGTCAAATTAGGTGTGATTGCCGATGCGGAAAAATATCTTGATGCCAAGCCTGAGCAGGTCAAGATTCACCAAGTCATGGTGGATCAAGCATTAAAACTGTTCGGTGCAGAACATTACGACCACTACCAATTCCTGTTCTCCTTGTCTGGGCAAATGGGTGGCAATGGTCTGGAGCATCAGCGCTCCAGCGAAAATGGCACAGGCACAGGTTATTTCACGGAATGGAACAGCAAGCTTGGTTTCACTGACTTGCTAGCGCATGAATTTACCCATAGCTGGAATGGGAAATATCGTCGCGGTAAAGATTTGTGGACACCGAACTTCAACGTCCCCATGCAAGACAGTTTGCTCTGGGTGTACGAAGGTCAAACCCAGTATTGGGGGAATGTGTTGGCCGCACGCAGTGGCATGCGCCCACTTCCCGCGTCCATTGATGCATTGGCACAAGTGGCCGCCATTTACGACAACAACCCAGGGCTGACCTGGCGTAATGTGCAAGACACCACCAATGACCCGATCATTGCCAGTCGCTCGCCACGTGCATATCGCAATTATCAGATGAGCGAAGATTATTACCGTGGTGGACAGATGATCTGGTTGGAAGTCGATGCACTGATCCGCAGCAATACCGGCAACAAGAAATCACTGGATCATTTCGCCAAAGCGTTTTTTGGCGTGAATGATGGGGAGTGGGAAGTTCAGAACACGTACACGTTTGACGATGTTGTGGCAACACTCAATGCGCTGATGCCGTATGACTGGGCCAGCTTCCTGCGTGAACGTCTGGATGGCAAGCGCGGGATTATTGGTGGGTTTGAAACAGCAGGCTGGAAACTGGTTTACAAAGACACCCCGAATGCTTATGCCAAAGGCATGGCAAAGAGCATGGGGGGTGGTGTGGATTTGGCTTATTCACTTGGTTTAACAGTGGGGCGGGATGGCGTTATTTCCGATGTGCGTTGGGATAGCCCCGCCTTCAATGCTGGTATTGGCAGTGGCACCACGGTGGTGGCAGTGAACGGCCAAAGCTACAGCGGCGATGCGCTGGAAGAAGCGGTAACGGCTGCTAAAGGTGGCAATACGCCGATTGCGTTGCTGGTCAAGGAGTTTGATCTGTACCGCACGGTGAAGATCAGCTACCACGGTGGTCTGCGTTATCCGCATCTTGAGCGCATTGAAGGCAAAGCGGATTACCTCACCCCGATTCTGACGGCGAAAAAATAAGTTTCAGCGTTCTACGCCGTTGCTCCAAAAAATCAGGGGCTGCTTAGGCAGCCCCTGATGCGTTCCACGAAACAAAGACAACAAGGTCAAGAGTCTCAGGCTTTCTGCACAATACGCAGTGGGTTGTCCCATTCTTTCAGCAATGCGGCCTGGCGTGATTTTGCTTTATGCAGATGTGCTTCTTTGACGTGACCAAAGCCGCGGATATGTTCAGGAATACTGGCGATTTCGGCGGCAAGGTCAACATTTCCGGCGTCCAGTTTGTTCAGCAGACCACGAACAGTGGCTTCATATTCTTGAATCATGGCGCGTTCATTACGGCGCTCTTCGGTATAGCCAAAAATATCCAGTGCGGTTCCGCGCAAGCCTTTAAGTTTGGCCAGCAGACGGAAGGCGGGTAATGCCCATGGGCCATATTCTTTTTTCATCAACTTGCCGTCCGCATCGCGCTTTGCAAACAACGGTGGTGCAAGGTGGAAGTGCAGTTTGTAATCCCCTTCGTACTGTTGCTCCAGTTGCTTGAGAAACTCGCCACTGGTGTAAAGACGGGCGACTTCGTATTCGTCTTTATAAGCCATGAGTTTGAAGAAATAGCGGGCAACGGCTTCTGACAAGGCGGTTGAACCCGGGGCTTTGCTGGCTTCGGTAGCGCGAATAGACGCAACGAAATCGCTATAGCGTTTGCCGTAAGCCGCGTTCTGGTAATCGGTGAGGAAGGCAACACGCCGGGCAATCAGTTCGTCCAGTGAACGCGACAAATGGCGGTCGTCCAATGCCGCAAATGCATGCTCACCTGCCCCGCTGGCAGGAATATGGCGCAGTTCATCGGCATCACGCAGGTCTGCGGTTTGTGGCATCAAGCCCGACTCAGCCGCTTCGTTAGCGGTGGCACCCAGCATCGGCAGCACATGCGGTGTGCTTTCAGCACGGGTTGGCGCGTTACGCACAATGCCCGCGGCCTTGATGACAGCAGGTAGATCAATCACGGCCAACCGTCCCCAGGCAAATGCGGTCTTGTTCATTTCAACGGCAGCGCCATTGAGTTCAATCGCCCGCATCAGTGCATCCAGCGAAATCGGAATCAAGCCCTGTTGCCAGGCATAGCCCATGATGAACAAATTGCTGGCGATAGCATCGCCAATCAGTGCAGTTGCAATCTGGCTGGCATCCACTTGCAGCGGTGGCGTTCCACCCAATGCGAAGGTAATGGCCTGCACGATATCGGCGGCAGGGAACTGCATGTCAGGCCGCATGGTGAATGTGCCGGGCATGGCTTCGTAGGTATTCAAGACAACCGTGCTGCGTTCCGGGCGAACCTTGGAAAGCACCCAGTAATCATTCACCACCACCATGTCGCAGCCCAGAACCACATCTGCCTCACCGGCAGCGATGCGTACGGCGTGGATGTCCTCTGGTGTTTTGGCGATACGGATGTGCGTGGTAACAGCACCGCCTTTTTGTGCCAGGCCAGTTTGGTCAAGCACCGTGGCGCCCTTGCCTTCCAAGTGACCGGCCATCCCCAGCAATGCACCAATGGTGACCACGCCGGTACCACCGACACCGGTAATGAGGATGTTCCACGGCTGGTTGAGGTCGGTGCGTGGTGTTGGTGCAGGCAGATTGCTCAAGCGTTGGGCAATGCTTGTGTCATGTCCGGCAGTGGCACTTCCCTTGCGCAGTTTGCCGCCATGCACGGTGACAAAGCTGGGGCAGAAGCCACCCACACAGGAGAAGTCCTTATTGCAATTGCTTTGGTCGATGTTGCGCTTACGGCCGTATTCGGTTTCCTTGGGAAGTACTGAAACGCAGAAGCTTTTGACACCGCAATCGCCACAGCCTTCGCAGACCAGCGAGTTAATCATCACGCGCTTTTGTGGATCCACCATCTTGCCGCGCTTGCGGCGGCGGCGCTTTTCGGTGGCGCACACCTGGTCATAGATCAGGATGGATGTGCCTTTAACCTCGCGCAGTGTTTTTTGCACTGCATCCAGCTCGCCACGGTCATGAAAGGTCGTGCCATTCGGGAAAATGGAATGATCGGTCCATTTCTCGATAGCGTCGGAAACCAGTGCAATGGTCTGCACACCTTCTGCGCGCATTTGCTGAGCGATCTGCGGAATACTCAAAATGCCATCGACAGGCTGCCCACCAGTCATGGCCACTGCATCGTTATAAAGAATCTTGTAAGTGATGTTGACGCCAGCGGCAATGGATTGGCGAATTGCCAGTGAGCCGCTATGGAAATACGTGCCGTCCCCCAAGTTCTGGAAGATGTGCGGTGTTTCAGTGAAGGCGGCTTGTCCTGACCAGGTCACCCCTTCGCCACCCATATGGGTGAAGGTGTCGGTGCTGCGATCCATCCACGTCACCATGTAGTGACAGCCGATGCCGCCTTGTGCGCGAGAACCATCCGGAACCTTGGTGGAGGTATTGTGCGGACAGCCGCTGCAGTAATGCGGAACACGCGGGAAATTGGCACGTGGCAATGCCATTTCTGCTTCTTTCTCTTCCATCCAGCGTAGGCGCTGTTCAATACTTTCTGCACGGAAAAAGCGTTGGATGCGCTTGCCGATTACTCCTGCAATCGTGGCCGGTGTAAGTTCACCAGTGGATGGCAGAATCCATTCGCCGGCTTCATCGAATTTACCCACGATGGATGGGCGTGCACCCCAGCTTTCAGGCCAGTTATAGAACTGTTCCTTCATTTGGCGTTCGATAAAGGCTTTCTTTTCCTCCACCACCACGATATCGGACAGACCGCGAGAAAAACGCTCAATTCCTACCGGTTCAAGTGGCCAGGTCATGCCAACTTTGTACACACGGATACCGATGTCACGGCAGGCTTCTTCATCAAGTCCCAGATATTCCAAGGCTTGCAGGACATCGAGATAGCTCTTGCCGGTGGTAACGATCCCGAGGCGCGGGTTGGGTGAATCCAGCACGATGCGGTCGATCTGGTTGGCGCGGGCAAATGCTTGCGCTGCTTTAACGGCATAGCGATGCAGGCGCATTTCTTGTTCAAGGGGTGGATCCGGCCAACGAATATTCAGACCGCTTGCCGGCATTTCAAATTCATCCTCGCCCGGCAAAATGATGCGTTGCGCGTAAGGATCCACATTGACGGAGGCCGAGGATTCCACGGTTTCGGCAATGGTTTTGAAGCCAATCCAGCGTCCGGTATAGCGGCTCATGGCAAAACCCATGATTCCCATATCCAGAATGTCCTGCACACCTGCCGGATTCAGCACCGGCATCATGGCGCTGACGAACTCCTCCTCACTGCCATGCGGCAGAGTGGAGCTGCGGCAGGCGTGGTCATCCGCTGCCATGGCCAGTACACCGCCATATTGCGACGTGCCGGCGGCATTGGCATGTTTGAAGACGTCACCGCAGCGATCGACACCGGGACCTTTGCCGTACCACATGCCGAACACACCATCGTGTTTCGCACCGGGGAATAGCCCAGGTTGTTGGGTTCCCCAGACCATGGTGGCGCCGAGGTCTTCGTTCAGTCCAGGGGTGAACTTGATGCGTGCTGCTTCCAGATGTTGCCGCGCACGCCACAGCTCAAGGTCAAACCCACCCAGTGGACTGCCGCGATAGCCTGAGATGAAACCGGCGGTATTCAAGCCCGCATGTTCATCGCGCAAGCGTTGCATCAATGGCAGACGCACCAATGCCTGTACACCGGACAAATAGATCCGCCCTTGTGTGCGACGATATTTGTCTTCAAGGGTGTAGTCGATATCCAGAACATCGTGCGTCAGCAGTGATTTGGCGGATTCTGGGGACGACAATTCGGCGGTGCTGGTCATGCTGCAAACTCCGGAAATGACAAAAACGCCGCAGGTTGGGCGGCGTTTCAGTTAGAAGAATCAATAGTTTAGCAGTAGAGTCAAAAAAACTTATTGTGCAGTGCGCCTAGCTTTTTCCAGAAATCCACGTATTGCGCACATGCAGATTGGCGTCAAGCAGTACAAGATCCGCACGATACCCCGGCGCAATGCGCCCACGTTCATGTCCAAGACCCAGAAACTCCGCCGGATATTGAGCGGCCATGCGGCAGGCTTCTGCCAGTGGCAGCCCCAGCAGGTTCACTGTATTGCGTACGGCACTGGCCATATCCAGTGCTGAACCGGCCAATGAACCGGCGGCATTACGCACCACGCCATCAATAGCGGTAATGGTTTCACCATAAAGTGTGAAGCTGGGGCTGGTGCTGCCCACCATTGGCATGGCATCGGTAACAAGCAGCACTTTGCCGCGTGGTTTGGCGGCAAGTGCCACTTTCAGGCTGGCAGGATGCACATGGACGCCATCCACAATGACGCCAACCCAGCTATTTGTGTCTTCCAACGCCGCGCCGACCACGCCGGGTTCACGCCCTTGCAGGGGCGTCATGGCGTTGTAGAGATGGGTAAAACCGGTAACCCCTGCTTCCAGCCCAGCCCGGGTATCGGCATAACTGCCGGCGGTATGCCCCGCACACACAATGGCTCCACGCGCGACCAGTGTTTTGATGACGTCTGTGGGAACTTGCTCGGGCGCCAGCGTGATCAGGGTGACGCCATGTGCAAGAGAGGTCACCATGGCGATTTCATCCGCATCCGGAACACGGAATGTGCTGGCGTCATGTGTCCCTTTTCGAGCCGGCGCGATATATGGTCCTTCCAGGTGAATCCCCAAAACGCCGGGTACACCTTGGGCAATCGCTTGCTGCGTGGCGGCTATCGCCCGCTGCATCGTGTCCGGGGTGTCGCTGATGAGTGTGGGTAGAAAACCGGTTGTGCCAAAGAGGCGGTGGCCGCGGCCAATCTGAGCAATCGCTTCTGCTGTGGGGTCGTTATTGAACAACACGCCCGCACCGCCATTGACCTGTACATCAATAAACCCCGGCGCAAGAAAGCCGCCCTCAAGATCAATCGGCTGACCATGCGGCGGGGCGACCCCGTGTAGCACGGAAACAATATGCCCGTCTTCCACGACAACACAGCAGGCATCCTCAAACCCATCTTCGGTCAGGATGTGGCCGTTATGAAATATCAGGGTGTCTGTGTGCATGCTCATGGCTACAGGGTTTCGGTGACTTTCTTCAGATAGGGTGGCACATCCGGGTTGAAGCCGCGTGCAACAGAAAGTGCATTCACCGCAGCATAGAACGCTTGTGCAGTCAGTAACGGGGTGACGGCAGGGTGGGCAGATGCAGGCAGAGGAAGTTGGTGATCACCAGAAGCGTTGGTGGTGGCTAGCCAGACGTTGGCACCGCGCGCCAGGAACTCGTTGGCGACTGCCCGTGTGCTGTCGCCCGTGGCATCGTCTTGGGCAAACGCCAACACGGGAAAGCCCGGTGTGACCAGCGCCATGGGGCCGTGTTTGACCTCCGCTGATGAGAACGCCTCGGCGTGCAGGCTGCAGGTTTCCTTGAATTTCAGAGCGGCTTCTTGTGCAACACTCAAGCCCAGGCCGCGGCCAAGAACATAAAGATGGTGCGCATCATGCAGTGACGCCACCAAGGGCGACCAGTCTTGCTGCCATGCTGTACGCATCTGCTGTGGAAGTTCTGCAAGTGCGGCATGCAGGCGGTCATCTGCCGACCAATGCGCAACCAACTGCAAAAGCGCAGATAGGGTACAGAGATAGCTTTTGGTGGCGGCAACACTGCGTTCTGGGCCGGCATGCAGCGGCAGAACTGTGTCGGCCAGTGTGGCTAAGGGTGAGTCGGCGGTATTGACCAAGGCCACCACATAGGCACCTGCTGCCTTTGCGGATGCAACATTGCGCAGCAAATCGGGGCTTTTACCAGACTGCGAAATGGCGATGAACAGGACATCATCCAGTTTGGGTTGGGTGGCATACACAGAAGCCACAGCCAGCGCTGTGCTGCTGGTGGGGATACCAAGATGCGTTTCAAACAAAAATTTGGCGTAGGTGGCCGCGTTGTTAGAACTGCCACGTGCGCAGGTCAGCACCCAACGCGGGGGGTGAGCTTGTAAGCGTTGAACAAGTTTCTCGACCGCAGAGGTATTGGCGATAAGTTGCTGTGCAATCACATCCGCTGTTTCAGCGGCTTCGGCAAACATCAGGGTATTTTCAGCTAACAGCATGGGATTACACTTTGATGAAGAAAAGTACACCAACGATAACGGTGGCGGCATAATTGTTTCGTGAAGTAGCAACAGGAAACGCCAGATCAGAAGACTGATTGACGCATAGCTGTTGTTCCGCTGCAACATCACTTTCAATATGGATATCAACAAGGAAACACGCATGCATCAGCAGATCAATCGACTCAGCATGACTTGTTGCCTGTTGTTACTGCCGTTGTTGAGTTGGGCGGGTGCCGCCAGCAAACCAGCGCAGCTGATTCCACAACCGGCGGTTTTTGTGCAGCAAGATGCCACCGTTGAATTGACTGCCCAGATGCAGCTAAGGACGGATGGCTCGCGGGATGCACAACGTGTGGCCAAGCAATTCCAGGCCATGCTGGGCGATGCGTGGGCGTTGCAGGAGCCAGCAAAAAGCATGCTCCTGGAAAGATCAGCCGCGAAAATGCCCTTACCCGCGATTTCATTCGCACTGAACCCCGATCATGCGTGGTCATCCCCTGAAGCCTATACCTTGGATCTGGATGCGGACGGTGTGCGCATTGTGGCTGGAAGCGCTGCCGGCCTGTACTACGGGGCGGTCAGCTTGGTGCAATTACTTGGTGTAGAGCCGCCACCGGTGCGCTTGCCTGTCCTGCATCTGGCGGATACCCCACGGTTTTCCTGGCGTGGCATCCTGCTGGATTCCGCACGCCATTTTCAGTCAGTGGAAGACATCAAACGTCTGCTGGATGCGATGGCGATGCTGAAGTTGAATGTCTTTCACTGGCATCTCACCGATGATCAGGGCTGGCGGCTGGACGTACCAGCATGGCCAAAACTGACCCGTGTCGGTGGTTGCCGCATTCCTGTCGGGGATGCAGGTCGTGATGCAACAACAGGTCAGGTCGTGCCGTATTGCGGTTACTACAGCGAAGCACAGATTCGTGATGTGGTGGCGTATGCGGCAGCGCGGCATATCGACATCGTTCCGGAAATTGACCTGCCCGGGCATGCCACGGCAGCGATTGCTGCGTATCCCGAGCTGGGTGTCAGTGGGCAAGCCATTGCGGTATCGAATCAATCCGGTATTCATACCAATCTGTTCAATGCCGATGAAACCACGATGCGGTTTCTTGAAGATGTGTTGACGCAAGTGGTGCGTTTGTTCCCCGGAAAATTTGTCCACTTAGGTGGAGATGAGGCGGTGAAAGACCAGTGGCGCGCATCGGAAAAAATGCAGGAACGGATGCGGGTATTGAAGGTCAAGAATGAGGCAGGGCTGCAGGCATGGATGCTGGAACGACTGGCACGTTTTCTTGCGACACATGACCGGCGCTTGATTGGTTGGGATGAGATTCTGGAAGGTGATGTGCCAGCATCTGCCGCGGTGATGTCATGGCGTGGTGTTGAGGGCGGCATCAGCGCAGCACAGGCGGGGCATGATGTGGTGATGAACCCAACCAGCGATGTGTATCTGGATTATTTGCAAACCGCTTCTGCAGAGGAACCCCCGGGGCGCCCCAAGCTGATACCGATGCGTAAAGTCTATGAGTTTGAACCGGTACCTACGGCATTGAGTGCAGAACAAGCGCAGCATGTCCTTGGTGTGCAGGCCAATGCGTGGACCACGCATATGCGAACGTTTGCCCGCGTTGAGCATGCCATCTTTCCTCGTATTGCGGCGTTGGCAGAAGTGGCTTGGTCACCGGCAAGCAAACGCGACTATGCCGATTTCTTGCAGCGCCTTCCCCGTTTACTTCCCATCTGGCAACACGCCGGGATTGCTTACGCACAAACACCCTTCCAAGTCATGCTGGATGTACAGCCTGCACAACAGCCTGGACGGGCTTGGCTGTCGATGCAGCAACCACTGGGGTATGCCATGCACTACACCTTGGATGGCAGTGCGCCAACAGCGGCATCAGCGCGCTATTCCACAACCCTGGATGTCGCATTGCCGGCGACATTGAACGTGCAAACATTTCTGCAAACACAGGCCGTTGCGCCCGTGGCCAGATACACGTTGACGCAGGAAACATTGCGCACCCGCCGTGCTGATCAACTTGATGTATGCACCCGACACTTGTTGTTGCGTCTTGAAGATGACGGCCCGCGTGTGGGAGAGCGGGCAACATTCAATGTCGATATTCTCAACCCATGTTGGAGCTGGCCAAAGGTTGCGCTGCACAACATTGACAGCGTTGAAGTGCGTGCGGGACAGATTCCGTATTTTTTCCAACTTGCCGCAGCGGAAGAAGCGCGTCGAACATTTCTGCCTGCCCATACTCCATTCGGTGAAGTGATGTTGCGTGATGGGTGTACTGGCTCGGTTTTGGCAAGCAC
>CAYZUG010000009.1:0-37300 GCA_964481865.1 uncultured Thermomonas sp. | reverse complement strand
CATTCGGTGAAGTGATGTTGCGTGATGGGTGTACTGGCTCGGTTTTGGCAAGCACGTCCTTACCCGCCATGCCAGCGGCAGATGGTTTTGTCACGCTGCAGATGACATTACCAGCAGGCATCAAGCAAGCCACGTTATGCATCCAATTCTCTGGTGATACCCGACCCATGATGTGGGTTTTGGATCATGTACGTTTGTTGTCAACTGAGGACTTGCCAGCAACCCCATCTCCTGCGGTACGCTTACAGCATTGACAGTCGCTTCGGGTAGCCGTGTGAACCGCTCCGACCTGCGGGCAATGGTGATAGAAGACCACGCGTTTCAGCGACGGGTGGCTGTGCGTCTGTTGGCAGACCTGGGTGTGACGGCCGTGCTTGAAGGCAGCGATGGACTGCATGCACTGAATGTGTTGCGAGAACAGCCACAACCGCAAGATATTGTGCTTGTGGATTTGGATATGCCGGGTATGGATGGCATTGAGTGCATCAGCTATATCGCACACGATCAATTGGCAAAAGCAGTGGTGGTGGTGAGTGCATTGGAACCCGCATTGCTGCATACCGTGCAAACCATGGCACATGCGTATGGATTGCGTGTTTTGGGCTGTGTTGAAAAACCACTGACCCGTGAAAAACTCGATAGTCTGCTTTCACTGTTGGAGCAGCCGTCAACAGAACCGGCGCAGGAAATACCTGCGGAATACAGCACATCTTCACTGATCGAAGCATTACGCAAGGGTGAAGTGGTGCCGTGGTTTCAGCCGCAAGTGCAGTTCAGCAGTGGAAAAGTGGTGGCGGTAGAAGCCTTGGCGCGCTGGGAACGTAGCGATGGCAGTGTGGTCAGCCCAGTGCAATTCATGCGAGAACTGGAGCGCGAAGAACTGGCGAGTGTGTTGTGTGAACACATGTTGCAAGAAGGCTGCAAATGGCTTCAGCAATGGGCAAAGCAAGGGTATGAATTCAACCTGTCGGTCAATATATCGCCGCATGTCCTGACAGATTCCTCCATTGCAGACCGGTATCTGGCGATTGTTGACGCCCATGGCATCAAGCCCGAGCAAATCGTTCTGGAGCTGACAGAAAGCGCATTGATCGCTAATGCAGCACGCGGGCTTGGTTTACTGGCGCGCTTCCGTTTGAAAGGCTTTGGCTTGTCGATTGATGATTTCGGTACGGGTTACTCCTCGCTTGCACTTTTGTTGGAGGCACCGTTTACAGAATTGAAAATCGACAAGGCATTTGTACTGGCTGCACACGATGAGCCAAGGAAGCGTGCCGTTGTTGAAGCCAGCCTAGAGTTGGCGCGCAAGCTGGAGTTGATCACCGTTGCCGAGGGTGTGGAAACCGAGCATGACTGGGCGTTGCTGGAGAATCTAGGTTGCGATCTCGCACAAGGATGGTTGATCAGTAAACCTGTGCCGGGGCAGCAGCTATTAGCAGAAATCAGCAAGTGGTCACGCCCGCCGTCATGTTGATGCCACTGTATCTGACAGGCTGGGGGCAAGCATGCGGCTGAGTCAGTTCTGGCATTGCACGCGCTGCCAACTTGTACTGCTTTTTGCATCGCTTTGTGCAACCAGTACTGCACTTTTGGTGCTTGCAGAAGTCGAGCAATACGTTCTTCGGCAAACCCATGCTGCGCTTGAACATGTCCTCCTGCCACAAGCGCAGCATGTAGAAGCACTGCTGGCCGGTTATGCGGAAACGCCAGCAAGCATCGTGTTTCGTACACGGAATCAGTTGACCGACTGGCGCACAGCAGATGAAGACGTGCAGCGTCTTCAGGAAGCAACAGCCATGCACTGGCAGGCATTACAGAAACTGCCTGTGGATGCTGATGCACGTGTGATGCTGGAGCAGGCACTGTTGGCAAAACCACGCGCCGATGAAGGTGTGCAGCTTTTGCAGCAGCTGCTGAAAAAAAAGAATCCGGAAGCACTGGCAGCTTTTGCAGACACTGAACTTTTTTCAGCAGTGGATGTGCTGGTACCGCGCTTGAGACAAATCAATGCGGCTGGGCAGCAGCGTCTTTCAACGTTGATTGGTGAAGAAAAAGAATGCGTAGAAATGCTGTCCAGTTTGCGCTTGGTGCTTGTTCTTTTGGGCTTCGTGTTACCGCTGATACTGACTTGGCGTGCATTGCGTGATAGCTATCGTGGCATGGCCAGTTTGGTTGGCTTTTCTCGGCAAACGGTTGAAGGGCATCTTGCTGTCATGCCTGCCTTCATGCCTGCAGGTGAGTTGGGTGTGGTGACCAAGCATATGCTGCAAATGCGTGATCATACCCAGCAAGCCAAGATGCAATTACACGAGCAAACTTTGCAGCATCAGCGCGCTCAACAAGTGTTGGAACAACGTGGACAGTTTCAAACCCTGTTGCTTGAATCGGCACAGGTCGCAATTTTTGCAGTGGATGACCAAGGCGTATTCACACAGATCAATCCATTTGCGGAGCGCTTGCTGGGGAGATCACAAAGCGCCTTGCTTGGGCAGGCGACGCTGGACGTGATTTTTGATCGAGATGCACTCGCTGCATTGGCAAACATGTTGAATACAACCTATGGCGAACATGTTGCAGAAGATTGGCGGGCACTGTTTGCGTTGGCCAAGCACCGGGAAGCGCCGCGTGAAATCATGATGGTGCATCAACGCGGACGCGCGTTCCCGGTATTGCTGGCGCTGTCGCTGATGCAGGATGAGAGCACAGGGGCGGCGGGGTTGTTGGCAGTGGCAACCGATCTGACGCAGATCAAACGCCTGGAGCGCGCATTGCGTGATAGCGAAGCCCGCGCACGTGATGCCAGCCAAGCGAAAAGCGCATTTCTTGCGGCAATGAGTCATGAAATCCGTACCCCCATGATTGGGGTAACCGGCATGATAGAAGTGCTTGGCTATACCGCACTTGATACCGAGCAGCGGCGTGCATTGGGGGTGATTCAATCTTCTGCCGAAACATTGCTGCGCATCATTGGCGATATCCTTGATTTCTCGAAAATCGAAGCCGGCAAAATGGAGATTGAGCCGGTACCAACGTCGCTTGCGGGTTTGCTGGAAAGCGTTGCAGCAAACTTCTCAGCGACAGCATCGGCAAAAGGGTTATTACTCAAAACAGATATCGACCCCAATCTTGAACGGGCGCATTACGCGGATCCCGTGCGTTTGCGGCAAGTGCTGGGTAATTTCTTGTCGAATGCGATCAAGTTCACCGAGCAAGGCAGCGTGACTGCAGCGATTGATTGCGAGCGGCACGATCCAAGTCAGGGGGCTATGGGGGAAGACACCGTCGTGCTGCGGGTTACTGATACCGGCATTGGTGTGAGTGCTGAAGCGCAGGCGCGTCTTTTCCAGCCATTTTCACAGGCAGAGCTTGATACCACACGGAAATTTGGTGGCACGGGCTTGGGGTTGGCGATCAGTCGCCGTATTGCCGATCTGATGGGTGGCAGCATTGAAATGGAGTCGGCACCCGGTGCAGGGACAACGATGCGTTTTATTGTGAGCCTGCAACGCGCCCCCGAAGATGAGCTGCCTGAAGTCGGCATGCCCGGCAAGCACATGACAGGCTTTACACCCCGCAAGCTTCCCAGTGTGCAGGAGGCCGAAGCCGAGCGCAGTCTGATTCTGCTGGTGGATGACCACGCAACAAACCGGCAAGTCATCCAGCGGCAACTGGCATTGGCGGGATATGCATCGGAAGTCGCTGAAGATGGACTGGCAGGTTTGCAGCATTGGCGAACAGGCCGCTATGCCTTGCTGTTGAGTGATGTGCATATGCCGCAGATGGATGGGCATGCCATGACACGGGTGATTCGTGAGGAAGAAGCGGTAAAGGGGCTACCAAGAACGCCGGTGGTGGCGCTGACTGCCGCCGTATTGAAAGGCGAAGCAGAGCGCTGCCTAGATGCAGGCATGGATGATTATTTGACTAAGCCCGTAGGTATCCAGGCGCTGGGGGTTTGTTTGCAGCGTTGGCTGCCACATACCTGCATATTGCCATCATCAATCGACGTGTCTTCCGACACATTCCTTCAGGAAAAGCCGCGAAAGCATTTGTCGAGTGATGCATTGGATGTAGCGGCATCTCCTGTGCTATGTGCAGAAACACTGGAAGAGTTATCCGGTGGAATACCAGACGAGATACGCGCACTCTTGTCTGATTATTTCGATTGCACAGATGCCGATATTGATGAACTGCCTCAACTTTTGGCAGCCAATGACCGAAATGCTTTGATTACACAGGCGCATCGCATCAAAGGAGCCGCGCGTTTGGTTGGTGCCCAGGTATTGGCTGATGTAGCAGCTAGGCTGGAAGCAGCGATACGTGAAGAAGACACGATGCACATTCCCGTGGAGCTGGCTGCGCTTACATCTGCATATACACAGTTGAAGCAGTATGCGAGGCTGCATTATTCACTACCGTAAAGCTCGTGTACCCTTCATCAAAACGAGAACAGGACAACACTCATGCGTGAATTGATTTTAGTGCGGCATGCCCATGCAGAATCCGCTGCGTCAGGGCAAAGCGATATGCAAAGAACACTATCCCCAGCTGGGGTTGCAGAAGCCGAACAGGTGGGCGCATGGTTGCGTCAGGGCAGTCTGTTGCCAACGCGTATTCTGTGTTCGCCTGCGCAGCGCACACAGCAAACATTGCGAGGCTTGGGTGAGCTTTCCTGTGCCGACCAACGCGAAGAAGCATCCATTTATGACGCAAGCCCTGGTGATTTGATGGCCTTGCTGGATGCGCATCGTGATTGTGAGCGTTTGTTGCTTGTTGGGCATAACCCTGGGCTTGAGCAGCTTGTGGCATTGCTGCATAGCGGGCAGTCGGGTGATTACCGCGGCATGCCACCGGCGGGTGTGGCAGTTCTGGAGTTTTCTGAAGATGCAGTGATTGAACCGGGTGTGGCGCGATTGGCACATTTTTGGTGGCCATGAGGCAATGAGCGGTTCAGTTGTTCGGCTGTATGTGGCGGGGATACTGGCATTACTGCTTTCAGGCTGTGTGACATTATCCCCACAGCAGCGAGGTGCTGCGGTTCAAACGGCCCATATGGCGCGTAGTACACAGGTGGACTGTACGCGCGAAGATGCCTGCGCCCTTCCCTCGCCGGTGTTGGAAATGGCCAGAGCGACATTGGCAGAGGCATCAGCAGAGACACCGCAACACCGCGCTTTGATTCTGGATCAAGCCCCGGATTCGCTGCTTTTGCGTGTGCATTTGATTCGCAGCGCACAGCGCAGCATCGACCTGCAAACGTATATTTTCGATGAAGATGATGCCTCGCAATTGATTCTCGATGAATTGCAGGCAGCCGCATTCCGTGGCGTCAAAGTCCGTATTTTGGTCGATCAAATCGCTGCCTTACGCAAGATTGAAACACTGGCGGCGCTGTCTGCTGTGCATACGCATCTTGAGCTGCGTATCTATAACCCAGTGATGGACCGTGCGCGGTTGACCACCCCGATGTATGCCGTGGCGGCATTATGCTGTTTGCGTACATTTAATCGCCGTATGCACAACAAGCTGTTGTTGATCGACGATGTGGTGGGGATTACCGGTGGGCGTAATTATCAGGATGATTATTACGACTGGGGCAGCGACTTCAATTTTCGTGACCGCGATATCCTGCTGGTGGGGCCGGTCACCTATGACATGGCTGCCAACTTTGATGCGTTCTGGCGATCGCAGCGCAGCGTTCCGGCCGAGCAACTGGGAGATGTGGCGCGTTATTTGAATCGGCATGGACCACCAGCACCGCCGCATCACCCTTTCCATAAACCTGAACGGGTGCAGGCGCTTCTGGCGGATGTGGACAATGATGCGGTGTTGCGTGAGCGCTTTGTATCGCCAGCACTTGCTGTGCAAGGGGTTCACTTCATTGCGGACTTGCCGGCCAAGCATCGCCGTGAAACAGAACCGGGGGCGGCACTTTTGTCTGCGGATGACGCAAGCCAGCAGTTGATGCAGCTGATTTTAAGTGCCCATCACGAGGTCTTGATGCAGACCCCGTATCTGGTGCTATCGAAACCGGCACAAACCACATTTCGTGAACTACATCGTCGTGAAGCAGCCCCGCGTGTAAGGATTTCCACGAATAGCCTGGCATCAACGGATGCGTTTATTGCGTATGCGCTGTCCTATAAATACAAACGGCGCTACCTGCGTGATTTCGGGTTTGAGATTCATGAGTTCAAACCATTTCCAGCCGATGTACCGTTTGAACTGGGCGTTACCGGTGCTGATTTGACGGAGAAAGAAAACACCCCTGTTGAAGATCGTATTCAGATGTCGATTCCCGAGGCACGGCTGCGGTATGGCAGCTTGCGCGAGCGGCGTCTGGCCAAGCGTGGGTTGCAGAAAGACCCAGAAAGTGAAGCAGGCCGGCGTTCACCTTTTGCCAGCTCTGGTGGCATGCCAGTACGCTTAAAGCGTGCAGGGATGCGGATTGGCCTGCATGCCAAGTCATTGGTGATTGACAACGATGTTGGTGTTGTGGGGACACATAATTTCGATCCGCGTGGTGATACGCTGAATACCGAAAGTGCAGTGATAATTCGTGACCCTGTTTTTGCCCAACGCCTGGCAGCGAGTATTTTGCGTGACATGGCGCCCAGCAATGCCTGGACGATTGCCCGCCGCGAATCGGCGCCGATTTTGTCGGGTATCGAGTTCAACCTGACCAAACTCTCTGAAAAAATGCCGATTTTCGATTTGTGGCCACGCAAATATGCGACGAGTTTTGAATACGTCGTCAGTCCGGAATGTCCAGCAACAGAAGAGCCTCCATCGCCTTTTGCGGAGGGTTTTCGCCGTTGCCATCGTTCGGTGGGGGATTTTCCAGAGGTTGATCTTGGCCTGAAATGGCTGGGTGTGCGCTTGTTTACTGCTTTTGGTTCTGGGTTATCACCAATTTTATGAGCCTTTCAACACAAAAGACGTGGAATTAGGTCAAGCGTTGGATTGACGTACCCGCTCTTGCGCCCTAGGCTGGTGAGCTTTAATGCGTCCATTTCAGCATCTCGGAGCTTCCAGTATGTCGATTACTTTGAATTTTGAACTTAACGATCAGGATCTTGCTCATTTTCAGGCGGCGGCAGAGCGTTCCCGCAAAGCAATGGAAGGCAAAAGTGCAGACGAAGTGATTGCTGCTGCCGTTGAATTGCTGGAAGACGCACAAAAAACAACCTTGCCTGATTTCATTCGCCAGCGTTTGCTGCGTCTGGACGACATGATCGCCATGGTGCGTGATGAAGCGTGGGCGATGTCGGAAGATGACAAGAAGCGCGTGCTGTCAGCCTTGGCATATTTTGCCGACCCAGACGACATGATCCCGGATGACGTTGCGGTATTGGGTTTCTTGGATGATGCGGTGATGATCGAGTTGTCGGTGCGGGAGTTGTCGCACGAATTGGATGCTTACGATGATTTCTGCGACTTCCGTGCCCGTGAAGCGGCGCAGCGTGGTGTTGATCTGAGCACCCTTGGCCGCGCCGACTGGCTGGATGGTCGCCGTGAAGAACTGGTTGAGCGCATGCATACACGCCGTGATCGTGACTTTGGTGTCGGTTTTGGCAACAGCAGTGGTTATGCCCGCGCTGGCGGCAATATCCGTGGTGGCTATGCCCGCACATGGCGCCCGGGTGTGTTCCGCATCGGTTAATGGCATTGCCGTACAAAGCGTTTTCATGGCCGGAAGGCGTCACGATTGACGCCTTGAATGCGCGTTCCCATGGAACATTGATGGAGGCGTTGGGCATCCAGTTCACCGAACTGGGTGCCGACTACTTGCGCGGCACGATGCCGGTGGATGCCCGAACCCATCAACCCTATGGCCTGTTACATGGCGGTGCATCTGTCGCTTTGGCTGAGACATTGGGCAGTAGTGCTGGTGTTCTGATGGCGGGCGGTCGAGCGGTGGTTGGTGTTGAAATCAATGCCAATCACTTGCGTGCTGTACGTCACGGTACCGTGACTGGAACCACCCGGCCCTTGCATCTGGGTCGCAGTACCCATGTCTGGGAAATTCAGATTGAAGACGAGGCGGGTCAGCTTGTGTGCATCAGCCGGATTACCTTGGCGGTATTGCCTGATGCGTCGCCACCCGGTGGATAATATCCATCCCTCGTTTTCTCCCCCAACCCAGCCCCACATTGTTGCTGCACCATGAGTACGACAGCTTCTTCTGCAACACCGCTGGCGCGTGTGCTGCGTTATGGGTATCGCCTGCCCCTCTTGGCATGGCATGCATTTATTGATCTGCCTGTTGTGTTGCTGCTGATTGCGCTCGGGCGTGGCGGGTCGCTGTCGCACGGCGCCATCCGCTGGTATGCCACAGGGTTGTTGCGCATTTTCGGAATGCGTTTGCAGCGCGAAGGCACCCCACTTCCTGGTGGCACGATGTTTGTTGCCAATCATGTCAGTTGGATCGACATCATGGTTTTGCTCTCGCAGCACATGATGGGCTTCATTGCGAAGTCGGAAATCCGTGGCTGGCCGGTATTGGGCTGGGTGGTGGCACAGGCGGAAACGATTTTTCTGCAGCGCGGGAATGGTGATTCGCTGGGGCATGTCGTACTTGAGATGGCACAGCGGTTGCGAGAAGGTCGTGCGGTTGCGGCATTTCCAGAAGGTGGCACCCGTGACGGGCAGGCGCTTGGTGCATTTCATGCGCGTATTTTCACGGCGGCAGTAGAAGCCGGTGCGCCGGTTCAGCCGGTGGCGCTGTGTTATGGCCGGAGGTGTGAAGCGCAGTCGATCATTGCTTTTGCCGCACGCGAAAGTTTCGTTGGCAATTTACTGAGAATCTTGGGTGAACCGACGCGCCCGGTGCGGGTTTGTTTCCTGCAACCCATCCAGCCTGCGCATTATTCAGGGCGGCGTGATATTGCACAGGCGGCACGCGAACAGGTGCAGCAGGCGATGGATCAGGCATAGCCGACCCGAAAGCGGCGCAAGGCAGTTAGACTGTTGTATCGGTGATATCTGTGCCACGTGTGCGTTAGTGGCGCAGGGAAAAACTCAGACGAGCAGGAGACTTTATGCGTATCGACAGCACAAGTTTTGGTGACAGACAGCCCATTCCAGCAGAATTTGCCGCCGGTTCACGTGATGGTGAGCAGGGGTTTGGCGGTAACAAGAATCCACATCTGGCATGGCACGATGTTCCTGATGGAACGCGGTCATTTGCAGTGCTGTGCATTGACGTGGATGTGCCCACCAATCCTGCACTGGTGGCAGATAGCAGCACGCCGATTCCTGTGGATCATCCGCGGGGTGAGTTTGTGCATTGGGTGGTGGCGAATGTGCCTGCCACGGTGCGGGACATTGCTGCTGGGAGTTGCAGCAATGGCTTTACCCTTGGTGGCAAGCCAGCGGGTGAAGATGCTGGTGGCATTCGGGGCATCAATGATTACACGCATTGGTTTGCCGGTGATGCGACGATGGGTGGTCAGTATTTTGGTTATGACGGCCCTTATCCGCCGGCGCATGATTTGCGCATGCATCGGTATTTTTTCCGTGTTTTCGCGCTGGATGTGGATGCGCTTGATCTACCCACGGTCTTTACGGCTGCGGATGTCTTCCGTGCGATGCATGGGCATGTGCTGGCGGAAGCGGCGATGCATGGGACGTATAGTTTGAACGGTTGATGTTGCGGTTTCGTTTGCCCCTCATCCGCCCTTCGGGCACCTTCTCCCCGCTTGCGGGGAGAAGGGTAAAGAGAGGTGCGCTGCGGTAGGCGGGGAGAGGGGAAAGACAAGGACGTTACAAAATGTAACGGCTCAAATCTGGGTCTTGTGCCAGTTCGCCAAGGTGGCTGTCCACGTAGGCGCGGTCGATAACGACGTTGCCGCCCTTGTCCGGTGCGTCGAAGCTCAGGGTTTCCAGCAGGCGTTCCAGCACGGTGTGCAGGCGGCGGGCGCCGATATTTTCCTGGCGTTCGTTCACATGCGCGGCGATTTCGGCGAGGCGCTCGATGGCATCGTCGGCAAACTGCAGCTGCAGGCTTTCGGTGGCCATCAGCTCGACGTATTGCTTGGTCAGCGCGGCCTTGGGCTCGGTCAGGATGCGTACAAAATCGTCTTTGCCCAACGCGGTCAGTTCCACACGGATCGGGAAACGGCCCTGCATTTCCGGGATGAGATCCGACGGTTTGGCCAGATGAAACGCGCCGCTGGCGATGAACAGAATATGGTCGGTTTTCACTGCGCCGTATTTGGTGGACACGGTGCTGCCTTCCACCAGTGGCAGCAGATCGCGCTGCACGCCTTCGCGCGACACATCCGCACCCATGCCTTCACTACGCTTGGCGACTTTGTCGATTTCGTCAATGAACACGATGCCGTGCTGTTCGCAGGCATCGATGGCGTCTTCGCGCACGTCATCTTCGTTGATGAGCTTGCCGGCTTCTTCCTCGATCAACAGCGGGCGTGCGGTTTTAATCGCCATCGCTTTCTTGTGGGTTTTACTGCCGGAAATCTGTGAAAACATCTGCCGCAGCTGTTGGCCCATTTCTTCCATACCGGGCGGCGCCATGATGTCCACGCCGATGTTCATGCTGAGATCGAGTTCGATTTCGCGTTCGTCCAGCTCGCCCGCACGCAGTTGCTTGCGCAGCTTCTGGCGGGTGGAAGACTCCTGCGAAGACGGTTCGGCACCGATGTCCACGGTGGTGGTGCCTTCGGGGTGGAAGCCGAAACCGGCGGGCGTTTCGCGACGCGGTAGCAGGGCGTCGAGAATGCGGTCTTCGGCGCGTTCTTCCGCTTGCGTGCGCACCTTGGTACGCGCTTGCGCACGGTACATTTTGACGGCGGTATCGGCGAGGTCGCGGATGATCTGTTCCACGTCTTTGCCCACATAGCCCACTTCGGTGAAGCGCGTAGCTTCCACTTTCACAAACGGTGCGTTGGCGAGGCTGGCCAGACGCCGTGCGATTTCGGTTTTGCCCACGCCGGTGGGGCCGATCATCAGGATATTTTTCGGCATCACTTCGTTGCGCAGCTCGGGGACGAGTTGGGCGCGTCGCCAGCGATTGCGCAGAGCGATGGCCACGGCGCGCTTGGCAGCCTGCTGGCCGATGATGTGGCGGTCGAGTTCGGCAACGATCTCGCGTGGGGTCATGGAGGAGGAGTCGGTCATTGCAGTTGTCCCTTAGCTGCGATGTCATCGGGTCGCAGCTATCCCGGTAGGGGAGATCGATCAAGTCGTTCCCCGATACTCGCTTTGTTGATGGGTCTCCCCTACCGGGATGACCCGTTTTATACAGGTGGTTTGCTTACAGTGTTTCCACCACGATGTTCTGGTTGGTGTAGATGCAGATGTCACCGGCGATTTTCAGCGCCTCGGTGGCAATGGCCTTGGCGTCCATCTCGCTGTGTGCCAGCAGGGCGCGTGCGGCGGACAGCGCGTACATGCCGCCGGAACCAATGGCGATCAGGCCGTCTTCGGGTTCAATCACATCGCCAGTACCGGAAATGATCAGTGAGGTATCGGCATCGGCGACTGCAAGCAGGGCTTCGAGCTTGCCGAAGCGGCGTTCGGTGCGCCAGTCCTTGGCCATTTCCACGGCGGCACGGGCAAGCTGGCCGTGCTTTTCCAGCTTGGCTTCAAACAGTTCGAACAGGGTGAAAGCATCTGCTGCGGCACCGGCAAAACCGGCCAGCACATGCCCGTTTTTGCCGAGACGGCGCACCTTGCGGGCGTTGGCTTTCATCACCGTGTGACCAAGTGTGACCTGGCCGTCGCCAGCAATGACGACTTGACCATTGCGACGCACTGACACGATTGTGGTTGCGTGAAACACGCTGGGGTTCTGGCTTGGGTCCATCGTATTCTCCGTTGAACCCTGTATTTGGGGATGCGAAAGGCCAGCTTCAAGTTGGCGTGTTCAGTAAAGCGGCTTTGCTTCATCCAGCAATTGCTTTGCGCGTGCCTGCAATGCCAGCCACGAGGCTTCCAGTTTGTCGGCTTTGGGCGTGATGCGGGCGATCAGTGCCAGTGCTTCTTCCAGCTGCTCGACGCGATAGACCGCTTCGGCGTAATCCTCCGCCAGGACCAGTTGCACACGTTTATCGGTACACACGCCAATACAGGGGCGAGGTGCATCCACCTTGCCACAGCCAATGCAACGCCAGCCGTCGATGATTTCAACCATGTTGGCAGTATTTCACCGGCAAAAAAGCGCGGCATTGATGAAGATCAAGCGCGTTTGATGCACTGCTGACACCATCGCCAATACGCTGCGCCAGTGTTGCGTTATTGTGCGCAAGATGACGGCAGACAAATGATGGCCTTGCAGAGCCTGATGAGGACTTACGATGACGGATGTTTTGCCTGGACTCGATCTCAGTCACTCCCCTTTTGACCTGCTGGATGATGCAGGGCGGGCACGTTTGGCAGCACGGGTGGATATGGGCTTCTATCCACGCGGACAAACCATCATCACTGCTGGCAGCGCATCCGACCATGTGGTGTTGATATTCAAGGGTGAGGTTCATGCCTTCGATCTTGATACAGCTGGGCATGAACAGCGCTTTGCCGATTATGGCAGTGGTGACATTTTCGGTGCCTGGGCGGTCATGGCCGGGCGGGCGCGGCACAGCTACCGCGCCGATACCGATGTTGTCAGCTTTCTCATACCAGCAGCGGTTTTTCGCCAGCTTCTGCACGATTACCCTGCGTTTGCCGCTTGGTTTCAGGAGGGTTTGGCGGTTAAAGGGCAATTGGCGCAACGTGGGCGTGATTCGGAACTGGCCGAGCTGATGGTGACGCAGGTTGGGGCAGCGCAACTGGCGCCAGCCGTGCATGTGCCGGCAACAACCAGTATTGCCGATGCCAGTACACGGCTGCGCGAGGAGCGCGTGGATTGCTTGTTGGTGGATGATCCACTGTATCCCGAACCTGGCGTGGTCACGCGCACCGATTTGCTGGATGCATTAACAAGTGCGCGCTTGTCACTGGACGCAGCGGTTGGGCCACTGGCCAGCCGTCCGCTGGTGGCGCAGCAAACAACCGATGTTTTGCTGCAAGCACTGGCCACGATGGCGGAACGGCGTATTGAACGGGTGGCGGTGCGTGATGCAGACAAGGTCATTGGCACGCTTGGCATGGCCGAGGTACTTGCGCATTACGCCAGTCACTCCCATTTGATCACCTTGCGGCTCTCGCGCGCCCGCACATTGCCGGACGTCACCGAAGCGGCGCAGGGCATGACGCGATTGGTGCGTACTTTGCACGCACAAGGGGCGCGCATGCCGGTGTTGATGGAATTGGTGAGCGCATTGAATAGCCGCATCATGATGCGGTTGTATGAGTTATTACTTTCACCAGAGCAACAACAGCAGGCCTGTCTTCTGGTGTTGGGCAGCGAAGGGCGACGCGAGCAGTTGCTGAAAACCGATCAAGACAATGCGCTGATCATTGACGAAGCCGCCGACGTGAGCAGCTTTGTGGCAGGCATGCAACGCTTCAGCGAAATGATGAATGCGCTGGGTTATCCCCCTTGTCCGGGTGGCGTGATGGTGTCAAACCCGGAGTGGCGAATGACCACCGGGCAATGGCGAGAACGCTTAAATCGCTGGCGCACGCAATACGATGCACAGGCAGCAATGGCGTTGTCGATTACGCTGGATGCGCGACCAGTGGCAGGCAATGCTGCGCTGTTTACAGCGATGGAAACCCAGATGCAGGACTTAGGTGGCGATGAGCGCCTTCTGCATGCCATGGCACGTGCGGCGATACAGTTTGAAGCGCCGCTGTCATTTTTCGGCAAGTTGCGGCAAAGCGAAGAAGGTCTGGATATCAAGCGTGGCGGGATTTTCCCGATTGTGCATGGTCTGCGCTGTCTTGCTTTGAAGCATGGCATGACGCAGCGCAACAGCTTTCTGCGCTGCGAGGCATTGATGCAGGCCGGTGTGCTGGATACCGCATTGGGAAATGACCTAGCGCAAACATTGGCGGTTCTGCAGCGGCTTCGCTTGGATACACAGCTTGGCACGCTTGATGCGGGAGGAGTGCCAGACAACCACCTGCATCCTGATCGCCTACGGCGCATGGATCGTGAACTGCTGCGTGATGCCTTGCGTGTAGTGAAAGCATTTCAGCAGCATCTCCGCATTGTTTTCCATCTGGAGGCTTAGGTATGTCGGCGCTTTCACGTTGGTGGCTGAAGCGGCGGCATGGGGATGGCAGGTGGGCGGGCTTGTTGCAACCGCCACCCGAGCACGAATGGGTAAGCCTAGATTTGGAAACCACTGGGTTGGATGTGAACAAAGATCACATTCTCAGCTTGGCAGCTGTGCCTGTACGGAATGGCTGTGTTTGCCTGTCCGAGCGTTTTGAGCGTCGTATTCACACGGCGCGGGCATTTGGTATTGACTCCATTCGCCATCATCGCATCACCCCTGAAGAAGCCAGCCAGGGTGAGCAAATTACCGAGGTGGTGCATGATTTTTTGCACTGGTTGGGCAGCCGCCGTGTACTGGGTTATTACCTTGCGTTTGATCTTGCGATGCTGGCGCCGCATGCGCGTGCGCTGACCGGGTTTGCATTACCGAATGCGGTGGTTGATCTGGGCGACGAGGTGGCGAAACACCAGCAGCGGCAACGCCCTCACGCCCCTGTGAATCTGGATTTTGCACATATCGCCAAAACCTTAGGTGTCCCTATGTTGGAGCGTCATAGCGCATTAGGTGATGCCGTCACGGTCGGGCTGTGCTGGTTGGCTTTGCAGGCGCATGGCTGGCCGGCAGGTCGCCATAGCGATTGATATCTATCGTAAATACAACATCCCCCTCGCCCATACGGGTCGAGGGGGATGTTGTGACGGGGGGAGAGTGGGGAAAACGAACGCTTAGTGTGCAGAGGCTTTTGATGCCCCCAATCCGGTTTCAGCACGAATCTGCTGCGCCTTGAATGCGGCACGTTCTTTATTGGCTTGTGCGCTGCGGTCGGTGATCGAGAACAACCAGATACCGGCAAACGCGATCGCCATGGAGAACAATGCAGGCGAGGTATAGGGGAACCATGCCGAACCTTCTGGGTTACCCAAGGTTGCTTCCCATACCGAGGGAGAAACCAAGGTCAGCCCGACTGAAGAAATCAGGCCAAGGAATCCGCCAATCACCGCGCCACGCGTGGTGCAATCTTTCCATAGCAATGACAGGATCAATACCGGGAAGTTGGCCGAAGCTGCAATCGCAAATGCCAGTGACACCATGAAGGCGACGTTCTGCTTTTCGAAGGCAATGCCCAAGAACACGGCGATGACACCCAAAGCCAGTGTGGTGATCCGCGATACTTTCAGTTCCGAAGCACTATCGGCCTTGCCTTTCTTCAGCACGGTGGCATAAAGGTCGTGTGAGACCGCCGATGCGCCCGACAGGGTCAGTCCGGCAACCACCGCAAGGATGGTGGCAAATGCCACCGCCGAGATAAAGCCGAAGAACACATTGCCACCGACCATCTTCGCCACCAACACCGCTGCCATATTGGCCGCACCTGCGCCGCCCTTGATGGTGCCGGCATCGGCCATTTCCGGATTGGTCAACACCAAGGTGATGGCACCGAAACCAATGATGAAGATCAGCACATAGAAATAACCAATCCACGTTGTTGCCCAGAACACCGACTTACGGGCTTCCTTGGCATTGGGGACAGTGAAGAAGCGCATCAGAATATGCGGCAAACCGGCGGTGCCGAACATCAGCGCCATACCAAACGAAATGGCTGAGATTGGGTCTTTGATAAATCCCCCCGGCCCCATAATCGCCAATCCTTTGGCGGCAGCACCCGCTGTTTCCTCAGGTGTTTTTGCGACGGCTGTAGCGATTTGTGTCTTGACCTCCACGCCTTTGGCAAACAGCGCTTCCGGGCTGAAGCCAAACTGTGCCAAGACCATGATTGCCATGAAGGTCACGCCGGCCAGCAGCAGCACGGCTTTGATGATCTGCACCCAGGTCGTGGCGGTCATGCCACCAAAAAGCACATAGACCATCATCAACACACCAACGATAACGACGGCAAGCCAGTATTCCAGACCAAAGAGCAGTTTGATGAGCGCGCCTGCCCCCACCATCTGTGCGATCAGATAAAACGCCACCACAACCAAAGTGCCAGAGGCGGCAAACGCACGGATGGGAGCCTGGTTGAAGCGGTAACCAGCCACGTCGGCAAAGGTGAATTTACCGAGGTTACGCAGGCGTTCTGCCATCAGGAAGGTGATGATTGGCCAGCCCACCAGAAACCCGACCGAATAGATGATGCCGTCAAAGCCGCTGCTCATCACCATGGCAGAAATGCCGAGGAAGGACGCCGCAGACATATAGTCACCGGCAATCGCCAGCCCATTCTGGAAGCCAGTGATGCCACCGCCAGCGGTATAGAAATCCGCCGCTGAACGGGTGCGACCCGCTGCCCATTTGGTGATCCAGAGTGTGGCAAGCACAAAGACCGCAAACATGCTGATCGCCACCCAGTTGGTTGGCTGCTTGTCCACCTGTCCCAGGTCACCACCGGCAGCCAATGCGACATTGCTGACCAATACGCTGGAAAGCAACAGCATCATTTTCATGATTGAAGTATTCATCGGGTGGCGTCCTCAAGAATTTCAGCGGTAACCCGGTCGTATTCACTATTGGCGCGGCGAACATACAGCCCGGTGATGGCGATGGTAAAAATGATGACGCCAAAGGCGATGGGAATCCCCAGCGTGGTGACACCTGAACCCAGCGGCTGAGCAAGAAACTCTTTGTCGAATGCGATCAAACCAATAAAGCCGTAATAGACCAGCAACATCAGAATGGTGAGTGACCAGCCAAAAGTATTGCGCTTGCGTTTAAGTTGTTGATACGCCGGATTGGCTTCGATCCGTGCGACCACGGGGTCTTGTGTATCAGTCATGGTGTCCTCCCTTAGAAGCTGTATTTGATGCTGGTATGGATGCGGCGCAGATCTCCATCGCTGCCATTTTCCAGCTCACGATTTCCCCAGATAAGCTCGGCACCAATATCCAGTTTTGGCAACGGGCTATAAATCAGATTGGCGTGAAAAGACTGTGCGGCGCGGGTCACCGCCAAGCCGGTCCAAGCCGTGTCGTTATCGAATTGCGCGCGCGAGTAAAACAGACTGCCGCGCAACTGCGGATTGAAAGCGTGACGCCATGCAACATAACCAGCCAATACGCCTGTGGTTTCGATTGCACCTGCGGTTGCGTCCAATGTGCCGTCCGCGCCAAGCGCAAAGGCAACATAGCGGCCAATCCCCTGCCCGCCCGTCAGCATGTAGCGGATGTCATCATTTTTGCCGAGGTTGTATTTCCCCGAAAGACTTAACCCGAACCCGTTGCTGCTTGCCGTGCTGCCTGCGGTTTCGTGGCGTAATTGGCGGGCGAGCCCTGCTACGCTGACATGTCCGAATTCACCCTTGTGCGTCCAGCGCACCGTGATGTCGGGAACAATGCCATCGTCGCTGACTGTACGGGCGGTTGTGCGCCATTGCGAAACCACTGTCTGTGGATTTTCCAGCGCCCATGACCATGGCCCCTGGGTGTAGCGCAGCTGTGCCTGCCGCACGAAAACAGTTCCTTCTGTTGGGCCAACAAAATCAACGGCCTCAGGCAAGGCACTGACATCCTGGAAGTTGGACCAGGTCTGCCCGGCAAGCCATTTGTCCCAGCTCACATATGCCTGTCGCAAGGTGATGCCATGGGTATTGGTGGAGGCTTGATTGCCCAAGTTGTTCATGCCGCCGCCAAACAAATCGAATTCAAGATAAGCGCGTGTTTTATGTCCTTTGACATCGCCGTCACTGGCAAACCAGAAACGTGAAAACTGCACATGTGAATCAAGATCGGCATTGGACTCGTTGCTGCCACCTACTGGAATTGTGCTGGGTAGGTAAAACATGCGCCCTGCACTTCCATCGGCAAGCTCACCATCGCTGGTTTGGGTCAGCATGGCATCGGCCTTGATGAAGCCACCAAAACTGAAACGGCTTTCTGCATTGCCGCTGGCAAGAATGGGGCTGGACTGTATTTTTGCAGGCTTGTCAGACGCGATGGCGTCTAACTGCGTTTGGGTTTTTGGCGAAGCAGCTTGCTGCTGCATTGCCAGCAAGGCTTGCACCTGAGCTTCCAGCTGTGCAATCCGGGTTTCCAGTTCTTTTTCTTTTGCGGTTTGCGCAAAAGATGTTGCGGGCAGCATCAAGGCTGCCGTTATTGCGATTGCCAATGGCGCATGAAGTTTGCGTGTGCGCATTGTTCCCCTCCCAAGAAAATCCTGCACGCTGTGGAGCTTGCGGGGAGTTGCGGCTTGCGCCTATTCGCCATTAGTCGAATATCGGGTTTTATTCGACCATCGTCTAAAGTGTTTATCACGACGACAGGCTGCAGATGCGGCAAACTAATTATCGGGGACCCTGCAACAGGGTGATATAGGGATCAAATGATGAGCGATATCTATCAAGCCAGTGCAGCATTCGCTGCGAATGCCAATGTTGACCAAGCGGCGTATGCCCAGGAATTTTCTGCCGAACAGAACGATAGCGAAGCGTTCTGGTTGGCGATGGCGAAGCGTTTGCAGTGGTACACACCGCCGCGTCAGGCCAAGGATGTGAGCTATGCCTTGGATGACTTCCGTATTCGCTGGTTTGCTGATGGCGAATTGAATGCCAGCGTCAACTGTCTTGATCGGCATCTTGAGCATAACGGCGACAAGGTAGCGCTGATTTTTGAGCCAGACAGCCCGGATTCACCGGTACAAAAAATTACCTACCGTGAGCTGCATGCGCGCGTCTGTCAGTTAGCCAATGCGTTGCGCAATCTGGGAATCCAAAAAGGTGATCGGGTCACGATTTACTTGCCAATGATTCCAGAAGCCGCCATTGCCATGCTGGCCTGTGCGCGTATTGGCGCTGTGCATATGGTGGTTTTTGGCGGGTTTGCACCGAACTCCATTGCGGACCGTGTTGCCGACTGCACCAGCAAACTCATCATCACTGCCGATGAAGGGTTGCGCGGTGGGCGCAAGGTGGCATTGAAAGCCAATGTTGATGCGGCACTGAAGTTGCCGGGAACCAACAGCGTGGAAACCGTGCTGGTGGTGCGCCATACCGGCGGTGCGGTGGATATGCAGATGCCGCGTGATCGCTGGTTGGATGCTGTGGTGGATAGCCAGCCTGTGACCTGCGAGCCCGAGCGCATGAATGCAGAAGACCCGCTGTTCATTCTTTATACCTCTGGCAGTACCGGCAAACCCAAAGGGGTCTTGCATACCACCGGTGGTTATCTGGTTTGGGCAGCGTATACCCACGAACGTATTTTTGATCTCAAATCGGATGATGTGTTCTGGTGTACTGCCGACGTGGGCTGGGTCACCGGGCATAGCTATATCGTGTATGGCCCGCTGGCCAATGGCTGCACGGAAGTGATGTTTGAAGGCGTGCCCAATTACCCCAGTTTCTCGCGTTTCTGGGACGTGATCGACAAGCATCAGGTCAGCGTGTTCTATACCGCACCCACCGCCATTCGTGCCTTGATGCGTGAAGGTGATAGCTATGTGCAGTCGTCATCGCGCAAGTCACTGCGTTTGCTGGGTAGTGTGGGTGAACCGATCAATCCGGAAGCATGGCGCTGGTATTACGATGTGGTCGGTGAAGGCCGTTGCCCGGTGGTGGATACCTGGTGGCAAACCGAAACTGGTGGCATTTTGATCAGCCCGGTGCCAGCGGCGGTGGATATGAAACCCGGTTCGGCGACCAAACCATTGCCCGGGGTGAAGGCCGCACTTGTTGATGCGGAAGGTCATTTCCTGGAAGGCGCAACCGAAGGCAACCTGGTTTTGCTTGATTCTTGGCCTGGACAAATGCGCTCGGTTTATGGCGATCACGAGCGTTTTATTGACACCTATTTCAAAACGTATCCGGGAATGTATTTCACCGGTGATGGTGCCCGTCGTGATGAAGACGGAGACTATTGGATCACCGGCCGCGTGGATGATGTGATCAATGTGTCCGGTCACCGTATTGGTACGGTGGAAGTGGAAAGTGCATTGGTCTTGCATCCTAAGGTTGCAGAAGCGGCAGTGGTTGGTTTCCCGCATGATCTGAAGGGACAGGGCATTTATGCCTATGTGACGCTGGCGGCGGGCGAACAGGAAAGCGAAGAGCTGCGCAAAGAACTGGTTGCATGGGTGCGCAAGGAAATCGGTCCGATTGCAACACCTGATTTCCTGCAATGGGCACCCGGTTTACCGAAAACCCGCAGCGGGAAAATCATGCGCCGTATTTTGCGCAAGATTGCCGAGAACGAACCCGACAAACTGGGCGACACCACCACCTTGGCTGATCCATCGGTGGTTGAGTCCTTGGTCAATAACCGACGACAAGGTTAAGACAGGCAGGTGTGCCGCCGTGTGCGGCACACGTTTGCCCGCACAGGTGCAGGATGGCCACGATACTCATTGCCGATGATCACCCGTTGTTTCGTGAGGCGTTGCGTGGCGTGGTCATGCGCTTGCTGCCACAGGCACAAGTCCATGAGGCGGAAAATGCCAGTGCGCTGTATGCCATGGTGGATGCAGAGCCAGATGCGGATTTGCTGTTGCTGGATTTGAACATGCCTGGCGTGCAGGGGTTTTCAGCACTGGTGCATTTGCGGGCAACCCACCCGCAACTGCCCATCAGCATTGTGTCTGCACGCGAAGAACCCGAGGTGATGCGGCGCGCATTGGAGCATGGTGCGATGGGGTTCATCCCCAAGTCATCGGATGCTTCGGCACTGGCGCTGGCCTTGCAACAAGTTCTTGATGGCGAGCGTTGGGTGCCGGAGGCAGCTTTGACTGCCGCCCCGATGAGTGAGGATGAGCGCGTCATTGCATCGCGTATTCGTGAACTGACACCGCAGCAATTTCGAGTGCTGCAAATGCTGGGCGCGGGGTTGCTGAATAAGCAGATTGGTTATGAGTTAGGTGTGTCAGAGGCCACCATCAAGGCGCATATGACGGCGATTCTGCGCAAGTTGGGGGCGAACAACCGCACGCAGGCGGTATTGCTGGCGGGCAAACTACTGGTTGATCCGGAAAGCGCTGTTGCACCCGCAGGTGATGTGGAATGAAGTGATGTTTATTCGCGTGTGGCTGCAAGAAACGCACGCAGCGATGCGGGTTTAACCGGTTTGGTCAGTACGCGATAGCCTTGCGCACGGGCGGAAAGCCGCAACGCTTCACTGCCATCGGCGGTGAGTAATGCACCAGGCGCATGCGGGCAGATTTCACGCAATGCGGTGAGCATTGCAAGACCATCCAGGCGGTCGTGCAGATGGTAGTCCACCAGCAGGACATCGGGCTGTTGTGCAGCAAGTGCCAGCGCCGCATCAACCGTATCGGCACAAAGAACACTGGCATTCCAACGCCCCAGAAGGGCACGCATCCCGGCAAGAATTTCCGGGTCGTTATCGACACAAAGAACACGTAGCCCATGCAGTCCAAGGTCGGCAGTGGTAGGTGCGGGGCTGATCAACAGTGGATCAACGCCGCCGCATGGTACGGAGATGGAAAACACCGAGCCTTTACCAACGGTTGATTGGGCATCCATTGGGTGGTTCAGCAGACGGGCGATTCGCTGGCAGATGGATAACCCAAGCCCCATGCCGCGTCCATCCCAGTTGAAGGGGTGTTCGTAACGATGGAACTCATCGTAGATCTGCCGCATATGGTGCTCAGGAATCCCCGGGCCGGTATCCCAGATCTGCACGATGATGTGGTCGCCACGTTTGCGTGCGGCAAAGACCACGCGGCCTTGTTGCGTATAACGCAAGGCATTGGTCAGAAAGTTTTGCAAAACACGGCGCAGCAAGCGACGGTCACTGCGAACCACCAAGGGTGGCGCGTACACACGCACCGGGATGTTGCGCGCTGCAGACATGGGGACGACTTGCGCGGCCAGTTCGCGGACAAGCTGGCTGACATCAAAGTCGCGTAATGACGGTGTCAGTACCCCGGCATCCAATCGGGAAACATCCAGCAAGCCATCCAGAAGTTCCTCGGCGGCACGCAGGGACGCATCCACGCGCTCGGCCAGATGCTTCTGTTGTACGGGGTCATCCGATTCACGCAATGCGGATGCAAAGAGCCGGGCTGCATTGAGTGGCTGCAAGACATCGTGGCTGATTGCTGTGAGAAAGCGTGCGCGAGATTCCTGTGCCGCCTCGGCTTCGCGCGTGCGCTCTGTCACCCGCATTTCCAGCGTTTCATTCATTTCGCGGAGTTTGTTCTGTGCGTGCACATGTTCAGTGACATCGCTATAGCTTGTGGCATAGCCGCCGCCCGGCAGCGCCTGGCCACGCAGTTCAATCACTTTTCCGTCGCGGCGCACCCGCACACCAATATGCGGTGACCCTTCACGCATGTAGCTCAGGCGCTTTTCAATCTGCGCATCAATTTCTTCAGCAGCAAGTTGCCCAAGTTCGCCGTGTTCAATGTTGTAGCGAATCATGTCAGCAATCGGGCGACCAACCGACAGCATGCCATCCGGGTAATTGAACAGGCGCTGGTAGCTACGGTTCCATGCTGTTAAACATAGATTGCGATCCACCACACTGACGCCTTGGTCGATGTTTTCCAGCGTGTTGGAAAGAATCTCGCGATTGAAACGCAGTTCCTGCCCCGCCTCATCCAAGAGACTGACAACCTCGGTCACCTCCATGCCTGAGCCACGCAGGGCGCTGGTGAGAATCAAGCGCGCAGATGCTGCACCAAGCGCTGCAGCCAGTTGGCGTTCGGTAAATTGAATCCATTGCCGATCCGCTGCCGCAGAAAGCACAAGCGTGCTTCCAAGACGCGCTGCATGTTCTGCAAAAGCACGCTGCGCTGTGCGTTCGCCAACAATACGTTCGGCCAGTGCCAGTAAATCACCCAGATGCACATTACTTGGCCAATCTCCACCGACAAGAGATAAGCGCTTGGCGTACGGATCCATGAACGGGGCAGCACGCAGGCGTTCATCCAGACTGGGTCGCCAGCGCATCGACACCACGATCATGGCAACCGTATTGGCCAGAAGCGAGCAGATGGTGCCATGGGTCAAGGCATCCCAGTGTGGCAGCCCCAATAATTGCTGCGGGCGCAAGGCATGCAGGCCAAACGGGCCGTGTTCGACCCAGGCTGCATCAAACCAACCCGACTGTGCCAGCGTGGGCAGCAGCAGTGTGTAGCTCCAGAGTAAAAACCCAAGGCTGATCCCGGCTTCCGCACCGCGTCGGCTGATGCCACGCCAATACAGGCCACCAATCAATGCAGGGGCAAACTGCGCCATCGCGGCAAACGCCATCAAGCCATAGGAGGCAAGGTCGGTATCACTGGCGCTGGCGCGGTAATACGCCCAAGCCAGTGCTGCCAGAAGCACAATGGCGCTGCGGCGAATCCACAGCACGGTGGATGCGACGTTGTCACCCACCAGACCATGCCGCAGCAGCAGGGGCATAGCAAGGTCATTACTCAACATGGTGGCCAAGGCAACACTGGCCACAATCATCATGCCGGTGGCCGCTGAAAACCCACCGATATAGGCCAGCAATGCCAAACTGTTATGCCCACTGGATTGCGGTAATGCCAAGACGAAGCTGTCGGCAGTTACGTTGCCACTGCCGCCAAAAAGGCTGACGCCAGCCACTGCAATCGGCAGCACCATTGCACTGATCAGCAATAAATAGCCACCAAATAACCAGCGTGCGCGACGGATATCTGAAACATCGGCACATTCCACCACACCCACATGAAACTGCCGTGGCAGACAAATAATGGCGGCAAAGGCGAGCAAGGTTTGTGCAACAAAACCAACGGGTGGTGCGCGTTCCATCAGGGCTTGCGTGGCGGGTACTAACGGAATGTTGCGATCATCCAGCCAGAGCATGGCGAAAAGGCCAATCGCCACCAGTGCTACCAGTTTCACCAGAGATTCCAGGGCAATGGCCAGCATCAATCCGGGACGATGCTCGGTTGCATCCACCTGGCGGGTGCCGAACAAAATGGCAAAAAGCGCCATGACGGCGGCGATATACAGTGCAGGGTCACTCCAGATTGGCGCTTGTGCCGAGCGCCCAGCGAGCACATCAAGGCTGATGGCCACGGCTTTGAATTGCAATGCCAAATATGGAATGGCGGCGGTCAGCGCAATGATCGCAACCAGTGCAGCGACTTGCTGAGAGCGCCCATAACGCGCACCAAGAAAGTCAGCAATGGAAACGGTGTTTTGTGATTGCGCAATCAACGCTAGGCGTTCCAGGATGCGCCAACCAAAAATCAAAAAGAGCAGCGGGCCAAGATAGATCGGCAAATAGCCCCAGCCTTGTTTCGCGGCGGTCCCCACGGCGCCATAAAATGTCCATGACGAGCAATAGACCGCCAGTGCCAAGCTATAGACCACCGGTCGCAGGCGCCGATGCTGCGGGTAGAGTGGAAAGCGATCCCCCAGCCATGCCACCAAAAACAATAAGGCGGCATAACTTGCGGAAACGAGCAACAGCGCCCAGCCTGGCAACATACGTTAGGCCTCGCCCGCTTTCGATGTCGTTGCTGCGATGAAGTCCGGCATGCAGATGATCCGGTTGATCTCCCGCGAGTATGGCAGAGCCAGCGTACGCGGAGTATCAGGATTTGCGTTTTGCACGCGGGTGAGCGCTGTCGTACACCCTCGATAAGTGTTGAAAATCAAGATGTGTATAGATTTGCGTTGTAGCGATGTCGGCATGTCCAAGCAGTTCTTGCACGCCACGCAGGTCACCAGAAGATTCCAGAACATGGCTGGCGAAACTATGCCGCAAGAGATGCGGATGAATACGCTTGAACACGCCCTGTCGGCTGGCGAGCTGCTTCATGCGTAATTGAATGGCACGGGCGCTGATCTGCCGTCCAGCGCGACCTGGAAACACAAATGCATCTGCTGTGGCTTGGGTTTGCTGCCGCCATGCCTGAAGTGCAGCACGGGCATGCGAGCCCACAGGCACGATGCGTTGTTTGTTGCCTTTTCCCAGAACGCTGACCAGACCTTGTTCAAAGTCCAGATCACACCAGCGCAGGGCGCAGACTTCAGAAAGCCGCAACCCGGAGGAATAGAACAGCTCCAGCAGGGCGCGATCACGCAGGCCAAGCGGTGCATCCGTCGGTAGCTCCACCAATTGCACGGCTTCATCCACATCCAGCACTTGCGGCAGTTTGCGTGGCGCTTTGGGCGCACGTACACCAGCACAGGGGTCGGACGAGAGGCGGCCTTGCTTCAGTAACCAGCGATACAGGCTGCGGCAGGCGGAGAGGCGGCGCTGCAATGACTTGGCAGACAAGCCGCGCCGATGCTCAGCGGCAATGAAAGCGCGGAGATCCTCGGCGTGCAGATGCAGGATGTCACGTTCGCCTAGCCAGGCGGAAAATGCCGCCAGGTCACGCTGGTAGGCGTCCAGCGTGTGTACCGAGCTTTGCTGCTCAACGCGAAGATAAGCAAGAAAGTCGGTGATCGCAGACATCAGACAAAGCGTTTGAGTGCCGCAGCAAGTGCGTCGCCCATCATGCGCAGGAACAAGGTTCCCATGCCGGGGAAGAAGCGGTTGGGGTCACGGCTGCCCACAGCAACCAAGCCAGTGCCGGGCAGTACCAGCAGCGCAGTGCTTTCCACATCCTCGGCACGCAGGCCATACAGCAGGGCATGTTTGTCGGGATGCAGGCGGCCGCAAACGGGTTCGCCGGTACTGAGCACGTCACGGAAATGCGTGAGTTGCGGGCTGTCGCTGGAAAGATACTGGAACCAGTCGGTATCGGCCAAGCCCTCCACGGGCGAGAACCCCACGATGCGAATCAAGTCACCCTGAAAATCCTCTGCCAATGAAGCCATCATGGCGCGCAGGGTATCAGCGGCATTGGTCTGCTTCATCAATGCCAGTGTCAATTGATGCGTGCGCACGGCAAGCCGTTCGTTTTCCTGCGCGTTGGTGAAGAGGTCATGCAGGCGCTTGGAAAGCTCGCGGTTTTTTTCGCGCAGGATTTCAAGCTGATAGCTTGCAAGCGATGCCGCAGGACCGCTGTCGCGTGGCACAACCAAGGTCAAGGCGAGATCAGGAAATTGCTGCAGAAATGTGGGGTGGCGGCGTAACCAGACCGCCACTTCAGGTGCGGTCAGTTTCTCGGTACTGTCGTTGAAATCCATGGTCACGATAAAACTCCCTCAAATACAAAAGTGGCTGGTCCACACATGAAAAGACGCTCAGCCGTGGTGTCATAACGAAGGTGCAAAGTGCCGCCTGGCAGGTGGACTGCAACCTTGCTATTGCTTTCCAGTTTGCCCCAGCGGGTCAAGATAGCCACGGCTGCACAAGCGCCGCTGCCGCAGGCCAAGGTTTCACCTGCACCACGCTCGAACACGCGCAAACGAATGGCGGTGGGTGAAAGAACCTGCGCAAACCCGATATTCGCGGAATCTGGGAACAGCCCACAGCGCTGCAGCAATGGTCCAAGCGTGGCCACATCAGCCCGTTCGCAATCATCCACTTCTATCAGCGCATGCGGGTTGCCCATTGAAACGGCACCAAACTGAATCTGGTGTGCGTGGCATGGTGCGCTGTACTGCGGCTGGATGGCATCCACATGCAATGGAATAGCGCTGGGGTTGAAATCCGGGCTGCCCATGTCAATACAGAACCCGCCCTGGCCATCGTGTTGAACAGGATGCACACCCACTGGGCTTTCGATACTGAAACTGGCATCCGCCGGTGCGGCGCCATCACGAACCAGCCAAGCAGCGATGCAACGCGCACCATTGCCGCATTGTCCCGATGTACTGCCGTCGGCATTCCAGATGCGGTAACGGGCCACGCTGCCATCGTGCTGCGCTGGCTCGACGGTCAGGATTTGGTCGCAGCCAACACCAAAGTGGCGGTGCGCAAGCTGCTGGCAATGTGCCGCGGTAGGTGGTGGGCTGCCATCACGCAGATCCAGCACAACAAAATCGTTGCCGGCACCGTGCATTTTGCTGAAGCGCAACATTATTGCGACAACGGTTGTGGGTCAGCCGAGTCCATCGGCGGCGGAGGTTGTTCTGTTGCAGCAGGTTGCGGTTTCTTGGGAAGCACTAACGGGCCTTTGTTACCGCAACTGGTGAGTGCGACAACAAAAAAAAGTGCAACAAGCAGTCGTTTGTTCATGGGTGCAGTATCACTTGTGGGTGCATGGTTGTGGCTCGGGGCGCAGCCATAGCCAAATGGCAGTCAGTGCCATGATGCTACCGGCCACAACGGGGATCCACCATCTTGACGTGGTGAAAATCATACCGATGGTTGAACCCGTCATCATCAGGGTGGAAACCCATTTGGTACGGCGGGTGACCGTGCCATGCTGCTCCCAGTCGAGAATCGGCTGGCTGAACTTCGGATGGGCTGTCAGCCAGCTTCGCAAACGCTTGGAACCGCGTGAGGCAGCATAGGCGGATACGATGATGAAAGGGACGGTTGGCATGACCGGCAAGATGGCACCGATGATGCCAAGCACAAGACTGATCCATGCCAGTGCAGCCCAGAGATGACGGCTCATATCGCGTTAAACATTGCCTTACTTCGCCACACCCAGTTGTTCTAGCATGAATGAATACATTTCTGCCTGTTCGCGGTAACGGCGGAAACGCCCAGACTTACCGCCATGCCCTGCTTCCATATTGGTACGGAAAACCACGGGGTATTGCGATGTATTCAAATCGCGCAAGCGGGCGACATATTTTGCAGGTTCCCAGTATTGCACTTGCGAATCCCACAAACCGGTCCCAATGAACATCGCGGGATACGCTTTCTTCTCCAGGTTGTCGTATGGCGAATACGTCACGATGTAGTCGTAATAACGCTTTTCCTCTGGGTTGCCCCATTGGTCGTATTCGTTGGTCGTCAATGGAATGCTGGCATCCAGCATCGTGGTGGTGACATCCACAAACGGCACCTGTGACAAGATCACGCGGTATTTTTCCGGCGCCATGTTGGAAATTGCGCCCATCAACAAGCCCCCGGCACTGCCACCAAATGCAGCAACACGGTCGGCGGCGGCATACCCTTCTTTGACCAAGAAATCCGTCACGTCAATGAAATCGGTGAAGCTGTTTTTCTTGTTCAACATTTTGCCGTTGTCGTACCAGTCGCGGCCCATTTCTTGCCCGCCACGAATATGCGCAATGGCGTAGGCCATGCCGCGATCGAGCAGGCTGACGGTGGTGACAGAGAAACTGGGGTCCATTGACAGCCCATAACTGCCGTAGCCGTATTGCAGCAAAGCGGCTTTGCCGTCTTTGGCGAAACCTTTTTTATAGACAATGGAAACGGGGATTTTGCTGCCATCCCGCGCCGGTGCCCACAAGCGTTCGGTGACGTAGTTGGCGGGGTCATAGCCACCTAGTACCGGTTGGCGTTTCAGGAGCAAGCGCTCACCGGTTTTGATGTTCAGCGCATAAGTGGTGGCAGGGGTTGTCATCGAGGTATAGCTGTAACGCAGCCAATCGGTGTGTGCTTCGCTATTGGCAGCCAACCCCATCGAATAAGCCGATTCATCGGCCTGCACAAAACGCTCGTGACCATCAGCGGTGATCAAGCGTACGCGCTCCAAACCACCGCTGCGCTCGGCAATGGCGGTGAAATCGGCAAACAGTTCAACACCTTCAATCAGCACGTCATCACGGTGTGCCACCCAATCCTGCCACTGCTGACGTGAGGTGCTGTCATCAGCGGCGGTGACCAGTTTGAAATTCTTTGCACCATCGGCATTGGTTCGAATTACCCAGCGGCCTGCATAGTGATCGGCATCGTATTCCACTTCATGTGTACGCGGAGCCAACACCGTGAAGTGATGCGGGTTATCGGCTGGGGTGTGCAGCACTTCACTCGACAGCGTGCTGCTGAGTTGAATCATGATGTAGCGGTCGTCACGTGTGCGGCCAATCCCCATATAGAAACTGTCATCGGTTTCTTCGTATAGCACGGGGTCAGTGCTGGGGTCGGTACCCAGAACATGCTTTTTCACCCGAACGGTGAGCAAGGTGTCGGGGTCGTTTTCGACATACAGCAAGGTGTTGTTATCGTCCGCCCAGACGAGGTTGGGTGAAACGCCGGTCAGGGTTTCAGGATAGGTTTCACCCGTTTCCAGATTGCGAAAACGCACGGTGTACTGGCGGCGGCCATTGGTGTCATCGGCCCAAGCCAGCAGGCGGTTGTCCTGGCTGACTTCAAAGTCGCCTACGCTGTAATAGTCCTTGCCTTCAGCGCGTGCGTTGACGTCAAGCAAAATGTCTTCACCGGCAAAATCACCCTTGGCATTAGCCGCCAGAATGCTGCTGGCATTGATGTGGGGTGCATCTTTGCGGCGGGCATGGATGGGGTAGTCCTTGCCGGTTTCAAAGCGGCTGTAATACCACCAGCCACGTTCACGAACGGGAACGCTGGCATCGTCTTGCTGGATACGCCCGACGATTTCTTCATACAGGCTGTCCTGTACCTGCTTCAGTGGCGCCAGCATGGCGTCGGCATAGGCATTTTCAGCATTCAGATACGCCAGCATCTCTGGGTTTTTACGCGCATCATCACGCAGCCAGTAATACTCATCCTGCCGTTGTGCACCATGTGGGGCAGTCACAAGATGCGGTTTTTTTGTGGCGGTGGGCGGGGTTTGTGCGTGCGCGGTTGACGTCATGATGATGAGGCTGCTGATCAGAAGAAACGCTTTCATGGATGGGGTCTCCAGTGCGGATTTGCAACGCAGATAATGGAGCCTGTGTGTGTTCTGCGCCGCCAGGCAGCGCAGAACAGGGACGGATTACAGGCGTGAACCTGTTGAACTGTTGCGGCTGCGTTGACGTGCAGGTTTCGTGGCTGCTTCATCTTGTGGCGCGCTGAGTTGGTTCCACAAGAAGGTATAGGCCAAAGCACTCATGTGCGCCGCTTGTGCGTTGTTGGCTGCGCCGCCGTGCCCGCCTTCGATGTTCTCGTAGTAGTGCACGTTCTTACCAGCGGCTTCCATTTTCGCCATCATCTTGCGTGCGTGCGCGGGGTGCACGCGGTCATCCTTGGTTGAAGTGGTGAACAGTGTGGCCGGGTAGGATTTTGTCGCGTCGAACAGGTGATATGGCGAGAAGGTCTGGATGAAGCTCCAGTCGTCGGTATCGGGGTTGCCGTATTCGGCCATCCATGAGGCGCCGGCCAGCAGATGGCTGTAACGCTTCATGTCCAGCAGCGGCACCTGCACCACGATGGCACCGAACTTTTCTGGGTACTGGGTGAGCATGTTGCCCATCAGCAGGCCGCCGTTGCTGCCGCCCATGGTGCCCAGATGCGCGGGCGAGGTGATCTTGCGCGCCACCAGATCGTCAGCGATTGCGGCAAAGTCTTCATACGCCTTGTGACGATTGGCCTTGAGTGCGGCCTGATGCCAGCGCGGGCCGTATTCGCCGCCACCACGGATATTGGCCAGCACGTACACGCCGCCTTTCTCCAGCCAACCCTTGCCGATGGCACCGGAGTAGCTGGGTGTCAGTGAAATTTCGAAGCCGCCATAGCCGTACAACAGGGTGGGTGTCTTGCCGTTGAATGCAAGATCCTTCGGGCGCACAAGGAAGTACGGCACCTTGGTGCCATCCTTCGAGGTGGCGAAGTGTTGCTCAATGACGTTTCGGCTGCCGTCGAAGAACACCGGGTTGGACTTCAGTACTTCCGGTGGTTGGCCTACTTCGGCGATTGACAGCGTGGTGGGGGTGACGAAGTCGGTTGAAGTCAGCCATACCGCGTTGCTGTCGTCCGCATCCACAGCGCCGATGCCGGTTGTACCGATGACAGGTGCGCCCACGAAGTCGGACTTCACCCAGCCATCCTTGCCCGGTGTGAGCACGAACAGGCGGTTTTTCACGTCTTCCATCACATTGAGAATCAGGTGATCTTTCGTCCAGGTGTAACCTGCCAGCGCAGCGTGGTCGTCAGGTTCAAAGAGAGCGGTGAAATCACGCTTTCCCGCCATAAAGTCGTCGAAGCGAATGACAATCAGCGAACCGGCTTTCCAGGTGTTGCCATCGGCGGCATAGGGTTCACGCAGTTCCAGTAACAGCCATTCCTTGTGGACATTCTTTTGCGCGGAGTTGGGCGCATCAATTTTGGTCAGCGTGCCGTCTTGGCCGCGCAGATAGAGTTCATCGTTGTAGAACGCCAGCGTGCGGCTGACAAAATCGCGGGCATAGCCGGGGGTGTCGTCGTGCATCGCCGCGATATACATGTCATCCGGCTTGCCTTCGTAAACCAGCTTGGCGGACACCAGTGGGGTGCCGCGCTTCCATTCCTTGACCACGCGCGGATAGCCTGAACTGGTCAGTGAACCGGCACCGAAATCGGTATAGACATACACGGTGTTTTCGTCGATCCAGCCCAGCCCACCCTTGGCCTCGGGGCGGAAGAAACCGTCCTGCACGAATTGCTTGGTGGTCAGGTCGAATTCGCGGGTCACGTCAGCGTCGGAGCCACCGGGCGAGAGTGCAATCAGGCAGCGCTCGTATTTCGGGCGCAGGCAATTGGCACCATGCCAGACCCATTTGGCGCCTTCGGCTTTGTTCAGCGCGTCGAGATCCAGTACGGTTTCCCATGTTGGTTCGGGTTTGCGGTATTCGGCCAGGGTGGTGCGTCGCCAAATGCCGCGCTCGTGCTGCTTGTCTTTCCAGAAGTTGTAGTAGTGATCACCGATCTTCTGCACGCCGGGAATCTTGGCGTCGGAATCGAGTACCGCACGAATCTGCGCTTCCAGCGATTTGAAGTCAGCGCTGCTGGCAATAGTGGCTTCCGCCTTGGTATTGCGTGCTTTCACCCAGTCCAGTGATTTGGCACCACTTACATCTTCCAGCCAGGCATGCGGGTCATGATCGGGTGTTTGTGCGTTGGCACTACCGAGCATAGCGAGGCTGGCAAGCAGCCAAACACTGGATAACTGGGACATCGTGGCTCCAAAGGTATGCAAGAAATCAGTAACGCTAACATAGCCAGAGGATTCTGAAAAAGTTGCCTGTTGCTGCGGTTCACTCAGCGGTGTTTGCTGCGATGCATTCGTGTTGGCAGAAGTGGGTGCAACGACTTTGCTACCAATGGGTTTGTATTCGGATGCAAGCCTAAAGTGCGGCTTCGGTAATGGCTTTTTCTGCTTCACGGCGACCAATATCGATCAGTTCAGAAGCCCGCCAGAATTCATAAAACTGGCAGGCATCCCGTGGGATGCGAATGAGCAGTTCAGGTGGCTGCATGGCCAGTTGAACGCGGGAAATACGCGCTTGCATGGTATCCAGCGCACGCGACATCACTTCCATCAGCCCGAGTTTGTTGTCAGGCAGCGTTTCGGTTTGTTGCATCCCCAGCCAGCGCAGGACGACATTGCTCTGGCGCTGGGTTTGTTCACGCCCTGCTTCTGCAGCCTGTTCTTCACGCTGATCGCGGGGTGCTGCGTGAATGTCCACGGCAATCACCCGATGCGGCCCAGCCATACGCGTTGCGGCAATCGGCAGTGGAGCCAGAAGCCCACCGTCCACCAATTCCATCTGGTTGATGGTGATCGGGGTGAAGATACCGGGAATCGCAATGGAGGCGCGAATGGCATCCCACATATCTCCTTGCCGCAACCAGACTTCGCGCTGCCGGAGCAGATCCACGGCAACGGCTGTGAAGTCGATGGGCAAGTCTTCAATACAGGGCTCACCGATTTCATCGCGCAAGGTGCGGAGCAAGCGGTTTCCGGTGAACATGGCGGGGCGGCCAAAACCGGGGTCAAGCAGACGCAGCATTTCATTGCGCTTTGTACGCAGCATCCAGTCACGCAGCTCTGTCAGCTTACCTGCCGCAAAACAGCCGCCAACCAATGCCCCGCAGGAAGTTCCAGTGACAGCTTTGACGGTGAGTCCGTGAGCAAGAAGCACCTCAATCACGCCAATTTGTGCCAGCCCACGCGCACCGCCTCCGCCGAGTGCCAGCACAATGGAAGGGTCATCGGCCATGGTTGCTGTTGTCATCATCCGTTCCCGTCAAGGTAATGCGCGAGTGCAAGCTGCAAATGCGTGCGGAGTTGTTCACGCAATGCCACCGGCTCAACAATTTCTGCATCGGCACCGTAATGCAGAACATCCATCAGCAATTCACGAGAAACCGAATAAGGCACTTTCAATTCATAACGGCCATCGGCAAGAAAACGTCCTTGCTGCTGCGAATGCCAATGCTCATCCGCCACCCAGCGGGCAGCTTTGGCACTGAAGCGAATCGTCGCCCAGCCTTTCGGTTCCCCGGAGAAAATCCCGTAACTGCTGGCAAGGTGGGTGTTCAGATCGGTATCGCTGACATCACGGGCTTCGGTATCCAGCTGCCGGGCGCTGTTGATGCGGTCAATGGAGAAACTGCGCAAGCCATCGCGGTCGTTATCCCAGGCGTCCAGATACCAGTTGTCACGGTAATGCGTCAGACGCTGTGGATCGACATAGCGATGGGTGGTGGAATTGGTGGAGCGTGCAAAGTAATCAAAGCGCAATTGTCGGCGATCCAAAACCGCAGAAGCCACGATACGGAAGATGTGTTCATCCATATGGCGAATCCGGTGCGGAATAACACGCACCCGCTCAAGGGGAAGATGTTTCGTACCCGACTGTGCATCCAGCAGCGTTTCAACACGCTGCAGGAGCGGTTCCAATGCGACGGAAAGCAAGCCACCGCTGCTGCGTGCCAAGAGTTGTTGGGCGGCAAGTAGAGCGTGCAGTTCTTCCGAGTTCAGCCAAAGACCTGGCAATTCAAAGCGGTCGGCGTCTGCATGGTCATAGCGAAAACCAGATTCGCCATCTCCAATCACAGGTGCCATCAATGCATCGCGCAGAAACGCGATATCCCGATAAACCGTGGCGCGCGAGCAGCCCAGTGCATCTTGCAGTTGAGCAACCGGCACAGGCAGGCGTGCCGCTTTGAAGCTGCGATGCAGCGCGATAAGGCGTTCATAACGGTCCATATGCTGATTATGCGACAGTCATTCACGCTCTGTGTGCAGGTGAGTGTTTAGAATGCGTCTATCCACACGCAAGTCCATCACCAGAATGAGCGCGCTTTCAATGCTGTGGTTGGCGTTGTCTATTCCGCCACCCGCTATCGACCACCCGCCTGTGCCGGTATTGCAGCCGGAAGTGGTGCAGCGCCTGCTGGATCCGCCGCGTTGTTTGGCGGCACGTTGCATTGGCGGTGAATGGCGGGTGGAAGCAATGCCGGTAATCCCTGCCGGGCAACTGCGTATCAGTGGGGATTCTTTGCCTGGCGGCGGCGGGCAATTGCGCTTTGGCGATCAACGCCGCGACTGGATGAAAGCACAGGGCAGTAATGCCCGCGTGGGGATGCAGTATGGAACAGAGCTGCTCAAAACGCAGGATAAAAGTTTGCGGTTTTGGGTGGACACAGGCTACCGCTTAAAAGCTTATGCCGATGATGGTGTGGCAAATACCGGCATGATCGTGCGCGGGCAAATGGAGTGGAAGCAGTCGCTTGGTGATTATTTTCACCTTGCACAAACCACCAAGCTGGAAGCCGGTCAGCACAGTGCATTCTTACGCAACAGCCTGCTATTGAAAGTGCAGCTGCAGCCTGCGTTGACACTGAGTTCGGGTATTGAGTCGTACCGTGATAGTGAACGTGTCAGCCGTAATAAAACCGATGCAACATTGAATCTGCGCTACGTTTTTTAAGCATCCATTTTTAAGCATCAATCAGTGCACGTGCACCCTGTGCCAACAGGGCATTGGCAACCTCTACACCCAGTGCATCGGCGGCAGTGGCAACACCGGTGGCTTGTGCGCGCACGGCCTGTCCGTCACGCGCAGAACCCACCAAGCCTTGCAGGTGCAGGCTGTCGCCTTGCAAGGTGGCCAGCGCTGCAACAGGCACATGGCAGCTGCCATGCAGGGCGCGGTTCATTGCGCGCTCCGCACTCACGCAGCAGCGGGTAGCGGCGTCATCCAGCTGCGCACAAAGCTGCAACACATGCGGCACATCATCACGACATTCAATGGCAATAGCGCCTTGTGCGGGGGCTGGTAACCAGTCAGGTGCATCCAGGCGGGAGCGAATGCGTGACGCCAACCCAAGCCGTGACAAGCCTGCACAGGCCAATACGATGGCATCGTAATCACCGGCATCCAGTTTGCTCAGGCGGGTATTCACGTTGCCACGCAGATCAAGAAGCTGCAGGTCAGGGCGCAATGCGCGCAATTGCGCTTGCCGCCGCAATGACGAGGTCCCCACCCGTGCGCCCTGTGGCAGGGTGGCGAGTGTATCGAACTGATTGCTGACGAAGGCATCGGCATAATCTGCACGCGGCAACATCGCTGGCAATGTGAAGCCGGGTTCAAGCTCCATAGGCACATCTTTCAGTGAGTGCACGGCGCAGTCGGCATCACCACGTTGCATGGCCACTTCAAGTTCTTTCAAGAACAAGCCTTTGCCGCCAATTGCTGCCAGCGAGCGATCCAGAATTTCATCACCGCGTGTGCTCAGAGGCACCAGTTCAACCTGCAAGCCAGGGTGTGCTTGGCGCAGGCAGTCGGCAACATGTTCGGTTTGCCAAAGGGCAAGGGGGCTTTTGCGGGTGGCGATGCGAAGACGGTTCATGTGCGTATTATCACCCGAGCCACCCTGTGGCGGGCATTACAAATGCTGCAAAGTGTCACGCAGCTGACTGAAACTGCGGCGGCTGATATCCAGTGTTTCGGGAACGTGCCGCAAGACCGCCTGCATATGACCATCATGTGTGCGGCGCAATTCACTGATTTCATCACGCGCCACCAAGCAATTGCGATGGATGCGGATGAACTGATCGGGAAATTCTGCTTCAAGAGATTTCAGTGATTCTTCGATCAGGTCTTCGCCGCGAGCATGGCGAATCAATACATATTTCTCGTCGGCCTGCAGATAGTAAATGTCCTCGATGGGAATCATCCGCAAGCTGCCACGCAGGCGTGCGCATAGATGTGTGCGTGCTTGCGGTGCTGGCGATCGTTGTGCAGGGCTGTGTTGTTGGCGGCCTGCCAGAAAAGTGCGGGCTTTATCCAGCGCCAATGCCAGTCTTTCGCTGCGCACGGGTTTCACCAGATAATCCAGCGCATTGGCTTCAAAGGCAGACAGCGCGTGCGCGTCATAAGCGGTACAAAAAACGATGGCCGGAGCCGGTGAAGTTTGTGCCAAGTGTGTTGCCGCTTGCAGACCGGTCATGCCAGGCATGGCGATATCCAGCAGTACAAGATCGGGAAGGCGTTGCTGACAGGCATCAACAGCCGACTGCCCATCCTCGGCTTCACCCACGATTTCCACATCGGGATGCGCCATCAACAGGCTACGCAGCCGCGTTCTTGCCAGCGGCTCGTCATCAACAATCAGCACACGCAGCAGCGCTGCATTCACGGCTTGCTCCCCATCGTGCTACTGCATCACAGCCGAGATGGTACCGATGTTTTAGAGAATTGGCAGTGATGCCGCACGAAAACGTGCACGCATCCAATCACTTAAATTGCTGATTTCCTCCGGATGCACCGCATGCTGCATCGGATAGCGTCGCCATTGCACATCAAAGCCAAACTCGCGCATGGTTTGCATGCCCAGCTCACCGGCAGCAGGCGGCACCACAGGGTCAAACACCCCATGTGCCATGAACAACGGTTGTTTCAGGGCGGCGGCCTGCAGGCGTTGCTGCGCCGTGTCTTTTGCCATAGGCAGATAGGTGGAGAGCGCAATCAAACCTGCCAACGGGGTTTGCCGCGCCAAGCCTGCTGCCAAGGTCACCGCCCCACCTTGTGAAAACCCGGCAAGCAAGATGCGTTCTGCTGGAATGCCGCGCTCGGCTTCGCGGGCAATCAATGCATCGACGTATTGAATGGAGTCATCCACACCGGCAAGGTCAGCACGGTTAGACAGATCACCCAAATCAAACGACTGGATGTCGTACCACGCCCGCATCCGCATACCGGCATTGATGGTGATGGCGCGCACGGGCGCATGCGGAAACACAAAGCGCACAGCTGGCCAATCACGCCGAACCAGTTCGGGAACGATAGGGGCAAAGTCATTGCCATCGGCACCTAGACCATGCAACCAAATCACCGCCCATTGCGGGTTAGCGCCAGTTTCATGTTCAACGGTTTCAAGCAGCATGGGCGTTCCTTGCAAAACTTTGGGATGGTGGGCCCACCAGGATTCGAACCTGGAACCAAAGGATTATGAGTCCTCTGCTCTAACCGTTGAGCTATAGGCCCG
>CAYZUG010000008.1:0-87239 GCA_964481865.1 uncultured Thermomonas sp. | reverse complement strand
AAAGTTCATGCACCAGCACATATTCAAAGGCGGCAGGCACCGCAAGAATCAGTGAAAGATCAAGCGCCAAGGTGTCGTCCGGGGCCAGTGATCCCCAGAGTGAACTGGTTTGTTTGAACACGATACGGCGTGGTGGACGAGGCAAGTCTGCAAGATAGTGTGGTAACCAGCGGCCAACATCAGCGCGTGCTTCGGCGGTATAAAAATCTTTCAGTACGCGTTGCAATGTGGCTGGTTTGGCATTTGATGGGGCAAAGAAAACAAGACCATTTTCAGTGCGCTCAATACGGGGCGTGCGCGCATGTTCCCAATGCACTTGTAGGTACTCACCACGCAAAGGCAGACGCGTGGTGATGTCTTGCTGACATGTCTGTTCAACGAGGTATTGATGTTTGTTCAACTCCTGGCGGAGCCAGTGCTGATGCTCACGCAGAAATCGCTCACCAGCTTGCAGGCTGCTGCGAACCGGTAACGTCAAACGTGCGCCACGTTCATCCACACTCAGTTTGATACGGCGTGCGCGCGGATCACGAACACGCAGCAGAGTAATGCTGCTGCCGTCATTCAGTTGCATGACAATTTGCTCACGCTGCACCACCGCAGGTTTGTTTGCAGTGGGCAGAGGGGGGAGCAGAAGACGAAATAAAGCGCGCATGGCGCCGCTGTCAATCGGCTTTGCTGAGCTTGAATGCCGCCTCAAGCACGCTAAACAGGCGTTTGAACTCGCCTGCCATCAGGGCAAAGCGGGCTTCCAGTTCTGCGGCGATGTCGTCGCTATCGGTGGATTCCATTTGGTCGACGGCACCATCCAGCAGCTTGAACTTACGCACAATAAGGTCTTCGCCAATCACGAAGCTGATGTGATCGTCCAGGGTCAGTGCCAAACGGGTGCATTGCTTGCCGGCTTCAAGGTGTTTGCTGATTTCTTCGCCTGATAGCTCCATGTGTTTGACCTTCACCACGGCACCGCTGTCGGCGGGGTCGCGCAGTTCGCATTCATCGCCCAGGCTCAGGCCATCGGGTAATGGGTCGCCTGCGATCCAGCCGGTGAGGATGCTGCGTGGTGCAACTTCGGCATTCAGTGGCAGGGCGGGGAAGCTGCCCAAGGCGCGGCGGATTTCGGACACAACCGATTCCGCGACTTTGCGTGAGGATGTATCAACCGCGATGACCCCGAGTTTGCTGTCCAGCAGTGCATCGGTGCGCACTGGGCGCACGAAAGCGCGAGGCAGCAGCTCGGTAATCAATTCATCTTTGATGCGTTTGCGGGTGCGCCCGCCGGGTTTGCGGCCTTCCTGTTCTTCAATAGCGGCAAGCTTCTTTTGCAGCAAGTCGTTGACCACCGCGCCGGGCAGTAATTTGTCTTCACCACCTACGGTCAGCCAAAGACTGGCTTCGCAGGGGTGGCTGAAGGCGCTGCCATGCTGACCAAAAGGCGGGATAAAGCCACGGCTGGAAAGTTCCATTGGGCCCACGGGTTTGAGTGCGCATTCCGTCAGTTGTGCCTCAAGGTCGGTCAGATCCAGACTGCTGGGAAAGCGGAAAAGTGTGAGATTGCGAAAAAACATGCGGCATCCAAATCAAGATTTCAGAATATCCAGCCCGTCGTGATTACGAATAGGACGAGATGGGAGGGCAATGGGTTCGTGTTCGACAGGGGCACCCGAGAGCCAGGCATGTGCATCGGGCAGCATCGCGGCACTGCGTTTTCCAAGCGAGAGGAAATCGAATAGTTTTCCGTCGGAAAGTTGCGAAGGGCGAATATCCGCCAACGCACGTGCCATAGTTTCAATGCGGCCGGGAGTTTCTTTTTCCCACTGCGTCAGCATGTTTTTGACTTGCTTGCGCTGCAGGTTTTCCTGCGAGCCACATAGATTGCAGGGGATGATGGGAAATTGTTTTGCCTGCGCATAGACTTCGATATCTGTTTCACGCACATAGGCCAGTGGCCGGATCACCACATGCTTGCCATCATCAGACAATAGCTTGGGCGGCATGCCACTTAATTTGGCATGGAAAAACAGATTCAAGAAAAATGTATTCACCAGGTCATCACGGTGATGCCCCAGTGCAATTTTGCTGAAGCCATGTTGCTCGGCATAGGTGTAAAGCGCACCACGTCGCAGGCGCGAGCATAGCGAGCACATCGTCTTTCCTTCCGGGATAACGCGGCTCACCACTGAATAGGTGTCTTGCTCAAGAATATGGAAATCCACGCCAAGGCTTGCAAGATAGTCAGGCAGCACATGCTCAGGAAAGCCAGGCTGCTTCTGGTCAAGATTGACCGCCGTAATGGAAAAGCGCACGGGTGCTTTTTTCTGCAGTTGCAGCAACACATCCAGCAGGGTGTAGCTGTCTTTACCGCCTGATAGGCAAACCATCACCTTGTCGCCGTCTTCAATCATGCCGAAGTCGGCAATTGCACGCCCCACTTGGTGACGCAGGCGTTTGGCCAGCTTGTCCACTTCGTATTTAGTGATGGAAGGTGTATTCAACATGAGGCGATGGGTTTGCTTGGGGTGAACGTCAACACAGAAGGGTGAAACGAATATCTGTTTATTTTACCTGTCGCCGCAAATGAGCGACCGCGTTATGCTCGACAAATGAACGAAGACCTTGATCCAATTGAGCTGATTCGCATGGGGCACCGTGTCATGTTGCTTCGTCAGGAGCATCGTGATCTTGATATGGCAATTGCCCGCTTGCAGGTGGCTCATCAGGCGGATGAGCTGCTGCTCAAACGCCTGAAAAAGCGCAAATTATTGTTGAAAGACCAGATCGCCTGGCTGGAAAACGCGATGATTCCAGACGAGCCTGCCTGATTAAGTTCCACTTGATGGTTCGGTATTTTTTCCTGCATCGGGGCTGATGCGTTCAATGGTGTGGCGAAGTTCGCGCCCCAGCACAACACGTGCATCCTTGGCCCATGCGCTCAGACGTTCATCAAACATGAGTTTGCTGGTTTCCTGATTCGGCCAGACAAGTTTCATTTCGCGTAGTTTCTGGATAAAGCTGCGGAACAGTGACTTATCAAAAAATTCGGGCGCAGCTGGGGCATAGAGCAGAGACAGGCGTTGTGCCGTTTGCTGGCAAAGGCTTTCCAGTTCACCTGCACCTAAAATGCCGGGGCCATTCTTTACCAAAATGGCGATTGCGATGTAATAGCGCTCAAAGGCCTGTTGCAAGGTATGACCCAGCGCACGCAGGCGGAAGACCTCGTCGCTTTGCCCGGAATTGCGTTGCAGTACACCATCGCCGTCGTCGCTGATTTGTTCCAGCAGGCCTTCACGGATGAAGACGTTGATGGTGTGGTCAATGCGTTCGGCAAAGCAATCGGCATCCCAGGGCAGAAACAGTTCAGCCTGCAGGAAGGGATAAAGCGTGCGGCCGATTTGCTTGAGCTGGTGACGGTGAATGCGGCGATTGTTCTGGAAGCACACCGCAATCCATGAAGAAGCTGTAAACAGGTGCAGCACGTTGTTGCGGAAATAACTCAGCAATACGGCTTGTTCACCTTCAACGCCCAGCACATCACCCAGGGGATGGTGCGTTCGGGTAATCAGCCCAATATCTTCACCATGCGCAATGATTTGCTCAGGGGTGTGCGGGGTCACTGTGACCCAATCAGAATACGGAACCTCAGCCAGCAATGTTTTTGAAAGTGCGATCTGTGCCAGCAGGTCGCTTTCACTCATTGCATGCTTGGGGGTGGAAAGCAGTGCCAGCGCCAGCAGGTTGATTGGGTTGACGTCGGCGGCACGGTTGATATTGGTTTGAATACGCAATGCCAGCGCGTCAATCGTGCGGGAGAACCAAGCAGGCTTCTCGTCGTCACCAACAGGCGAGCCATCCCATTCGGGGGCAAGCTCGGCAAGGGCTTCGTCTAGACGGATGCGCTCACCGAAATTGACCACCACTTGGCCATAGTTGCTGCGCAACACTTTCGGAATGCTGGTAATGAGCTGCCAGATGGATTCTTTTTCTTTCGGTTTGCCGGAAAGCTCATCCAGATAACTGCGGCCTTCCATCAGCTTTTCATAGCCGATATACACCGGCTGAAACAGCATCGGGCGTGTGGGCTGCCGCAGATAGGCGCGTACCGTCATCACCAAGGAGCCACCCTTGGGTTGCAGCAGCCGCCCGGTGCGTGAACGTCCGCCTTCGATGAAGTACTCGATGGAGTAGCCACCCGCGACAAGTTGCGCCATGTATTCACGAAACACCGCTGAATACAGGGCATTGCCCTTGAAACTACGCCGCGCAAAAAATGCCCCGCCTTTGCGCAAGAAAGTCCCCACAACAGGAAGATTGAGATTAATGCCGGCAAAAATATGCGGGGCAACAATGCCGTGGCTGTACAGCAAATAGCTCAGCAGCAGGTAGTCCATATGGCTGCGGTGGCTGGGCACATAGACCACTTCATGCCCGGGGGCATCTTGTTTGAACTGATCAAGGTGATGCACCAGCACGCCACGGTAAATGCGGTTCCAGACCGACGTCAGGATGAAACTGGCAGAGCGCACCACTGTATTGGAATAATCCGCAGCGATTTCCCAGAAATAGGCATTGGCTTTTTTCCAGGCATCTTCCGGCTTGCTTTTGTCGCGCCTGGCTTGATCGGCAATCGCGTCTTTCACTGCGGGTGCCGACAGGACTTGCTCGGCCAGCATCCGGCGGGTTGAAAGGTCAGGACCGATGACCACTTCTCGCAGATGGCGGAAATGCGTGCGCAGTTGACGCGATAGCTTGCGCACCGTGCGTTCTGGTTCCAGCCCTTCTGTAAGGTATGCGCGAACAGAGATCGGGGCGGCAAATTGCACCAAGGTATCGCGACCATTGAGCAATATCGCCAAGAGGCGGCGGAAGCGGCCAACCAGTGTCCAGTTTTCCGAGAACAACACCGAAAACCAGCCGCTGGTGCGCTTGGGTGCTTGCCCAACAAAAATAGAAACCGGCACAAGCTGTACATCGAGTTCCGGGTTGTCGCGATGTGCTTGCAGCAAGCGCGCCAGAGAACCGGAATGGGTTTTGTTTTCTGCGCCTGGCAACAATCCAAGCGCATTGGCATGGCGGCGTGACAGGGCAACATAGGCACGTTTGCGACCTAATGGGTCGCCCGCCATGGGTTGCAACGGTGCAAAAAGCATGGCTTCCTGGCAGGCACGTTGCAGAATCAGTGCATTTGACAGGCCATAGTCTTCCAAGACATAGCACACGGGGCGTGATGCATCGTAGGCGGTCTGGTCAACCTCGATATCCAGTTTCAGCCATGGGTTGAGCAGGCGGCCAAGAAGTTTGGCCCACAGCGGGCTGCTGACTTTTTTGCCAGAAATCGGCTTGACTGCCTCAGCAACGGCTGGCGGCTCATCGGCGCTCAGAAACGCAGGCAGGGGCAAATGGTCGCCTTCCGGCATGCCAGCGTCAGAAGATTCAACGTCTGGCGCTGCGGAAGGCTCAAACAAACTGGGCTGAATAGGTGGTTGGCGATTCGGCATCATGCCCATTATGGACGACAGCACGGCATAAGGCGACGGTAGCGCAGGGGGGCTGGGCTTAACCGACCGCCGGTTGCGGAGTGTTGTTCTGCCAGTGCTGCAAAGACTCTGGGCGACCAAAATAGAAGCCCTGCGTGTATATGCAGCCCATTTCAAGCAATTGCTGGCGCTGTGCTTCGGTTTCCACACCTTCGGCAATGACATCCAGATCAAGGGCGCGACCAAGCCCTAACACCGCCTCCAAAATAGCCAATGTGCGCCGTTCGTTGCTTCGTCCCAAGTCTTGAATAAAGGTGCGATCCACCTTGATGGTCTTGAGTGGGAAGCGATGCACATAGCTCAATGAAGAATAGCCAGTACCAAAATCATCCAAAGCGGCATGAATCTGCGCTGCCTGCAGACGTTCCAAAATACGCGCAACTGCATCGGGGTCAGCAAGCAGGGCGCCTTCTGTCACTTCAATGCGTAGCTTGTTTGACGGCAGCCCGACTTCAGCCAGCAAATCAAGTAAACGCTGATCAAAGTCTTCGTACTGGAAGTGACGTGGCGAGATATTGATCGCCACGTATTCGTCTTCTTTTAATAGCTGTACCGCAGATTCGCAGGCAAGGCGATACATATGCCAATCAATCGCCTCGATCAGCCCACTTTCTTCTGCAACGGGCAGGAAGGCACCCGGGCCAAGCAGCCCACGCTGCGGGTGTTGCCAGCGGATCAGTGCTTCATAACCACACAGCGTTGCATCATCAAGGCGCACAATCGGCTGAAAATAGGCGCGGAACTCGCCTGAGTGAAGTGCTTTGCGCAGTTCCAACTCCAGCGCCAAAACGTCAATCGCGGCTTGTTGCTGCGATTCATCGAATAAAACAAAACGCTGACGGCCGGATGTTTTTGCGCGGTACAAAGCAACGTCGGCATCGTGCAGCACTTCATCAATCGATTGGTAGCGCTCGTGCCCAATGGCAATCCCGATACTGACCGATGCTTGCACGGTGCGTTCGCCAATTTGAATAGGCTCTTGCATGCGCGCCAGAATGCGTTGGGCAATTTTTCTTGCAGTAGCGGGTTGCGGCCCTTCTTCAAGCAGGATGGCGAATTCATCACCCGAGAGACGCGACACGATATCAGGTGTGCGCACGCATTCCTGCAGGCGTTGCGCCACTTCGGTGAGAACAAGATCCCCTGCGCCATGACCAAGACTGTCGTTGAATAATTTGAAACGGTCGATATCAAGATAAAACAGCGCGAAAGCGTGTTTATCGGGTGTGCGTTGCAAACTACTGAGGGCGCGTTCTAAGCGGTCACGTAAATAAACACGATTAGGAAGGCCGGTAAGAGGATCATGCATGACTTGATGTTTTAGCTGGGCTTCAATTTGTTCGCGGGTGGTAATTTCCCGACGCAATTCTTGTGTGCGTATTTGAACACGCTCTTCAAGTTCGGTGTTGAGCTGGTGCAATGTCACTGCTTGTTGGCGACGTTGCACGCTGCTGGCAATTTGGTGTGAAACAAATGTCAACAAATCCGCATCGTGCGCATTGTAAACAAGTGCGGGTTGATAACTTTGTACCGCAACAACACCCATCACGCCGTCGGGACCCAGAAGTGGTGCGCCCAGCCAGCAGATAGCCAGTTTTTTATCACGTTGCTCTTCGGCACTGATTTCTCCACGCTCAACCAAGGCGATGCCATCTTCTTGGTTGGTCAAGAGGGTTTCGCCGCTGCGAATCACATATTCGGTAACGCCATGGCTGAGTGGGCGTGTATTGCGAATTTCACCTGCAACATCAATTGAATAGGGGAAGTGCAGTGCTTGTTTGTCTTCAGACAGCAAGGCGATATAGAAGTTTTCTGCGTTAATCAATTCACCAACGGCATGATGAATGTTTTGATAGAAATCAGTATCACTTTGTTGTTGGTTGGATAAGGCCGCAATACGGTACAGCGTGGCCTGCAAATGCGCGGCACGCTCGCGTTCCTGAATTTGCTCATGCAGTTGCTGGTTGGCAATCGCTAGCTGGTGTGTACGGTCAGCAACCCGCGATTCCAGTTCTTCTTGACTGCGTTTGCGCTCAACAGCGTTGATGACGTGATCGGCAACAAAGCTGAGTACGGCTTGATCGGATTGCGAATAACCCACGCCTTCACGATAACTTTGTACAACAAGGGCGCCCACCACATACCCGTCACGGCGCATTGGGACACCCATGAAGTCAACGGAGGGTGTGCCCATGGTGGTATCCAGCGGCAGCTTGAGCTTTTGGGCGATGACCTCGGAAGGGCCACGAACCGCACGCCCATAGCGAATCAAGCCAAGTGTCAGGCTGTGTTGCAAATCAGCGGTGGGGATTTCCTGGTCGGAGGCATACATGCCTGCATCCATTTCATCGGCGAAATAGATGAACTGCAGTGTTTCACGGGAACGGTGATACAGCGCAATGAAAAAGTTTTCGGCATACATCAGCCGGCCAATGATGTGATGCAGTCCATGCAGCATGCTTTGCATGTCGCGCTCGGATGAAGCCAGATCGGTGATGGCAAACAGGGCGTGCTGAAGTTGCTCGGCGTGCGCAAGTTCTTTGACCGAGGCTTCCAAGCGCTGTGCTGAAAAAAGTTCCGATAGGCGTTTTCCAGTCAGCGATAAAAGCAGTTGCGAGTCTGCGCACAGTGCGGTGATTGAGGGTGCAGGTGCGAATAAAATCGCACCGAAATCTTTGCTGGAAATAGGCAGGAGATAAGCCGTTAATGCCGGATCGACAGTGGATGTGTTGCCGGAAAAAACGGTTGTGACTAATTGCGTACGGTCAGGCGTTGCCGCCTCGGCTGGCTCAAAGAGTACTTCGCCGTGGTCGATCCATGCCAAAAAATGCGGTGCAGCAAGCTGCGGAGATAGCGCCGTCAGAAGTGCTTGCGCCGTACTGCGGATATCCACGGCGGTAAGAATGGCAAGCCCTGCTTCGGCAAATTGCAGCTGCTGAGGCATTGAAGAATGTTGTGAATCAATGTGCTGCTGTATTGAACCGCTATCACTCATACCTCTCCCCCGAGGATGCGCGCCGCTGTGGTGAGTACTTTTGCGAGGCAGTATTCAGTATAGCGATGCCCCTGAGAAGGGTGGGGTGGGAAATGCAATTCTGCAATGACATACCCATTATTCCGGCGAAATGGTTGCAGACGGGTGCGTGGATTGTTCGGCACGCTGAACATAGTCGGCAACATACCAGTGCCCATCCATACGAACGACAGGGATAAGCGCATCAATGGCAGTGCCGGCCAGTGTGTATTGCAAGCGAACAACAGCATGATCCCCCGTTTGTGCCTGCAGGCTGACTTGCACACTGCGCAAGGCAGCATCCATATCCAGACCATACTGTTGGTGCAGTTGCGCTAACAACACCGTGAAAAACGAGGAAAGCTGCTCCAGCATGGCGTGCATGCCCAAGCGCGGGAATGCATCAGCATCATTGCCGGAGAAGGCGAGCTGATTGGCCGCCTGGATCAATGCGGAAAAGAACGGCTGGGCGCGTTGGGGGTCTGAGAGGGGTGCATCAATCGCCCACTGACCGATGGCAGTCATTGCTTGCGCAATATGTTCGCGTTCGTTGTCGTGATACTCCGGATCCGTAAAAATGTATTCGGTACCGAACACGATCAGGGTACGAATGGCTTGATCAATATCGCTATCTGCATTGGCAAACTGCTTGCGGAAGCTGGTCATCAGCGTGCTTTCTGCTTTTTCTGCCTGCAATGCGCTGAGCATTTGCGGAATGCGGGCATCAAGCGGGAGCTCGTCCAGTGGCCAGCGGCTATCCCCAGCTACCCACGCAGTAACCAGTTGTTGATGCAATTGAGGGGGAACGGCAAGTTCGGCAAAGCCAGCGCCATCACGTGCTAGCAAACGGTCGCGTAGAACATAGATAGCATCCACTGGGCGTGTGGCAGGGTTAAGTGCGGATGCCGTGCTGGTAGTGCCCTCCCCCTGCTTGCAGGCGAGCAGGAGGCAGGTACTCAACAGCAGGCTCCAAAAAAGCCTGAATGAGTGCGGTTGGAGAAAGCGTTTCCCGGCAAGCATGACGCGAGTGTCGGTTCCGATGCGAATGGATGCAAGTCTTTCTTGCCGGGAAAGTGCCGAGTAACGGTTTAGTAACCGCTTAGTAACTGCACTGCCCTTGCTCCAACGCCTGCAGACGCTGCGGGTAGGTGGTACTCAGTAGCTTTCGCCAATCTTGCCAACTGTCGCGCCCTGCTTGTGCCTCAGGTTCACCGATGTGCTTGTCAACGCGGGTATAAAACAGACCGAGGTAATCAATACCGGCATCACGCAAGGCATGTTGCATATTGTCGATGTTCTTCTTGCCGTCATCGACAAGCAGCACACGCTCATAGCGCAGGTTGAGGCGTTGGAGAAGATCCAGTAGCACCAGCCCTTTATTCTGCCCCGTTGTCATGAAAATGCCCTGTTCGTAGATCACACGGACAGGCGGGGCATCGGCATGTGCTCGAAAAGTCCAACTACGCCCTTCCTGCAACCCGGCCAGCGGGGTTGGAAGCTGGAAGCCATTGTCATGCAGGGTACGCAGGGTGCCACCCAGATAAAGCGGGTTGCGTGAGGTGAGAAGCAGTTTGTCCCCTTGCAGGGCATTGATGACATGCGCGGCATCTGCTTGGGTGGGTTGTTGCGTGCCAACTTCATAATTCAATGCAATCACATCAAACAGACAGGGCACTTTTCCGGGGTCGTGTGCGTCCAGAGTCTTTTGCCACTCATACCATTTGTCACTGCCAAAAAAATGTTCGGAGGTCAGTAGGGTGTCGTCGATATCAAGCACCAGAAGCGTGCGCTTTGATGATTCTTGCAGGGCACTGGTAACCAAGGTGAGATCTTTGATTTCACGTACTTCCGATACGGCAGGGTGAGAGGACGTACCCGGTGTTGCACAAGCGGCAAGCAGCAAGGCAAGTGTCAGTGGCAGAAGCGCGCGCATAAGAGGCTCCAAAGAAAACCGAAGGCACAGTGTAGCTGCGCTAGTCGGCAAGTAGGGCTTGGATGTTGGCGAAGTTGGCAGCACGGCGTTCAATTTTTTGTGCGGCTTCAGCAACAGGGTCGGCACCGTCGCGTTGCAGTTCTGCAGCAGGAAGCTCATCCAGAAAGCGGCTGGGTTTGAGACGTAATGTATCGCCCCAGCGTTGTGCCTCTTGCGCATGCGATAACCACAGACGTTCCTTCGCGCGCGTCATGCCAACATAGAACAGGCGGCGTTCTTCATCCAGTCGTCCTTCTTCGAGACTGGCGTCATGTGGAAGATTGCCATCTTCTACGCCAACGATGAAGACGTAACGGAACTCCAGCCCTTTCGATGCGTGCATCGACATCAAACGCACCTGGTTACCGGCATCGCCTTTATCGGCATGTGAAAGAAGGGCGAGTGCAGCCGCCAGTTCACCTGGGCCTGCGTTTGTGCGTTGCGACGTGCTGGGGCCTTCGAACCAGTCCGCCAATTCATCAAGATTGCGTCGCCGCAATTTGAACTGCGCCTCATTCTTGCAACTTGCCTGCAATGCAGCCAGCAGACCAGAGCGCTCGTTGAGCTTGCGCACAAGCTCGGCAGGCGGAAGGGTGTGTGCGTCGGTGCGCAGCGCATGCAGGATGTTGGAAAACCCTTGCAGCGCATTTGCAGCACGCGCAGGGAGTTGTTGTGCCACCGCCATGGACTCCGCCGCGCGAGCCAACGGAAGATGTTTTTGTGCTGCCAGTTCACCCAGTTTGGCCAATGTGCCGGCACCAACGCCACGGTTGGGCGACTGCACCGCACGCAGAAACGCTGCATCGTCTTCGGGGTTTGCCAGCAGACGTAGCCATGCAAGTGCGTCTTTTACTTCACCACGATCCAGAAAAGCCGTACCCCCCGACAAATGGTAGGGAATCCGCAAGAGCTGCAATGCTTTTTCCAGTGCACGGCTTTGGTGATTGCCACGAAACAGAATGCAGAATTCCCCCCAGGCGGGAATGCCGGGTGGCGGTGTATTTTTCTGTGCAAGAAACTGGATCTCTGCCGCAACTTTGTCGGCTTCATGGGCGGCATCCTTGCACTCCCACACGCGGATACGCTCACCGTCATCTGCCTGACTCCATAGCGTTTTCGGATGTTCGTGTGGGTTGTTGGCAATCAGCGCATTGGCGCTGCGTAAGACACGGTTACTACAACGGTAATTCTGTTCCAGTTTGACGATGTTCAGTGCAGGGTAGTCGCTGCCTAATGCCAGGAGATTATCCGGATTAGCCCCGCGCCAAGCGTAGATACTTTGGTCATCATCCCCCACACAGGTGAATTGCCCTGCTTCGCCAGCAATCACTTTCAGCAGACGATATTGCGCATCATTGGTGTCTTGGCATTCGTCAACCAGCAGATAGCCGATGCGCTCACGCCATGCCATGCGCGACTCTTCGTCATTTTCTAACAACTGCACGGGCAGTCGAATCAGGTCATCGAAATCCACGGCATTGAATGCAGCCAAGCGTTGTTGGTAGCGCATATACACAGCGGCGGCTTCGCGTTCACGTGTGCTGCGTGCGGCCTCTGCTGCCTGTTCGGGTGACAGCCCCGCATTTTTTGCACGGCTGATCAGCTGTTTCATTGCATCAATGACATCCGGTTTGCTCCCCGGTGGCAGCAGATCCTTCAGTTGTGCGCTGGAGTCGTCGGCGTCGAAGATCGAAAACCCACGCCGCAATCCAAGTTTGGCATGGTCGATTTGTACGATCTTCAAGCCCAGTGCGTGAAACGTGCAAACCGTCAGTTCTTGCGCGGCATCGCCTTTCAGACGTTTGCCAACGCGTTCGCGCATTTCACGCGCAGACTTGTTGGTAAAGGTAATCGCGGCAATTCTGCGCGCTGGGTAGCGCCCAGTTTGGATGAGGTGCGCCATTTTCTCGACAATCACCCGCGTCTTGCCGCTGCCAGCACCAGCCAGCACCAAGAGTGGACCTTCAGTGTGGAGAACGGCGGCGCGCTGTGGCGGGTTCAGACCGTCAAGAGATGGATGTTGCATCTGGCCTATTGTGATCGGGAAAAAAGATGATCGCCAGCCTTGTACATCGGTAAAATCCGTGCATGGCCAAGTTGTATTTCTATTTTTCGGCGATGAATGCCGGCAAGACCACCACGCTGCTGCAAAGCGCTTACAACTACCGTGAGCGCGGCATGCGGGTGGCGATTCTGACCCCCAAGTTAGACAGCCGTGCGGGAAGCGGCATGGTGGCCTCGCGCATCGGCTTACACGCAAATGGACTTGTGTTCACCCAGCGTGATGATTTGCAGGAGATGGTGAAGGCGGATATCGCGCAACATGGCAAGTTGGATTGCGTTTTACTGGATGAGGCGCAGTTCCTCAGTAAAGCGCAGGTCTGGCAGCTCTCGGAAGTGGTGGATGCGCTGCGAATCCCCGTGCTGTGCTATGGCTTGCGGACAGATTTTCGTGGTGAGTTGTTCGAGGGCAGCCAGTATTTGCTGGCTTGGGCGGATGAGTTATGCGAGATCAAGACGATTTGCCATAGCGGAAAAAAAGCCACCATGAACATGCGGGTAAATGATGCAGGCTATGCGGTGTTGGATGGGCCGCAGGTGGAAATTGGTGGCAATGAGCGTTATGTCTCGGTATCGCGTGCTGAGTTCAAGAAAGTCACCCGTGGTGAAGGACGTATAGACCCATTGCAGACACCCTTGCCGCTATAGCGTGATCGACGCCATCCGAGTGCTGGGTGCGCAGTGTTGGCGGATTTGCTGAACTTCACGTAATACGGAACCCCCTTCAGGGAAGCTGAAGCGCATTTCCGCTATGGCTGCATCCAGAGCAAGGCGCGCATGCGAAGTGTTCTTTGCGCAGTCCAGTTCGGCAGAATAAGCGCGTGCCAGCCATGTTGCTTTACGTTGTTCAGAATCGTGACTGGCGACTTGCCCAAGCAGTTGCAGCTTGATGTGTGCCTGGCTGTTGTTCTGCCAAGCTTCAAGGCGTGCCAAAGAAATTTCTGCGCGCCGCGTGTGTGAATGTTCACTGCCAAATCCAGCGCGTGTTAATTGCACTGCCTGTTGCAATGCAAGATGCGCTTCTTTGAGACGCCCCAGTGCGAAATAGATGTCGCCCAATAAACGCGCACTGTCACCAATGATTTCGTGATCAGCGCCGAATTGCTGAATTCGCAATGCCATCGCTTCCTCAGCATAGACGAGTGCGTCTTGGTGCTGTCCCGCGTTGTGCAATATCAATGCGAGATTAAAGATGGAGCCTGCGGTTAAACCAGCATTGTTGTATGTGCGCCAAGCACCAATGGATTTATTCTGGAATTGGATGGCGCGTGGAATATCGCCGCGCTCCCACGCCACAATCGCTAGGCTGTTGTATAGCCGTGCCATGTCTGGGTGTTGTTCGTCCAGACGTGTCTGCATCCACGCATAGGCCGTCAGAAAGATCGCTTCGGCCTCATTGAAGCGGCCAAGATCAACATACAGCGCCGCAAGTTGACGGCTGGTATCAATCGTGGCGCGGTGGTTTGATCCATGCAGTTCCTGCGCCAATTTCAATGAGGCATCGCAGTTTTTGACGGCAGCATCAAGCCTGTCGTTAGTGCGCTCCAGTGAGCAGGCCGTGCGCAACATATCAATGGCAACGGGGTGATGCAGACCATTGCGTTTTTGCAGCCGCAACAAGCCGCTTTCAAGCGTCTGAATAGCGGCATTTGATTGCCCGAGACTTGAAAGCAAGGTGGAGATTTCCAGTTGCGCCTCTGCTACACCAATAAAATCATCTTTGGCCGTACGAATTTCCAAAGCGCGGTCGAAGTGTTTTCTTGCACCATCGGCATGCCCAAGAATGCGTTGGCAGCGACCGATTTGGATATAGAACGCTGAAACTTGTTGTGGAAGCTGGCTTTCTTCGCGGCGCGCGCGTGATTCCAAGGGTTGCATCAAATCAATGCAAGCAGCTGATTCGCCGAGTTGGTGATGCACATCACCATGCAACGTTGCGGCTTCAAGATAAAGACTTGCCGGCGCATCGCTGATTTCCTTCAGCAGGTCTGCCTGTTGCTCAAGAACTTCTTGTGCCTTGCGGTAATCCCCCAGTTTCAGTTGTAGCTGGGCAACGACGCCATACAGTTCGGCGCGTGCTTGCGGTTGTCTAGACAAGGTTAGCTCGCCACGTTGGATGCCAAGTTCCAACAAGCTGCGTAGGTCGATGGGGGCATTGGGTGTGCTGCCAGCATCTTGGAAAAGCTCGGCAATAAAGCGTTGCATCGCTTGTGCACGGCCAGCTTCGCGTAACGCACGTTGTGCCTGCCAACTGATGACGCTAAGCACACTGACCACAACACTCAGTGCAGCGACTGTTGCTGCCAAGGCCCAGCGATGCCGGGAAATGTATTTCCTGAGGCGATATCCCAAGCGTTCCCCTTGCGCAATGACCGGGCGATCATGCAGATAGTTCTGCAAGTCTTGCGCAAATGCTTCAACAGAGCCGTAGCGTTGTGCGGGATCTTTGTTGAGTGCTTTGAGAATGATGTTGTCCAGGTCACCATTTAGCTCGCGTGCCAGCTGTTTCGATGTATAGGGGCGATGTACGCTGTCTTCGGTGCGGAGTACAGCAAGTGAAGGTTTGACCGGTTCACCTTGTAAAATGGCTTCTTCCCATTCGGCATCGGTTTCACGCTTGAGCCGATAGGGTTTGTTGGTGCCAGTTAGCAGCTCATACAGCACCACGCCAAGTGAATACACATCGGTCATGGTGGTGACGGGTTCGCCACGAATTTGCTCAGGTGCCGCGTAATGCAGGGTGAAGGCACGCACACCTGTACGGGTTTGCTCAACAGGTAACAGTTTCACATCCAAAAGTTTGGCGATGCCGAAATCGAGCAAACAGGCATGTCCTGATGGTGTGACGATGATGTTGGACGGCTTGAGGTCGCGATGCACAATCAAGTTGGCATGTGCATGGCTGACAGCATCACAGACCTGACGAAACAATTTGAGGCGCGACCGAATATCCAGGTGGCGCGCTTGGCAATAGCGGGTAATGGGTTCGCCCTGCACATAATCCAATGCCAGATAAGGCTGACCATTGGCGCTGATACCAGCGTCCAAAAGGCGGGCGATATGTGGATGGGTGAAGCGGGCAAGGATTTCGCGTTCCCGATCAAAACGCTGGCGAAGCTGCAAGTCCACAAGACCGGCACGTAATAATTTCAGTGCGACCTTGCGTTCGTAGAGCCCGTCGGCACGTTCGGCGAGCCACACTTGCCCCATGCCGCCCTCACCAAGCAAGCGCTCCAGCCGATAAGGCCCAATGCGTGTGCCTTGGGTGAGTTCGTTGGTGATGGGGATAGCAGGCAGGTCGAGAAACGTGCTGTCACCGGTGTCCAGTGCAAGTAAACGATCAAGTTCTGCAGCCAGAGAGGGGTCGGTTTGGCGTAGCGTTTGCAAATACGTTTCTTGTTGCTCACTGGGGAGGTCAAGAAGCGTATCGAGCAGGGGAGAAAGCCGTTGCCAGTGTTGCGTATCCATATGAATCGTCGAGATCCCGTGCTTCAGGTCTGGGCGCTCTCCTGAAGTGAAGCCAGCAGAAACATGCGTGCTTTTTGCCAGTCGCGGCGGATGCTGCGTTCAGAACGCTGAAGTAAAGCGGAAATCTCTGCTTCAGACAAACCTGCGAAATAACGAAGCTCTACAACTTGTGTCAGCAATGGGTCGATGTGTGAAAGTTGGGTGAGTGCCTCATCCAGTGCCAGCATGTCGTCACTGGGGCTCAGGCCACCTTCGATATTGTCGGGGAACTCAGTGACACGATGCAGGCCGCCACCCCGTTTTTGCGCCATCCGCTGGCGGGAATAATCCACAATAATCGAGCGCATGGTGGAGGCCGCATAAGCAAAAAAATGTGCGCGATCCTCAAAATTGGCGTTTTGATTATTTCGGCTCATCAATTTCAAATAAGCCTCATGCACCAGCGATGTAGCGTCCAATGTATGTCCTGGCGATTGCCCGTACATTTGTCGGCGCGCCATGTTGTGCAGTTCTTGGTAAAGCGTTGATAAAACGCGATCTAATGCCTCGCGGTTGCCGTCACGGGCGGCCGCAAGCAGCACGGTAATGTTGTTTGCATCATTCATTAAGATAAAAAATTAGCATCGCGAATGTTGAATATAGCGAAACTCACCGCGCCATGCTTATTTCTGGCAACGCTTGCACCAAACACTGGCGCGTCCAGAAATAAGTACGTTCTGCAGCGGTGTTTTGCAGTGCCGACAAGGTTGCGTGTTGCGGCCATACACCAGAAGCTCTTGTTCGAAATAACCGGGTGCCCCATCGGGAGCCAGAAAGTCACGTAATGTTGTGCCGCCACGGGTAATGGCATGCGCAAGAATGTGTTTTATGGCAGCGGCAAGCGCTTCGCAGTGTTTGCGAGAGAGTTTGCCCGCCATGCGCAACGGTGAAATACCGGCAATAAACAACGCCTCTGCGGCGTAAATATTGCCGACGCCCACCACCAGACGTTGGTCCATCAGCCAGCTTTTGACGGGTGTTTGCCGCTGCCTGCTGCGGAAAAACAGATAGTCGGCATTGAAGTCAGCAGACAGTGGCTCAGGTCCGAGATGTTGCAACAAGGGATGTTCCTGCCCCGTAGGTTGCCAAAGCAGGCAACCGAAACGACGCGGGTCGTTGAAGCGTAAAAGCTTGTCGTTATCAAGCAAGATATCAACATGGTCATGTGTTTTGATGGCGGCTTCGCCTGCCACGATACGCAAGGTGCCCGACATCCCGAGATGCAACAGTGCGCTGCCTGCCGTGGTGTCAAAAAGCAGGTATTTGGCACGTCGGCGAACCGAAAGAATTGTTTGCCCGGGAAGCTGTTGTTGCACTTCGATAGGAATCGGCCAGCGTAAATCCGGTCGGCGGAGAACAACGCGCGTTACGCGCTGACCTTCAAGATGCGGGGCAAGACCACGGCGGGTGGTTTCAACTTCAGGAAGTTCGGGCATGTGAAAACCTAACGCAATTCAATTGGTGTGATTCAAAGGGGCAATGCCTGACTGACACGGTCAAGCAAATAAACCAGTCCGTGATAATCAAACCCGGCATGTGTTGACAGCCCGATTTCGCAAGTGCGGCTGGTTGAAATACCTTCATGGCAGCCTGCTACCTGGGCGTTGAGTGTGGAAAGTGCATGCGCATTCAATGCGGGAAGACGAAAGCCTTTGTCGCCAGCAAAGCCGCAGCAATGGATACCTTCGGGTAAAACAATCTGCTGACAGCAGCGATGCGCCAATGCGGTCAGCAAGGCGGCATCACCAAGATGCTGGGTGCTGCAGGTGATATGCAGCGCGATTGGTCCGGGTACCGGTGTGATGTGCAAGCGGTCGATGACGTGTGTATGCAGAAAGCGCGTTGAGTCGTAGATTTTCAGGCGAGGGTCATTGATGTGTGCAAGCAAACGCAGGCTGCAGGGGCTGGTGTCGCAATAGATGGGGTCACGCCCCTCGCGGCTGGCTTCCAGCAAGGCGGAGGTGAGCCTGGCAAGCATCAGCTCGGCTTGCTCGGGATAGCCTTTGGACGAAAACGGTTGACCACAACACAGGGCATCCATGGACGCAGGAAAAACCACATGGAAGCCTGCTTTTTGCAACACCGAACATGTTGCAGCAGTCAGTGAGTCTGTTGCTGTATCGCTTGCACTTGGCCCCATGACACGGGCGACGCAGCTGCTGAAATACACCACACGCGGTTGCGAGGTCTCGGCGGTTGCCAGTTGGATGGGGATGCGACGCGAGGCAGCGCGGGGAAGTGCAAGTGACCACTGCGGAAGTAGTCCGGCACTCAGACGATGCAGCATGCTGCTGGCTGTTTGCATCAACGATGTGCCAAGAAAACGCTGACTGTCGTCGGCGAATTTCAGGGCGTAGCGTGCGCCTTGTGTAACACGTGAAAAATGCGCTGCAACCCACTGGGCAGAGATAGGGTGGCTGGCTTGCTCAGTGCGCAGTTTGCGCATCAATGCGCCGGTATCAATGCCTACTGGGCAGCGCTGTGCGCAAAGCCCAGTGGCGGCACAGCTGTCAATGCCTTGATGCTGATAAGCCTGTTGCAAGGCGGTGGTGTCTTCGCCGCGCTGCTTGCGTGCCTGGATATCACGCCAGACCACGATACGCTGACGTGGGCTGAGGGTGTAGCCGTGTGCAGGGCAAACCGGTTCACAAAAGCCACATTCGGTGCAGGGGTCCACCAGCGTATCCGCCGCTGGCATGGGCTTGAGATGTTGAAGATGCAGCTGGGGATCATCGCTCAATATCACATCGGGATTGAGGATGTGCTGCGGATCAAACAAGCGTTTGATTGCCCACATCAGCGCATAGGCCTCCTCGCCCCATTCCAGAGCAACATAGGGCGCCATATTGCGGCCTGTGCCATGTTCGGCCTTGAGTGAGCCAGAGAACTCCACGGCAACCAATTGCGCCACGTCATCCATAAAGGCGGCATAGCGGGCGATGTCAGCGGGTTCAGAAAAACCTTGCGGGAAGACGAAATGCAGATTGCCTTCCAGGGCATGCCCGAACAGGATGGCTTGCGGGTAATGATGTTTCTCAAAGAGTGCAATCAGTCGTTCAACACCCTCTGCCAGATGTTCCACCGGAAACGTGATGTCCTCAATGATGGCTGTTGTGCCAACGGCACGTGCTGCACCAACAGCCGGAAACGTATCTTTGCGGATGCGCCACAATTGTTCGCAGGCAATGGGGTCAGAGGTAAAGTCGATGCGCTGCTCAATGGATAAACCCGCAAGACAATCATGCAGCTGTGCCAATTGCGCCTGCAGTGTTGCTGCGTCGGGCGCGCGAGTTTCAATCAACAGAGCGCAGGCATTGGCAGAAAGTGTCTGCACGAATGCTGGCATGCCGGGTTTGTCTTGTACGGCACGCAGGCTGCGTCGATCCAGCAGTTCAACGGCAGCAACTGGTTGCGAGCGCAGCAGTGTTACTGCATCACAGCATTGGCGAATCTCCGGAAACACCAGTAACGCGGTGGCTTTGTGCGGGTATTCGGGAACTGTGCGGTAAGTGACGGCACTGATGAAGCCCAGCGTACCTTCTGAACCCACCATAAGGTGCAGCAGAATATCGATGGGGTCAGTGAAATCAACCAGCGCATTGAGCGAAAGCCCCATGGTGTTCTTGAGCCGGTATTTATGGCGAATACGGGCTGCCAATGCGGCATTGTTCCGGGTGTTTTCAGCCAGCGTTGCAAGCTGCTGCAGCCGTGCCGCATGCTGTTGACGGAAGGCGGCAACACTATCGGAATCTTCGCTGTCCAATACACTGCCATCGGCCAAAACCAGGCGCATCGCTTGCAGCGTGTGGTAGGTGTTTTGTGCGGTTCCACAGCACATGCCACTGGCATTATTGGCAACGATGCCGCCAATTTTGCAGGTATGAATTGAGGCCGGGTCGGGGCCGATTTTGCGGCCATAGGGGGCAAGCCAGCGGTTAGCCTGTGCACCGATCACACCGGGTTGCAGGCGAATCAGTTGGCCTTCGTCACGAATCTGCCGTTGTGTCCAATGTTCGCCAAGAACGATCAGTACCGAATCGGTCACGGCCTGCCCGGAAAGACTGGTGCCTGCCGCACGGAATGTCACAGCCACTTGGTGCGTATTGGCAAGTTGCAGTAATGCAACAACTTCAGCCTCGCTTTCAACACGGATAACCAGCTTGGGGATCAGCCGATAAAAGCTGGCATCTGTACCAAACGCCAGTGTGGAAAGCGCATCTTCAAAACGGCGGTTGCCTGGAATCAGGTGATGCACAGCATGCAAGAAGTCGGCGGGCAGAGACATTCGATGATTCGCAGTCAGCGCATGACAGCATGCATGGTGGTGTGAATACTGCGTAGCGTCAATGTGCTGCCGCTGTCTCGTGCGGGCAGCGCAATTGCCGTTGTTCGTGCAATGAATACGGTAGATAGCCAGCCTCACCAAATGCACCGGTGCCGTTCAGGTAATAGGTGTCGGCCACCTCATTTGGGTTATCAACGCGATAGCCCATCAGGGCGGCAATTTCCTTTCCAACCAGATAGTGATTGGTCAGACAGCCAAGGCGCTCTTTCAAGGGTGCCATTGTGGATGCGGGAACATTGCTGCCATACACCAGAATGGGAACCAGCGCGCTTTCCAATTGCACGGTGTTGTGGCCATAGCGACCATTTTGCCCCATGGCTTCACCGTGATCCGGAACAAAGAAGATGTACACGGGCTGTTTGCGCGCATCGAAATAGGCGTAGATATCGGCAATCAATTTTTGTGTGTAATGAATGGCGTTGTCGTAGCTGTTGACGATGTAATCATGCTGGTTCTGCCCAGTATCAGGATAGATGGCGGCATCACGCGGGTAGTTGTCGATGTAAGGCGTGTGCGCGCTGAGCATATGCAGGGTAATGAAATGTGCCTTATCGTCAGGCAGCGATAGATCACGCAAGGCAAGTAGCAGCCGGTTGTCGTATTGCCCGGGATAGACGGCAAGAGCATTGCTGTCTTTCCAGATATCGATAGCGTTGGCGGAGAAGGAATAGGTCAGACCGCCTGCATTTTTCTGCGTGCTGATATAGGCGGTGGCATAGCCCTGTTGTTTGGCCAGCCGGTACAGCGAATGCTGCATGGCGCCAAGGGCTTTGGGGTTGTCGGGTTCATAGATCAGGTTGTAGAACAACGCCAGCGATACCCGTGTGGAAACAGCACTGGAAATGCCACGCGCCAGGATGAAATTGGGGTGTTGAAGATAGGGCTGCAAATCAGGCGTTGTTTGGCGTGTGTAACCAAAAACCCCCATATTGAGATAGCTGGTGCTTTCACCCATCAGTACAACGATATTGGGTTTTTCGGTGGGGACAGGGCTGAGTGCATAAGGTTTGTATTCACGGAATGCAGCGGTTGTCCCTGTCCACAACTTCAATTGTCGCGCAACAAAAAACGAAACGCTGTAATGCCCGTTCTTCAATGCCAGTGTGGTGACATTCGGTTGGAATTTTTGTGAAGCCTTGCTGCCCAGTGCTTGCATCAGGGGAACGCACAGCAGCACTAGCGTCAGTGCCGACACATAAGGAAGCGACACTGTTCTTGTCTTGTATTTGGCATAGGCCAGCATGGCAAGGCAATAGCACAAGGCGGAAAGCAAAAAAGGCAAAAGCAAAAACTGACCAAGATCGATGATGGCATCGCTGGTGTCGGCCAACTCCTTGAACATCAGGGCGATATCGAAGCCGCTGTAAAACACCCCGAAATAGCGGTAGTGCGCCAGTTGTGTGGCCTGCATCAGAAAAAATACGGTGAGCAGTACCAGCCCAAGCAGGCGCGCACGTGACAGCGTGATGAGCGCAGCCAGCAGCAAGGCGATCAGTACATTGCTGCTGGATGCTTTTACCAGATACGTACTGTGCAACTGCCCGAAGATAAGATCGGGCACAAGAAGAAAACAGGCAATGGTCAGCCAAACAAAGAACGTGACGCGGCGTGATGTCTGTTGCGGCGGTGACTGGGATGGCATGCGTGATCAGAACCCGTAACGCAAAAAACCACCATCAACGGCGATGCACTCACCAGTGATATAGCTGGCAGCAGGCAGGCAAAGAAACGCAACCGCCGAGGCGACTTCTTCGGGTTCACCAATACGCCCCATCGGTGTGCGCAGCAGCACCTCGTCAAGATAGTCTGGGTTTGCCAGTTTGCCGCTGGTACGCCGTGTGCGGATATACCACGGAGCCACTGCGTTGACGCGAATACCATCCTCGGCCCATTCCACGGCAAGGTTGCGCGTCATTTGATGCAGTGCGGCTTTGCTCATGCCATACGGTGCACCGGTGCGGACATGTGTCAGTCCAGAAACACTCCCCACATTCACGATGCTGGATGCAGCATGTTTGCTGAGCAAGGGGTGTGACAAGCGGCAAAGTTCAAATGCTGAAAACGTATTGATCTCAAAAATACTGCGCCACTGGTCTTCCCCATAGTCGGTGGCGGGGCGGGTGAGGTTGCCACCCGCGTTATTGACAAGAAGATGTAAGCCGCCCAGATCATTGACCCAATCGATGATGTCGTTGCGTTGCTCTTCATCGGTAACATCGGCGGGCAGTGCAAGCACGGCATCTTCAGGGCCGGGGAATTCATCTTCCAGCTCGCGCCGCGCCACTTCAAGAGCATCCGCATCACGCGCCACCATCAACACCTGTGCGCCTAAGCCAAGAAGCTCGCGGCAGATAGCGAAGCCAATGCCTGCACTGGCACCGGTGACCAATGCGCGTTGTTCCTCCAGACGCCAGCGTGAAACAGACATGGGCTCTCCTTAACGTGGTTCGCAGAAGCAATACGCCAATGCTTTGACCCGGGCGCTTCCCTGTTGCTCAAGGGCATCACGCACAAAGCGCAATGGTGCACTGTCGTGTGCGCGTTTCAGCAACAATGTCTCGGCAAGCCCTGTATCTCGCAACAACCATGCGCCGGTGTGGCTCTGGGCGAATTCGCCAAACAATTGTGCAAACGGTGAGCTGGTGTCTTCGATATAACGCAGCTGCCATGCTTCCGGCTTGCCGAGTTTTGCGCGGGTTGCAGCATCATTGATGGCGGTTTGCAGACCACCAAAAGCATCAACAAGACCGCGCTCCTTGGCTTGCGCACCGCTCCATACGCGACCGCGTGCAACAAGATCAATGTCTTCAACAGACTTGCCGCGGGCATCGGCAACTTTTCCAGTGAAGTCGCGGTAGCCCTTCTCGATCACAGCCTGCACGGTGGTGGCAACACCTGGATTCAATGGCCGGGTGAGATCGAATGCACCCGCATATTGTGCGGTGGAGACACCATCGGTGCGGATGCCCAATTTGTCGAGGGTGCGATCCAGTGTGGGGAATAGGCCAAAAATGCCGATGGAGCCGGTAATGGTGGACGGGTCGGCATAGATGTGATCCGCATTCATGCTGATCCAATAGCCGCCAGAAGCTGCCACATCACCCATCGACACCACCACGGGCTTGCCGGCTTTTTTCAGGGCGTCCACTTCGCGGCGGATTTGCTCGGAAGCAAAGACTTCACCACCGGGAGAGTTCACGCGCAGCACCACTGCTTTCACGTCGTCATCGTTACGTGCCTGACGTAGTAATGCCGATGTGGAGTCGCCGCCAATTTTTCCGGCGGGCAACTTGCCGCGAGCAATTTCACCTTCGGCAACCACCACTGCAACCTGTGGGCGCTGATCCAGTTTCGGCAAGAGGCTATCAAGATGTTGCAGATAGTGATCCAGTTGGACTTGTCGGTAGCCACCGTTTGCGTCGTCATCCGCCACGCCGCGTTCGGTCAGAAGTTGGTCAAACTCCTCGCGCGTTTTCAGGCCATTGACCAGTTTCTGGTTCAACGCCAGTTGTGCAACATCGCCCTTGGCGGCACTGACCTGTTCGGGCAGTGCGTTGGCGTATAGATCCAACTGTGTCGGGTCGATGCCGCGTGCTTTTCCAATATCGGCCAGCATGCGTTGCCAGATATCACTCATCCAGAACAAGTCGGCTTCCTTTGACTCAGCGGAAGCGGCATCCAGGATGTAAGGTTCGGCCGCAGATTTGAACTCACCCACCTTGAAAAGATGCACATCCACACCAAGTTTTTCTTGTAGGGCGGTGCGGAAATATTGCCGATAAGACGCAAGCCCATCCAGCAACACGCCGCCTTGTGACATGGGGTCAAGGTAGATTTCATTCGCTTCTGCGGCCAGCACATATTGCCCTTGTGAAAAGCCATTGCTGAAGGCAACGATTTGCTTGCCGGATGTGCGAATACTGGCGAGTGCGGCTGCAACTTCGCGCAATGAGGCAAAGCCGCTGGGTTGCAGATCGTCCAGATACAGGGCAACACGTTCGATGCGCTTATCTGTTTTTGCTGATTCCAGAATCCGCAGCACGTCACGCAAACGCAGTTCGTTGCAGTCGTTGGAATTGCTCAGACGCGACAGGCTGCGGGTAAAAGAGTCGCAGCGCCCCTGTTCCACAATGCGGCCTTGTGGTGCAAATACCAATGTCGAACGGTCCTGCACCGGAAAGCGTTTACCGCCACTTGCCAGCGCAGCAATAAACAGCAACAGAAGAAACAGGAACAAAAGATTCAGTACCAACCTCCGGGTGAAGTTGATGGTGTCCCAAGTGCCGATAATCAGGCGGGCGATGGGGCCGCGGCGGCGCGGTTGTTGCATGGTTGGCTCCAGAAGAAATCAGACCGTAAAACGGCACGTGTAGTCGCCATCGTAGCGAACTTGCGGCGTGTAATCATGCGGCATCAGTCATGCCGATGCGCATCACAGGTAACGTGGTGCCTCGGGCAGAGGAAGATGAGCGCTGGTATGCAAGAACCGGCGCGCCAGTAGAACCGCAGCAACAACCAGTCCGGCGGTCAAACCCAGCCACATGCCGCGTGGTCCCCAGCCTAGCCCCAGGCCAAGACCTGCGCCAACTGGCATACCGATACCCCAGTAAGCAAACGCCGCAAACCACATGGGAACGCGTGTGTCGTTCAGCCCACGCAATGCGCCCGCCGAAATCACCTGAACCCCATCGGGGAACTGAAACAGTGCGGCATAGATCAGCAGACTGCCGCCAAGTGCAATCACGGCCGGGTCAGTGCTATACAGCGCAGCGATGGCATCGTGCCCCAGCAGCATCAACAATGCAGAGCACAGTTGCGTCAGTAACGCCAAAGAAAGCCCAGCAAACGCCGCAAAGCGGATACCAGCACGTTCACCACGTCCCAAGGCATGACCGACACGAATGGTGGTGGCTTCAGCAATGCCAAATGGCAGCATGAAACAGATCGTGGCCATATTCAGCGCCACCTGATGCGCGGCCACCTGTACATCACCCAGGCGACCAATCAGCAGTGCAGTAGCCGCAAACAGGCCGCCTTCCATGGTGACCATCACGCCGATTGGCAGCCCCGTTCGCAGCAGACCGCGCTGTGTATGCCAGTGTGGCCATGTCCATTGGGAAAACAGCTGCAAGCCGGCAAAACGCGCGCTGCGCCATAAATACAGCGCAAAGCCAAGTGCCTGCATCCAGAACATGACGCTGGTGGCATAGCCAATACCCGCTGCGCCAAGTGCGGGAGAGCCAGCCAGGCCATTGGTGAGCGCATAGGCCAGCGGTGCCAGCACACAAAGTCCGCCAAACCCCAGCAGCATGGTGGGCAGTGACCAGTGCAGGCCGTCGCTGAGATAGCGCATAGAGAGATACAAGGCAAATGCTGGCACCCCCCAGCGGCTGGCCAGCAAGAAGTCGATAACGCCGGGAATGATCTCGGGCGCAATCCCCATCGGCTGAAGCAGCGCCGGCAACAGTGACAGCATGATGAACAGCACGATGCCAAGGGCAAGTGCCAGCCAGAGTGACTGGCGAAAAAGCGGGCCGATGTCGGCATGACGACCCGAGCCATCCATTTGCGACACCGAGGGCGGCAGCGCCATCAGTACGCCCATCGGGGCGAGCATTGGCAGCCAGAACAAAGCCGAGCCGACAGAAATGGCGGCGAGGGTGGTGGTGCTGTGGTGGCCAGCAACCATGGCATTGATCAGACCCACCAACCCCTGCGAAAGATGCCCGGCTGCCAACGGAGCGGCAAGACGCAATGTGCGTCCGATTTCGTAGCGAAAACGGGGAGAGAAAAATGCAATCGACATGACATCAGAAAATGGCGCAACGCAAGGCGCTTGGGCTGCCATGGTAAAGGCAGGAGGATGAATCTACACCCTAGCGTTGAAGTTGTGCCTGTAGCCATGCGCTGCGCTGAGCCGCAGGCTGCGCTAAAAGGTCGGCGCGTAGTTGTGCGCGGGCCTCGGGTGGGGTGGTCTGTGCAAGGCGTGCCAAGGTGTCAATGTCGTTGGTCGAGAGGCTGCGCAACACCTGCAGGACAGCGTTACGTTGCTCAGGTTCGATAAAAGCAAATAATGCCGCGATGCGTGGCCAGTCCCGGCCAAGTTGCGGGCCAAGGCGCCAACCGCGCTGTGCATCAAACGATTGTTCGGCATAGCGTGCATGCAGCGCCTGTTGTTGTTCGGCAGATAAGGCATGCCATTGCGTTGCAGCCTGTTGCAGGTGCGCTTGTTCATTGGCAGACAGGGCTTGCCACTCCGCCCAAGCGGCACGGTCGGCGCGGCGTTCGGATGCTGAAAGTGCTTCCCAGTCGGCAAGGTCTTGCGCCACGGTTGTATTAGGCAATGGCGGTTCAATCGACGGTAGCGTGTGGGGTTGCGGGATACCTTCAGTGTGAGCAAACCAAGCCAGCAGTGGAAGCTGTTGCGCCAATGCCAGTGTATGCGGCTGGCGTAGCATCGGCGCATCGGGATGCAGGTCGAGGTTTGTTGCATCAAACCGAGCCAGTGGCTCGGTTTTAGGCAGGGCGGCCTGTTGGATATCGGCCGTCCATACGGCATTGCCTGATGCGTCGCTTGTACGTTTGGGTAGAAAAAAAGTAGCGGCAAAAAGCAGGATGCAGATGCAGATCGCGACCCACAAACCGACTTTTTTACGCCGGGTGGAGCGCAGCGAAGGGCTGTGCGAAGCCGGAGTGGCAGTATTTTTTACTGCGCGGTCGATGTTGTCAGAGTGAGTGGGGAGTGCATCGGCGGCTTTCAATTCACGCTGGATGGCGGCTTGCCAGGCGCGCCACACATCAACATCCGGTTGCTGCAGTTGGTCTTTGGGCAAAGCCTCGCGGATACGATGCTGATAGGTCGCCACACTGATTCCCAGTACGCCAGCCGCATCTTGCTCGTCCACGGCGGCAACCAGATGCAGCAGGACGGCTGCACGCTGAGTGGCGGGAAGCCGGGCGATGCCCTGCAAGGGAATGGAGGCATCCGGGGGGCTGTTGCGTCCCATGCTGGGAACAGAGAGCAGCAACCGCCAGTATTGTTGCGGCCATTGTGCAATCGGCCATTGGTGTGCGTCCTGACAAAAGACCCGTTCGGTAGCGGCAAGTGCGGCCTGTGCGGCACGCGATTGACCGGCTTGCACCTGCGCAAGCAGTTGCGCACGGCGTTCAAGCCCACGGAAAAATGCCGTGATTGCAGCGGAAGGAGGGCGGGAGCTGGAAATTGCAGTCATACCGAAAAAAGGCTGCTCATCTTATCGCTTGCAGCGCTTGGCGATACAGCAAAAAGCCGCTTGACAAGGAGAAGGGGTGAGGCTCCACAAGCATTGGTGCGGGGTTGCAGAAAAACAAGTTGTACACAGTTGGGAATCATGCTGCATTCCCAGAGCGTGCGCGTGCATGGAACATCAAACAGCTCTGCGTTCCACGATTAATCTATTGATTTTTAAGGAAAAATATAGTGTGGTGAAATTTTGTCCAAGGTATTGACGTGATGATTTCTAGGGCATTACAGGCCGGTCTCCCAGTGATATGCACATTGTTATCCACAGGCAATGTGTATAAATGTGTTTTCCTATATGAAACATAAGCTTAGTGGTGTTTGTAAAAAATAGAATGAGATTAGTGCCGCAAGCCAAGTGACGCTGTTGCGCTGGCAAGTGCGCAGGTGAACACGCAGTGGAAAAAGAGTGTTTCAGTTGGCTTGACAGGTGCCCATGCTGAAGCTCCACAAGTGTTGATGCGGTGTGGCGTTCTTGCAGGTTGTACACAGGCCAGAAAATGCGCAGGTAATGGTGTGTTCCACACAGAAAAGACAAAATTACATTTGTGTTTCACGCGCAAAGCATTGATTTATTTTATAAATAATGACTTGGCTATTTTTTGTCCAATCTATGGAAGGGCTGTTGTTTGAAGCCTTGCGCATGTCCATCCAAGTCTCATGCACAGACTTATCCACAGATAATGTGGATAAGCAAAGTTTCCTATGTATAACAGTCGATTAGGCGATATTTGTAATGGGGTGGCGAGAATAGGGTGGTAACTGAGTCAGGCATGCGCCACCGATTCCCCTAGACTTGGCAAATGACTGCATCCATTCCTTGCCTGCGCGTTGCGTTACCGGTGCCACTTCCCCGTCTTTTTGACTATCTGCCGCCTGTTGAACAGCCGCAGCGCGTTGTTGCAGCTGGGCAGCGTGTTTTGGTGCCATTTGGAGCACGGACGCTATGCGGTGTGGTGGTGGGTGTGGGGCAGGCAGATGCAACCCTGACGCTGAAGCATGTGCTGCATGTCCTGGACGAAGCCCCTGTACTGCAAGGTGAATTGCTGGCGTCGTTGTACTGGCTCGCCGGTTATCTGCATGCGCCACTGGGGGATGTGCTGGCAGCCGCGCTACCCGCACAGCTGCGGCGAGGCGAGGCATTACCTGATGTCAACCGCTATGGCTGGGTGCTGACAGAGGCCGGCCGCACGGCATTGCCAAGCATGCGTACGGGAAAACCAAAGATGCTGGCCGAGCATGTGCAGGATGTGCAGGATGAAGCGGCATTGGACGACAGTTTTCCCGGTTGGCGCACACCGTTGCGTCGTCTGCACGAGCGTGGCTTTGTTGAACAGAGACAGCTGGCTGCGAATACCGACCGGCAGGTCTGTTCTCCGGGTTCTGCCATTGTTCCGAATCAGGAACAGCAACAGGCTGTTGATGCCATCACCACACAGCATGGTTTTGCCCCGTTTTTGCTGGATGGCGTTACCGGAAGTGGCAAAACCGAGGTCTATTTGCAGGCGATTGCCGATTGTCTTGCGCGTGGTAAACAAGCATTGGTGCTGGTGCCGGAAATTGGCCTGACGCCACAGATGCTGGCGCGTTTTCGCACGCGGCTTGGCGTGTCGATTTATGCGTTGCATTCAGGACTGAACGATAGCGAGCGTGCAGCCACATGGGTGGCTGCCAGCAACGGGCAGGCACGGGTGATTGTGGGGACACGCTCGGCTGTTTTTGTGCCGCTGCCGGAGGCGGGTTTGCTGGTAGTGGATGAAGAACACGACAGCAGCTATAAACAGTTTGATGGCATTCGCTATCACGCGCGTGATTTTGCGATTGTGCGGGCACGGGCACTACAGGTGCCCATTGTGCTGGGCAGTGCCACGCCCTCGCTGGAAACGCTGCACAACGCGCAGTCGGGTCGTTATACCCACCTGCGCTTGCAGCAACGGGCAGGGAGTGCAAAACCCCCTGCGGTACATATTCTGGATATCCGTAAGCGGGCACTGCATGCGGGGGTGTCTGAAGAAGCGCTGCAGGCCATACAGGGCGCATTGCATGCGGGTGGGCAAGTGTTGGTGTTCAAGAACCGCCGGGGGTATGCACCGGTATTGCTTTGCCATGATTGTGGCTGGAGTGCGCATTGCCCACGCTGCAGTACAAGCGAGAAACCCACGGCGATGACGGTGCATGCGCAGGGCAGGCGCTTGCAATGTCACCACTGCGGGTATCGCAAGCCGTCACCACCTGCCTGCCCTGACTGCGCCAGTCTTGCCCTGCAGCCGCAGGGAAATGGCACAGAACGCATCGAAGAAGAACTGAGCGCCCGTTTTGCCGACGTGCCCGTTGTGCGTATTGATCGAGGCAGTACAGGGGTACGCGATGGCTTGCAGAAACAGCTCGATAGTCTGGGGACGCAGCCTGGTATTTTGATCGGTACACAGATGCTGGCCAAAGGGCATGATCTTGCCAACTTAACGCTGGTCATTGTGGTTGGGGTGGATGAGGGGCTGTTCTCAGCTGATTTTCGCAGTGGTGAAAAACTTGCCCAATTGCTGATTCAGGTGGCCGGACGTGCTGGGCGTGCAGATAAGCCAGGGCGCGTGTTACTGCAGACGCACCATCCTGAGCACCCCTTGCTGCATACCTTGGTGCGGGGTGGCTATCACGCTTTTGCCGAAACGGAATTGGTTCAGCGGCAGGCGGCTGGTTTCCCGCCATTTGCAGCATTGGCATTGCTGCGTGCGGAAGCAAAACATAGCGAGCCCCCGCAGGTGTTCTTGCAGTTAGCCAAAACCTTGATGCAAGCAGCATCGCGCACGGCAGACAATGCAGCGCCCACGGGTCTTGAGCTGTATGGGCCGCTTCCCGCACCGATGCCACGTCGTGCGGGTTATGTGCGTGCGCAGTTAATCGCCTCAGCGGGTCTGCGGCCTGCACTGCATGCGGCCTTGGCAGTCGCAGTGCCAGCGCTGTATGCCTCTGCGGAAGCACGCAAAGTGCGTTGGTCGCTGGATGTGGATCCGTTAGACCTGTATTGAGGTCGTGGCTGACAGGATCGGCGACAATAGTCGCTTCCTTGTGTACTGATGTCCTGCAATGACCCAACTTGACCAGCTGCGCCAATATTCCACCGTGGTTGCCGATACCGGCGATATTGAAGCGATTGCCCGCTTTGCACCGCAGGATGCCACCACCAATCCTTCGTTATTGCTTAAAGCCGCGACGTTGCCAGCCTATGCCGCACATCGTGATGCAGCGATTGCCCAAGCAAGTGGCAGCGACAAAGTAGGTGATGCCTGTGATCGCCTCGCCGTGGCAATTGGTGGGGAAATCCTCAAGCTGATCCCCGGGCGCGTGTCCACTGAAGTGGATGCACGCCTGAGTTTCGATACAGAGGCAACCGTGCGCAAGGCGAAACGTCTGGTTGCTTTGTATGCCGATGCTGGCATCTCGACGGATCGGTTGTTGATCAAGATCGCCGCAACATGGGAAGGGATTCGTGCCGCAGAATTGCTGGAGCGTGAAGGCATCCAGTGCAATCTGACGTTATTGTTCTCGTTTGCCCAAGCGGTTGCCTGCGCCGAAGCGGGTGTGTATCTGATTTCGCCGTTTGTTGGCCGCATTCTGGATTGGCATTTGGCCAACGGAATGGAAAACCCCAGCAACCCGCAGGATGACCCTGGCGTGCAGTCTGTCACGCGCATCTGGAACTACTACAAGCAGCACGGCTATCGCACTGTGGTGATGGGCGCCAGCTTCCGCAATACGGGCGAGGTGCTGGCATTGGCTGGCTGCGATCGGTTGACCATTTCGCCAGAACTTTTGGCGCTTTTGTCGCAATCGGAAGCGCCCTTGCTGCCAGCTTTGCAGGACGATGGAACGCGGGTTTCACCTGCGGCAGTGTTGTCCGAAGCCAGCTTCCGTTGGCAGCATAATGAAGATGCGATGGCGACGGAGAAATTGGCCGATGGTATTCGCAAATTCGCTGTGGATCAGGGCAAACTTGAAGCTCTGCTGGCCGCCAAACTGTAACGGGACATCACACGACAATGGCTTCATTGCTGCTGATTTTCGACCTGATCGGCACCTTTGTGTTCGCACTCAGCGGCGGCACGCTGGCGGTACGGAAGCAGCTGGATCTTTTTGGGGTACTGGTGCTGTCGTGCGCGGCAGCGGTGTCCGGCGGTATCGTGCGTGACGTGTTGATTGCCGCACATCCACCGGCATCATTGGCTGATTGGCGCTATCTCGTCACGGCCATGGCAGCGGGTTTGGTGACTTTTCGCTGGCATGGTGCGATTGAGCGTCTGCGCAACCCTGTACAGCTGTTCGATGCGGCGGGTTTGGCGTTGTTTGCTGTGCTGGGTACGGAAAAAGCACTACGTTTCGGCTTGTCACCCTTTGCTGCCATGCTATTGGGGATGGTGACTGGCATTGGCGGCGGCATCATGCGTGATGTGTTGGTGGCGCGTATTCCGGTGGTGCTGCAAGCCGAGTTGTATGCGGTAGCCGCGTTGGCGGGTGGTGGTGTGGTAGCGCTGGCGGCGATGCTGCACCTGCCGCAGACCCCTGCAATGGTGGCAGGTGCATGTTTATGTTTCGGGCTGCGTTATATGGCACTGCGCCACGGCTGGCAATTGCCCGTGGCGCGGGCACGTAAATAATTCAACGCACAATCAAGTCAATGAGCCATTTTGCTTTTGGATAGGGGGGCTTGAGCATGTCGCTTCCGGTATGCGGGGCTTGCCAGAAAATTGGCAGCAGTTTGCTCATGGCATCAAAGCCCAGTCGGCTGTGATACGCCCCCATGCCACTGGCACCCACGCCACCAAAAGGCAGGTTGGTGATGGCGAAATGCAGCAAGGTATCGTTCACCGAGACACCACCGGCCAGCGTGTCGCGCAGGATCTTTTCAACGGTTTTCTTGCTGTTGCTGAATGGATATAGCGCTAACGGGCGATCGTGCGCATTGATGTAGGCAATCGCTTCGTCAAGGTTGTGATAGCGCTTGATCGGCAGAATTGGGCCGAAAATCTCATCCTGCATCACCTGTGTGGCATCACTTGGATCAAGGATGAGCGTGGGTGGAAACAAGCGCTGTGCGGCATCGTGTTGTCCGACCAGCGTCAGTACGGAACAGCCGTGCTGCTGGGCATCGACAATGGTCTGCTGCAGGCGGGCGTATTGCCGATCATTGATGATGCGGGTGTAGTCCTGCATGTTGGTCAGGGTGGCGCCATAGCGGGTCATGACTTCATTGCGAAGCGCCTCGACCAAGGCGTCGTACTGGCCAGCAGGTACCAGCACATAATCAGGGGCGATGCAGGTTTGTCCGCAGTTGAACCACTTACCGGTGGCAATGCGCGCCGCTGCTTTTGCAACGGGATAATCATCGCAAAGAATGACCGGTGATTTCCCGCCCAGCTCCAGTGTCAAAGGGGTCAGGTTAGGGGCAGCGGCTGCCATCACTTTGCGCCCAACGGCCGTCGAACCGGTAAAGACTAGGTGATCGAAGGGCAAGGCTGAAAATGCGGCGCCAACACTGGCATCACCCAAAGCAACAGCAACCCGGTCGGCGGGGAACACTTCACTGAGAAGAGCATGCAGAAACGCGCTGGTGCGTGGTGTGTATTCCGAAGGCTTCAGATACACATGATTGCCAGCGGCAATGGCGGTTGCCAGTGGAATGAGTGCCAGATTGACCGGGTAATTCCATGGAGCAATGACCCCCACGACCCCCACTGGCATCGGGCGAATTTGCGCCCGTGCCGGCCAGAAACGCCAGCCCACACCCACGCGGCGTGGTTTCATCCAACGGTGCAGGTGCTTGATGAGATGGTCGATATCATTCAACGCCGTCATGCCATCAGCGATGCGGCTTTCATCCATTGAGCGGTGACCGAAATCCTCGGCAATGGTCTGTGCCATCTCATCAAGACGGCGCTTCAAGGCATCGCGCAGCCGGATGAGGTCATGGCGTCGTTGCGCCTCACTGGGTTTATTGGCCTGCCAGGCGTCACGCAAACGCTGCAAGGTGGCTTGGAGGTCGGTAGGCGCTGGCGTAGGGAGTGTGTCCATACGGGGCAGTGTAGTGCGCAACAGACGGGACGCAACAGGCGCGATACAACAGGCGCGATACAACAGGCGCGATACAACAGGCTAGAATCACGGCATGAATATCCGACCTTATCGTGAAAAATTGCCGCAATGCGGTGCACGCAGTTATATCGACCCGCAGGCCAGTGTGATTGGTGATGTGGTGCTGGGTGAAGATGTTTCGGTTTGGCCGTTTACGGTGATCCGTGGTGACGTCAACTTTATCCGTATCGGTGATCGCACGAATATCCAGGATGGCACGGTGATTCACGTCAGCCATGATGGTCCACATGCCAAGCTCGGTGGTTTTGCCACCCGCATTGGCAGTGATGTCACCATTGGTCATAAAGCCATCATCCATGCCTGCACCATTGAAGACGCGGTGCTGATTGGTATGGGCGCGATTGTGCTGGATGGCGCTGTGGTGAAAAAACACGGCTTTGTGGGTGCTGGCGCTTTGGTTTCCCCTGGCAAGGTGGTGGGCGAAGGCGAGCTATGGCTGGGCAACCCGGCAAAAAAAGTACGCGTGTTATCCGACGCCGAAATAGAAGCGCTGTATTACAGCGCCAAGCATTATGTGCGGCTGAAAGACGATTACCTGCGCGGTGTGTAAGCCGAGTTACTTTCCGAGAGTGGGCGTGCGCTGTTGAAACAACCAGCGTCGCCACCAGTGCCCCGGATAAAGATCGCTGGCAGGCTGATGGCCTAGGCCGTCATATTCGCGCAAAGCCACATGGTGATGACCAGCTTTCTGCAATGCGGCAAGGAAGTGCTGGCTGGAATGGATGCTGTTGACCTCATCCGCATTGCCATGCAGGATCAGAATGGGAAGTGCGTGCAGGGCACTTGCATGCTGAATATCGGGTGCGACCCCAGCGACGGGGACGATGGCGGCAAACCGGGTGGGTTCAAGCAGCGGGGCGTGCCATGTGGAAGATGCGCCCATCGAAAAGCCAACGGCATAAATGCGTGAAGTATCGACCGCGTGCTGTGAGGTCATCTGCTCAAGCAAATCCATTGCAGCACGCAATACCGGTGATGCCTCGGAAATACGTTCGCCGCCCACGGTGCTGTAGTTAGCACTGCGAGTTGGAAATTGCGGTACCAGAACATAAGTCGGGTAGTGGATGCGTATGTCGGGCATTGCCCAGCTTCTGGCAATGCGATCCAGTTGTTTCTGGTTGTCGTTACCTATTTCACCAGCGCCATGCAGATGCAGCACCAAGGGGTATCGCTGATCGGCTTCAACATGCGCTGGATGCAATAACCGGTAGGGCAGTACGGTCCCATTTGGAGCAATGAACTGACCCGATTCAAACAACCCCGTGTCGGCTTCGGCAATGGTGGTATCTGCAAGCGGCTGTGCGTGTGGCACGAGTTGCTGCACGTTTGTACTGTGCATGCAGCTGGTCACCAGCATGCACAGTACAAGTCCACCAACAAATCGTGAAAGCTGCAATCGCATATGACTTAATCGGCGGTATGCAGCGCTGCTTGCGCAGACAGTGCGGCATACACCGCTTCAGTATCTGGGCGAATGTCATGCCAGAGCTTGAAGCTTTCTGCTGCCTGTTCAACCAACATGCCCAAACCATCGGTCAGTTTGTCGCCACCAGCCGCGCGCGCCCATGCCAAGAAAGGAATAGCGGCTTCGCCGTAGCTCAGGTCAACAGCATCGGCACGGGGAGCCATCAGGCTCATAGGCAGGGGCGGGAGTGCACCACCACGGCTGGCTGAAGTGGCATTGATGAGCAGGTCAAATTCACCCAGCTCGGGCAGTGCCAGCCAGTCACGTGCATGTACGCGATCAGGCTCACCCAACGCATCCATCAGCGCTTCGGCACGCGTGAGAGTGCGGTTGACGATGAAAAGCTCACGAATCCCGACATCCAGCAAAGCCGGTGCCACGCCACGCGCAGCACCACCTGCACCAAGGAGCAACACGCGGCGTTGACGCAGGTCGAGGGAAAGGCGCTCGGTCAAATCACGCACAAGACCAATGCCATCGGTATTGTCGCCATACCATTGTGCCCCTTCACGACGCAGGGTATTCACCGCGCCAGCACGTTGTGCGCGTGTGCTGACATGACCGTTGCACAGGGCGAAAGCGTCTTCCTTCAGCGGGAGGGTGATATTGGCACCGACCACACCACTGGCCGCCAGTTTTTCGGCGAAGTCGGTGGCATTGGCCTCAATGGCGGTATAGCGCATGTTGATGCCACACTGTTTTGCGAATGCGGCATGGATATGCGGGGATTGCGAATGCGCGATGGGTGATCCGAAAACGGCGTAGTGATTCATTGTGTTGTCTCCCGAAGCCAACGTGCCGCATCCAGCGCGTAATAGGTGAGAACGCCATCGGCACCGGCGCGTTTGAACGCCAGCAGCGCTTCCATCGCCACCATTTCCTCGTTGATCCAGCCGTTGGCAGCGGCAGCTTTGATCATCGCGTACTCGCCGCTGACCTGATAGGCATAGGTCGGGCGCTTGAAGTGCTGCTTCACCCGATACAGCACATCCAGATACGGCATGCCCGGCTTCACCATCACCATGTCGGCGCCTTCGGCCAAGTCGAGGGCCACTTCATGCAGCGCTTCATCGGAATTGGCCGGATCCATCTGGTAGGTGTATTTGTTGCTCTTGCCAAGATTGCCGGCGCTGCCCACGGCGCTGCGGAACGGGCCGTAGAAGCTGCTGGCGTACTTGGCGCTGTAGGCCATGATCCGGGTGTGGATGTAACCGTTGGCTTCCAGTGCGTTGCGGATCGCGCCGATGCGGCCATCCATCATGTCGGAGGGTGACAGCACATCGACACCGGCTGCGGCATGCGCCAGCGATTGCTTGATCAGCGCCTCGATGGTTGCGTCGTTGAGGATGTAGCCGTCTTCGTCGATCAGCCCATCCTGACCGTGGGTGGTGTAAGGGTCCAGCGCCTGGTCGCTCATCACACCCAGCTCAGGGAAGCGCGACTTCAGAGCGCGGATTGCACGTGGAATGATGCCGTTTTCGTCCCAAGCGACGCGACCATCAGCGGTTTTCGCAGTGGGGTCGGGTACGCCAAACAGGTCGAGTACGGGCACACCTAGCTCCAAGGCCTGTTCGCCCACGCGCAGCAGCTCGTCGATGGATAAACGTTCCACCCCCGGCATCGCGCCTACCGGCGCGCGGCCTTGTTCTTCATGTACAAAGACCGGGTAGATCAGGTCATTGGTGGTGAGAACATGCTCGCGCATCAGGCGGCGCGAAAACGCATCCCGGCGCATGCGCCGGGGACGAACGGGAAGTTGCAAATGTTGGGTATTCATACGAGCATTTTACGCCCGTTATTGAAAACTTCAGAGGATGCCGCCGCCCATCGTTAAACGGAATGCCCCGAGAGCAATCGCCAGAATGTTCAGAACCAGCCCAGCCTTGGCACGGCCACGCTTGCTTGGCGAGGTGATGGCGATGCCAATGCTGGCAACAATCACCCCCACGACGGCGAAAGGAATCATGAACCAGTTACCCCAGCCCAGGAGCGGGATAAAGGCAAGTAGCATCCATAACAGGGCGATAATTCCCCAGATCAAACTTAGCAGGCCCATGTCATCGACGCCTCGGATCAGTGTGGTGTGTGGCAATCATACGGCAGAGCGCGTGGCTTACCAGTGGCTACCGTCAATTTCAACCAAAAGTTCGCGCCGACAGATATGCCCATGCAGCACGATACGCGGGACGTCAGGGAGTTGTTCGCCCAGTAAGGCATCGACTGCCGCAAGGTGCTGTGCATCGCGGACATAGACTTTCAGATGGGTGCTAGCGCCAAAAGCGTTGGATAACTCCGGGCGCTGAAGGCGGGCAGTGCTAAGCAATTGGCGGAGATTATTGAGAACTTCCGAACATTGATCGGCAAGCGAGTCATGATGTTGCGATGCATGTCCGACGACCGCTGCCGTCCCTGATAGCAATAACGGCATGTGCAGGGAAGGTGGCAATAATGCGCGGGCAAACCCGGGGGGTTGCGGCCCGTATTGACGCGGATAACGCCAGGCTTGTACTTGTCTGGGGTTTTCCAGCGGTGTGCCGGTAGAGCGGGCAGCCAGCCAATACAGTTGCAAGCGCCCTGTATGCTGCGGATGGCCAATGGCTGTGGCAGCAGGGAGTTCTTCCGGTGGTTGTGCACGCCCGATACCTGCGGCGCGGCCAACACAAAACCGGCGATAGCGTTCGGCATCCCCCTCACCTTGGGTAATGCCGTCTACATAATTCCAGATACGCAAAACGGAAGCGTAGTCACTGGTTGCCAGCCATTGCTGTAAGCGTTGATAGGCATAGGCGGTGGTGACTTCAATGTCACCCGCATCAGGGATTTCCATGGCGGCAAATTGCAAGCCGCCGCCTTCACTCCAGGCAATGCCCTGTGTGCGCCCGGTACTGATGTTGCCATCGACATACCAACATTCCAATGGCGCCTTGCCATAGCTTGGTAGTGCAACCGCAAGGTGGCGTGGGTCTTGCGTGTCAGTGCTGCTGTCCTCACCAAAGGAAAATGCCGCCAAAAGTTGAGGATCAGCCAAGGCAGCATCCAGCGACGCATTGGAAAACGCAATGCGCATAGCGGGTGATTGGGGCATGGCAGGTAAAGAAGACACGGACATCAGGCGGAGAATGATAGCGCGATAGCGCCCCAATCCCCACTTTGCGCATGGGCAGTCTTGGGTCAGGCGCGTTACGATCTATGGCAAGGCGCACTGGCGCGAAGATGGTGGGAATGGCAATGGCTGGGTTTCGACAAGCAGCATGGCTGCTGGGAGCAGTATTGGTGAGCAGCGGGGCGATGGCACAGACAGACATGCGTGCAGATTATGAACGGGCGGTGATGCGGTTGGCGGATCGCACCACGCCCTTGGTGGATCATGCCATCAGCGGGCAACAGTGGTTGAGCGATGGCAGTTTGTTGTACCGCGAAAGTGTGGGTGCCAAACAAACGCTGCTGCGCTTTGACCCGAAGACAGGCACAACCCGTGTGGCGTTTAACGCCAAGGCACTGGCTGACACGATGAACCTTGCCGCGGGTGGGAAGGGGCGGGCTGTCCTTCCTGAAAAATTGCCAGCCCTGCATGCGGTGCTTCAGGCTGATGGTAGTCTGCAATTGACGGCCAGTACGGGGGTATTTCGCTGTGACAGCAAGGGTTGCAGTGCCGTTCCTTTGGTTGAGTTGAGCAGTGAGCCTGGTGTCGCTTCACCCGATGGCCGCTACGAAGCTTTCGTTCGCCATTGGAATCTGTGGCTGCGCGATGTCAACACCGGCAAGGATCGCCAACTGACGTTTGATGGGCAGCCAGACTATGGCTATGCCACCGACAATGCTGGTTGGAAACATACCGACAATGCCATTGTGGTGTGGTCGCCGGATAGCACGAAAATCGCTACTTTCCAGCAAGATCAGCGCAAGACAAAAACAATGACGCTGGTGGGCACCAATGTGGGCGAACCGAAGGTTGAACAATGGAAGTACCCGTTTGCCGGGGATGCCGATGTCACGCTGATTGAACGGGTCATCATTGATCTTGCCGAGCCAACAGCCAAACTCATTCGTTTGCAAATGCCCGCCGATCAGCATCGCTCCACATGCAGTGATGACATCGCCTGTGCGAATGGTTGGGAAGATGTCCAATGGGCAAGCGATGGCAAGACGCTGGCTTTCGTCAGCACGGACCGAGGCCACAAATCCGCGACCTTGCGGGTGGCGGATGCCAGCACCGGTGTGGTGCGTGATGTATTCACCGAGACCGTGGCAACGCAGTATCAAAGCGCCCCGACATTGAGTTCGGTGAATTGGCGTTACCTGCCCGAAAGCAATGAGTTTCTGTGGTTCAGCCAGAAGTCGAACTGGGGGCATGTGTATTTGCATGACCTCAGCACAGGCAAAGAGAAACGGCAGCTCACGCATGGCGACTGGAATGTCAGCAAGATTGCCCATCTTGATCGCAAGCAACGGCAGTTGTTGATTCAAGGTGTTGGGCGTGAAGCCGGGCGTGATCCGTATTTCTCACATCTCTACAGACTCAGTCTTGAGGGGGGGGATGTGCAATTGCTCACGCCGGAAGACGCCAATCACCAGATTACTGTGGCGGAGCAAGGGCAGTATTTCCTGGATGTGTACTCCACGATTGCAACGCCACCCGTGGCGGTGATTCGGGATCATGATGGCAAGCAAGTGGCGGAGTTGGCCAAGGCGGATTTGACACGCCTGAAAGCGTCAGGCTGGGTGCCGCCAGAAGCATTCAGCGTGAAGGCACGTGATGGTGAAACCGATCTTTATGGTCAGCTTTTCAAGCCATCCAATTTCGATGCAAGCAAGCAATATCCAATCATCACCTATATCTACCCGGGGCCGCAGGTTGGCTCGGTGCGTAGCCGCAGCTTCTTGCCCGCACATTTGGATCACCAGGCACTTGCAGAGCTGGGCTTCATCGTGATCACACTGGATGGTATGGGTACACCGCAACGCAGCAAGGCGTTTCAGGATGTCTCCTATGCCAACATGGCAGACAACACCCTGCCAGACCAAGTAGCGGCACTTGCGCAGTTAGGTCAGCGTTATGCGTGGATTGATACCACGCGTGCCGGGATGTGGGGGCATTCGGGTGGCGGCAATGCCACCACGGCAGCGATGTTCCGTTACCCGGAGGTGTACAAGGTGGGTATTGCTGAATCAGGCAATCACGACAACCTGACCTATGAAGATGACTGGGCCGAGCGCTATCACGGGTTGCTGGAAAATAACCCAGATGGCAGCAGCAATTACACGGGGCAAGACAACGCACCGTTGGCCAAAAATCTGCAGGGCAAGTTGTTTCTGTTGCACGGCATGATGGATGACAACGTACCGCCGCAATCAACACTGTTGGTTGTGGACGCATTGATCAAGGCCAACAAAGATTTTGATCTGCTTCTGCTGCCGCATGCCCGGCATGGGTTTGGTGCTGATAGCTATTATGTGATGCGTCGCCGCTGGGATTATTTCGTCACGCATCTTCTTGGGGTTCAGCCCCCCAAGAACTTTGAAGTCAAAATGCAACCCTGATTCGAACGTGCAAAGCGGTGACGTGCCCTGTCCTGCACGCACCGCTTTTCGCGTGTTGCTTATCAAGCAAAGTGGCGCATGAGAATAATGATGAAAGGTGTTTTTCTGTTGGCGGTCTTGTTACTAATACAGGGTGCGCAGGCCGCTGGTTTGCCAATCAAAGAAAAACAGATTGTGCGAAAAACAGCACGGGCTGACGTGCAGGTGGTTTATCCGCGAACAGGGCATGCTCCTATCGACATCCAAGTGTCGAAATGGGCAGAAGAAATGGCTGCAAACTTTCAGGGTGACGACAGTGACGATGCTGAGGCGGGTTTGCCGTGGTCACTGGAGGTGGGTTACACGGTTGCACGCAACGACGCAGCAGGTTTTGCATTGGAGTTTGGTATCAGTGACTACAGTGGTGGCGCGCATCCCAACTCCACCATCACAACATTCAATTTTTTGATGCCAGAAGGTGAGCCGCTTGATATCGAGCAAGTGCTGGAAGGGCGAAAAGGCTTAAACAAGTTGAGTGCCCTGGTTGTGGCAGATCTGAAAAAACAGTTGCTACCGGAAGAGGCATCCAATGCCGAATGGATTGAAAACGGCGCCAGCGCAGAATGGGCAAACTTTCAGGCATTTCTGTTGCTGCCTGATACGCTGCGTATCGCATTTTCACCGTATGCCGTTGCGCCATATTCTTCCGGGCCGCAAACCGTTGATATTCCACTGAAGGCGCTTGCCGATGTTTTGCGGAAAAATCCACGTACGCCGTTACCTTCATTTGATTGCAGCAAAGCCGCCAGTGTGATTGAACACAGCATCTGTGCCAGCATGCAGCTGGCGCGGCTGGATCGACAGGTTGCCGCGGCGTACCGGATGCGGCTGCGTCTTGCAGGTGAGGACAATCAGTCGTTGTTCAAGCAAGCGCAGCGCGCATGGGTGGGGCAACGGAATGCCATATGTGGGCAGCGGCAGGCGGCGGCATTGACGCAATGTCTGGTGAGCAGTTATCAGGCGCGGCTTACTGAGCTGCAGCAATAAATTGCATGAAGCACAACTCAGGCAGACGATAGCGAAGCCCCGTAAAATGCGCGCATGGATGTTTCTCACTTACTTGATGGGCTGAACCCTGCACAGCGCGAGGCGGTTTCGGCGGCACCTGGTCACTATCTTGTTCTTGCAGGTGCAGGCTCTGGCAAGACGCGTGTGCTGACGCATCGCATCGCGTGGTTGCACGAAGTGTTTGGGGTGCCGTTGCACGGCATTCTGGCCGTCACCTTTACCAATAAAGCCGCTGGTGAAATGCGTGGACGCATTGCGATGCAACTGGGCGGTGAACCGCGTGGGGCATGGGTTGGCACCTTTCACGGCATTGCGCATCGCTTGTTGCGTCTGCATTGGCAGGAAGCCAAATTGCCTGAAGGCTTCCAAGTACTGGACAGCGACGATCAGCTTCGCTTGGTGAAACAAGTGGTCAAACAGCTGGAATTGGATGATGGGCAGTTTCCACCGCGTCAGCTGACCTGGTGGATCAATGCGCAAAAGGATGAAGGTCGTCGCCCTCAGCATCTGCAGCCAGATTCACACGACCCATGGAGCAGTACCTTGTTGCAGGTCTATACCGCCTATCAGGAACGCTGCGAGCGCTCTGGGTTGGTGGACTTTGCCGAGCTGCTGCTGCGTGCGCATGAACTGCTGCGCGATACTCCCGCCTTACTTGCGCATTATCAGCACCGTTTCGGGCAGATTCTGGTGGATGAATTTCAGGACACCAATGCCATTCAATACGCTTTTGTACGTCTGTTGGCTGGCCAAACAGGGCATGTCTTCGTGGTGGGCGACGATGATCAGGCGATTTATGGTTGGCGTGGCGCAAAGGTGGAGAACGTGCAGCGCTTCCTGCGTGATTTTCGTACGTCGGACAGCGAAGCGCAAACCATTCGCCTTGAGCAGAATTACCGTTCAACAAGCACTATTCTGAGCGCTGCCAATGCGGTGATTGCACATAACGACGACCGCCTTGGTAAAAGGCTGTGGACCGATGCTGGCGAAGGTGAGTTGATTGATCTTTACGCGGCCTATAACGAAATTGATGAGGCCAGTTATGTCAGTGATCGGATTGCGCAATGGGTGCGTGATGGTGGAAGCCATGCCGATGTTGCCATTTTGTATCGAAGCAATGCGCAATCACGTGCGTTCGAAGAAGAATTGCTGAAGCGGCAGACGCCGTATCGGGTTTATGGCGGAATGCGCTTTTTCGAGCGTGCCGAAATCAAGGATGCGCTGGCCTATCTGCGTTTGCTTGCTAACCGCGATGACGATGCCGCATTTGAGCGTGCAGTGAACACCCCCACCCGTGGCATTGGTGATCGCACACTGGATGAAGTGCGACGCACCGCCCGCGAATATGGTGAGTCGTTGTGGCGTGCAGCAATGCGGCTATGCGAACACTCCACATTGGCAGCGCGTGCGCGTAATGCATTGAGTGGGTTTTTGCAGCTGATTAATGGCTTGGCTAATGAATCCACTGAGCTTCCACTTGCGGAAAAAATTGATCATGCGCTGATTCGATCGGGGCTGCGCCTGCATTACGAGAAAGAGTCGCAAGGGCAGCTTGACTCGCGTACCGATAACCTCGACGAACTCATCTCAGTGGCGACGCGCTTTGTGCGTGAAGACGATGAAGATAGTGCAGCGATGCCTGAGTTGGTGGCGTTTTTGAGTTACGCCTCGTTGGAAGCGGGTGAAGGGCAGGCACAGGCAGATGAAGACGGTGTGCAATTGATGACGTTGCACAGCGCAAAAGGTCTGGAGTTTCCGCTGGTGTTTCTGGTGGGGATGGAAGAAGGTTTGTTCCCCAGCAGCCGTGCGGTTGATGAAGAAGGCCGCTTATCTGAAGAACGGCGTCTGGCCTATGTGGGCATTACCCGGGCGCGTCAGCAGTTGGTGTTCTGTCACGCTGAATCACGACGCATCTATGGCAACGATGTTTACAGCCTGCCATCGCGGTTCTTGCGTGAAGTTCCCAGTGTCTTGCTGCGTGATATTCGGCCGAAACCACAGGCCAACACAGCCCGTATGCGGTTTGGCTTTCCGTCACAGCAGCGGGCAACGGGGCACGCAATACTTGAGGCACCAACAATGCAGCTGGGTGCAAATGTGCGTCATCCTAAATTCGGTGAAGGGATTGTTACCGATGTGGAAGGCAGTGGCGCACATGCGCGGGTACAGGTGAATTTTGATGCAGCCGGCAGCAAATGGCTGGTGCTGGCGTATGCCAACCTCACGCCGGCATAAAGACCGGCGTGTTTACCAACTGAAAAGTTTGTAATAGGTCAGTGGGCCACCAGCACTGTCTTTTTCATCAATGCGACCGTCACCATTGCGGTCATAGATGTAATACGCCGCGCCGCGCAGTGGCTGCACTTTCACCATGGTGAGGCGTTCGCCTGTGCGGTATTCGGTAATGACATCGCCGTTGCTTTCGGTACGCGTGCTGGCCACCGCATCCTTGGCCAGCATTTCCTCCGGCGTGAGGGTGCTGCAAGCGGCTAAGCTGAGGGCAAGGAGAACGATAGTCAGGCGATGCATGGCAACTCTCATGGGTGAATATGCTGGATGCAGTATGCGCTATTTGCATGCATCAGGCGTATCCATGTCGGTTGCCAGAAACCCACCTGACTGACGCTGCCAGAGTTGTGCATACAGCCCACCCATGGCAAGCAGCTGTTCATGCGTCCCGCTTTCAACGATGCCGCCCTTGTCCATCACAATAAGGCGATCCATCGCGGCGATTGTGGACAGTCGGTGCGCAATCGCGATCACGGTTTTATCTTGCATCAGCCGATAAAGATTCTCTTGGATGACAGCCTCCACTTCCGAGTCCAATGCCGAGGTTGCTTCATCCAAAACAAGAATCGGCGCATTTTTCAGCAGTACGCGGGCAATCGCTATGCGTTGCCGTTGTCCACCGGAAAGTTTGACGCCGCGTTCACCAACCTGAGCATCCAGCGCGCGTTGCCCGTGAGAGTCCACCAGCTCGGCAATGAAAGCATCGGCATTGGCCTGTTGAATGGCATCGCGCAGGTCTGCTTCGCTGGCATCGGGTCTGCCATACAAAATGTTGTCGCGCACAGAACGATGCAACAGCGAAGTGTCCTGCGTGACCACACCGATTTGCGCACGCAAAGTATCTTGCTGCACGTTAGCGATATTGATGCCATCAATCGTGATGCTGCCCGCTTCAACATCATGAAAGCGCAGTAACAAGTTCACCAGTGTTGACTTACCTGCACCGCTACGACCCACCACGCCGATTTTTTCACCTGGCTTGATGTGCAGATGCAAATGCTCAATGACACCACTGCCTTTGCCGTAATGAAATGCCACATCGTTAAAATGAATTTCCCCATGCACGACCGGCAATGCCGGAGCAGCCGGGGCGTCATCCACGGTGGGTGGAAGCGAAATTGATGAAATCCCATCATGCACCGTGCCGATATTTTCAAACAGCGCTGACAGCTCCCACATGATCCAGTGCGACATACCAAGCAGGCGCAATGCCAGTGCCAGTGCCACCGCGATAGCGCCGCTGCTGATCAGGCCTTGCTGCCACAGCCAAATGCCCAAGATTGCAATGGAAAACAGCAGCAACATGTTGAGGGCATACAGCAGGCTGTAAACGGTGGTTGCCAGCCGCATCTGCCGATACACGGTGGTCAGAAAGCCATCCATCGCTTCGCGTGCATAGGCTTGTTCGCGCTGTGAATGGGAAAACAATTTCACGGTGGCGATATTGGTATAGCTGTCCACAATGCGTCCGGTCATCGTGGAACGTGCATCGGCCTGCTTTTGCGAGACTTGCCCCATGCGTGGTACAAACCAGCGCATTAAAAGCGAGTAACACAGCAGCCAGCCGGCAAACGGCAGCATCAGACGCCAATCAGCGCTGGCTGCTACCAGTAGCGTGCCGCCAAAATACACCACGATGTAATTGCCGATATCAAACAGTTTGACAACGGTTTCGCGGACAGCCAGCGAGGTTTGCATCAGTTTTGTTGCAATGCGCCCGGCAAATTCATCCTGAAAGTACCCCATCGACTGCCGCAGCAGATAGCGATGCACATTCCAGCGAATCCGCATCGGGAAATTACCCAGCAATGTTTGATGCTGCACAGCGGAATTCAGCCAAACCAGCAATGGCAAGCCAAACAGAATCAACACGCCCATCCAAAGTAGCCGCGTGCGTTCATGTGCAAAAAAAGCGGCAACACCAAGGTTGTTCATCACATCCACAAGTGTTCCCACATAGGCATACAACGCCACCTCGGCGATGGCGGTGCCTGCGGTGGTCAAGGCCATCAACAACAGCCAAGGCTCTGCACCGCGGGTGTAATGCCGACAAAATGCATATAACCCAGTAGGCGGTTGCGTGGGGGGTGTATCAGGAAATGGTGGCAGACGGGTTTCGAACCAGCGCAGCATGGGGGTTTGGTCATGGAGAACAGACTGCCATTGTGCCAGTACCGAGGCGCGTAGAATGGGCGCATGACTCGCTTAGTACTGATCGACGGATCTTCCTACCTCTATCGCGCTTTTCATGCGCTGCCTGCGTTGTCCAATGCACAGGGTGAACCCACAGGCGTGCTGTTTGGTGTGGTGAATATGCTGCGTGGGCATTTGAAAGAATCGCCCGAGCATCTTGCGTTTGTGCTGGATGCACCGGGCAAGACGTTCCGTGATGCACTGTATCCTGATTACAAGGCCAATCGCCCGCCAATGCCGGATGATTTGCGGGCGCAGATTGAACCAATGCTGCAGATCGTGCAGGCCTTGGGCATTCCAATCGTGCGTGAGCAGGGCGTTGAGGCCGACGATGTAATCGGTACGCTGGCGCTACAGGGTGTGCGTGAGGGTGTGCAGGTCACCATTTCCACGGGTGACAAAGATTTTGCCCAGTTGGTGCAGCCGGGTGTGGCACTGGTCAATACCATGAGTGGCAGCCGGCTGGACTCTGATGCAGCGGTGCAGGAAAAGTTTGGTGTGCGTGCGGATCAGATCATTGATTACCTCGCATTGATGGGGGATACCGTGGACAACATTCCCGGTGTGCCGAAATGTGGGCCAAAAACCGCTGCCAAATGGCTGGCCGAATACGGCACGCTGGATGGTGTTATGGAGCATGCCGACAAGATCGGCGGCAAGATTGGTGAGAACCTGCGCAGCACATTGCCGCGTTTGCCACTGAATCGTCAGCTGACCACCATCAAAACCGATGTGCCATTGGAGCAGCGTCTGCAGGATTTGGTGTTGCGGGCGCGTGATGTAGAGGCGTTGCGCACACTGTACATGCGCTATGGCTTTAACCAGGCACTCAAAGAATTGGAAGGCGGGGCAGCAGCATCGGGAGCAGTACACACCTCGGCTCGCTTCACTGCTCCGGCTACAGGTAATACCCCCGACACAGCACTTGATCCAGCATTGGCTGTCGCGGGTGAATATGAAATGGTGACAACACCGGCGCAGTTGCAGCGTTGGGTGGCGCATCTGCGCGCTGCCGATACCGTTGCATTCGATACCGAAACCGATGCACTGGATGCATTGCAGGCCAATCTGGTGGGGATCAGTTTCAGTGTGCAGCCGGGGAAAGCCTGTTATATCCCGTTGGCTCATACCGAGGTGGGTGCCACCCAGCTGAGCTGGTCAGTCGTAAGTGATGCATTGCGTCCGCTGCTGGAAGACCCACACATGCGCAAGCTGGGGCAAAACGGCAAATACGATCTGCATGTGCTGCATCGCTATGGTATCGACGTGCAGGGCTATGCCGACGATACGATGTTGGAAAGTTTTGTGCTGGAAGCAGGAACCGCCCGCCACGATATGGACAGCCTGGCGCTGCGGCATCTTGGCTACAACACACTGAAGTTTGAAGATGTCGCTGGCAAGGGTGCCAAGCAGATTCCGTTCTCGCAGGTGGATGTTGCAACTGCTACCCGCTATGCGGCGGAAGATGCCGATATCACCCTGCGGCTGCACCGCGTGCTGGCCGCGCGGTTGGCCGCCGAACCCGCGCTGCAGGCGGTGTATCGTGATATCGAAATTCCGCTGGTGCCAGTGCTGGCACAGATTGAACGCAATGGTGTATTGGTGGATGTGGAGGCGTTGCGTCAGCAATCGGCTGAATTATCGCGGCGCATGCTGACTGCACAGCAAGAGGCTTATGCGCTGGCTGGACGCAGTTTCAATCTCGATTCACCCAAGCAACTGGCGGCCTTGTTATTTGACGAATTGAAACTGCCGGTGTTGGTGAAAACACCCGGCGGCGCACCTTCAACCAATGAAGAAGCGCTGGAAGCGATCCGTGATCAACATGCTTTGCCGGGTTTGATTCTTGACTACCGCAGTTTGGCGAAGTTGCGCAGCACCTATACCGACAAATTGCCGGAGATGGTGAACCCCACCACTGGCCGCGTGCATACCAGCTACCATCAGGCGGGAGCGGCTACCGGGCGGTTGTCGTCTTCTGACCCGAATCTGCAGAACATTCCCGTACGCAGTGACGAGGGGCGGCGTATTCGTACCGCCTTCATCGCCCCACAGGGGCGCAAGATTGTGGCGTTCGACTATTCGCAAATCGAGCTGCGGATCATGGCGCATCTGTCGCAAGATGCCGCGTTGCTGACCGCATTTGCGCAGGGGGATGACATCCATCGCGCTACTGCTGCCGAAGTGTTTGGCAAGCCATTGGCTGAGGTCAGCAGTCATGAGCGTCGTGCTGCCAAAGCGATTAACTTCGGTCTGATCTACGGCATGGGGGCATTTGGGCTTGCACGCCAATTGGGTGTTTCACGTGGGGAAGCGCAGGACTACATCGCGCTGTATTTTTCCCGTTATCCGGGGGTGCGCGACTACATGGAACGCACACGCGAACAAGCACGTGCGCAAGGCTATGTGGAAACCGTATTTGGCCGACGTCTGCAATTGGGCTATATCCATTCGCGCAATGCTGCACAGCGTGCGGGTGCTGAGCGAGCTGCGATCAATGCACCTATGCAGGGCACTGCGGCTGACATCATCAAGCGGGCGATGGTGGCGGTGGACGCTTGGCTTGCCGCGTATCGTGCGCGGGCTCTGCTGCTGATGCAGGTGCACGATGAGCTGGTATTTGAAGCCGATGAGGCGTTTGTTCCCGAGCTGTTAGCGCATATTCCCGGCCTGATGACGGGTGTTGCGCAGTTACATGTTCCACTGGTTGTGGATGCCGGACAAGGAAACAACTGGGATGAAGCACATTGAATCAGGGTAAAAATATGAAAAAGTGTGACGGATAGCATTTCAGTGGCCTGTTCCATTGAAATGCAATGAACAAGCACTAAATGGAACGGCTTTTTAACCGGAATCTTCACGAACCAGCAAGGTAGGAAATGGTCTTATATACGCAACAGGTGCAACGCCTGTTGAGATCACAATCCCTCCCCTGATGTGTGATCACTTGGAAAGTCGACCCTCCCCTTGTCGGCTTTCCTCCTGGCCCCGTAGCCTTCCCCCTTGGCTACGGGGTTTTTTATGCCCAGTCGTCAGGTGTCAGTACAGGCAGACCATAGGCAATCCGTGCTTTGTCGCATTGTGGGCTGGCCTCGCCGTGTTCCCAAGAAGCATCCACTTGTCGGCACACCGAGGGGCGGTTGGGGTGGATGGTGCAGCGGCTGTATTTGCCGATGTCTGCATCCAAGGCCACGCAGCGTACAGGTTTTGAATATGTGCCACGCATCACAAGGCGGTGCGTGTCGAGTTTTTCCGTCAATTCTGCTGGTACGCCATCAGGTGTGACCTCATCAGATTCCATCCAGTGAAAGGCCACGCGAAACATGGTGCAGCAGGCGCCGCAAGTGAGACAGGGATGCATAAAAGCCGAGCCTTGCGCGGCAAAAAGTGAAAAGAGCGCAATTTTTTTCCAAGGCGGGCGTCTGCGCAAGAGGCAGGCGATAATATCCCGATGAACGGAGTCTGCAATATTGCTGCTGCCTTGCCGCAGCTTGCCAAACAAGAGCCAGATCGTATTGCCATGCGCTGCCCGGGGAAAGACGGGCGCTATGCCACTGCGCTGACCTATGCGCAACTGGATGGACGCAGTGATGCCATCGCCTTGGGGCTGCAGAAGCGTGGCATCGGACAGGGAAGCCGCTGTGTGGTGATGGTGCGGCCAACCCCCGCGTTTTTTTTGCTGATGTTTGCCTTGTTCAAACTGGGGGCGGTGCCAGTATTGGTCGATCCTGGCATTGATAAGCGCGCATTGAAGCAATGCTTGGATGAGGCGCAGCCTGATGCATTCATGGGTATTCCATTGGCGATGCTGGCGCGGCGTGTGCTTGGTTGGGCGAGTTCAGCGCGAATCGGCATCACAACTGGGCGGTATGCGCTGTTAGCCGACACGACATTGGCGCGCATTGAGGCTGATGGTGCTGGTGCTGGCCCACAGTTGGCTGCCACAGAGGGTGATGCAGTGGCGGCGATTCTGTTTACCAGTGGCAGCACGGGTGTGCCGAAGGGCGTGGTGTATCGCCACCGGCATTTTGTGGCGCAGATTCAGATGTTGGCGGATGCGTTCGGCATTGCACCTGGGGGTATCGACTTTCCTACCTTTCCGCCATTTGCCTTGTTTGGTCCGGCGCTGGGGTTAACCAGCATCATCCCGGAGATGGATCCCACGCGCCCGGTGCAGGCCGACCCCAACAAACTGCATGCGGCAATCAGCAGGTTTTCAGTGACACAGCTATTTGGCTCGCCAGCATTGATGCGCGTACTGGCAAATGCTGGCAGGCCTTTGCCCAGCATCAAGCGCGTGACCAGTGCTGGTGCGCCGGTGCCGCCGGAAACCGTGCAGAAAATGCTGGAGCTACTGCCCGCGGATGCGCAGTTCTGGACGCCTTATGGGGCCACCGAATGCTTGCCGGTGGCGGTGATAGAGGGGCGTGAATTGCTCACATTGCGGCAGCAAACCGAGCAAGGCGCTGGGACATGTGTGGGGCGACCAGTGGCTGGAAATACGGTGCGCATTATTCGTATCAGTGATGCGGCGATCCCACACTGGCAGGCCGCTTTGGAAGTTCCACCGGGGCAAGTAGGGGAAATCACCGTGGCAGGCCCCAGTGCAACCGATACGTATTTCAACCGTGATGCACAGACTGCACTGGCAAAGATGCACGAGACTTTGCCGGATGGCAGCACACGCATCGTGCATCGCATGGGCGATCTTGGCTGGTTTGATGCACAGGGGCGGCTGTGGTTTTGTGGACGTAAATCCCAGCGTGTGGTGGTTGATGCAGATACCACCTTGTGTACCGAGCAGATCGAGCCGGTGTTCAATACCCACCCGCAAGTAGCGCGCACGGCCTTGGTGGGTGTGGGTGAGAAAGGCGCACAAGAACCCGTGCTGTGCTTTGAATTACGCCAAGGGGCAACGATGCCGGCTGATCAGGTTGCTGATGCTCTGCGACAGTTGGCACAAGGCATGGTGCATACAGCAAACATCAGCACGTTTTTGCATCATGCCAAGCCGTTTCCGGTGGATATTCGGCATAACGCCAAGATTGGCCGCGAAAAACTAGCGCTCTGGGCCGCGCAACGTATGAAGGAACGTGCATGAAAGTACTGGTGACCGGGGGTGGTGGGTTTCTGGGGCAGGCACTCTGTCGTGGGCTGTTGGCGCAAGGTCACGAGGTTGCCAGCTTCAGTCGAAGCCGTCATGCGGTGTTGGATGCCTTGGGTGTGCAGCAAATACAAGGTGATCTTGCTGATCGCGAGGCCGTTCTGCGTGGTTTTTCTGCTGGCTTTGATGCGGTGCTGCATAACGCCGCCAAAGCGGGTGCCTGGGGGAGCTATGCCAGTTATCACTCGGCCAATGTCACCGGCACCCAGCATGTACTTGAAGCGTGTTGCGAGCACGGTATTGGCCGCTTGGTTTATACCTCCACACCAAGCGTGGCACATCGCGCCACACACCCGGTTGAAGGTGGCACGGCAGAAAGTGTGCCGTACGGGGAAGGCGTTAAAGCGCATTATGCAGCCAGCAAAATCATTGCCGAGCGGGCGGTCTTAGCAGCCAACAGTGCCAGTCTTGCCACTGTGGCATTGCGTCCACGGTTGATCTGGGGCCCCGGTGATACGCAGATTCTTCCCAAGCTGGTAGAACGCGCGCGAAGCGGGCGGGTTCGTCTTGTTGGCGGTGGATTGAATCGCGTGGATACCACCTATATTGATAACGCAGCGCAGGCGCATCTTGATGCTTTACAGCATTTGCAACCGGGTGCCGCTTGCGCTGGCAAGGCGTACTTCATCAGTAATGGCGAGCCCTGGGCGCTGCGTGACATTTTGAATGGCTTGTTACGCGCAGCAGGTGCGCCGGAAGTGCATAAAACCATCCCATTTCCAGTGGCATATGCGGTTGGCGGCATTTGCGAAATGCTGTGGACAGTGTTGCCGTTGGCTGACGAACCACCATTGACCCGCTTTCTTGCCGAACAACTCAGCACCCCGCATTGGTATTCCATGACGCCTGCCACCACTGATTTTGGCTATGTGCCCAAAGTGTCGATGCAGGAAGGTCTTGCCCGTCTGCAAAGCGCATTGGGGCGGTAAGCGCATCTGCCCTACAATGCAGCCATGACAGACGTCCCCTTCAATTGGAAACAACCCGCGGGTCGCGCACTTGAGCTTGCACTTAACCGTGCGCTGGCGTTGGACAGCGAGACACAGGATGCCCTGAAATCCTTGCATGGTCAGCGTGTTGCCCTTATTTTGAGCACCCCGCCATTGGCATTGCAGATTCAGGTGGAAGACGTGGCTTTGCGTGTTGGCCCGGTTGAGTCAGCGGTCGAACCCGAGTTGCGTGTACGCACCACCTTGGGTGGTTTGCTCGGGCAATTGCCCATGTTTCGTGAGGCCGCTAAAAAACCTTCAGGCAAGTTGCGTATCGAAGGTGATGCAGAGTTAGCACAACGTCTGCAGCGTCTTGCCAGTGGGTTTTCGCCGGACTGGCAACTGCCTTTCGTGCAGGTGTTTGGTGATGTTGTTGGCGTACAGATTGCCAATGCATTTACGGTGGCCATCAAACAGGCCAAACATGCTGGGGTGAATCTGGCAGAAACTGCCGCTGAGTTTGTCACTGAAGAAAGCCGTGATGTTGTCAGCAAAGCCGAGCTTGCGGCATTTCATGATGATGTTGATGCCTTGCGTGATGATGTGGAGCGAATGGCCGCGAAAGTGGCACGTCTGCGTCGTGAGCATGGGTTATCGGCATGAAGTCGGTTTTGCGTGCAACAAAAATCGGTCGCGTTTTGCTGCGCTATCGCTTGGATGCGTTGCTGGACGACACCCCGGTTGAGCGCTGGCTGAAAGTGATGCGCCCTTTTGTGCCGCGTGCCTCGCATGATGTGGCGGCATTATCTCCCGGTGCGCGCTTGCGCCTGGCCTTGCAGGAACTGGGGCCGATTTTTGTCAAGTTTGGGCAGATCCTCTCAACGCGGCGTGACCTGGTTCCACCGGACATCGCCGATGAGCTCGCCTTGCTGCAAGACCGCGTGGCACCCTTTGATGGTGAAGAAGCCCGCGCATTGGTTGAGCGCGCCTTGGGACGCAGCATCGACGACGCCTATCTCAGCTTCGATACCACGCCATTAGCATCGGCCAGTATTGCGCAGGTACATGCGGCGACATTGCAGGATGGTCGGGCGGTTGTGGTGAAAGTATTGCGGCCCAATATCCGGCAGCAGATTGATGCCGATATCGCCTTGTTGGAGGCACTGGCAGCCGTGGTGGAGCGTACACATCCGCGCGCTGACAACATTCGCCCACGGGAAGTGGTGGCAGAGATCAAGAACACGTTGGCGGCCGAACTTGATCTGCAGCGTGAAGCCGGCAATGCCAGCCTGCTGCGCCGTTATTGGCTTGATTCGGCTGACTTGGCGGTACCTGAGATCATCTGGACACATACCGCTGAGCAGGCGATGACTATGCAACGCGTGTATGGCATTCCGTCGGATGACATCGCCGCACTGGATGCAGCGGGAATTGACCGCAAGATTCTGGCGGAAAAAGGTGTACGCGTGTTTTACCAGCAGGTGTTCCGCGACAATTTTTTCCATGCCGATGCGCATGCCGGCAATATCTGGGTGGATCCGGAACGGGCAGCCGATCCGCGGTTTATCGCCCTTGATTTCGGCATCATGGGGCAGCTTTCCAGCGATGACCAATACTGGCTTGCGGAAAACTTCATGGCGATTTTCAACCGTGACTACCACCGCATCGCGGAACTGCATGTGCAAGCAGGTTGGATGCCAGGGCATATTCGCATTGATGAGCTGGAGGCGGCGGCACGCGCTATCTGTGAGCCGTATTTCACGCGCCCACTGTCAGAAATCTCATTGGCCGAAGTGCTGGTGAAGTTGTTTCGCATGGCGCAGCGCTATGAACTGACGCTGCAGCCGCAATTGATTCTTCTGCAGAAAACTCTGCTCAATATCGAGGGCATTGGCCGGCAGTTGGATCCAAAAATTGATATCTGGGCGGTTGCCAAACCGGTGCTGGAAGGTATTTTGCGTGAGCGTTACAGCCCAAAACGCTTGCGTGCAGAGTTGCGCAAGCGCATGCCGGAAATCATGACGCGTGCGCCCGAGGTGCCACGTTTGCTGCATGGGTGGTTGCAACAACAGGTGGATGGACGGCATGAACTGCAAATGCGTTCGCAGGATGTGCGTGAAATCAGCCAGGTGTTGAAGTCACTGCAAAGGCGCGTGGTTGGCGCCATTTTGGGCGTTGGTTTGTTGATTGTTGCTGTGGTGCTGTATGCACAAGATGCCGGTGGTCCGAAACTCTTGGGGTTGCCGGTGGCGACATGGATCGCTGGTGCAGGCGGGCTGTGGGCACTTTTGGCGGCCTGGCCACGGCGCTGAAATAGTGTACGGTGGCTGATGTTGTTACCGTGAAGCTTTCCACGGCATGTTGCACGTATGAGTGCTGAACATCACCATCATTCCCACTCACATGCGCATGGCCACGCGCATAGCCATGTGCCATCGGTCATCAAGCACGAACGCCCGCTCTGGTTCGCCTTTGCTTTGACCTTGATCGTTTTTTTTGTGGAAGTTGCTGGCGCATTCCATGGGCGAAGTCTGGCTTTGCTTTCCGATGCCGCACATATGCTGACCGATGTAGCGGCATTGGGTATTTCGCTATTTGCGGTACGCATGAGTCGCCGTCCAGCAGATGCGCGGCGCAGTTATGGATACGCCCGCATGGAAGCTATTGGTGCACTGATCAATGGCACGCTGCTATTTCTGGTGGCGGGCTATATCGTGTTTGAAGCCGTGCAGCGTTTCACAACACCGCAAGATGTGGCGTCGAAAATGGTGCTGGTGGTGGCAAGTATCGGTCTGCTTGCCAACGTGATTTCCATGCGGCTGTTGGCAGCGGGTGCGGGTGAAAGTCTGAATGTGCGCGGCGCTTACCTCGAAGTCTGGAGTGACATGCTCGGCTCCTTGGGTGTGATTGCCGGTGCAGTTTTGATGCTACTGACTGGCTGGATGTGGGTGGACCCCGTTGTCGCCATTTTGCTGGGGCTTTGGGTATTGCCACGCACGTGGGTGTTGCTGAAACAGGCTGTCCATATGTTGATGCAAGGCGTCCCGGATGGTGTGGAAATGCGGGCTGTGCGTGAGGCCATGCAATCCACGCTCGGGGTGGCGGCGGTGCATGATCTGCATGTATGGGCATTGGGTTCGCAACAGCCCGTACTGACGGCGCATGTTGTTCTGGAAGATGCAAACGCAGACGTGGATGCCGTGCGTGCGTGCGTTGCCGGCATGTTGCAGACACGCTTCGCTATTGATCACGCCACATTGCAAATGGAATACCAACATTGCGGGGCAGAGAACGTGCATGACTGAGCTGCATTTACCCGTGCTGTATCACGATGATGTGTTGGCAGTGGTGTGCAAGCCGGCAGGGTTGATGGTGCATGACAGTGCATTGGCACGCGGCGAAACGGATTTCGCAGCCGATCGCCTGCGTGAGCAATTCGGCAAACCCATTTTTCTGGTGCATCGCTTGGACCGCGCGACCAGTGGTTGCCTGTTGCTCGCATTTGATCGTGATACCGCGTCGGCACTGGGGAAGACATTGATGGCACACGATGTCGAAAAAGAATATTGGGCGGTGTGTCGCGGCTGGCCGGCAGAGACTACGTTCGTGGTCGATCATCCGCTGGATGGTGGTCCCGGCAAACCGCAGAAAAAACCAGCACAAACTGCTTTTCAGGTGTTGGCGATGTGCGAACTGGCGCTGCCATCGTCGGGATTTGCCACGTCACGTTATGCCTGGTTGCAAGCCTCACCCAAGACTGGGCGCTTCCGTCAGATTCGCCGTCATCTCAAGCATCTGTCGCATCATTTGATTGGTGATACCAGCCATGGGGATGGACGGCACAATCGGAACTTCCGCATGCAAGGCGTTCACCGCATGTTGCTGCATGCCAGGCGCTTGGCTTTCACGCATCCCCATTCGGGTGCCACGGTTGAAGCGCTGGCGCCGGTGGATGCGGAGTTCGCAAAGGTTCTCGCCTGGTTTGCTGCCGAAGCCACAAGGTAACGGTAAGATGCCGGCATGCGCATTGGTCATGTCAGCCTGGATGAAAACGAACTGATCGAACGCTTCGTGCGGGCGTCAGGGCCGGGTGGGCAGAACGTCAACAAGGTCGCCACTGCGGTGGAATTGCGCTTTGATGTGGCCGCTTCGCCTTCACTCCCTGAGACGGTACGCGCGCGACTGCTGGCCAAGCGTGATCGCCGGATGACCAGCGAAGGGGTGCTGGTGCTGTCTGCACAGCGGTTTCGCACGCAAGAACGTAACCGCGAAGATGCACGCCAGCGGCTTGCTGCGTTCATTGAAAGCGGTTTGCGTGCACCCACACCACGCCTTGCGACCAAGCCAACACGAGCTTCGAAAGAGCGCCGCTTGGGTGCGAAACGTGAACGTGCAAGTATCAAACAGGGACGCAGCGGACGAGGTTGGGATTGAGCCAGATCAGCAAACCACCGGTTGTTCTGACGCTTCCACCGCGCGTACCCAAAATGCCGCGGCATCGTTTAATGGAATGGCTTGGAAAAACAGTATTGCGCTTGGGTGGCTGGCAGATGCAGGGGGCTTTCCCTGATTTGGATAAGGCGGTTTTGATTGCAGCCCCGCATTCGTCGAACTGGGATGGCATCTGGGGGATTGCCGCCAAGCTAGGGCTTGGCATCAAGCTTTCCATTCTTGGTAAGCACACCTTGTTTCGCATTCCGTTTGTTGGTGCGCTCCTGCGTTGGCAAGGCGTGATTCCGGTGAATCGCAAAGCGCCGCAAGGTGTGGTGGAACAAGCAGTGGCAGCGATGCAGGCGAGCGAGTGCATCTGGTACGCCATGGCGCCTGAAGGTACACGCAAGCCAGTGGCGCAGTGGAAGCCAGGGTTTTGGCGGATTGCCCATGCGGCTGGTGTGCCCGTCATTGTGGCGTCATTTGACTATCCCAATCGACGGATTGTGATTGGCCCTGCTTTTGAGCTTACTGGTGACATGGTGATGGATATCACGCGCATTCAGCACTGGTACCGTCCGTTCAAAGGGCGTAACCACGATGTGGTGCAACAATATGCGCAGTAAAGAATGAGCAAACAAAAAACCCCGGCAGAACCGGGGTTTTTGCTGAAGCAGATTGATGCCGTGTGAAGCTTACAGTGGGCTGCCACCAAACTTGTAGGTGAATTGCACAAAGTAGCTGCGACCAAAACTATCGAACCATGAGGTGTCATAGTACGGATAGTTCGACCATGTCGGATCGTCTGGTGGCATCTTGTTGAACAGGTTGTTCACGCTCAGGCTGATGCGGAAACGATCGTTGAGGTCATAACGCGCACCTGCGTTGAAGCGCCAGGTTGCTTCTGTCCACACATCATTGTCGTAGTTGGCAACGCGACCGAGGTAGTTGCCAAACAGGCTGGCACCCCAAGCACCCTTGTCCCAGCTAACGCCAAGATTGGACTTGGTGCGTGGCAGCGTGGTGGCACTGAAGCTGACATCCAGCATGTCTTCGGTGGGGTCACCGGGATACATCTGGCGGGTGTGACGACGTGTCCAGTTGTAGTTACCGGTAAAGCGGAAGTCACCGTAAGCGGCGGTCTGCAAGCGGTAGTTGGCGGTCACGTCAACACCGGAGGTGGACTCGCGCGCGATATTGATGGGGGCAAACAATACACTGGTGATGTCGCCATCGCTATCACGAAGAACGCGATTGCCTGCATCAATACACGTGGGTGAGCTGGCATCAACACTGGCACCAGTATCGGTCTTGCCTAGGCGGCAGTTGGCTTCCGTACGCAGAATCAGGTCACGATCCTGTGTTTGAACCTGATTGTTCACACGGATGTCGTAGTAATCCACAGCTAAGTCAAAGCTGGACGTGGGCGACCACACAAAGCCCAGGGTCGCTGATTTGCTGGTTTCAACGTCAAGGTCGATATTGCCGCTGTACACGTCAAAGGTGCGGATATCCCAATCACCGTCGTCATAGCATGCTGCGTCGCTGAAGCCAGGCTCATCGGTGCGACAGGCGAAATAGTCGGTTGATGTGCGGCGGTAGTAGTCATCACCGGCAAACAGGTAATGCATGTCAGGGGCGCGGAAGCCGGTGCCATAGGAACCACGCACCAGCAAGGTGTCATGCGGGCGCCATTCCAGGCCCAAGCTGTAAGTGAACTTGCTTGGGTCTTTGCTGCCGTAGCTGTATTGGTCGTAACGCCCAGCCACGCTGGCTTGCAGGGAATCCAGCAGCGGCATGCGCAGCTCGCCCGCAGCACTCCAGTGGTCGCGGCTGCCACGGCCGTCACCATAGCGAGGGCCAACATAGGCATCTTCCGTTAATGCCAGTGGGTCTGGGTTGATGCGGTAAGACTGGTTGCCATATTCAATGGCACCGGCAAAACCCACATCACCGGCTGGCATTGAGAACAGCGACAGCGTATCGAAAGTGAAACTGAGATTGTTGTTGTCGGCCTTCGGGCGGAAGATCGACATCGTTGAAATGGACGCGAATTCTTCCGGTGTCAGCGGCGTAAACAGGCGGTTGGGGTCGGGTGCATAGATGGCATAACCACGGCTGTTGTAGCCCAAGCGTTCGCCCAAGAACAGACGGTTAGCGGCTTCAGCCAAGATGCGTGGCATCTTCACTTCGGCTTTGTATTCCGAATAGTTGTACGCCGCTTCCCAGTTCCAGTCCTCACCAAACATGCCTTTCAGGCCGGTGGTGACGGCCAGCGTCTTCTGCACGGTTTCATTCATGCGGTCGCGCAAGCCAGCCCCCATTTCTTCTGGGGAGAATTGGCGTGACCAGATTTCACGCTGGTCGGTGGTGGCGTTGTAGAAGACCTTGCTGCGGGAGTTATTGGTGGAATTCGGGTCATGAAATTCCCAGCCCATGTGGTCACTGACGACGTCATTGCCATTGGTGCCGGTGAGCAGGCGGACGGTTTGATGACCAAATTGCAGATCGGTAAACCAGCTGAGGTTATTGTCGAAGTTGTATTCGAACGAACCGTACAGATTGGCGCCTCGACGCTCGTTCTGGATGGTGCGATAAGCGATGGCGCGATCACTGCCGCAATAGGGCTCGCCATAGCGGTCGTTGGCCAATACCGTGGTGCCGCCGTTCAGACCCGCCATGGTGGAACAGCCGGTGCTTGGCACGATGTTGATGTCATCTTCCCAGTTCAGACGCTGGGCAATCAGGCGTGGCAGACGGCGGCGTGAGGTAGGTGCATCTGCTGTTGAATCCTGAATATCACGCTCATAGCCCCACAGCGGGCGCTTGTCCAGAAGTTCAAGGCCAACAATCCCGGTGAAGTTGTCACGTTCGAAGCCGGTAGTCAGCGTCAAGCGATGCGACTCACCGCCACCAAGGCTGGTATCGCCATAGCGATAGTCGATGAGGGTGCCGTCGGTGGATTTCTTCAGAATGAAGTTGATCACCCCGGCCATTGCGTCTGAGCCATACACTGCCGAGGCGCTACCGGTCAGGATTTCAACGCGCTCGATCATGCCCAGCGGGATGTTGCCAACGTCAGTGAAGTTGCTGCGGCCATTGAGTGGCAGCGGGAAGTCGGCGATACGGCGGCCATTGACCAACACCAAGGTGTGGTTAGGGCCAAGGCCGCGCAGATCGACTGCTTGTGCGCCGGGGGTGGATTGCGCGCCGGTGGTATTTTGCTGGCCTTGAACACTGCCGCTGTTTTGGCTGAGTGAGCGCAGCACGTCGGGTACCGAGGTGAAACCTGCGGCTTGGATTTGCTCTGCGGTGACTACCGTAATCGGGGCGGGGCCTTCAATCTGCGCACGCGGAATGCGCGAACCAGTGACCTGAATGGCAGACAGGTTGGTGACCGGTTCGTTATTGGCACTTGTTGTCTGTGTGGAAGGTGCCGCCTTGGGTGCAGCCGTGGCCGCAGGTTTGGCTGTCGCAGGTACAATCAATACCGCGCCCGATGCATCACGTTGCGCTGTAAAACCACTGCCTTTCAGCAAGGCATCCAGTGATTGAGGTGATGCGGCTTGACCGCTGATGCCGCCGCTGCGGGCGCCTTTCAGCTGGTCAGCGCGATAGACCAATTGGGTGCCGGACTGGCGTGCATAAGCATCCAGTGCCGAGGCGAGATCGCCGGCTGGAATGTTTAATGAAGACGCGGTTTGCGCATGCGCCGCTAAAGCCGCCGAGCATGCCAATGACAGCAGCAAAACGCGAAATGGACGAGTGTGTTTCATAGTAGTGATATTCCCCTGTAAGGCACCCGGACGGATGCCATTATTAGCCTTGACGAATGAGTGTGAAAAATCCCCCCTTTGGGGTTAGGGTGCGTACAGCAGGGTCTGCCCTGGCTCTACTTTGGACTGCACTTGAAAACCGGCTTCCAGCAGCCTGACAAAGCCTTCCTGGTTATCCCAGCGAAAACTGCCCCCCATGCGTAACTGGCCGATATCGGCATCGGTAATCACCAGTTTTTGCGTGTTGTAGCGGTTGAATTCCGCAACAATTTCCGAGAGCGGGGTGTCCTTGAAAACAAGTAGCCCGTTTTTCCAGTCAAGCAGTTGTTGTGCTTCCGCAAGCGGCAAATTGCGAACCAGAACGCCAGAGTCATGCGCTAGGATCACGCTGCCAGCAGGTAAAAGAACCGAAGCGGCGCTGCCGCCATGCGTGCTTGGAGGGTCGAAGCGAACGGTGCCTTCGGTGACCACAACGCGCAAATCCGTGGCGTTGCGTCGAACTGAGAAGCGAGTGCCAACCGCAACTGCACGATAGCCATTAGCACTGACGGTAAATGGCCGAGTGGGGTCTTTGGCAACATCAAAAATCGCTTCGCCCTGAGTGAGCTGTACATCGCGGGCGCGATGTGACTGTTGCAGCTCAATATGGCTGTTGCTGGCCAAGGTGACAGAGGATCCATCCGGCAATGCCTGCGTGCTGACCTCGCCCATGGCGGTGCGGTATTCGCTGAAATCAATAGGTGTATGGGTATGCCATAACCAGCTGATCGCACCTGCACTCAGCAGCGCAAGGCTGGCGGCTACGGCATGCAGCAAGCGGCGTTTGCGCTTGCGCTGCGGTTGTCGGCGGGTCGTGGCAACAGCTTGCAACATTTGCTCGCGGCGGCTTGGCGTTGGCGCATGCAGTGCGCGCAATCGCCCGGTTTCTTGCCAAGCGGCCTGCAAACGCAAGAAAGCCACGCGATGCAGCGTGCTTTGCGCAAGCCAGTCCGTGAGTTCTGGGTAGGCATCTTCTGCACATTGCTCCGCATCCAGACGGGTTAACCAGTTGGCGGCGGTTTGTTCGATGTGCTGGCTCGTGGTGAGACTCATGGTTGCCCCCGATGCTTCTCACCTAATGTCTTGTGGTTGAGCACGGGTGCGAGATGCTGTGCGGCTTGAGTTTCTTCGGAATCAGCAGCCTGTATGCTGCCGCTCCACAAGGCATCAGCAAGTAAACGCATTCCTTTGGCGATGTGTTTTTCCACAGTTTTTTCCGTGATCCCCAAACGGAGGGCGACATCTTTTTGTGAAAGCTCTTCCACGCGGCGTAACCAGACCACTTCACGACAGCGTTCGGGCAGTTGTGCAAGCGCTTGCGAAAGATGCCGCAATGTCTGCCTGCCACCACACCAGCGTTCTGGCGAAACCTCATCTACCAAGACGAGCGAAGGGTCAAAATCACCCATTGGCTCAATCGATACCACTTTGTTGCGGCGGATGCGGTCGGTCATCAAATGCCGAGCGCTGGCAAATAAGAACGCTTTTGGCTGGCTGGGCAATGACTTTTGTGCAGATTCGTAAATGCGGGCATAGAGCTCTTGGCGCAAATCGTGCACTTCACTCGGGTGCGGCCAATGCCGATACAAATAGCGCTGCAATGCTTCCTCATGAATGAGGATTTCATGGATGAACCAATGGTCGAGCGCTGTTTGCATGCGGCGAGAATAGCGGAACTTGTGTCTTGTGGGAGGGGGAATCTGGCACTTGCTTCGTCTAAACTCAAAGTGCATCGTAATTTCACGCAATGGGGAACGGGCTGGCTATCGGTGCCAAGTCCCGTGTTCGGAATAACTGTATTGAGATAAATAAGGAACGAATGTGACGATCAAGCGAACTCTGCGCAGCACTACAGTGGCGATGGCGATGTGGACGGCACTGGCTGCACTTCCGGCGATGGCTGCAGACGTGGGGCATTATGTGCTCGGTAATCCATCTGCAAAAACACCCGGAAAGGTACAGCCCGGACTTTTGCTGATGGGGGGCGGTGACCGCAGTTACGATGCATTGCGCTGGTTTATGCAGAAAGCAGGCAACGGGCATATCGTGATTTTGCGCGCCTCGTTGGGCGGAGAGATCGGCGAAGAGTTCTATAACAAGATTGGTGGCATTCAATCGGTTGAAACATTCGTGTTTCACGATCGTGAAGCTTCAGAAGATCCCAAAATCCTTGCCGCGTTGAAGCGCGCAGACGGGATTTTTATCGCGGGTGGCGATCAGTCGCGCTATGTGCGGTATTGGCGCGGAACCCCTGTTGCTAAGGCGCTGGATGCGCATGTGCGTGCGGGTAAACCATTGGGCGGCACCAGCGCGGGGTTGGCCATTCAAGGTGAATACCTGTATGGCGCAATGAATGGCGGCAGCTTGATCAGCCCGCGTGCGCTGCGTGACCCGCTGGGTGATGACAATACGGTGGAAACGGGCTTTTTGAATATTCCCGCATTAAAAGGTGTTGTAACCGACACCCACTTCAGTGAGCGTGCTCGTTTGGGGCGGTTGATCACGTTTGTGGCCAAGGCCGAGCATCAATCTGCTCGTCCGATGATTGGCTTGGGTGTGGATGAAGATGCTTCAGTGGCGGTGGAAGCCGACGGCACGGCGCGTGTCTATGCAGCAATGCCGAATGCGGGTGCTTTTGTGGTGCGTGGTGGGTTTGAGCAGAAGCAAAAACTTGAAGTACCCATGCAATTGGATCGTGTGGAAGTCGCTTTGGCAGGGCCGAAATCAGTGCTGCATCTGCCCTCAGGACACGTCGATAAGGCGGTATCGGTACGCCAATACGCTGTACGTGAAGGCGTATTAACGGCGTTGGAAACACCCGTGTTGGTGATTCATGGTGGCGCAGGTGTGGAGCCAGGTGATTTGACCGCACAAGAGGAAGAAGCGGCTCGTAGCGCATTGAAAGCGGCATTGAAAGCAGGCTATGAAACCCTGCAACGAGGGGCGGCTTCAATGGATGCGGTCATCGCCGCGATTACCGTGCTGGAAGATGCGCCGCAGTTTAATGCGGGTCGTGGCGCAGTTTTCACACATGATGGAAAGAATGAGCTGGACACCTCGTTGATGGACGGGGCAACCGGGCGAGCAGGTGCAGCAGCTGGTTTGCATCGGGTTAAAAACCCCATCACCTTGGCGCGTGCCATTATGGAAAAATCCGTGCATGTGATGATGGTGGGGCAGGGTGCGGAAGCCTTTGCCAAGGAACAGGGCATCACACTGGTGGATCCTGCCTATTTCCGCACTGAAAAGCGGTGGCGTGGGCTACAAAACGCATTGCGTGCCGAAGCACAGGCACAAGCCAGTAAGATGCCATTGGAGCTGCCAGCAAAGGCGTATTTCGGTACCGTGGGGGCATTGGCGCTGGATAAGCAAGGGCATCTTGCGGCAGGCACATCCACGGGGGGAATGACCAACAAGCGTTATGGGCGCGTTGGGGATTCCCCGATCATTGGTGCAGGCACATGGGCCGATACACGTTGTGCTGTGTCGGGTACGGGCTGGGGCGAGTTTTACATTCGACATGCCGCTGCCCATGAAATCTGCGCACGCGTACGCTACATCGGCCAACCACTCGGCAAGGCAGCGCATGATGTGATCAATCACGACATCCCCAAAGATGGCGGTGATGGTGGTGCTATTGCTCTCGGTGCCGATGGGGTAGTGGCATTCCCGTTCAACACCGGCGGGATGTACCGTGGCTGGATTGGCGCGGATGGTGTGCCACATGTTGCGATTTATGCCACCGATGCCCTGCCGATGCCTGAGGATGGGATGTCGGATGCGGTTGACGAAAGTGAAACAGGTGACCCGGACGAAGATCCTGTTTCCAAGGAATAAGGCCTTTCCACACAGGTCATTTCACACGGGCGGCGTACACAACAAACCAGCGTGTTACGCCGCGACCTGTTCACTGCCTCGGCCACGTTCTAGCTTTCGATAGCTGATGGCTTCGGTAAGGTGCGGCGTGCTGATGCTGTCACTGTCAGCCAAGTCTGCAATGGTGCGGGCGACACGTAAAATACGGTGCAGTGAACGGGCGGAAAGCTGCAAAGCGTCAACGGCGCGTTCAAGCAATGCGCTATCGCGTGGAGTCAGGCGACAGAATGTATTGGTTTCTGCTTGATCCAAACGCGCATTATGGTGCGATGAACGTGCCAGCTGCCGGTGACGTGCGGCAATGACACGCGCACGCACATGCGCGCTGCTTTCCCCACTGGCGCCATCCGTGCGCAACACATTGGGGGGAAGACGGGGGACTTCGACGTGCAGATCAATGCGCTCAAGTAAAGGGCCCGAGATACGCGCCCGATAGCGGCGGATCATGTCGTCGCTGCACAGGCAGCGACCAGAAGGGTCACCCGCCCAGCCACAAGGGCAGGGGTTCATCGCCGCGACAAGCTGGAAGTGTGCGGGGAACTCACAATGCCGCGCTGCGCGTGAAATGCTGACGCTGCCTGACTCCAGTGGCTCACGCAGAACTTCAAGTGCATGTCGGCTCCATTCCGGCAATTCATCGAGAAACAACACGCCATGGTGCGCCAGAGAAATTTCACCCGGGCGTGGGTCTGCGCCGCCACCCACCAGCGCCACGGCACTGGCGGTGTGGTGGGGTGCACGGAATGGCCGCTGTCGCCAGCGAGCCAGATCCAGACCACGACTGCTGGCAGAAGCGATGCTGGCGGCTTCCAGCGCTTCGTTTTCACTGAGTTCGGGAAGTACACCGCATAGCCTTGATGCCAACAAGGTTTTGCCGCTACCCGGTGGGCCAACAAAAAGCAGGTGATGACCGCCCGCCGCCGCGATTTCCAGAGCCCGCCGCGCCTGCGTTTGCCCACGTACATCGGCAAGATCAGGTGTGCTGGTGGGCTGATAGGGGACAGGCTCAGCGGATGGCAACACCTTGCGTGCATCCAAAGCGGCACACACTTCAAGCAGTGTGCGGGCAGTGCGCACATCAACATCGCTGGCAAGTGCGGCTTCCGCCCCATTATTGGGCGCAACCAGCAGCTTTCTTCCCGCTTTCCCTGCTGCAAGGGCGGCTGCAAGCGCACCATCGACTTCACGGATTTCCCCAGTCAATGCCAGTTCGCCAAGAAACTCCCAGCCTTGCAGTGCCTCAACAGAGAGCTGGCCGCTGGCAGCAAGAATTCCCAATGCAATCGCCAGATCAAAGCGTCCCCCGGTTTTGGGGAGATCAGCGGGTGCAAGATTGATGGTGATGCGGCGTGCCGGGAACTCAAATTGTGCGCACTGAATGGCTGCCCGCACGCGATCTTTTGCCTCACGCACGGCGGCCTCGGGCAGCCCGACAATCGACATGGAAGGTAAACCGCCAGCAAGATGAACCTCAACGCGAACTTCAGGCGCATGGACGCCCGTTCGCGCACGGGTGTGCACGATAGCAAGTGTCATGATGGCGGCCTCAGTGGCGAGGGGAGGTGTCGTTGTTGCGCGCTAATTCGGTGAGCTGCTGCTCAAGCGCATCCAGTTTTTCGCGGGTACGCAGCAAAACCGCACGTTGCACATCGAATTCTTCGCGTGTCACCAGATCAAGCTTGCCAAGCCCTGCTTGCAGCACAGATTTGAAGTTCTGCTGCAGCTCGTCGCGGCTCTCACGCACACCAGGTGGAACAAGGCTGCTGAGGCGGCGGGCAAGTTCGTCGAGTTGGGCTAGATCAATCATGGGGCTGAAGTTCATGGCGGCTCTCCTGTGGTGCCTGCAGCATGCGCGAAGCACATTCAGAATGCCGTCGGTAAGTCGTTTGAGGTGAAGTAGGAAATTTCCTGTTTGCGAAGCAAGTATGCACGCTTTGTCCGCGGTATGCTCAACATCTTGAGTGATGGAGAGTCTAAAACATGAAGATGGTGATGGCGGTCATCAAGCCGTTCAAATTGGATGATGTACGCGAAGCACTGGCAGATGTTGGCATTGCCGGAATTACTGCAACGGAAGTCAAAGGGTTTGGCCGGCAAAAAGGGCACACGGAGCTATATCGCGGGGCGGAATATGTTGTGGACTTCCTGCCCAAGATTAAGCTGGAAATTGCGGTGACCAATGACCGTGTGGAGATGGTGACCGAGGCGATTGTCAAAGCTGCAGGCACCGGAAAAATTGGTGACGGCAAAATTTTTGTCTGGGATTTGGAACAAGTGGTGCGGATTCGCACTGGCGAGCTGGATGCTGACGCGTTGTAACAAACATTGCAGTTGGGGCGGCATGACTGCACGCCCCAAGTGTGTTGTTTATTCGGATTTGGCAAGTGCCTTAGCCACGAATGGCGGCAGGTTTTGTGCGCCTTTGTGAATGTCGGCGGTGTAGTACAGCGTATCGAAACCCTTGTTGCTGGCATCGGTTTCACGGAAGGTGAAGGGCGCATTCGCTGCTTTCTTCGCCATCGTGCAGCTCCACCAGCCGGTGGGATAGCAGGGCTGCGGGAACGGCAGCGTCTGGAAACTGTGGAAACCGGCCTTACCCATTTCCGCGCGCATTTCCTGAATCAGCTGCAGCAGCGCCAGCGGCGACTCGCTTTGTTGCACCAAAATGCCGTCGTCTTTCAGCGCACGGTGGCAGCTTTCAAAGAACGCCTTGTTGAACAGTCCTTCCGCTGGGCCGACCGGGTCGGTGGAATCCACGATCACGATATCCACGCTGTTGGCGGGGCAGTTCGCCATGTAGGCGATACCGTCATCGAACAGCAGCTCGGCGCGTGGGTCGGCGTTGGATTCGCACAGTTCAGGGAAATATTTTTCCGCCATCCGCGTCACCTGCTCGTCGATGTCGCACTGGGTGGCTTTCTCCACGCCGGGGTGGCGCAGCACTTCGCGCAGGGTGCCGCAATCGCCGCCGCCGATGATCACCACGCACTTGGGTGCGGCGTGGGTGAACAACGCCGGGTGCGCCATCATTTCGTGATAGAAGAAATTGTCGCGGGTGGTCAGCATCATCGCGCCGTCGATCAGCATGACGTTGCCCCAGTCGGTGCTTTCGAAGATTTCGATCTTCTGGAACGGCGACTGCACTTCGTCCAGTTTACGGGTGATGCGAAAACCGATGGACGAGCCGGTGTGTTCGAAATTTTCGTGTAGCCAAGAGGCCTGAGACATGGAGCTAACCCTGATCATGCTGTCAAACCAGCTATTTTAGCGTTGAACGGGCAGCGCTGCGGCATAAGCCTTAAAATGCCGGGTTTACCCGCTGGTGTTATCGCTATGGCTCACTGGTCATCTGACCTGGCTCGCAAAACGTATTCCATTCCACATTGGGCGGATGGCTATTTTGATGTGGATGCACAGGGGCGCGTGGTCGTGCGGCCACAGGGCAGCGAGGGGTCGGTGATTGCCCTGCCGGACGTTGTGGATGCGTCGTTGGCACAGGGCGGTAATTTGCCGGTGCTTGTGCGTTTTCCCGATATTCTTGGGCATCGGTTGCACAAGCTGCAGACGGCATTTGAGCAAGCCCGTAAAGATTGGGATTACGCCGGGCAATACACGGCGGTGTATCCGATCAAGGTCAATCAACACGCAGGTGTGGCTGGCACGTTGGCGTCGCATCATGGGGAAGGCTTCGGGCTGGAAGCTGGCAGCAAGCCGGAACTGATGGCGGTGCTGGCGCTGTCGCGCCCAGGCGGCACGATTATTTGCAACGGCTACAAAGACCGTGAATACATCCGTTTGGCGCTGATTGGCCGCAAACTGGGGCTGCAAACCTTCATCGTGATTGAGAAGCCATCCGAATTGCAGATTGCATTGGAAGAAGCCGCCGCATTGGGGGTGAAGCCTGGCTTGGGCGTGCGTATGCGGCTTACCTCATTGGGTGCGGGAAAATGGCAGAACAGTGGCGGCGATAAAGCGAAGTTTGGTCTTGACCCGCGACAATTGCTGAATCTGTGGAAAGAGTTGCGTGACAGCGGGATGGGCGATTGTTTGCAACTGCTGCATTTTCATATGGGCAGCCAGATTTCCAATGTGCGTGATATTGCTGCAGGCATGCGTGAAGCCACACGCTATTTCGTTGAACTGTCGCGGCTGGGGGCCAATATCACCCATGTGGACGTGGGGGGCGGGCTGGGTATCGACTATGAAGGCACCCGCTCACGTTCGTTCAATTCGGTGAATTACGGGATTCACCACTATGCCTCCAGCATTGTGCAGCCATTGGCGGAAGCCTGCCGTGAGGAAGAACTGACACCGCCGCGCATCCTGACCGAATGTGGTCGTGCCATGACAGCCCACCATGCCGTGCTGGTGACCAATGTCAGCGAAGTGGAGCGCGCTCCTGAAGGCAGGGTTCCTGACCCGCATGATGATGAATCGACCTCCGTGCGGCAGCTGCGCGAACTGCATGAGGAGATGGCGCAGCGCCCGGCAGTGGAAGTGTTCCACGAAGCCACGCAGGCCCATGCCGAAGGGTTGGCCCTGTATTCGTTGGGTCAGTTGGATCTGGTGCAGCGCGCCCGCATCGACGACTTGTTTTATGCCATTGCACACGCCGTGAAAGCGCGCCTGACCTACGAAGAAAAAAGCCACCGCGACCTGCTGGATGAACTCAACGAGCGGCTGGTGGACAAATACTTCGTCAATTTCAGCGTGTTTGAATCGATGCCTGATGTGTGGGCGATTGATCAGGTCTTCCCCATCGTGCCGATTGAACGCCTGGATGAGGCACCAACACAGCGCGGCATTATTTGTGACCTGACCTGTGACTCCGACGGCAAGATCGACACCTACGTTGAAAACGAAGACCTCGACTCCTCACTGCCGCTGCATGAACTACGCAAAGGCGAAAACTACCGTCTTGGCTTCTTCCTTGTCGGCGCGTATCAGGAAATTCTTGGCGACATCCACAACCTGTTCGGTGACACCGACGCCATTGAAGTGCGCTGCAAGGAGGGCGGTTTCAGCATCGGTCAGCAGCGTCGCGGCGACACCACCGACGTGATGCTGGATTACGTGGGCTACAAGCTCGACGACCTGCGCCGCCGTTACCGTGCGCTGGTTGGCGCTGCTACCGACCTCAGCAAAGCCGAAGCCGAACGCCTGAACGACGCACTGGAACGCGGCTTGACGGCATACACCTATCTGGACGATACGCCGGAGTGAGAGATCATTTGCACTGTAGAACGTGCACTTACCCCATAAGCCATTGAATACCGTTCATGCAGGCAAACAGCAGCAGTCCAATCACCCCGCCAATTACGGTGCCGTTGTAGCGGATGTATTGCAGGTCGGCGGCGATGCCTTGTTCGATGGTGTCCGCCATGTCTTGTGCGCTCCATTGCTGCACGCGCTCGGCGATATAGTTGCGGGCGGCTTCCCGATATTCACTGATCAGTGGTTCGGCGGTTCTGATGCACCATGCATTGATGCGCGCTTGCAGTGCCGCATCGTCGGCCAGATAGCGGCCAAGACCGGTAACACCCCGGCGGATGCGTTCGCTGATGTGCGAATGCGAGGTATTAAGATCAGTCAGTACCCATTGACGCAGGGCATCACCCACCTCATCAAGATAGGCGGCTACTTGCGTGCTTTGCAGAAGCTCATCGCGGGCTTGGTCAAGTTCGGCGCGTAGTTGCGGGTCTTCTTTCAATTGCTGTGTGAGTGTTTGCAGATAGGCAAGCACCCGGTGACGAACCGGGTGTTCGGGCTGCAGCAGAATGTCATCAATCTGATGCAGTGCGCCGTCTGCAATTTTTTCGGCGACAGGCTCGGCAATGAAACGGTCGATACGCAGGCTGCGAATGAAGCCGCCCAGTTCGTTGGAAACACGTTCTTGCAAGGCGTCATGCAATTCTGGTTTGCGTAATTCGTCGGCAATGGCGCGAAGCAGCGCATTCAAGGCATCTTGCTGTCTGCGGGTATCGTGCAGCAAAAAATCAAGCAGCCGTGCAGCCAGGTTGGAGAGATCCACCTGCTTACCTTTTTCTTGCAGCAATGCGTACACACGTTGCCAAAATGCGGTGTGCTTGGGGTTTTCCAGCAGGGGGGGGATTTGCGTTGCCACAAGGCCAGCAACCCAGGCTGCAGCGCGGGGTGAACGCAATCCATCGGCCAGTTGCTGTGCGGGGTTGAATGCCTGCAGCCGGTCAAGTAATTGCGCGTGACTCAAAAAATGGTCGCGTACAAAGTCGGCCAAGGCATTGCCAAGGCGTTCTTTTTTATTGGGAATAATCGCCGTATGCGGCAATTTGATGCCCATGGGGTGGCGAAACAGCACTTCCACGGCAAACCAGTCGGCAAGCCCACCCACCAAAGCCGCTTCGGAAAACGCCACCAAGGCGCGCCAGCCCCAGTGTGGAGATTGATGCGCCATCGTGATGCCCAGCAGAAACAACGCAAAGGCCGCTGCCAGCAAACCGGCAGCAACGCTCTTTTTCTGACGCAGGCTGGCGGCTTGCATGGTCAGCTTTCGCGGTGAACCTGAAAGCCGGCAAAGGATTGCGAGGTGGGCATCAGCTCAATCCGGTTGATATTTAAGTGTGCTGGCAGGTGAGCCACCCAGAAAATCGTGTTGGCGATGTCCTCAGCGGTCATTGGGTTGGCGCCGCCATAGAGTTGATCCGAGGCAGCTTGGTCGCCGTGGGTGCGTACGACGGTGAATTCGGTTTCGGCCATGCCGGGTTCAATTGCAGTGACACGTACGCCGGTACCATGCAGGTCCGAGCGCAGTCCCAGTGAAAACTGGCTGACAAATGCCTTGCTGCCGCCGTAGGCATTGCCACCCACATACGGGTAGATGGCTGCCGTGGAGCTGATATTGATGATGCCGCCTTTGCGCGCAATCAGGGTAGGCAGCAGTGTGTGCGTCAGTGTCACGAGTGCCGTGATATTGGTGTCGATCATGGTTTTCCAGTCCGACAGCAGGGATGCAGGCGCAGGTTTGGTGCCTTGTGCAAGACCGGCGTTGTTCACTAAGAGGTCGATGCCTTGGAAGCGCTCAGGCAGCGCGGCCAGTGCAGCACGCATGGCGGCTTCATCACGGATATCGAAGCAGGCAGTGTGCAGGTTGTCACCCAGTTCGGCACGTAGCGCATCAAGGCGTTCGGCGCGGCGACCTGTGGCGATGACTTGCCAGCCAGCGGAGATGAATTGACGTGCTGTTGCACGGCCAAAGCCGGCAGTGGCGCCGGTGATCAAAACAGTACGAGGGGATGAGGTATTCATCCCCGCATTTTACGGCGAACCCCTCGCTGCTGCTTGGGGTGTTTATTAAGCGTGTCGGTGCCGCGATCAATTCGATTTAATGGCGATGGCAGGAAGCCCGCCATTGCTCAACTTGTTTTTTGCATCGGCCAATTCAGATGCGCTGCCATAAGGCCCCATGCGCACGCGATACACGGTTTTTCCATCCACTTGCGCCGATTCAACACGGGCGGTTAGCCCCAGCATGGCGATTCTGGCCTTGGTGGCTTCGGCATCTCCGGAAGCACCAAAAGCACCCGCCTGCAACAGGTAGCGAGCAGAAGGAGCCGCTTCATTGTTGGCGGCTGCTGCCGTTGGTGGCGTTGTGCTGGTGGGGGCCGTGGCCGTTGCAACAGGCGCAGATTCAGAAGGCTGCGCAGGTTGTGGCGTGGCGGGTGATGCCGTGGGTTCAGAGGGCACTTCGGCGTCGCGTTCTGCCTGTTGTGTTGCTGCAAGGCGGTCAGCGCGTGCCCGCGCTTCAGCTTCGGCGCGTGTGCTGGCCGCCAGTTCGGCATCACTCATCACCACTTCCTTGCCGGAAAGTTCTTCATAGAACGAGAACTGGATGGGCTTGGGTTTTTCTGGCTCAGGCTTATTGCTTGCGGCGGTATCGGGCGCGATGCTGTCAACATCGTCTTGAACCACGGCTGGTTGCGCATCTGGGTTGGGTGTGGGTCGGAAAAAGCCGTCACCGTTATCCGATTTCAAATAGCGTGGTACAAGAAAGATCGCCAGTAATGTCAGGGCAATGCCCAGCAGCATCCACGCCCAGCCGGGGAAGCCGCCGGATGTCTTGCGTTTTGCTTGAGATTTTCCGCGTCGTGCTGCCATTACATGCTCTCCGGGGCGCTTACACCCAAAAGATTCAAACCATTGGCTAACACTTGTCGCACTGCCAACGCCAAGCTCAAACGTGCATTGCGCAATGCGGCATCGTCAACCAAGACGGGGGAGGCGTGGTACCAGCCGTGGAAGGCGTTGGCCAGTTCACGGAGGTATTGCGCGATCAGATGCGGTTCCAGTGTATGGCCTGCCGCTTCCACCACTTCCGAATAGCGTGATAACTCGCGCATCAGTTCTTGTGCGGGGGCGTCATCCAGCCGTGCCAGTTGCGCCAGCCCCGTATCGGCATCGTAGGCAAAGCCTTTCTCACTGGCCTGTCGTAGCAGACTGCAGATGCGGGCGTGCGCGTATTGCACGTAATACACTGGGTTGTCGTTCGATTGCGAACGCGCCAAGTCGATGTCGAAAGTCAGTTGTGAATCTGGCTTGCGTGCAATCAGGAACCAGCGCGTGGCATCACGACCGGCTTCATCAATCAGATCACGCAAGGTGAGGTAACTACCAGCACGTTTGGACAGTTTTACTTCTTCGCCACCGCGCATCACCGTGACCATTTGGTGCAGCACATAGTCTGGGTAACCTTTCGGAATGCCGCAGTCCAGTGCTTGCAAGCCCGCTTTTACACGCGCCAGTGAGCCATGGTGATCAGCCCCCAATTCGGTGATGGCGCGGGTATAGCCGCGTTGCCATTTGGACAGGTGGTAGGCAACATCAGGCACAAAATAGGTGTAGCTGCCGTCGGATTTGCGCATCACGCGGTCTTTGTCATCGCCGAAATCGGTACTGCGCAGCCACAGCGCACCGCCTTCTTCGTAGGTATGACCTTTGGCGGTAAGAGCAGTCACGGTTTCTTCCACCTTGCCGTCGGTGTACAGCGAGGATTCGAGGAAGTAGCGGTCGAAGCTGACGCCGAAGGCCTGCAAATCGTCGTTTTGCTCACGGCGGAGATAGGCAACAGCGAATTTACGGATGGCTTCAAGATCGTCGGCATCCGGTTTGCCAGTGACGGTTTGGCCTTCTACTTCCACGCTGTCACCGCGCAGATAGGCACTGGCAACGTCGGCAATGTAATCGCCGTTGTAGGCGTCGGTTGGCCAGTTGGCATCACCGGGTGCCAGCCCTTTGGCACGGGCTTGCGTTGAAATGGCGAGGTTGTTGATCTGCACGCCAGCGTCGTTGTAGTAGAACTCACGCTTCACGTTCCAGCCATTGGCCGCCAATACGCGGGCGATGCAGTCGCCGATCACCCCGGCGCGGCCATGACCAACATGCAGCGGGCCAGTGGGGTTGGCAGAAACATATTCCACGCCAACCACCGTGTCGCCGCCGTTGCTGTTACGGCCAAAGTTTTCACCGGCGGCGTGGATGTCGCGCACCTGCTGCTGCCAGGCGGCAGGAGCCAGGTAGAAATTGATAAAGCCGGGGCCAGCAATTTCAACGTTGGCGATGACATCCGAAACCGGCAGCGCACCCACCAGTTGCTGTGCCAGTGCGCGTGGATTGGTTTTTGCAGCTTTGGCCAGCAACATGGCGATGTTGCAGGAGAAATCGCCGTGTGCCCGATCTTTGGGGCGCTCGATCACGAAATCAGGTGTGGGGAGATCGGTCGGCAAAAGACCTGTGCTGCGCAGGGCGGATAAACCCTGATCGATAAAGACGCGGAGCTGAGATTTCACGGAATCAGTACGACGATTGAATAGCCATCCATTATAGGCGAGGACGGCTTACACCATGCCACGCTCGGCCATTGAGGTGGGCAAACCGTCACCAATCACGAAATGATCCAGCAAGCGCACATCCACCAAGGCCAATGCCTGTTTGATGCGAACAGTGACGGTGCGATCGGCAGCACTGGGCTCAGGGTTGCCGCTGGGATGGTTGTGACCAATGATTGCCGCCGCTGCACTGTGCGCCAATGCGCGTTGAACAATGATGCGCGGGTGGATTTCGGCACCATCAATGCTGCCGTGGAAAAGCTCTTCAAAACCCAATGCGCGGTGCTGCGTATCCAGATAAAGCACGGCAAAAACCTCGTGCGACAAACCACGCAGACGCTGGGCAAAATACCGGCCAGCAGCATGTGGGTCGGTCATGGATGCGCCACGTTCCAGTTGCGATGCCAGATGGCGATGCCCCAGCTCCAATGCGGCGGCCAGCAAGCAGGCACGTGCCGGGCCGATGCCACGCAATCGAGTGAGGGCTTTGGCATCACGATCCAGGAGTGAACGTAAGCCACCATGCTGTGCCAGCAGGGTGCGTGCCGTTGCCACTGCATCCATTCCGGCAATGCCCGAGCCAAGAAACAACGCCAGCAGCTCGGCATCGGATAAATGTGTTGTGCCCCGCGCCAGCAGCTTTTCTCGGGGGCGCTCGGCTTCTGGCCAGTCTCGAATGTGCATAGAACAAGTCTGCATGCGGAATGTTGATGCGGGCAGCAGAACAAGGCTCAGCTTCAGGTAAGCTGAAGCATCAGTGCAGAATCAGAGAACACCGGATGCAGGCTTCAGTAGTTCGTCAATCAAACGCCCGTGTATTGCTATGCGTCTGTGGCGGTATCGCGGCGTATAAGGCAGCAGATTTGGTGCGGCGCTTGCGTGAAGCTGGTGCAGAGGTTCAGGTGGCGATGACCGACAACGCGCAGCGTTTTGTCACTGCCCAGACATTTCAGGCATTAACGCATCACCCGGTGCGAACAACACTGTGGGATACGCAGGCAGAAGCCGCCATGGGGCATTTGCAGTTGGCAGGCTGGGCGCAGCATGTGGTTGTGGCACCGGCCACCGCCAATATGTTGGCCAAACTGACGCATGGGTTGGCGGATGATTTGGTATCCACCTTATGTTTGGCGACGGAAGCACCGTTGTGGGTTGCCCCAGCAATGAACCATCGCATGTGGAAACATCCAGCCACGCAGGCAAATATTGGCACTTTGTTAGCACGGGGTGTGCGCGTGATTGGGCCGAATGATGGCCCATTGGCGGAGGGTGAGTCGGGACCTGGGCGAATGGCCGAGCCAGCGGAAATTGTTGCGGCACTGGAGACGCACTGATGCACGGCAAGTTTGCAGGTCGGCGTATTGTGGTAAGCGCGGGGCCGACATATGAAGACATCGACCCAGCGCGCTTTTTAGGCAACCGCAGTAGCGGCAAGATGGGGTTTGCCATTGCCGAAGCCGCTGCCGCTGAAGGTGCGGATGTGCTGCTGGTGGCTGGCCCGGTGCATTTGCCAACGCCGCCGAGTGTGCAACGGGTTGATGTGCGTAGCGCCGCACAGATGCATGCAGCGGTATTACAGGCACTTCCTTGCGATGTCTATATCGGCGCTGCCGCGGTGGCCGACTTTACGCCTCGTACCCCGCTGACCAGCAAACTCAAAAAACAAGCGGGTGAAGATCATCTGCTGCTGGAATTGGTCAAGACGCAGGATGTGCTGGCAGACGTCGCAGCGCACGCGTTAAGGCCGCAGCTTGTGGTCGGTTTTGCTGCCGAAACCGATGATGTCATGGCGTATGCGCGTGACAAACTGGTTCGCAAACGGGTGGACATGATTTGTGCAAATCATGTGGGTGTGGCTGGTTCTGGCTTCGAAAGTGACGATAATGCATTGTGGCTGGTTGAAGCACAGGCTGAACGCCTGCTTGGACCTGCCCATAAACGTATTCTGGCCGAGCAACTGATGGCTGTGATCGGTGAAAAATTGAAGCAAGGATAAGCTGCATGGCAACACATCCACTGCAAGTCAAACTTCTGGATGCCCGTTTTGGTCAGATATGGGAGCTACCGGCCTATGCCACCGAGCATAGTGCGGGTCTGGATCTGCGTGCTGCGCTTGATGCACCGCTGGAACTGGCAGCGGGTGCAATCGCATTGGTGCCATCAGGATTGGCGATTTATATCGAAGACCCCACGCTCTGTGCGGTGATTCTGCCGCGTTCAGGTTTGGGGCATAAGCACGGTATCGTGTTGGGAAATGGCACGGGTCTGATTGATGCCGACTACCAAGGGCCACTGATGATCAGCGTATGGAATCGCAGTGATACGGCATTCACCATTGCACCAGGGGATCGCATTGCGCAACTGGTTCTTTTGCCGATCGTGCGTGCGGCATTGCAAGTGGTCGATACTTTTGCAGAAAGCACCCGCGGACAGGGTGGCTTTGGCCATACTGGCGTGCGCTAAGGGGGACATATGGCGTTGTTTGGATTAGGTAAGAAAGCTCAGCCAACTGAAATCGACGAAGACAAGCCAAGTCTGCGGGTGGACCCGCTGGCGGCAGCCAATGCCCTGCCTTGGCTGATAGTGCTGTTATTGGGTTTGAGTATTTGGAGTTTGGTTGCTGGTGGTTTGCGCATGCGCGATGAAAACCGCCAACTGGCGCTGGAATATGCACGTGATGATGCTTCCATCGCCGTGCGCCGTGCGCTGAACGAGCAACGACAGAAGCTGGGAACCCGTATTGCATCGCGTGCATTTACTGCAGCCCTAGCGACGGGTGATCATGCGGCAGCAAGCCAGGTTCTTGCCCGTGATTGGGATGATGTCAAGCGCGCAGAACTCTTTGCGGATGATCTTGATGCGCTGTACAGCGATTTGCCCAAAAGCGGTTTTGGCACACTGGCGGTACTGGAAGATGCCATTGCCACAGGAAAAACGGCCACCCGCATCATTCAATCGTCCGGCGAGCACCGCCTTGCTCTGGCCTCGCCTACACAGGCGGGTGCAAAAACGCTGGCGTATATCGAGTTGCCATTGACGCGGATGGTCAGCAGTGTGGAAAGCCCTGTGCTTCCGGGGCAAACCTATCTGGCGTTGCGACAAGGGCCAAACAGCGTCATCGAGCGCGGTGATCTCGCGCTGGGTGCTTCCGCAGAATCTTTATCGGTGAAGGTGCCGGAAAGTGATTTGCGTTTGTCCGCAGCCACATCCGAACACACCCAGGCGCCGTTTGGTCTCGGCGGCGTGGCGTCACTAGGGCTGGGCGGGGGCTTACTGGCACTGATCGCGGCACTTTGGTTTGTGGTGCGCCCGCGTCTGCTGGCAATGGGGGGAATTACTAAGAACGAAGAGGAATCCGCGGGGCCAACCGTTGCAGACTTGCAGCAGGAATTGCCAGTGGTGACGACAAAGCGCAGCTCAGCTTCGCGTGAGCAGGACACGCCGCAGGAGAATGTGCGCGTTCCCGTGGTAATCGACCACCGTATTTTCCGTGCCTACGATATTCGTGGCGTGGTAGGGAAGTCCTTGGATGCCGGTGTTGCTGAATTGATTGGTCAGGCCATTGGCTCGGTGATGGCAGAGCAAGGACTGGATGCCATCGTGGTTGGACGCGATGGCCGTTTGTCGGGGCCTGAGCTTTCCGAAGGTCTGATCAAAGGGCTGCGCAAAGCCGGGCGTCATGTCATTGATATCGGGCTGGCCCCCACCCCTGTGGTGTATTTTGGCTGCTTCCACCTGCGCACAGGCTGTGGTGTGGCCATTACCGGAAGCCACAACCCCCCTGATTACAACGGTTTCAAGATTGTGGTGGGGGGTGAAACGCTGTCGGGGGATGCGGTCAAGGATTTGCACGCCCGCATTGCCGAAGATCGTTTGCTGGAAGCCAGCGTGCCAGGCACATTGGATGAGCGCGATATTGGTGAGGATTACGTTCAGCGTATCGCCGGTGATATCCAGATTGGTCAACCATTAAAAGTCGTCGTGGATGCTGGAAATGGTGTTGCAGGCGTGTTGGGGCCACGTGTTCTTGAAGCGATTGGTGCAGAAGTCACGCCGTTGTTCTGCGATATTGATGGCACCTTCCCCAATCATCACCCAGACCCCAGCGAGCCGAATAACCTTGATGCCTTGGTGCAAATGGTGGAACGTCTGGATGCAGATTTAGGTATTGCGTTTGATGGCGATGGTGACCGCCTTGGCGTAGTGACAAAGACCGGGAAAAACATCTTCCCGGATCGTTTGCTGATGCTGTTTGCCGGTGATGTGCTGGAGCGCAACCCAGGTGCGGTGATTGTGTATGACGTGAAGTGCACAGGTCGCTTACCAACGCATATTCTGCGGCATGGCGGCAGCCCGTTGATGTGGAAAACTGGGCATTCGTTGATCAAGGCAAAGATGCGTGAAACCGAAGCCGCACTCGCTGGCGAAATGAGTGGTCACTTTTTCTTCTCCGAACGTTGGTTTGGGTTTGATGACGGGATTTATGCCGCGGCTCGCTTGCTGGAGATTCTTGATGTGCGAGGTGAGTCCCCGGATGCGGTCTTCGATGCGCTGCCCGATGGTGTGGCCACACCGGAAATCAAAGTGGAGCTGCCGGAAGAAGGCGACCCGCATGATTTTGTTGAACGCTTCCGCCTGACAGCCAGCTTTGAGGGGGCACGCATCACCACCATTGATGGCGTACGTGTGGATTGGCCTGATGGTTGGGGGCTGGTGCGGGCGTCGAATACCACGCCGGTGCTGGTGATGCGTTTTGATGCCGATAACCAACAGGCCATTGCCCGGATTCAACAAACATTCCGTGAGCAGATACAGCGGTTAGAGGCTAACTTGGCGTTGCCTTTCTAGGGCGCTGGTGTGGGTGCAGATGGCGGCGGATTTTCTTCGCCGCGCATCTTGCGGTAACGCTGCAGCGCGTCTTCAAGTTCACGTTCAAGCAGCTGTCGGTCAGTTTGTTGGTTCTCCAAAATCACTTCTTGTCGCAGCAATTCGGCATGTTGCTCACGAATGGAGTCGGTGAGGCGTTTGGTCACCGGCGCACCAGCAATTTCCTGGTCGCTGGCCTGACGCAGCAGCGAAAGACTACTCAGCCGCAAATTGGAAATACTCAGGCGGCTGGTTTTGATGGCCTCATCCAAAAGCGAGGTGCGCTCGCCATAGGCGCGGCGCAGATCGGCTTCGGTCATATAGGCTTCCACCATCGACAGATCACGCCGGTATTGCATCGCTTCGGCTTCTGCCTGTTTGCGTGCCAGTTCCGCAGCCTGCATGGCCTGGCTGCGCTCCTCATCGGTTAATGCGCGTGATATCCGGTTTGTGGTCAAACCACTTTTGATGTTGATCTCAGAGCGCGCGCTGTCCACTGCGGAAGCAGGCAGGGCATCGCCGCATACTTTTTTGCCGCCTTCATCCCAGCAATAGATTTTTTTCTCGGTGCTGCCTTTGGTTTGCGCAAGCACATTCATATGGGGCAGCAACAGAAGCCCAAGGCTTGAAAGAATGAAAAAGCGAGATGGCAACATGGGAAATCCTTTGTGACACAAGCAGCGTATCAGTCCACACCATAACGTGCACGGTAGGCTAATAGCCTATCGCGATCTGTGCTGAGGTGTGTGCTGTGCTCGGTGAAACTCAGTAAGTCAGAAAGTGTGGCAACGGCAATCACGGGGATACCGTGCTCGGTGGCAACAGTTTGCGCTGCGGATAATGCGGCATCATCCTGAACGCGCTCTTGGCGATCCAGGGCGATGACAATGCCGGCAGGCTGCCCGCCGGAGGCGCTGATGATGGCCAATGCTTCTCGAATGGCGGTTCCAGCCGTAATGACATCATCAACAATCAATACCCGTTGGTTCGACAGATTTGCGCCGATGAGGTTGCCGCCTTCGCCGTGTGTTTTTGCTTCTTTACGATTGAAGGCAACAGGAAGATCACGGCCGCGCTGGGCAAACTCACAGGCCAGTGCCGTTGCAAGCGGGATACCTTTGTAGGCAGGGCCAAACAGCACATCAAAAGGCAGGGCAGTGGCTTCAACGGCATCGGCATAGCACCGCGCCAATTCGGCCAATGTGCCGCCAGAGTGAAACTGGCCGGCATTGAAGAAATAAGGACTGATGCGCCCTGATTTCAGGGTGAACTCACCAAAACGCAGGGCGTTGGCACGCAGGGCAAGTTGCAGAAAACGCTGACGGTAATCGCTCATAAACAGGAGAGCTGGAAAGAGGTGCACATCATCGCTTTTTGTGCGTTCACTGTCGAATCCTAGGCATTTGGCATTCGACAACAGGGAGCGGAGCGGTCATGCTTGGTTGATATGCAGGGTGGGTGATGGGGTCATGGTTATACATGCGAATTCTTAGTTTGAATGCCAACGGTTTGCGTTCGGCGGCGAGTAAAGGGTTTTTTGACTGGCTACCGGCGCAAGCCATTGACGTGCTGTGCGTGCAGGAAACCAAAGCACAAGAACATCAACTGACAGATGCGGTATTTCGCCCTGAGGGTTATCACTGTTGGTTCAAGGACGCCCAGAAGAAGGGGTATAGCGGTGTGGCGATTTACAGTCGGCGTGAGCCTGACGAGGTTCGCACAGCGCTTGGCTGGGCGCCATTTGATGATGAAGGGCGTTATATCGAGGCCCGCTTTGGCAATCTTTCGGTCGTGAGCTTTTATATTCCTTCGGGAAGTTCAGGCGAGCTGCGACAGGGTTTCAAGCAAGAGGTCATGGCGTGGTTGAAACCTATTCTGGATGACTGGCTGGCCAGTGGCCGTGAGTACGTGCTTTGCGGTGACTGGAACATCGTACGTGCGCGGAACGACATCAAAAACTGGACGGGCAATCAGAAGAATTCGGGTTGCTTGCCCTACGAGCGCGCATGGCTGTCTGGCTTGATTTCCGATGATTGCCACGACGGGTTGATCGTTCCACCCGCGCATGGCTGGAAAGACGCCTTTCGTGTGGTCAAGCCTGATGCTGTGGAATACACCTGGTGGTCGCAGCGTGGCGCAGCACGTGCAAACAATGTGGGGTGGCGGATTGACTACCAGTTGGCGACTCCCGGGATTGCCGCAACAGTGAAATACGCGGAAGTTTTCCCTGACCCGAAATTTTCTGATCACGCCCCATTGCTTGTGGAGTATGCGAATGAGTGAAGCCTCGCGCAAAACAGTCGGTGATGTACTGAAAGCGCTGCGCCAACCCAAAGTGCTGGCAATGCTGCTTCTGGGGTTTTCTTCAGGCTTGCCGCTGTATTTGGTGGGCAACACCATGGGCTATTGGATGCGCGAAGGCGGCAGTGAGCTTTCGGCAATTGGTTTTCTCTCGTGGGTCGGGTTGGCGTACACCCTGAAGTTTCTATGGGCGCCGATTATTGATAAAACCAGCGTCCCGTTTCTTGGGCGTTTGGGGCGGCGACGCGGCTGGATGTTGCTATCGCAATTAGTGGTGGCGATGGGTCTGGCTGGTATGGCGATTGTGCAGCCAGAGGGTGGTTTGTTGCTGTTCGGAGCCTTGGCGCTGCTGGCGGCGTTTGCATCGGCAACACAGGATATCGTTGTCGATGCGTGGCGTATTGAAATTGCCGACAACACAGAGGAGTTGGGGCTGCTGACTTCCGGTACGCAGTTTGGCTATCGCACAGCCTTACTGGTCACGGATGCCTTGATCCTGATTCTTGCCGCCTATATTGGTTGGGCACCATCGTATTGGGTCATGGTGTTACTGATGGGTGTGGGGATCACTTCGGCACTGTTTCTTGCGCGTGAGCCAAAAGCGACACAAACAGAGGGGGTATCCCCCCAGGTATCGTTGTGGACACTGTCTGGGTTTTTTGATGCCGTCCTGGGGCCGTTTATCGCGTTTTTCCGCACGCATGGGCGCTGGGCGTTTCTGATGTTGGCGGCGATCAGCTTGTATCGCCTGCCGGACTTCATCATGGGGCCGATGAATAACCCGTTCTATGCCGACGTGGGAATCAGCAAGGAAGTGGTGGGGGAAGTGCGGGCCTCCATTGGCTTGCTGACATCATTGCTGGGTATTGCAGCTGCCGGATTCAGTGCGGTGCGTTTTGGCTTTGTTTTTACGCTATTGACCGGCGCGGTGTTAGGGCCTGGTTCAAACGCAGCATTTGCCTGGGTGGCATGGAGTGGCGGGGATCACAGCGTTTTTGTTGCTGCCATGGCGATTGACGGTTTTTCCAGTGGCTTTGCCGGAACGGCACTGGTTGCCTATATGTCCAGCCTGACCAGTGTGGGTTACACGGCGACGCAATATGCGTTGTTGAGTTCGTTCTATGCCTTGCTCGGAAAAGTGATGAAGGGCTTTTCTGGTGTGTTTGTCGAACAATTGGCCGTGGGCAGAACCCTGATCGATGGCTATGCCCTGTTTTTTCTTGGAACAGCGTTGGCAGGGATTCCTGCCCTCTTGCTCTGCCTCTGGTTGTCGCAACGGATGCGGGCGCAGGCGCGTTTGCTGGCAAAGGCGACGCCGCAATGCAGCAATCAGGCGGGATAGAGGGCGCCAAGGATGCGTAATCCGGCTGCACCGGTGACGGCGGGCAAATTGCCAGGGCGGCCAGCCAAATGTTCACGTGCCAGCCATGCGAAGGCCATGGCTTCAACAAAATCGGGGTCAAGCCCATAGGTAGCGCTGGACGCAACAGTGAGATGCGGCATTGCCTCGGTGAGTGCGTGTATCAATACGGAGTTATGCACGCCACCGCCACAAACGATCAGACGTTGTGTTTCGGGCTGTGTGGCCTGCAGCGCCTGTGCGATGGTCTGTACCGTCAGTGCCAACAAGGTGGCTTGTACATCGGCAGGGGATGCGTTGTCAGTCAGGTTTGCGTCCACCCAGTCCAGATGGAATTGATCACGGCCTGTTGATTTCGGTGGTGGAAGGGCAAACCAAGGCGCATTCAGCAAGCGTGTCAGCAAATGGGTATCCACCTGCCCTTGTGCAGCGAAATGGCCATCGGCATCAAATGGCTGACCGGTATGCCGCAAACACCAGGCATCCATCAGCGCATTGGCCGGGCCGGTGTCGAAGCCGCGTACGTTGCCTTGTGTTGGGAGCAATGTCAGATTGGCGATGCCGCCGAGATTGAGAACAGCGCGGTTTTCCTGTGGGCTGTGCAAGAGCGCTGCGTGAAATGCTGGTACCAATGGGGCGCCGTGCCCGCCCGCCGCGACATCACGGCGACGGAAATCGGCAATCACCTGCACGCCCGTGCGCTCGGCAATGACATGCGCATCACCAAGCTGCAGGGTGAAGGGTGTCTCGCCGTGCGGGTGATGTCGCAATGTTTGACCATGCGAGCCAATGGCGCAGAGCTGCGTAGCAGTCAGACCACTGTCGCGCAGACAGGCATGCGCCACTTCAGCGAAGGCGTGGCCAAGACGAACATCCAGTGCGGCAACGGCATCCAGCGTCAATCGCTGCTCTGCTTGTCCCAGAACAAGCAACTGCTGGCGGAGCGCGGTTTCCCACGGATAGGTACAGCCGAAGATCAGCTCTGGCTGACATGTTGACGATGTGTCGGAAAAGCGTACCAGCGCAGCATCAATGCCATCGACGCTGGTACCGGACATCAAGCCCAGAAAAAGGGCATCAGAAACATTGCAGTCAGCCATGCGGCGAGTATGTCATGCAAGACAGCATGCTGAGGGGCTGTGCAATCAGCCCTTTTTGGGTGGTGGAGTGCTGTCTGTGCTGGCGATACGGCTGCCGTCGTCCAGCTGGAACACGATATCTTCCACTTCTCGGATCTTTTCCAGTGCCTGCCGCGTTTCATTTTTGAATGCCAGCAAAGCTGCGCCATTCAGCGGTTCTGGTGGTGGCAGGGTCATTTTCAGTGGGTTGACGTGTACGCCATTGACGCGGAATTCGTAATGCAAGTGCGGGCCGGTGGACATGCCCGTGCTGCCCACATAACCAATTACGGTTCCCTGCGCCACACGTTGACCAGCGCGGATATTGGCGAATTTCGACATATGCCCATACAGCGTGGTCTTGCCAGCTCCATGGTTCAGAATAACGGCGTTGCCATAGCCGCCTTTGCGGCCAACAAACTCAACGCGTGCATCACCGGCGGCCATGATGGGGGTGCCAGTTTTTGCGGCGTAATCAATCCCTTTATGCGTGCGGTAGCTACCCAGCACTGGGTGGCGACGTCCCCCAAACCCGGAACTCAGACGGGCAAAGGAAATGGGCATACGGATAAATGCACGGCGCAACGAGCGGCCATCGGGGGTGAAGTACTCGGGCTTGCCATCACGCATATAGCGGAAAGCGCTTTTAATCTTGCCATCAACGGTAAATGCGGCAGCCAGAACAGGGCCGATATTGGTCAGCTGACCATTTTTCCACGTCTGATCCACCACGACGCTGAAGCGGTCGTTATCACTTAAATCAGAGCGGAAGTCGATGTCATATTTGAACATCTCGTCGGTCAACTGATTCAGGTGTGAACTGGTCAGCCCAAGTTTACGTGCCGATTCAAACAGTGATTCACCCACTTCACCGGTTAGCACCACGGTGCGCGTAGTGACCTCGATAGAAGAAGCGCGTTCACGCAGTGTTTCGCCGTTGAATTCCAGTTCAATCGGTGTATCGCCAATCCCCGGACCAGCGCCGAAGCGCATCGCCCGCACGGTGCCGTCATCGGGCAGATTGAAACTTAATTCCGTTCCTGGACGCAATTTGCGCAGTGTTGGTTTGATGGAGGGGTGCTCCATCACGCGTGCCAGTTGTGAGTAAGGAATGGCCAGTTCTTCAAAGACACCACTCAGGGTTTGACCTGGCTTGAGGGTGACGGTATGCCAATGATCATCCGTGGCTTTACTGATCTGCTGGCCAAGCTTGGGCAACTTGAGCTGCATGGTCATGCGCTGCAGCGAGTTGCTGGGCTGGCCTTCAACAACGCTTGAAAAGCCAGGAATAATGGCAATCAGCAGGGTTGCAATGGTGACAGTAAGACTGGCATGTGCCCATTGGCGACGCGTCCAGCGGCCACGAAACGCCGGTATCGGAAGCGTATTGACTGGCTGGTCTGCATTTGCGCGGGCACGTTCGATGTTCTCGCGACGCACTGCGTCATGATGCGAATTCGTCATGCGTCCCAACCCCTACATGTGAAAGCTTTGGCGGGTTACCATAAAGATGCATTTGGGCTACGTCAACCCATTGAATCTGCAAATGTTTTCATCGTTTGCAATTTAACGATGCGTTAATATGAAACTAACAAACATGAATGCGGCACATGCCGTGCTGCAGAGAGAGGTTGTCCGTGACAGAGTTGCAACAAGCAGTGGAATTGATCGCCCGTGGAAGTGATGAGGTCTTGAAGCGTGAAGAGCTGGAGGCGCGCTTAAAGTTGGGGCGGCCACTGCGTATCAAGGCCGGTTTTGACCCCACAGCGCCAGATTTGCACTTGGGGCATACCGTACTATTGAACAAGATGCGTCAGTTCCAGGACTTGGGGCATCAGGTCATTTTTTTGATCGGTGACTTCACCGGCATGATTGGTGACCCCAGCGGCAAAAATGTCACGCGCAAACCGCTGACGCGCGAGGATGTGCTGGCCAATGCGCAAACCTATGCCGATCAGGTCTTCAAGGTGCTGGACCAAGAGCGCACGGAAGTGCGTTTCAATTCCGAGTGGTTTGGGCAGATGTCGGCAGCGGACATGATCCGCTTGGCAGGGCAGCACACGGTGGCGCGTATGCTTGAGCGCGATGATTTCGCTAAGCGCTATGCCGCGCAGCAATCCATTGCGATTCACGAATTCTTGTATCCGCTGGTGCAGGGTTATGACTCGGTGGCGCTCAAGGCCGACGTCGAATTGGGTGGCACCGATCAGAAGTTCAATCTATTGATGGGGCGCGGTTTGCAAGAGCATCACGGCCAGTCTCCGCAGATCGTGCTGACGATGCCGCTGCTGGAAGGGCTCGACGGCGTGCAGAAGATGAGCAAGTCGCTGGGTAATTACATCGGTATTGCCGAGCCTGCCATCGATATCGTTACCAAGACGATGAAGATCGGTGACGCGTTGATGTGGAAGTGGATTGACTTGTTGAGCTTCGATATTGGGATTGATGAAGCCAAGGCGCTGCGTGCAGAAGTAGCGGCAGGGCTGAATCCACGTGACATCAAGCTGCGCTTGGCGCGTGAGCTGGCGGCGCGGTTCCATGATGCATCATCTGCCGAACAGGCAGTCGCTGGGTGGCATGCAGCGGTACGCGGTGAGGGGGATTTGTCGCAATTGCCCCTGCAAGAGTTGATGGTGCCTGCTGAGGGTCTGCGTATTGCGGCATTGTTAACGGCGGCAGGTATCACCGCATCGAATTCAGAAGCCAACCGCAAACTCAAAGAGCGTGCTGTGCGCATTGATGGCGAGGTTTTTGAGGATGCACAGCGGGTTTTTGTCCCAGGGTTTGAGGGGGTATTGGCCGTGGGTAAGAGAAATTTCGCACGCGTCTTATTGAAGAATGCGGGCTAAGCCTGTGTTTCCTGAATGGGGGAGTAATTTTCCCCGGTAGAGATGGGGGTAGGGGGGTTTTCAAGCCCAAAAAACAAGCGCAGAATGCGCGTCCGATCTGAGGCGGTGTTTGTTTAGCGGAGGGTTGGCGCGGAAGTTGGTTGTAGCGAGGTGTTGACAAACACATTTGTTGCGCTAAGATACGCGGCTCGCTTGGGCACTTCGGTGTTGGGGTGGGAAGAAAAAAATCGCTCTGAGGTGTTGACAACGATCAAAACCTTGATATTATGGGCGGCTC
>CAYZUG010000007.1:0-97531 GCA_964481865.1 uncultured Thermomonas sp. | reverse complement strand
GCCTAACGCCTAATAGCCCCCAATGCGGGGGTGTAGCAGGTGATGTTGGGGTGAAGTTTGGTTGAAGTCAAGGCGAATTCTTACTGAAAATCAACCTCTTGGACGACTTTTTAGTGTTATGCATGGTTGCGTCCTGACTCTAGTTACGGTGCCTAGGTGAGGGTGTAATGGTGTATCGGGTTGGAAATGAGGGTGTAACAGGTCTGCTGGTGGTGGAAAAGTCTGCTGTACAGGCGAATAGGCGGCGGCATCCACGGCTTTGTCGAGGGAAGTGCGCCTTGCGACTGCACTGGGGACAAGCGAACGCTTCTGGCTTGGGCTGCAGGCTGATTACGATTTGGAAGATGCGCATCGTGCATTGGGTGTGGCCATCAGCAGGGTCGAAAAGCTCGCGGGGTAAGGTGGCGTGCCTTCGACGGGCGATTTTATTTACGCACGTCCAGCAGTTCTACCTCGAACACCAGCGAAGCGCCCGGCGGGATAACGCCGCCCGCGCCTTTCTTGCCGTAGCCGAGTTCGGCGGGAATGTGAAGCTCGCGTTTGCCCCCCACTTGCATACCGGCAACGCCTTCGTCCCAGCCGCGGATAACGCGGCCTGCGCCCAGCATGAACACAAACGGTTGGTTTCTGTCGTGGGAGCTGTCGAACTTCAGGCCATGCTTATTGGCGGCGTTCTGGTCGTAGAGCCAGCCGGTGTAGTGCACGCTGACTTCGTCACCAGCCATGGCAACAGCGCCTTGTCCTGTTGTCACGTCGATGCGCTGCAGTTCGGGCACGTCGCCGCCGGTATAGGGGGGCAGTGGTTGGCTACAGGCGGTGAGCAGCACGACGGACAGCATTGCAGTAAGGCGAAATGTACGAGAGGTCATGACAGCAATACGGTGGACGGGGGTGCAGTATACGTTTTCCCCACGTCTTTCCCCGGTTTCGCTAGCGCGCCAACCACTGCCGCAGCCGCAGCCCGTATTCGCTGGTCCAGCCGCTTGTTGCCAGTCGCATCCGCCCATCCGAAACGATTGCGATGGTCGGGGTGACGCCCACGCCCAGTGTTTGGCTGATTTCGCCGTCGGGGTCGTTGACCACTGGGAACGTGAGGCCGTGCTTGCGCATGTAGGCATGCACTTCGTCATCGGCGCCGGACTGCATCGCCACCGACACCACGCGCTGGCCGCTGCGGTGCAGGCGCTCGATAGCGGGTGAGGTGTGTCGGCAGTAGCCGCACCATTCCGCCCACACATAGAGCAGCGTCGGTTGGTGCTGTGTCTGGACATCCACCGACTCGCCCTGCGTGGTGGTGAGCTGCGCCACCGCGATCGCCTGTGCATCCGGAGCGCGATACCAGTCAAATGCTGCGATCATCGCCAGCAGAATAAGCAGATTGATGGCGAAGCTGCGCAGGTGCGCAAACCAGCGGTAACGTTTGGGTTGAGGGGCGGAGTGCATATCAAGGTGTCTCTTTTATGCTTGCAAACCCCATTTGATAACGTTATAACAATCGTTAAAACATACTCAAGTGAGGTGTGCGATGAGGCTCAAAATTACCGGTATTGGCAATTCTGCTGGTGTCATTCTGCCTAAGGAATTGTTGGCGCGTCTGCGTTTGGAGAAAGGCGATGAGTTGTATGCGCTGGAAACCCCAGATGGCATTCGCCTGACGACGTATGATCCAGCGCTTGCTGAAGAGATGGACATTGCCGAAAAGATTATGCGGCAAAGGCGTGATCTTCTGCATAAGCTTGCGCAGTGAGGCGAATATGATCCGCTGGATTAGACTCGCTACTGCGCTTGCCTTGCACGAGCGTCAATTGGCTGAACACGGTGGCCGTGAAGGTGTGCGTGATGAAGGCTTGCTAGAGTCGGCGTTGGCTAGGCCACAGCAACTCTATGCATACGGGAATCCTCCTCCTGATCTTGCGTCACTTGCAGCAAGCCTTGCATTTGGCTTAGCGCGAAATCATCCTTTTTTAGATGGCAATAAACGCACTGCAGCGGTTGCTTGTGAGTTATTTTTGGTACTCAATGATGCGACGCTTGAGGCGAGTAATATTGAACTGTATCCGGTCTATCTTGCCCTTGCCGAGGGGAGTTTGAGTGAGGCTGAGTTCGCCGCATGGTTACGCCCGCATCTGCGTATTCAGCACAAGCATCGGGTGAGTGAACCTGCACAGCGCTGAGTGCTTCGCTTGAAACCTTAATCAAGGTGAAATTCGTCAAACAAAGGGGGCGCCCAAGTTTGCGATAATTCACGCATGTCTTCCCCCGCATCCCCTTGGACTGGCCGCGTGTTGGTGCTCGCCGGTATTTTGCTGTCGGCGTTTAATCTGCGCACAGCGGTGACATCCATTACCCCGTTGCTTGAGCGTTTGGGGGCTTCTTTTGAATTTGGTGCCGTCACCATTGGGGTATTTGGGATGCTGCCCACGGCGGCGTTTGCCATCTTTGGTGTGGCAACGCCACGCATCGCGCATCGTATGGGGTTGGAGCAAGCTGCATGGTTGTCGATGGCCTTGGCTGTGGCGGGTTTATTGGTGCGTACGCTGGCAGAAGGCGTTGGCAGCCTAGCGTTGGGCTGCATCATTGCCTTGGCAGGCATGGGGATGGGCAATGTGGTGCTTCCGCCCTTGGTCAAACGTTATTTCGCGTCACGGGTGGGAACAGTCAGCACGCTTTATCTGACTATTTTGCAGTTGGGTACCATTCTTCCGGCATTGCTGGCGGTGCCACTGGCTGACACAGTGGGCTGGCGTTTATCGCTTGGAATATGGGTTTTGCCAGCGTTATTGGCGGCCTCTGTGTGGCTTGGTGTGTTTTGGCAAGAGCGTCAGCCAGATTCATTACTTGCCGATGTGCGTCACCATGCGGTGCGTGCGGATGATGCCGCGCCGGAATTGACCCAGGTATCACAACGCCTGCGTCTGTGGATGTCGCCTCTGGCTTGGGGGATGACACTGATGTTTGGCATGACCTCGTTAGTGTCGTATTCGATGTTCACGTGGCTGCCAAAATTGATGACAGAGGCGGGGGCTTCGCCTGCATTTGGCGGCAGCATGGTGGCGTTGTTTGCGGCGTTGGGTTTGTTGAGTGCGCTGACCATGCCAGCTGTTGCGGTACGAATGCGCAACCCGTTTCCCTTGGTGCTGCTTTGTGCGCTGGCATATGCCGTGGCATTTCCGGGCTTGCTTTGGGCGCCGCTTGCTGCCCCTGTGCTATGGGTCGTATTGCTGGGGATTGGCCCAAGCACATTCCCGTTAGCGTTGACGCTGATCAATCTGCGCACGCGCACACCTGTGGGGTCCGCCACACTTTCTGGGTTTATGCAGGGTGTGGGTTACAGCCTGAGTTGTGCCGGGCCGATCTTGTTTGGTGTGTTGCATGATGTCAGCAAAGGCTGGCACCTACCGTTTGCGTTCTTGTCGCTATGTGTTGGGGTGATGTTGCTGGGAAGCTGGCAAGCGTGCAAAGAGCGCATGCTGGAAGACGACGTGGCTATGAAGACTTCGACGGCCTGACCCGTTTCACACGCTGGCGATACGCCTGCACATTGTCACCACTGATATGTGACTCTCGGGTGCGGGTGATTCTTCCCACTTTTGTGTTCGAGCCTGTGACGGGCTCGGCCTTGATCTCGGTTTCATGCTCGAAGGCGTGTGATTTATCGGTATTACGGTAATAGCGGTACAGCGCCCAATACAGCGCTGCCGCACCTGTGGGGCCTAAGAGCAGGAGCCAAGAGCTGTCGTCACTCATTAGAAAATTCCTATCAGTAAAAGCGCTAAGCCTTCAAGGAAGGTGCCAGTGGCGAGTGCAGCAAGCAGCAGTTTCCAGTGTTGAACCGGGACACTGCCCATGGTTTCACCGGTACGGCCATTGACTGCAATGTAATGCAGCATGCGGCTGCCGGGTTCTTGATAGGAATACAGCCACACCGGCAGGTACATCGCAACCCAGCGTGTGCCATGCACATCAATGGCTTCTTCTTCCCAGCGAACGCCACGGTCGTAGTCTGCAACGCTTCTGGCAACTTGCGAGCGTGCGATGGAAAGCAGTTGGTCTTCTAAGCGTGGAAAAAGTTGATCGACATTGAGGTTGCGTTTTTCCGATGTAAAGCCGGAAAGAAAAGACGCATTCCATTTCACTGCATTCTTGGTGTCGAAAGGCAAGATCGCGTTGATGACATTGTTGGTGTTGCGGCGGGTATCCAAGTTGCCGCGTTCAGCAGAAGACTCCATGGGCAGATCATCAACGGTGAACGAGACTTCGCGTTCCACCTGATAGACATCCGCATCGTAATAGGTTTTTTTCTTGTCGCCGCTGCCTTCGGTATAGCGGGCGGTTTCAACTTCACCCGTGCCGCTGATTTCAGCGCTGGCGCGCGCATCCACAATCATGTAAGGCAGATAAACCCCCACCACATTTTCAGGGGTGAACTGTTCTTTGAAATCGTTGAGTGCAAACAAACGCCGCTTATCAACAAATTGCCGAATACGGGCGATGGCATCGTTTTTCTTGATGTGAAATGGCAGTACCGCATCGGGAACCGCACCATTGGCAATCTGTTCGTTGACGCCAAACACATGACGGCACCAGTGACAGCGGGCGGTCATCGCGTTTTCGGTATTGACCACCACTTCTGCGCCGCAGCCAGTGCATTTGAAAGTCAGCAGGCTGCTGGTGTCGGCATCAATATCCTGCGCACCTGATGCCAAAAGCGTGCCGGAAAGATCGTCCAGCCCTTCGCCCAGGCCAAGTGCTTCTTCAACACGTGAGGCTGTCCATTCATTGCGGCAATACAAGCAGATCAGTAAGTCGCTGCCGGGTTTTTGCCGAATATCACTTGCACCGCATTTCGGACACTGGTTGATGCCGTCTTTCAGTTCGCTTGCTGATGTATCAATCGCCACCGGATCCGGCGCAAGGATTTCATCGCGCACCGGCTTGGGTAATGTTTCAGGGTCAATCGGAAAGTGCCCGGGGGGCGGTGGAACATCACGCGGCGACCCCGGCCCCGTTGGGGGCAGGGGTGGCGGACGGTTGGGCAGGGGCGGTGGTGTGCTGGACATCAATCACGCGACCTTGGCTTACAGGCCCAATGCTTTGGCTTTCAGTGCGTCGTAGTCGGCTTCGGTAATCAGGCCAAGGTCAAGCATTTCTTTGGCTTTCTTCAATTTTGCCACAGGGTCTTCGGCAGGCGGCGCCGCGGGTGCTGCGGGCTGTTGCAGCCCACCGATGCCACCCATCATGCCGGAGGCCATACCAATGCCCATCATGCCTGCCGCACCGCCATTTTCACCGGCAGCTTGCATGCCTTGTGCCACGCTGGCCTGCAGGTTGGAATTGCCGCGTGCGCCCATCAGTGCGTCGGCGCGCTGTACGGTCTTCAGCAGTTCCTTGGTGTTGGCGTCGTATTCAATGGAAACGATGGCGGTCTTGGCGATTTCCAAACCACGGTCCGATTTCCACTGGTAGTTGGTTTCCACCGCTTCCGACAGACTCTTGGCAAAGCCGATCGAGTCCTGCTGGATTTTGGTGATGCGGTTGCCTTTGCTGGGGTCGTTGGTGTACAGGCTGAAGGCGGGGGCCAGAGAGCCTACAACTTCGCTGAACAACTGGCTGGCGGCGGCATTGTCGATATCAGTGAAATCGAACACTTCACCCGGCTGCAAATATGTCGCAGGAACAAAGTTCTTCACGAACAAAATGGGATCAATGATTTTCAGCGTGTAGGAACCACGCGTCATGGCGCCGACTTGCGTGTTGAGGAAGCCGTCATCCCAATAGATTTCCGACTGTGTACCGAAACGGTTGTCGGGAAGTTCTTTCAGCGAGACAAAATAGGCGGCTTGCTGCGCACCCGGTTGGCCACCAAATTTGAAGCGTTCCCAGCTTTGAGTGATGAGTGAGCTGACTAAGCCATCACCAGCGAAGATTGACTTCGAGTTGATGTCATCCGAGCGCCATTCATAACCACCCGCTTCTGCAGCGAAGCCAGTGATTTTGCCATCTTGAAACAGCAGCAGTCCGTAACCTTCTGGCACGATGATTTTCGAGCCATTGGTGATGATGTTCGATGAGCCCTTGGTGTTCGAACCACGGCCTGCATTGGTGCCGTGTGGAACCGCTGCAAAGAGTGCGGCTGTTGGTGGCAGCTGATCAGGGATGGTGTAAAAGTCTTTCCATTGGTCGGCAAGTGCGCCGCTGACTGCACCGGTAACAGCTTGAATAAGTCCCATGACATCTCCCTTTGTTCAAAGACAGGCCGGGTGCCTGCCGCGTTCGTAAACTATACAGGGCTGAGAGCGAACGCGGCAGATACTCCTTGGCGTATTCAGAACGACATACGCCTTGCATCCGCTGCCGGTATGTGTGGGGCAGGGATGGCTTGTGCAGGCGCTTGCTGGGTGGGGGCTTCACGCAGTGTTTTTTGCAGAAGCTCAATCGCGGTTTCCAATTGGCGATCACGGCCAAGATAGGACTCATGCGGCAGGTTATCGACCACGATATCCGGCTCAACACCGTGGCCTTCAATCATCCATTGCCCGTCTGCACGGAATTGCCCTGTTTCGGCAATACGTGCGATCCCCCCATCTGTGAGGCGATTGCGGTCAGATAGCCAAATGCCCGCACCGGATGTGCGCGTGCCAACAACAGGCCCAAGCCCCAAGGTTTTGACACCGGCTGCAAAGGTTTCGCCGTCGGAATAGGTCAGTGCGTCGGTCAACACCACAAGATGTCCACGGAAGGTTTGTTGCATATTCCAGTTCGGTTTTTGCCCAGCGGGTTGCCAGAAAGACCAGGCGCGGCGCAGGAGTTTTTCGATCACCCAAGAGTCGATATTGCCGCCTCGGTTGCGGCGAACATCAATCACCAAACCATCGCGGTCGATATTGGCGTAGAAATCACGCACGAAACTGGCGATATCAGCAGCCCCCATCGCCCGCAAATGCAGATAGCCGATGCGGCCTTGACCAGCCTGTTCAACCACCTCGATGCGGTCTTGCACCCAGTCGCTATAACGCAACTGCGCATTGCGCGCAGCATCCACAGGGGTGACAACGGTATGGATGCGTTGGGTATTGCGGCGCAGGGTCAGCAAGACTTGTTGCCCGGCCTGATATTGCAAGGCATTGGCGAGGTCACCTGCATGTTGGATCGGGCGGCCATTGACCTGTTCGATGATGTCGCCACTGCGTGCATCCACCTGTGTCTGTGCCAAGGGCGAACGCTCGCTGGGCAGCTCAGTGTCACTGCGATAGATGCGTGCAATGCGGAGTCCATCGGCTGTTTGCTCGAAGGCAGCCCCCAGCATGGCGGGTTTGCCGGCTTCACGGTCTTCCGGCATGTCAGCGCCCCGCACTTGTGAGTGCAGGATGCCGAGATGGCTGATCATTTGTGCCAGCAGGTCGTCCAATTCGGCGCGATCTGTGACCCGAGGAAGCAGCGGTGCATATTGCTGACGTACGGCAGCCCAGTCCAGACCGCGCATATTGGCATCGAAACTGAAATCACGATGCATCCGCCATGCATTGTTGAACATCTGCTGCCATTCACTTGCCGGTGCAATGGGCAGGCGCCAATCGGCAACACGCACCAGCGCATTGCCTAACTCACTGGGCAGCTTGGCGGTTGCATCAAGCAGCAGAAAGCTTGGGTCGGCTTCACCTCTGCGTTGCATGATGGCAAGGCGCTTGCGGTCAGGGCTGAGTTGGAACGTCTGTACATGGGTTGTCAGCGTTTCAACAGACTTGCCTTGGTTGTTGATGGCGAGCGTTTTCAGTGTGCGCTGCATGCCATCACGGTCGAGTAAATAAAGACGCTCGGCATCCACCTCAAGTGCAGAATAGTTGCCTGAAGCAAGCGGAACCTCATACAGGCGTTGGGCAAGCTGCGCAACGTTGATTGCAGGAAGGTCATTGCTTGCGTTGTCTTTTGTGGCGCTGTCTTTTTTGGCATTGCCCGCATTGGGTTTTACCGGTGAAAGCTCATCTGCTGGTGCAAAAGGAAAGCGCGTTCCAGCTTGCAGGGCGAGCGCATAAACCTTGCTGCGTTTGTCGAAACCCGGGCCGGTATTGCGGTCGCCCCAGGGGGAAGCAGGTGAGGCAGTGAATTGCCGATCAGACAGGAAATACAACCAGCGTCCATCCGGGGAGAAGGCGGGCGCATACGAGGCGTAGCGATCGCTGCTGACAACATGCACGCCGGTTTCCCCGAGGCGGTGCAGCAGTAATTGGTTGCGTTTTGCGCTGGAGTTGGCGCGTACAAGCACAATCGCTTTGCTATCGGGTGACCAGACGATCTCGCTGTAGGGGTTGTCTCCACCCCATTCGCCGCGATCAATCGTCGTGTTGCTACCTGTTGCAAGATTGAGTACGGACAGCGCACCACGTTTGTCGGTGTGTGCAAGCAATTGACCGTTGGGGGAGAGAAACAGTTTCCAGCGGCGATGCGTGCCATTGCGTGTGAGCTGCCGTGCTTCTTCCGTGCCATTGGCGGCATAACGCCAGATTTCATCTTGCCCGCTGCTGTCATTGATGGCATAGACCCAGCGACCATCGTGCGAGAGGATGGCCTCACGGGTGCGGCTCTCGGCAGGCGTGGCGATATCAACGCGCCGTTTGGTTCCCACACTTGCCAGCGTTACCTTGCCGCGTGCGGTCAAAACAAGCTGGTCACCTTTGGGAGAAAGATTGACTGCTTCCAGAAAACGCAGGGGGCGTTCCAGCCAGCGCTGTCGGCTGCGGTCGAAATCGGAAAGCAGTTCAGGCGCAAAGACCGTTTCACTGCGTGTTGCCGGGTCAAAGAGAGAGACATCGGCTGCACGCTGAAAAACGATGCGCTTGCCATCCGTACGTGCGCTGCGCACATCCCAGGGGCCATGCTGGGTATGTTGTTGAAGATCTGTGCCTTCTGCCGTCATTGACCACAGATTGTCGTGACCATCCCGATTGCTGACGAAATACCAACGGCCTGCCACCCACATTGGGCTGTGCATGGCGCCATCGTTATCGCTGCCAAGACGCTTGGCTTCCTGCCCGCTGGCTGGGTCAAACAGCCAGAGTTGTGCCATGGCACCACCGCGATAATGCTTGGCATTGTCGCCGTTGACATGTGCGCCGAAGCGGGTAAAAAGCACGCGCCCTTGTGCATCGAAAGCGGCTTGGTTGGCATCGTGCAATGGAAGTTCGCGGGTGACCAAGGTATTGGGGTTCACCAAGCGAATAACCCGGCGCAATGTGGGCGCCGATAGGTCTTCGCTGCTATAGATCACTTCCCCTTGCGGCGACCAGCCGTGTACATCGACTTTGCCTGCGTCAAAACTGATGCGCTTGGGCTGCCCGCCATGCATCGGCATGACATAGACATCACTGGGGCTTTCGTATTGTGCAACGAAGGCCACATGCTGCCCATCGGGTGAAATCGCGGCTTGGGTTTCTTGCCCGATATCCGTGGTCAGACGGCGGGCTTGCCCGTGTGCAATGGAGGCGGTCCACAAATCACCTTCTGCGGTAAAGGCCACGGTATCGCCAGCAATACTGGGAAAACGGTAATAGCCGGGCGCTGCCCAGATGGGAGCCGTGAGTGTCATCAGGGCGGCAGTAAGCAGGCGGCGGGTGAAGCGACGGTGAGGCATGGCAAGACTCGCAGAAAAAACGAAAGCTCATCTTTGCCCGCCATGTCAGGCAAAACAACCCTTGCGGATGGGGCGTGACGTGGGCTGTTGAATGGTGTAAGGCGGCAGGAAGCATCGCCTCAACAGGGCAGGCACGGCATAATCGCTTGCCTATCAATCATTGGGTGTTCTGTATTTGCCATGTCGATTGTGCTGACAGATTTCGCAAGGCCACGCCTGTTCCCGCGTGAGCCGCGTCGCAACACGATTCAGGACATCAGTGCCGAGGCGTTTGAACAGCATCTCAATGCTGTCTCACCATTGGCGGTGCTGGATGGTTATGCGCCATTTTGTAAGTTGCATGTGTATCGCAACTGGACACGCACGCGCTGTTTGGCTGTGCCGATTGATGACAGCAATGCACACCTGTTGAAGAGTGCTTACGAGGCGCGAACAGTGGATGAGTTGCCAGTCTTGGTGCGTTGGTTTGAGGGCATTGAACCGCCTGTTGCCAACTATCTTGTCGTGATTCTTTACGACCAAGCGCAGCTTGCCAAAGAAGGCGCACCAATTGATGCCGACTGGGGTGTGGTGGGTTGCATGTACACGATGACCCCAGAGGAAACCCCCATGGCGCCGATCACCATGCTGCGCAATGCCTTGGGTGTGGCGGAAGGTGGCTCTGGGGTGCCGCTGGATCGCGAGGCTTATCAACGCAGTGTCGCGTTTTGGAATGCACACGCGAATTGGCGCGGCTGACGGTGCTTCTGAAAAAAGACGCCCCATGCGGCAGGTAAAACGGCATGGGGCGGTATGTTGGTAGTAAGTAAGTGGTTAACGTGATGTGCGCTGCGCGTCGCTCTTTTTACGTTCAGCTGCGAATTCGCTGTCGGTGTCCCACTCTGGCCAGTCGCGGCTGTTAGCGATGCGCTCAATCACGCGATAGACGGTTTGTGTATCCATGGTGGGGCCGCGCATGTCCCAGCTTTCGTCATATTCGTCAGACGGCTGGTGATAGCGTTCGGCAAAGTATTTGGCGCGTGCAGCTTTGCCAGCTTCTACCCCGCCTTGCAGCATGTCCATGCCCGGTCCAATGGTAAATGCAGGAACGCCAGCCTGTGCGAATGCAAAGTGGTCGGCACGATAAAACAGACCCGCTTCAAGATTTTCATCCAGTGAGCGTGTGCGGCCATCGGCTTTTGCCGCATCTTCGAGGTAGCGCTCAAGTGCCACTTTGCCAATGCCCCACGAAGAAATGTCGCGGGTTGGGCCATCCGGACTCCACATTTCCATATTGACCACAGCGGCGGTTGTTGCCAGCGGGCGAAGCGGATTTTCAGCGTAGTATTTTGCGCCAAGCAGGCCGTTTTCTTCAGCGGTGAATGACAGGAAAAGCAAGCTGCGGTCAGGTGTCTCGCCAGCCGCAAAGACGCGTGCAAGCTCAATCGTGGACGCAACGGCAGTTGCGTTGTCCACCGCGCCATTGATGATGTTGTCGCCATTGGCATCCGCATTCGGGGTGATGCCGAAGGTATCCCAGTGACTGGATACGATCACAGTTTCATCGGGATATTTTTTACCCGGAATGATGCCAGCCACATTCCGGCTGGTGATGTGTTGATGTTTGACGTCGAAGGCAATGCTCAAGCGTGCATCAGCAAGCAGATGTGCCTTGAAATTGCCGGACTGTGCGGCGCGTTTGGCGGCATCAAAATCCAGACCTGCATCGGCAAAGAGTTGTTGGGTGATGTTGTGCTGCACCCAGCCGCGCATCTTCAGGTGATAGCTGTCAGCATCGCTGCGCACAATGTCGTATTGCGGGCCATCGCGGCCGTTGCGTACCGTTGCCCAGGTGTATGCAGCCGGGGCGTCTTCGTGAATGATCAACACACCTGCAGCGCCACGTCGGGCGGCTTCTTCGTATTTGTATGTCCAGCGCCCGTAGTAGGTCATGGCACGCCCCCCAAACTTGCCTTGCCCACTTTCAAAGTCGGGGTCGTTGATCAAGACCAGAAGGATTTTTCCACGGACATCGATATCACCAAAATCATCCCAGCCAAGTTCGGGGGCATGAATGCCGTAGCCCGCAAAAACAATGGGGGTGTTTTCGATGGAAACACGCGTATTGGGATGCAGGCTTTCAACGGCGATGTCGTCGGGGTGGGTCAAAGGACGTTGCTGCGCACCGATCTGTGTGTGAGCAGACACGGCGCCATCAATCTCACTACGCACCAAGGTGACTTCCTGAATCCAACTGGCGTTATCGCCAGCAGGCTGCAGACCGGCCTTGTGAAACGCTTGGCTGATATAGGCAACGGTTTTTTCTTCACCGGCTGTTGTGGGCGCGCGCCCTTCAAATTCGTCTGAAGCCAGCGTGCGGATGTGGCGTGCCAGATTGTCTGCATTGATGCCACTACCTGGCAGGCTTTGTGCCGAAGCAAGAGCAGGAAAGAGGGACAGAGCAAGCAGGGTCGGTAAATGGGGGCGCATGGTGCTTTCCTTCTTGGTGAAGCTGCAAGCATAGAGAAATCGTGTTGCGTGTGCGACAGGCAGGCGCAGTACGTGGTGCATAGACGACGGAAAGAGCAGCTGGGTGGATGGATGTGTTGCGGTGAGGGATTCTCGCGGTAAAGTGAGGGAACATCGGTTTTCAGTTGTCCTGCATGCCGCCATTTCCGCAATTTGAGCGCGTCTCCGAGAATGCCTTGCTGGTACGGCTGGGGGATCGTCTTGATTCTCGGATCAACCAACATGCCCATCAGCTTGTGGCGGCATTGCAAACTGCGGCACTGCCAGGTGTGATGGAGATCACCCCAGCCTATGCCAGTGTCTTGCTGCAATTTGATCCTTTCGGCGTGGACTATGCTTCCTTGCTACAGGCGCTACAGGTGCTACTACCCAATAGTGAGGCAGCAGTATCGCTTGCCGGTACGGCGGGTGTCGTGATGATTCCCGTGTGCTATGGCGGTTCCTTCGGGCCTGATCTTGATGAAGTCGCCCGCCTGACGGGGCTGTCTTCAGAGGCGGTCATTCAGCGCCATACCGCTGGTATTTACCCGGTAGCGATGCTGGGGTTTGCGCCGGGGTTTCCCTATTTACTTGGTCTGGAGCCTGGCTTGCATGTGCCACGTCGCGCAACACCGCGTACTCGTGTTGCGGCAGGTTCCGTGGCCATTGGTGGGGCGCAAACTGGTATTTATCCGAGTGAGCTTCCCGGTGGTTGGCAGTTGATCGGGCAAACACCATTGCGTTTGTTCGACTCAGCGCGTACGCCGCCATGTTGGGTGAATATGGGGCAATCGGTGCAGTTTCAGGCGATTGATGCGGCGACTTTCAACTTGCTGCAAGAGGCGGCGGCATGAGCCTTCGCGTGGAGGCTGCCGGTTTTCTCAGTAGCTTGCAGGATGCAGGACGCTTTGCCAAACGTGCGTTGGGAATTGGTCAGTCTGGGGCGTTTGATCTGCCTGCGCTGCATCTTGCGAATGCCTTGTGTGGCAACCCGCCCAATACCTGCGCGCTGGAAATCACACTGATCGGTCCCACGTTGTTGTTTGAACAAGACAGTCTTATCGCAGTGACGGGTGCGCCATTTTCACTTTTCATTGACGAGCAACCCGCACCGATGTGGGCGCCGCTTCTGGTCAAGGCGGGTAGCCGTTTGCGTTTGACGCGCCCGCCAACAGGCTGTCGTGGTTATCTTGCCGTGCATGGTGGGATTGATGTGGCACCGGTGCTGGATAGCCGCAGCACCGATCTCAATGCCGCACTAGGACCTTTGCAAGGGCGTGCGCTACAGAAGGGGACGCAACTACCATTGCGTTCGTTGCCGCCGATGGCAGGGGTATCGCAGTCCAGCCTGCGGTGGTCGCTGAATCCTTTGCCTTGGTTTTCGGCCAATCCACAGCTGCCTTTGCGTTTGCTTCCGGGGGCGCACCGCGCGCAATTGGATAAGGCCAGCATGACGCGGCTTTTTTCCGAGGAATTCACGCTCAGCAATGATTCCAACCGTGTGGGGCTGCGGCTTGAGGGTGTTTCGTTGGTTCGCCAAGTGCAAACAGATATTCTCAGTGAAGCGACGCTGCCGGGGGCAGTGCAACTGCCGCCTTCCGGACAAGCGATCATTTTTGGTCCGGAAGGCCCCGTCAGTGGTGGCTATCCTCGTATTGGTCAGGTGGCTGCCGTGGATTTTCCACGTTTGGCGCATTATCGGCCGGGGGATCGGTTATGTTTCACTCCGTGTCAGATGGACGAGGCATTGGCCGCATTGCAGCAACGTGACAGGGCATTGCAACGTCTGATCACACACATCACGTATCGCTTGCACAAGGATATTGGACTGCCAATCCCATGAACACGATAGATATCAATGCCGATCTGGGGGAGTCGTTTGGCGCTTGGCGCATGGGGAATGATGCTGCGGTGATGCCGCATATTCACTCGGCCAATATCGCTTGCGGATTTCATGCAGGTGATCCGCAGGTCATGCTGGCCACGTTGCAGGCCTGTCGTGAACATGGTGTTGCCGTTGGCGCCCATCCAAGCCACCCCGATCTGCAAGGGTTTGGTCGGCGTGAAATGGCAGTTTCCCCGCGTGAAGCCTATGCCTTTGTGCTGTATCAACTGGGTGCGCTGTCTGGCTTGGCGCAGGCGCAAGGCATGGTGCTTTCGCATCTCAAACCACACGGTGCGCTGTATAACCAAGCGGCCGTTGATCCAGCGTTAGCCGATGCCATTGCCCAAGCCGTGCATGATTTCGACGCCAGTTTGATTTTGGTTGGGCTGTCCGGCAGTGCATTGCCGCAAGCAGGTCAGAAATACGGGTTGACCGTGCGGCATGAGGTGTTTTGTGATCGCCGCTATTGCGATGACGGGCAATTGCTGTCGCGTCGTCATCCGGATGCCGTCTTGCCGTCCGAGGCTGCCATTGCGCAAGCCATTGCACTTGTACAAGGCAAACCCATTACCACCCATGGCGGGGCAACACGTGTTTTCGCCGCCGATACCCTGTGCCTGCACGGCGATCGTGATGATGCCGGCACGTTTGCTGCCAACCTGAACGCTGCGCTGCAACAGGCGGGGGTTCGTCTTGCTTCTGGAGAACAATCACGATGATGCAGTGGTTACCCTTGATCGGCGTTGCGGTGGTGGTGATTGGCTTTGCCTTGCGCCTGAATCCGGTGTTGGTGGTTGTGGCAGCAGGGATTGCCAGCGGTGTCGCGGCTGGCATGACGATGGCCGATATCCTGGCGTTGCTGGGTACGAGTTTTGTCTCGGAACGTGCGTTGATGCTGTTTGTGCTGACCCTGCCTGCGATTGGTGTTCTGGAAAGAGCGGGGTTGCGCGAACATGCCAGAGAATGGATTTCCGGCCTGCGCAGATTGACGCTGTCACGCTTGTTGATCGCCTATCTGGGCTTGCGGCAGGTGCTTTCCATGTTGGGCTTGACCAATGTCGCCGGTCACGCACAAACCGTGCGCCCATTACTGGCACCGATGGCCGAAGCCGCGGCAGAAAAGGATGCGCCGCCATTGACCGACAAAGAGCGTCACGACGTGCGGGCTTTCTGTGCTGCCACCGACAATATTGGATTGTTCTTCGGTGAAGACGTCTTTATTGCATTGGGTGCGGTGCTGCTGATTCAGGGGTTCTTTTCGCAGCATGGTATTGAGCTTGAACCGTTACATATTGCGTTGTGGGCTTTGCCAACTGCCATCGCTGCCTTTGTTATCCATGGGTTTCGCACCTGGCGTTTTGCGCAGCAGTTTGACCGCCGCGTGACGCCTTCATCTGCAGATCACAAGGGCGGCTGACATGCTGACGATTGAACATGCTTATGCACTGATCGCACTGTTTCTGCTCGCCAGTGGCTGGATAAATCTTCGGAAAAAACGCTTTGCCCATGCGGCATTCTGGGGAATTCTGGCGGCCCTTGTGGGGGGCGGTGACACCATCATGACAGCGGCGAATAACAATAACCCTGTACCTGCGCAATGGGCAGGGGCGGGGGTTATTGCGCTGGCGTTGCTGTCGCCACGCATGACACGCCAAGCCTTGCCCGAACGCGATGCCGAAGCCCGTAGTGCCGATGCCAAGCGACTAGGACATCGCCTGTTCATCCCCGCGTTGATGATTCCTTTTGTGACCTTGTTGGTGGCATTGGCAGGCGATTATGTTGCATGGGACGACTGGTCGCTGTTTGCCTCTCGTCGCATGACCTTGACCGGCCTGACCCTGGCCTGTGTACTGGCCTTGTTTTCTGCCCTACATACCACCCGCGCGGCCCCTGGAGCCGGCCTGCAGGAAGGCCGCCGCCTGTTGGATACCCTGGGCTGGGCGGCATTGCTGCCATTGACTCTGGCGGCCTTGGGCGGGGTGTTTGCGGCCACCGGCGTTGGCACGGCCGTCGCCGAACTGGTGCGTCTTGCCATCCCGGTGGACAATGCACTGGCCTGCGTGCTGGCTTACGGTCTGGGCATGGTGCTGTTCACCGTGATTATGGGCAATGCCTTTGCGGCATTTCCGGTACTCACCGCTGGTGTCGGACTGCCGCTATTAGTACAGATGCACGGTGCCAACCCCGCCATTTTAGGTGCCATTGGCATGTTGACCGGATATTGCGGCACGCTGCTGACCCCGATGGCCGCCAACTTCAATATCGTGCCTGTCGCCTTACTGGAACTTCCCGGTCAAAATGACGTGATTCGTGCCCAATGGAAAACCGGCGTGGCATTGTTGGCGGTCAATCTGGCCTTGATGTATGTCCTGATCTTTCGGTTCTGAGAAAAACCATGCCTGGCAACATATTGCTGACGGGGTTTAGCCCGTTTGGTGGCGAAACCATCAACCCTTCCTGGCAAGCCGTGCGGACGATGGAGGGCGAGACAGTCGCCGGGCATCGCATTGTCACGCTGGAGCTGCCCTGTGAATTTGAAGCGGCTCCGCGTGTGTTGCGTGCAGCGTTGCGTCGGCATCGCCCTGATGTGGTCATTGCAACAGGCCAGGCAGGAGGGCGGGTCGGGGTTTCATTGGAGCGCGTTGCCATCAATCTGATTGATGCGCGGATTCCTGACAATGCAGGCCTGCAACCCGTGGACGAGGCGGTATTGCAACGGGGGCCTGCCGCATACTTTTCGCGCCTGCCAATCAAATCCGCGTTGCTCGCTTTGCAAGCCGAGAGCATCCCGGCGCATATCTCACAAACTGCCGGCACGTTTGTGTGTAATCAAGTGTTCTACGTGTTGATGCACGCGCTACGCAATCATCGTTCGGTGCGGGCGGGGTTCGTGCATGTTCCGTGGTTGCCCGAGCAGTGTTCCCGCCCCGATCAGCCGCGCATGCAGGTTGAGGATATACGTCGTGCGTTACGCAGCATCACCACCACCACACTGACCACGCAATACGACGTGAAGCTGGCTGCTGGAGTGGAGTGCTGAGTCCGTCACTGTCACCTGCATGCTGTTTTGATTGCGGCGTGGATTTCTTCGTCAACTGAAGAAATTGCCCCTGTCCTTCAAGTATGCTGCATGACATGGGATATCTGGCTGGATTTATCAGGGGGAATAGATGTCGTTACAAATCATGCCTGCGTTTTCTATACCGTTGGGCTTTGCCAAGATGGAAAACTGCGAGACGTTGAATGATGAGCTGAAAGCGTTGTTTTTGACGCGTTCACAGCAGCCGGAGTATGCCAATCCGGATGTCTATACACATCGCAATCCAGCGCTCTTTGAAAGTAATTTCCGTCTGTTTGAGTGGCCGCAGCCGGTTATCCAGAAACTGCGGAGATTCTGCATGCAGAACCTCTATGCCATGATCCGCGATCTGAATGGTTATGACATTGAAACGCTTTCACGCCTGCATTCGGCAGAGCAGGCATGGTTTCATGTGACGCATAAGGGGGGCTACTTTGGTCCACATAATCACCCCTTGCACAGTTGGTCTGGTGTGTACTGTGTCAGCCATTCAGGGGATAACCCGGAAAGTGACAGCGGAAAGCTGACGTTTATCAACCCGAATTATGCGGGTTCCATGTTTATTGATATGGCAACCGCCAAGATGCAGCGGCCCTACAGCATGTCCAATATCATGCTGCGCTTGAATGCGGGTGATCTGGTGCTGTTTCCTTCATGGCTGCTGCACGAGGTCTTGCCTTATGAAGGGGATGATGTGCGGATCACCGTGGCATTCAATGTCTGCTTTCGGATGATGGGTGTGAACCCACATGCAGGGCCGGTTGGCTGAGTGGGTCTGACGCTTTGCATGCTGTTGCCAATGGCATAGGGCAGGGAGTGGGCTTTTTGTTAGGCTGCATGTCTTGCTGAGGTAACTGAGGGAGTGGCGATGAAACGGCGGCATTTTTTGGGTGGGGCAGCATTAACGGCAGCGTTGCTGCCATTTTCAGAGATGGCAGGTGCGAACGTGGGTTCACAGCAGCAACGGCTTTTGCCAAAGCAGTTGAACAAAGGGGATGTGGTTGGTTTGGTGAGCCCGTCAGCGGCATCCGATGACCCATTCAACTATCAATTGGCGCGAGAAACACTGGAAGCACTGGGGTTTAAGGTCAAGATGGGGGCGCATGCAGAAGCCCGTTACGGGCATCTTGCCGGTACGGATGCAGAGCGTGCGGCAGATGTGAATGCGATGTTTGCTGACCCAGAGGTCAATGGGATTGTGTGTGTGCGTGGCGGCTCAGGGGCGGCGCGTATCCTGCCGCTGATTGACTACGCAACCGTGCGTCGCAACCCCAAGGTTTTCCTTGGCTTTTCGGACATTACCGCCTTGCATTGCGCCTTGCATGCGCAAACCGGTCTGGTGACATTTCATGGGCCAACAGGTGCAAGCAGTTGGAATAGCTTTAATGTCGATCAGTTTGAGCGCATGTTTTTCAAGCGTGAATTGCTGGAGTTTCGTAACAAGCGCCATACCGGAGATGAGCTGGTGCAACGCCAGAACCGCACCCATACCATCCATGCCGGCAAGGTGCAGGGACAGCTTGTGGGGGGCAATTTGGCGGTGCTGACGGGCATTGCGGGTTCGCCTTATGTCCCTGACTTCACCGGCAAGATATTGTTTCTTGAAGAAGTCTCAGAAGCACCCTACCGTGTCGATCGCATGTTGAGTACGCTCAAATTAATGGGCGCTCTGGACAAGATTGCCGGTTTCATTTTTGGTGAATGCACAGACTGCAAACCGGGGAATGGCTATGGTTCGCTGACGTTGGAGCAAATCCTGGATGACTATATTCGTCCACTCAAGATTCCTGCCTATCGCGGTGCGATGATTGGGCATATCCGTGAGCAATTCATCGTTCCGGTGGGGGGCAAGGTGGAAATGGATGCTGATGCGGGAACCTTCCGGCTGCTTGAGTCGGTGTTCCAAGCGTGAATCCTGGTGGATCGCTGCAGGCACACCATCCGATGTGCCTGCAGGGCGCTGTGTTGTGTGAAGAAAGAATCAGGCGACTTTCTTGCTGGCGAGTTGCCGCAAGACATAATGCAGGACGCCGCCGTGTTTGGCGTATTCCACTTCCTTGGGTGTCAGCAGCAACACATCCACGGTGAATGAATGCGTACTGCCATCGTTGCGCGTGGCTGTGACCGTCGCCGTTTTTGCAGCGCCATTTTCCAATCCGGTGATGGCATAGGTTTCCGTGCCTGTCAGGCCGTGGCTGCTGGCGCTTTCACCGGGTTTGAACTGCAGTGGCAGCACACCCATACCCACCAGATTCGAGCGGTGGATGCGCTCGAAACTTTCGGCAATCACTGCTTTGACGCCTAAAAGCAGTGTGCCTTTGGCGGCCCAGTCACGGCTTGAGCCGGTACCGTATTCCTTGCCTGCAATGACAATCAGTGCAGTGCCGTCGGCTTTGTATTGCATGGCGGCATCGAAGATCGCCATTTTTTCTGGCGGTGTGCTGCCGAAATACAGCGTATTGCCGCCTTCTTCTCCACCGAAGAATTGGTTTTTGATGCGGATATTGGCAAATGTGCCACGCACCATGACGTCGTCGTTTCCGCGTCGACTGCCATAACTATTGAAATCAGCAGGCTGCACACCGCGTTCGATCAGATAACGGCCTGCCGGTGAGTCTTTCTTGATGCTGCCCGCTGGGGAAATGTGGTCGGTGGTGATGGAGTCACCGAAGTAGCCAAGCACCCGTGCTGCCTGTACATCATCAATGTTGCCGGGTTGTGCGCTCATGCCTTCGAAATACGGGGGGTTCTTGATATAGGTAGACGCCGCATCCCAGTGATATAGCTCGTCATCTGGTGATTGAATGGCGTTCCAGCGCGTGTCACCTTTGAAAACATCGGCGTAATTCTGTTTGAACAGTTCCGGACTGACAGTGGCCGCAATGGTGGCAGCAATATCTTGGCTGCTGGGCCAGATGTCCTTGAGATAGACCGCTTGCCCATTCGTATCGACACCTAGCGGCTCGCTGGTGAGGTCGATATGGGTTGTACCTGCCAACGCGAATGCCACCACCAGCGGTGGGCTGGCGAGGTAGTTCATTTTTACTTCGGCGTGGATGCGACCCTCAAAATTACGATTGCCAGACAGCACAGAGGCAACACATAAGTCACCGGCGGCAATACCGGCACTGACTTCCAGAGGCAATGGTCCTGAATTGCCGATGCAGGTAGTACAACCGTAGCCCACGGTATAAAAGCCGATCTTTTCAAGTTCACTTAACAGCCCTGCATTCTGCAAATAGTCGGTGACCACGCGAGAGCCAGGTGCAAGTGAGGTTTTAACCCAAGGTTTGCGGGTCAAACCACGTTTGGCTGCATTGCGGGCAAGTAAGCCTGCTGCCACCATCACTGCCGGGTTGGATGTATTCGTGCACGAGGTGATGGCGGCAATGACTACGGCGCCATCTTTCAGACGCACCGATTGGCCATCAATAACGATGTCGGCAATCCCTTTGCCCACCTGCTCATTGCCAACGGCTGCACCACCACCTTCTGCAATGAAATCGGAAATATCTGCATTGCGTTGGTCACGCGTTGCGGTGAGCTGTGTCACCGCACTCTGACTGGAGGTTTTCATCATATTGAGCAGAACGCGATCTTGCGGGCGCTTAGGGCCTGCAAGTGAAGGCTGCACGGTGCCCATGTCCAGCGTCAGTGTTGAGCTATAGCTGGCTTCGGGTGAATGGGTGTCATGCCATAAACCTTGAGCCTTGGCATACGCTTCCACCAGAGCAATGTGTGCTTCGCTACGCCCGGAGAGGCGGAGATAATTCAGGGATTCGGCATCAATCGGAAACATCGCACAGGTGGCACCGTATTCCGGCGACATATTGCCGATGGTGGCGCGGTCGGCAAGTGGCAAGTGTTGCAGCCCATCGCCATAAAACTCAACGAACTTGCCGACCACCCCATGCTTGCGCAGCATTTCGGTGACGGTGAGAACAAGGTCAGTGGCTGTTGTGCCCTCGGGAAGTTTGCCAGTGAGTTTGAAGCCCACGACTTGCGGAATGAGCATGGAAGATGGCTGCCCCAGCATTGCGGCTTCTGCCTCAATGCCGCCCACGCCCCAGCCGAGGATGCCGATGCCATTAACCATTGTTGTATGACTGTCGGTGCCGAATAAGGTGTCAGGAAACACCCATTGCTCGCCATTAACGTCACGCTGCATGACCACCCGCGCTAAGTACTCCAGATTGACCTGATGCACGATGCCAGTATTGGGTGGAACGACCTTGAAATCGTCAAAAACCTTCTGCCCCCAGCGCAAAAAGCCATAGCGTTCGGCATTGCGTTCGAATTCGATCTGGCCATTGCGATCCAGTGCATCCGGACGTGCGAACACATCCACCTGAACCGAATGGTCAATCACCAGTTCCGATGGAATCTGCGGGTTGATTTGCTCAGGGCTTCCACCTAGTTTCACCACGGCATCGCGCATAGCGGCAAGATCCACCACGCAGGGCACACCGGTGAAATCTTGCAAGATCACCCGAGCAGGCATGAATGCGATTTCTGTTTCCGAAGTATCGCTTGGGTTCCAGTTCGCAACCGCTTCAATATGTGCAGGGAGGACACTGATGCCGTCTTCATGTCGGAGTAGGTTCTCCAACAGGATTTTCATGGAATACGGGAGATGCGAAATTGCAAATTTCTGCCCCAGAAGCGGAAGGCTGTGGAAGGTGTAATCCGTGCCATTCACATGCAACTGTGACTGCGTTGAGAAAGAATTGCGCATGACAGACTCCCCAGTGGAAATGGAATTGAAAGCCGGATAAAGCATGCCGGAAATAATGTATTCTCATGTTAATACAGGTGTACCATCATGCGTTGGTTGTTCAAGTTGCATGAGCGCTGTATCGCCACAAGATGCTGAGGATAGCAATGGGTGCGAAATTGATTGCTGTCGCAGCGTGTGTCGTTTTCAGTTTGTGTATGTTTTCTGGGTCAGTTTGCGAGGCAGCAGGGGGTTCTTAAATGGGTTCATGGATGACATGGCTTTTCCTTGTTCTGGCTTTTGTGGCGGGGCTTGCGGTTAAACATTTTCAGACCCGCGGCTATTTGCGCCGTTTGCATCAATTGCGCGAGGACATGGAAAGGCAAACCGCTGTTTCACGCGAGTTGAGTGAACAGATGTTGCTGTTGAATCGTGAAAAAGCAGCATTGAAAGAAAAGCTTAATGCGCAACTGGCAGAATTCGACCGTCTTGCAATGGAAGATGGCTTGACTGGGTTGTCGAATGGGCGCGCCTTCGATGAAGGGCTGATACACTATTTCTCACGTTCGCGTCGTTATGGCCAGCCGCTTTGTTTAATGGTGATCAATATCGACCAGTTGAAGCAAGTCAACGACAACTGGAGTGTTGAGATGGGCGACAAGATATTGGCGCGTGTCGGTAAGATTTTGCGTGATGTGTGCCGGACGGCGGATCTTCCTGCGCGCTTAAAAGGTGACAAGTTTGCGGTGATTCTGACGGATACAGCGATGGAAGGCGGGGTGCGCTTGAGTCAGCGCCTACATACTGCATTTTCAGGAATCAGTGACTGGCATGGTGGTGGGGCAGGGCCTAATTACGTCAGTTTCAGTGCAGGTCTGGTGCAGTTTGATGAGCAGCAAGATCAAGCGCCGATGCATTTCTTCCAGCGTGCTGAGCGTGCGCTTTATCTGGCAAAAAGCATGGGCGGTGGGCGTACCAAACAGGGTTGATATGATCCTGATGGCTGACAGTATTTGGGTATGCGTCAATAAGTATGTATAATTCGTGCATACTTAATTACCTGCTGTGTAGAGATGGATGCGACTGTTGCCGAGCGTGGTCAAATCACACTGCCCAAACCTGTGCGTGATGCATTGGGTCTGACCAAGGGCAGTGTGCTCAAGGTAGAACTTGATGGCAGCCGTATCGTGCTATCCAAACATGTGGATGATGCGATTTCACGTGTGCGCGGCAAGTTTTCACTGGATGATTTGAGCGAGCACGATCCCGCATGATCGCTGTGGATGCCCCGGTATTGATCACCTTGCTTGCCAATGCAGCGCGTGCTGATGCTGCAGAAGCCAGCTTGCGGCAAGCGTTGGGCAGTGGGCGTGTTGTGGTCTGTGATGCCGCGCTGGCCAGTGTGACGGCTGCCTTACGTGATGGTGCTGAGGTGCTTCCTGCTTTGGAAGAAATGGGTGTGATGTATAGCGCGATTGAGCCTAAATCGGCGCTGCGTGCAGGTGAAATGCAACGTCGCCAACGGCAGCGTGGCGGTGAGTTACATCCTATTTCCAGTTTTTTGATTGGCGCACATGCGTTATTGCAGTGTGATGCGCTGATTACATTTGATAGTCAAATTTTCCGCGATTACTTCAAGGGTCTGAAGCTGATCGTCCCCAAAGATTAAGACCCGCTACAACGATAAGGATGCTTTCCATGTTGGACGCTTACCGCAAACACGAAGCCGAACGTGCCGCGCTCGGTATTCCCGCACTACCGCTGACGCCGCAACAGACGGCAGACCTGATTGAGCTGCTGAAAAACCCACCGGCGGGCGAAGGCGATTATTTGCTTGATCTGCTTGTGCACCGCGTGCCTGCAGGGGTGGATGATGCCGCGAAAGTAAAGGCCTCCTATCTGGCAGCACTGGCATTTGGCAGCGAAAAAAATGCGCTGATTTCACCTGCGCGTGCCACTGAACTTCTCGGCACCATGCTGGGTGGCTATAACGTGGCACCACTGGTGGAACTGCTGGATAACGCCGAGCTGGGCGCGGTTGCAGCCGATGCGCTGAAGCACACCTTGCTGATGTTTGATGCCTTCCACGATGTGGATGAAAAGGCCAAAGCAGGCAATGCCAATGCTAAGGCGGTGATGCAAAGCTGGGCCGATGCCGAATGGTTTACCAGCCGCCCGGAAGTGCCGCAGTCGTTGACCATCACCGTGTTCAAAGTGCCCGGCGAAACCAATACCGATGACCTGTCGCCCGCACCGGACGCCACCACCCGTCCTGACATCCCCATGCACGCCTTGGCGATGCTGAAGAACGCCCGTCCGGATGCCCCGTTCCAGCCGGAAGAAGACGGCAAGCGCGGCCCGATTGGTGACATTCTCAAGTTGAAGGAAAAGGGACATATCGTGGCCTACGTCGGCGACGTGGTGGGCACCGGTTCCAGCCGCAAATCCGCCACTAACAGTGTGCTGTGGTGGACGGGGAATGACATTCCTTACATTCCCAACAAGCGTGATGGTGGTGTCTGTCTCGGCGGCAAGATTGCTCCTATCTTCTACAACACCATGGAAGACGCAGGTGCGTTGCCGATTGAATTGGACGTTTCGCAGATGCATCACGGTGATGTGATTGAACTGCGTCCGTACGAAGGCAAGGCGCTGAAGGACGGCAAGGAAATCGCGACGTTCGAGCTGAAGTCCGAAGTGTTGCTGGACGAAGCTCGCGCTGGTGGTCGCATTCCGCTGATTATTGGGCGTGGTCTGACCGCCAAGGCGCGTGAGTCGCTGGGCTTGCCGGTGACCGATCTGTTCCGCCTGCCAGTGACGCCGCCGGATACCGGCAAGGGCTTCACTTTGGCGCAAAAACTTGTGGGTCGCGCCTGTGGTTTGGCAGAAGGGAAGGGCATGCGCCCAGGCACCTATTGCGAACCGAAGATGACCTCGGTGGGTAGCCAGGACACCACCGGTCCGATGACCCGTGACGAACTGAAAGATCTGGCCTGCCTCGGCTTTTCTGCCGATCTGGTGATGCAGTCGTTCTGCCACACCGCTGCGTACCCGAAGCCGGTGGACGTGAAAACCCATCACACCCTGCCAGAGTTCATTTCTACCCGTGGCGGCGTTTCACTACGTCCGGGTGACGGCATCATCCATAGCTGGCTCAACCGCATGCTGCTGCCCGATACCGTGGGCACCGGCGGCGACAGCCACACCCGTTTCCCGATTGGTATTTCGTTCCCAGCAGGCTCAGGGTTGGTGGCGTTTGCCGCTGCCACCGGTGTGATGCCGCTGGACATGCCCGAATCGGTGCTGGTGCGCTTCAAGGGCGAGATGCAACCCGGTGTGACGCTGCGTGATCTGGTGCATGCCATTCCGCTGTATGCAATCAAAGCGGGTCTGCTGACAGTGGAAAAGAAGGGCAAGAAGAACATCTTTTCCGGTCGCATTCTGGAAATCGAAGGCTTGCCGAATCTGAAGATCGAACAGGCTTTTGAACTGGCCGATGCTTCCGCTGAGCGTTCTGCCGCCGCTTGTACCGTGCGTTTGAACAAAGAACCGATCATCGAGTATCTCAACAGCAATATCACGCTGCTGAAGTGGATGATTGCCGAAGGCTATGCCGATGCACGTACATTGCAACGCCGAATCGACAAGATGCAGGCATGGTTGGCTGATCCACAACTTCTGGAAGCCGATGCCGATGCCGAATACGCGGCGGTCATTGAAATCGACTTGAACGACATCAACGAGCCAATTGTCTGCTGTCCGAACGACCCGGACGATGCCAAGACGCTGTCTGATGTGGCAGGTGCGAAGATTGACGAAGTGTTCATTGGCTCGTGCATGACCAATATCGGTCACTTCCGTGCAGCGGCGAAATTGCTGGAAGGCAAGCGTGATATCCCAACACGTTTGTGGATTGCGCCGCCAACCAAGATGGATGCAAGCGAGCTCACCAAGGAAGGCCATTACGGCACGTTTGGTGCGGCTGGTGCACGTATGGAAATGCCGGGCTGCTCTTTGTGCATGGGGAATCAGGCACAGATTCGCGAAGGCTCAACGGCGATGTCCACATCGACGCGCAACTTCCCCAATCGCCTTGGTCGCAATACCGATGTGTATTTAGGTTCGGCGGAATTGGCGGCGATCTGCGCACGCTTGGGGCGCATTCCAACCCGTGAGGAATATCTGGCGGATGTGGGTGTGATCAATGCGAATGGCGATCAAATCTATCGCTACATGAACTTTGATCAGATCGAGGAATACAAGGACGTGGCAGATGCCGTTGCCTAAGATGTTCTGCGTGTAAAGTTTCACAGCAATCGCGGGCGCCTTCTCCTCATCATGGGGAGAAGGCGTTCCTGCATCTGTTTTTGTTATTAGCTATCGAGTCAATACGTGCAAACCAAACAGCCATTGAGTGCATCAGGAAAGCTTTTCGTCGCTGTCGCTTTAATCGAGGCATTGACATGGACAGGACTTTTGATTGGGATGTATTTGAAATATGTCAGCGGTCTCACCGACTGGGGAGTGTGGCTGTTTGGCCGCCTGCACGGTGCGGCATTTCTTGTCTATCTGGTCACCAGTATTTTCGTCGGCTTTCGACTGCGTTGGCCGATGTGGGCGTTGTTGCTTGCTGTGCTGGCAGCCATTCCCCCGTTGGTGACTTGGCCGCTGGAGTGGTGGTTCCGTCGGCGCGGTTTACTTAGTCATCCGCATAACACTCAACATTCAGTGTAAATGCTGATCCACAGCCTTGGCGAGTGCGCGGCGCTGTAACAGCAAATCCCAGAAGCTGCCACCAAGTTGCCGCCAAAGAACTGCCGAGCGCAACGCCGCAAGCAGCAATGCACGAATTTCAGCAACAACCCCAGGTTGCGCAAGATAGTGCGGGTTGCCTTGCACCATGACCCGTGGGCGCAGGTGGCTGATGGTTTCGGCATACAGCGTGGCAAGCTCGGCAATGACATCCGGGTGAGTGCTGTCTTGTGCATCCACATGCGTAGACAGTTGCTGCAAGCGTGATTGCACCTGCGCGGTCATTTTTTCATCGCGTACAAAACGGCGTTCAATTTGCAGAACAGCCAACGCCAGTTTGCCAAGCGCGTCATCTTTTTTCTCGTTGCCAAGATAATCACGCAGCAGGCGCAGACCCGGGCGAAGATTGTTCACGCCGGCATAGACCGATTCCGTACTTGCAGCGTCAATACGGAGAACGCTATCAAGGGCAAGTTGCACGAGGGTGTGATCGGATTGGCCGGTATCAGCGATACGGCGCACCTGCATCAATGCTTGAAGCAAGCCTGCAAGGGCAAGGGCGCGTTCGTTGATGGCATCACTCATGTGTTATTTCTCTTGATGAAAAGCATGTTGCGGGAAAGGTGCATTGGTGGAAGCAATGACTGCGCCGCCAAGACAGTGGTCGCCATCGTAAAGCACGAGTGATTGACCGGGGGTTACTGCACGCTGCGGCCGATCAAACTGCACGTGCAAGCTGCCGTCTTGTTGCACGCAGACATCGCAAGGCTCATCGGGTTGCCGATAGCGCGTTTGTGCTGTGCAGCGGAAGTGTGCAGCAGGTGGTGCACCCGAAATCCAATGGGCAAGCTCACTGACAAGTTGGGTCGATTGCAACCACGGGCTGTCATGCCCTTGGTCAACGTAAAGGATATTGTGCTTGATGTCTTTGGCAACAACAAACCACGGGGCTTGTGGGCGGCCACGCACACCACCGATATTCAGACCCTCGCGTTGGCCCAAGGTGAAATAGAACACGCCCGGGTGTTCGCCAATGCGTTGGCCGTCGGCGGTACGCATCTCCCCGGGTTTGCTGGGTAGATAGTGCGAAAGAAATTCACGGAAATCCCGTTCGCCGATAAAGCAAATACCGGTGGAATCTTTTTTGCTTGCGGTTCGCAGTGCATGTTCAGTGGCGATTTTGCGCACCGCGTCTTTATGCATCTCGCCGAGTGGAAAGCGCGTGAAAGCTAATTGTTCTTGCCCCAGTTGATGCAGGAAATAGCTTTGATCCTTGCTGCGGTCAATCGCCCGCAACAGGCGAAATTTCCCGTCGTGTTGATCAACACGCGCATAGTGACCCGTTGCAATGGCCTCTGCCCCAAGTTCACGCGCAGCATCAAGAAAATGCTTGAATTTGATCTCGCGGTTGCACAGGACATCTGGGTTCGGGGTGCGGCCTGCGGCGTATTCGTCTAGAAAATAACGAAACACGCCATCCCAGTATTCACGTGAAAAATCACGGAACTTGATCGGGATACCCAGCGCGCCACACACGGCAACGGCATCCCGCCGGTCATCTTCGGCGCGACATTCGCCACTGCCATCGTCATTCCAGTTCTGCATGAACAGCCCAGTGACGGCAAAGCCTGCGTCACGCAGACACAGTGCGGCAACCGATGAATCCACGCCACCAGAAACGCCAACAACGACTGACTGCCCGCTCATGCGATGTGCTGCACTAAAGACAGAGGATGCCGACTGCCAGCAAGATAATCGGTCACGACACGCCAAACCAGCGGGCTGCGATGACGCGCGGCGGCGGCCTGCAATTCGGAAGGCGTCAGCCACAGCGCACGCACAATGCCTTCATCCAACTGCGCATTGGCGATTTCACTGACAGGGTCGGCAGCAAAGGCAAAGCGAATGTATTGCTTGCCGGTTTCCGGCACTTGCCATTGATACGTGCCAACCAGATGGGTAGGGCGCACATGCCAGCCGGATTCTTCACGGGTTTCGCGGACTGCGGCTTCAATCAGGCTTTCGTTGGGCTCCAGATGTCCGGCCGGCTGATTGATAACCAATTGTCCGGCGGCATGCTCTTCCACGCAGAGCAGTTTTCCGTTGCGTGCAACGAGTGTGGCGACAGTAATGTCGGTTTGCCAGCGCATTAAAGTCTCCAAAAATGACAGGTTCAGCCGCAAGCGCTTCCGGCTTCGTATAATTTGCCCATGCCTGAGCCAATAGACAACCCACACGATCAGCATGCGCATGGTGTTGCCCTTGCACCAGCCAAGCCAGAGCTTGCACGTCCGCCGCTTTATACGGTGCTTTTGCTGAATGACGACTACACACCGATGGATTTTGTGGTTGAAGTCCTGATCCGCTTTTTTTCTATGGGAATTGAACAAGCCACGCAAGTGATGTTGCATGTCCATACCCGTGGCAAGGGCGTTTGCGGAATGTTTACCCGTGAAATCGCTGAATCGAAAGTTGCGCAAGTCAATGCGTATGCGCAACTGAACCAGCATCCTTTGCTTTGTACGATGGAGCAGGCGTAATTCGCTGGGACTTGTTCTGGAGGCATTTGTACCTTACATAGGTAGATAGATGTTTCTGGAGTTCCAGCCCATGTTCAGCAAAGACCTCGAACAAACCATTAGTCAGTGCTACGAACGCACCCGTGAGGCGCGTTTCGAGTACATGACGGTGGAGCATTTGCTGTTGGCCTTGTTGGATAACCCATCCGCGAAGCTGGTGTTGCAGGCGGTAGGGGCTGATCTTCAGCGCTTGCGTACCGAGTTGGTGAACGCGGCGGATGTGTCTGTCAATCGTCTTCCTGAAGGTGATGGGCGTGATACGCAACCAACGTTGGGTTTTCAGCGGGTGTTGCAGCGTGCGGTGTATCACGTGCAGTCCTCCGGCAAAAAGGAAGTCACCGGAGCGAATGTACTGGTTGCCATCTTTGGTGAAAAAGATTCGCATGCGGTGTATTTCCTCAATCAGCAGGATGTGTATCGGCTGGATATCGTCAACTACATTTCGCATGGTATTGCCAAGTCCGATGATGGCGCCCAACAAGAAGCGCAGGATGGCGAAACGAAAAGTGAAGGCGATGAAACAGCGGCAAAAGCAGACCCGCTCACTGAGTTCGCTACCAATCTCAACGAAGCAGCCCAAGCCGGGAAGATTGATCCGTTGGTGGGGCGTGCGGAAGAAATTGAACGCACGATCCAGGTGCTCTGCCGCCGTCGCAAAAACAACCCCTTGTATGTGGGAGAGTCAGGCGTAGGTAAAACCGCTTTGGCAGAAGGCTTGGCCAAACGCATTGTTGATGGTGAGGTTCCCGATGTATTGGCAGATGCGGTGATCTACGCGCTCGACTTGGGGGCATTGGTGGCAGGCACCAAATACCGCGGTGATTTTGAAAAGCGCTTGAAAGGCGTGTTAGCGGCATTGAAAAAACAACCCAATGCAGTGCTGTTCATTGATGAAATCCACACCATCATTGGGGCGGGTTCAACCAGTGGTGGCACCATGGATGCTTCCAATCTCATCAAGCCGGTGCTGGCCAATGGTGAGCTGCGCTGTATCGGTTCGACAACCTTCCAGGAATATCGTGGCGTTTTCGAGAAAGATCACGCATTAGCGCGGCGTTTTCAGAAAATCGACATCGTTGAGCCAACCGTCAGTGAAGCGGTTGATATCCTGAAAGGGCTACGCCCGAAATACGAAGCGCATCACAACGTACGTTATACCGATGAGGCGATTAAGGCCGCAGTAGATCTGTCGGTGAAGCACATTGGCGATCGTTTGCTGCCGGATAAAGCGATTGATGTGATTGATGAAGCGGGGGCGCGGCAACATCTGCAGGCCGAGGATGTGCGTAAAACCTGTATTGATGTCGAGGAAATTGAAACCATCATTGCCAAAATGGCACGGATTCCGGCGAAACAAGTCTCGGCAACCGACAAGGATGTGCTGCAGCATCTGGACCGGAACTTGAAGATGGTCATCTTCGGGCAAGATCCAGCGATTACCACCTTGACCTCGGCAATCAAACTGGCGCGCTCAGGGCTGGGGAATCCAGATAAACCGATTGGCAGCTTCTTGTTCGCAGGGCCTACGGGTGTTGGGAAAACCGAGGTCACCCGGCAACTTGCGATGCAGCTGGGAATCGAGCTGATTCGCTTCGATATGAGTGAATACATGGAGCCGCATTCGGTATCGCGCTTGATTGGCGCGCCGCCCGGTTATGTGGGTTTCAACCAAGGTGGGCTGCTGACGGAAAAAATCGTCAAAACCCCGCATTGCGTTTTGTTGCTGGATGAAATCGAGAAATCGCATCCGGATATTTTCAATATCCTGCTGCAGGTCATGGATCGTGGCACGCTGACCGATACCAATGGGCGGGAAGCCAACTTCCGCAATGTCATCGTGGTGATGACAACCAATATCGGTGCCACACAGGCTGCACGTCGCAGTATTGGTTTCACCAAGCAAGACCATAGCCCGGATGCGATGGAGGCCATTCGCCGTGGTTTTACCCCCGAATTCCGTAACCGTTTGGATGCGGTGGTGCAGTTCGACGCCTTGGGCTTTGAGCATATCCTGCGTGTTGTCGATAAATTCCTGATTGAACTTGACATGCAGTTGCATGAAAAACAGGTGGTCTTGACGGCTACACCAGCGGCGCGGGACTGGTTGGGGCAGCATGGGTTTGATCCACAAATGGGTGCCCGCCCGATGGCGCGCTTGATACAGGACAAGATCAAGCGTCCGTTGGCGGATGAACTGCTCTTCGGCAAACTGGTTGCAGGTGGGCGTGTCACGGTGGATGCGGTTGATGGTGAGCTGACGTTGGATGTTCAGGCCGAACCGGAAAAACTGTTGCCTGCACTCGTGGACGATTGATTCACCATGCAGCCAGCCTGTGGGCGTGTGCAATTGCAGGTGTTGCCTATCGCCGATACGTTGGCGCAGGCGATGTCTGCCGGGCTGGGCTGGTTGAGTGAAGCCGAGCAATTGCGTTTTTCTGCCATGCATGATGCGGCTCGACGTGCCAGCTTTCTTGCCGGACATTGGCAGGCAAGGTGCTTGGCCGTGCGGTGGTTTGACGTTATGCCGAGCCGCTTGTCATGGCATGTGCATGCGGATGGTCGCCCCGGGTTGCTGCTGGATGGCGAGCCAAGCCCACTATTTTTGTCAGTGAGCCATAGCGCAGACTGGTTAGCGGTAGCGTTGGCGGATGTGCCGATTGGTATCGATATCGAGCTTGCGCAGCGCACACGGGATTGGTTGGCACTGGCGAAATTCGTGTTTCCTGAGGAAGAAGTACGCGATGTGCAGATGGCCAGTGCAAGCCAGCAAGCAGCGGTCTTTCAGACCTATTGGGCACTGAAAGAAGCGCATGGCAAACAGTCAGGTACAGGAATACTGCCGCGACAAGCGCGCTTGCTGGTCGCGAAAACATGCAAAGCAGACCTGGCCGAAGCACGGAGTTGGGGCTTTCAGACAGGGGCGCTTGCATTGGCAATGCCCGCGCAAGCGCACTTGGAAATCACTGGTGAAGTGCTGGAAACGGCGCGTTATTGGCGTTATAGCCAAGCGCCATTGGCAGCGGTGCATGCTTTGCGGGATGAGGCTTGACCATTTAGGGTGAACGGCATATCTTGTGGTCGTCGGTTTCGGCAGCCACAACCTGTCGAATTAAAAGGGAAGTCTGGTGCGGTTGATTGCGTATGCAAAAGACCTATTCCAGCACTGCCCCGCAGCGGTAATTGGGAACGAACCCGCCAAGAGCACTGAGGTCTAACACCTTGGGAAGCGGCGGCTAGGATGCACCACGCCCATCAGTCCGAAGACCTGCCGACAGCCGCGCGAAGCACAACGCGCGGTGCCGGCCGCGGAATCTCCGGGGGGAGATGGCTGGTGCAGCATGGTCTTGCGCGTGATCGCGCAGTCTCAGGCCGTGCGACACCGCTGTTCTACCCTGCGTTTCCAATGCCAGCCGAGCTTACGAGGGATAAGCCGGGTCTGTGCATCACGCATGGAGAACCCCAATGACGTCACATGATGCCGCGCCAGCCGAAGTGGTCGCGACCAGCCCCGAGTTTGATTTGACACCGCCACCGACGGCGACCGTCATGTGCGTCACTAAGCGCAATGGCAGTATGGAACCGGTTGATCTCAACAAGATCGTGCGTGCCGTTCAACGCAGTTGCGAGGGCTTACATGCGGTCGATCCCATGCGCGTGGCCACGCGTACGATTTCTGGGCTGTACAACGGTGCGAGCACACAAGAGCTGGATGAACTGTCGATCCGCACGGCGGCATTGTTGATCGGTGAAGAACCCGAATATGGCCGTTTGGCAGCACGTTTGCTGGCCAATTACATTGCCAAGGAAGTGTCCGGGCAGGAGATCCACGCTTTTTCGCAGTCCATCGGGCGCGGGCACGAGTTGGGGCTTATCAACGATCGCTTACTGGGGTTTGTGCAGGCCAATGCGCGCAAACTGAATGATGCACTGGATCTTTCATTCGATCTGAATTTTGACTATTTCGGTCTGCGTACCATGTATGACCGTTACTTGTTGCGGCATCCGCATACCCGGAAAGTGCTTGAAACACCGCAACACTTCTTCCTGCGTATCGCCAGCGCCTTGTCTGAAGATGTGCCGGAAGCATTAGCGCTGTATCAGCGGTTGGGGCGCTTGGATTACTTGCCATCCAGCCCGACACTTTTCAATGCAGGAACCACGCACGAACAGTTGTCGTCTTGCTTCTTGCTGGATTCGCCGCAGGATTCACTGGAATCCATCTACGCCAAATATGGCGACATCGCACAGCTCTCCAAATTCAGTGGTGGCATCGGCGTGAGCTATAGCCGTGTGCGTTCGCGTGGCTCATTGATTCGCTCAACCAATGGGCATTCCAATGGCATCGTGCCCTGGCTGAAAACGCTGGATTCCTCGGTGGCAGCGGTCAACCAAGGCGGCAAACGCAAAGGTGCGGCGTGTGTATATCTGGAAAGCTGGCATGCCGACATCGAAGACTTCTTGGAGTTGCGCGACAACGCGGGTGATGAGGCACGGCGGACGCACAATCTGAATATCGCCAACTGGGTGCCTGATCTGTTTATGAAACGGGTTGAGCAGGATCAGGAATGGTCATTGTTTGATCCGGCAAAAGTCCCCGAGCTGGTGGATTTGTACGGTGATGACTTCGAGCATGCCTATGTGCAGGCAGAAGTGCAGGGCAAAGCACTGAAAACCGTCCCCGCGCGCAAGCTGTATGCACGCATGATGCGTACCCTGGCCGAAACCGGTAATGGCTGGATGACGTTCAAAGACAAGTGCAACCGTGCAAGTAACCAGACATTGCGCGCCGAAAATGTCATTCATCTCTCCAATCTGTGTACAGAGATTCTGGAAGTCACCAACAATGCAGAAACGGCTGTCTGCAATCTTGGTTCGATCAATCTTGCGCATCACATGGATGAGTACGGTGATTTCGATTTCGACAAGTTGGCGGAAACGGTGCGCCTTGCCGTGCGTCAGTTGGACCGTGTAATTGATCTTAATTTCTACCCAATCGAGCAGGCACGACGCGGTAATTTGCGTTGGCGCCCGGTGGGGCTGGGCTGTATGGGCTTGCAGGATGTGTTCTTCCGCAAGCGTCTTCCGTTTGATTCGGATGCAGCGCGTGCGTTGTCCAAAGAAATCGCCGAAACCATTTATTTTCATGCCTTAGATACATCGTGTGAGCTGGCGATTGAGCGGGGTGCGCATGCTTCTTTTGCAGACACGCGTGCCTCGATTGGTGCGTTGCAGTTTGATGCTTGGGATGTTGTGCCAGCACATGCGGCACGCTGGGAAGGCTTGCGTGAGCGCATCAAAACGCATGGCCTGCGCAATTCACTGCTGATTGCGATTGCGCCAACGGCCACCATCGCTTCCATCGCTGGTTGCTATGAATGTGTTGAGCCGCAAGTGTCCAACTTGTTCAAGCGTGAAACCTTGTCAGGCGATTTCCTGCAGGTGAATCGCTATTTGGTAGCAGAGCTGAAGCAGCTGGGTCTGTGGACACCCGAAATGCGCGATGCGATCAAGCTGGCCGATGGCTCAATTCAAAGTATTTCGCAAATTCCAGAAACGCTGCGTCAGGTGTATCGCACGGTGTGGGAATTGCCGATGCGGAGTTTGATTGATATGGCCGCCGAGCGCGGTGCGTTTATTGATCAATCGGCATCACTCAATTTGTTCATGGAAAGCCCGACGATTGGCGCGTTGTCTTCGATGTATATGTACGCATGGAAGCAGGGCATCAAGACCTGTTACTACCTGCGCTCACGCCCAGCAACAAAGATCGCCAAAACTACGGTCTCAAGCTATAGCCCTGCACAAGCGGTGGCCTGTTCGCTGGAAAACCCAGAGAGCTGCGAAGCCTGTCAATAACACTTACAGATGCTTTCTCCAGTGGGGAAGGCAGGGAGATTTCAATGTCCACACAGCCAAGAAATATGTTGCTCGACCCCGGTTTCGAGCTGACGTTGCGGCCAATGCGTTACCCGCAGTTTTATGAAATGTACCGGGATGCAATCAAGAACAGCTGGACGGTTGATGAGATCAATTTCCAGATCGATATCACCGACTTGCACAGCAAGATGACGCCAGCCGATCAGCATCTGATTCATCGCTTGGTGGCGTTTTTTGCCACTGGCGATTCCATCGTCTCGAACAATCTTGTGCTGAACCTGTATCAGCATCTCAACGCGCCAGAAGCACGTATGTATCTGTCACGGCAGTTGTACGAAGAAGCGTTGCATGTGCAGTTCTACTTGACCTTACTGGACAATTATCTGCCTGATCCGGAAGAACGCTTCAAAGCGTTTGCAGCGGTGGAGAATATTCCGTCGATCAAGAAGAAAGCGGATTTCTGCTTCAAGTGGATTGATGCGTTGCAAGATTTGAAGCGTATCGAAACCCGCGACCAGCGGCGTCAGTTCCTGCTCAATCAGATTTGCTTTGCCGCCTGCATTGAGGGGCTGTTCTTCTTCGCTGCGTTTGCCTATGTGTATTTCTTCCGTTCACGTGGGTTGTTGCCAGGGTTGGCATCTGGCACCAACTGGGTATTCCGTGATGAAAGCTGCCATATGGAATTTGCATTTGAGTGCGTGCGAACAATTCGTGCTGAAGAGCCCGAGCTGTTCGATGCCAGCATGGAAGAACAGGTCTATCAGATGCTGGAAGAAGCCATCGCATGCGAATTGCAGTTTGCGGAAGATGTGTTGTCGGGCGGTGTTGCCGGTATTTCAACGCGTGATATGCGGCAGTATCTGCAACATTGTGCGGATAACCACTTCGTCAAGTTGGGGATGGTGAAAAAATACAATGTGCGCAATCCATTGCCGTTCATGGAGCTACAGGATGTGCAGGAGCTGACGAATTTCTTTGAACGACGTGTGTCGGCGTATCAAGTCGGTGTGCAGGGTGAAGTGAGTTTTGATCACGCCTTTTGATGCGTGATTATTGACCTTGTTCAGCATCTGGATGCTGTTTTTTCCAGGCCGCCAGTGCTTCGCGGTAATACGCCAGCTCTTCCGCATACACGTCATGCACGCAACTTGGGCAACCGCTGTCACAACAGTCCGATGGCAGCGGTGGCTCGGGTGGCGTTGGTGGTGGGGTGAGTTGTGCAAGTGAAATGACCTTGTCCATACTCGCATTATCGCAAGCGCAGTCTGTATGTGGCGTGTCTTGTGGCGCATTTGTATCAGCAGCCTGTGTCGTGGCTCGTTAGAATGGCAGCATGAATATGTATGCTCCCATTTGGCTGCACCCTTGGTTGGATGTTGTGGTGCCAGCCCTGCAAATCGTGTTGATTCTGATTGTTGGCTTTACGTTGCGCTGGCTGGTTTTGCGCTTGTTGCGTCGTTTGGCGGAACGTTATGAGTTGCCGCCAATGGTGGTCATGGCTTCACGCCGCGTTTCTACCTTTTTGATTGCACTGGCCACGACTTTGGCAGTTTTGCAACGCCTGGGTGTTTCTGCTGGTGTGTTGTGGGGCGCCTTCACTGGCTTCGCCACAGTTGCGGCGGTGGCATTTTTTGCCGCATGGAGTGTGCTGACCAATATCTTCTGTTCGTTCTTGATTTTGACGACGCGCCCGTTCCGCCTGCTGGATCATATTGAGCTGGTAGATGATGGCGAAAAGCGCGGATTGCGGGGACAGGTCGTGGATATCAACCTGATCTATGTCACCTTGTCAGAGCAACATCCCGATGGTTATGAAAGTTTGTTGCGCGTGCCGAATAGTCAGTTCTTTCAGCGTTCTGTACGGCGCTGGCAAGGTGAGCCGCCGCCGCGTGTTGAGGCGAAGCGACAAGAGAAGTGATGCACCCATAAGTAATGCCCACTAAGTAATGCCCAACAATGCCCAGACTGACTGGGCATTGCGTGCAAGTACGATGAAAAGACTGCGCAGGCTTAGCTGCGTCGCAGCCCTTTCAGTGCATCCGCCATCGCGCTGTTGAAGGGGGCTTTTTGCTGTGCGGCTTGCATGGCTTTGGGTGTTGGGCGATGGCCACGGTGATCACGATGTGAGCTGCGTGCATCCGCCTGTGCGTCAGCCACTGCGTCATCCATACGGCGAGTCAGCGCGATGCGCTTGCGTGCCACATCCACTTCCAGCACTTTCACTTTGACGATATCGCCCGCCTTGACCACTTCACGTGGGTCTTTGACGTAGCGATCGGCTAATGCGGAGATATGAATCAGGCCGTCCTGATGCACGCCGATATCAACGAATGCACCGAAGGCGGCGACGTTGCTGACCACGCCTTCCAGCACCATGCCGGGCTTGAGGTCTTTGATGTCTTCCACACCATCCGCGAATTGCGCAGCCTTGAACTCTGGGCGCGGGTCACGGCCGGGTTTTTCCAGTTCTTTCAGGATGTCACGCACTGTTGGTTCGCCGAAGCGCTCGTCAGTGAACTGCGTGGGTTTCAGTGAGCGCAGGAAGCTGGTATCACCGATGATCTGTTTCACCTGCTTGCCGCCAGCAGCAAGGATGCGCTCTACGACCGGGTAGGCCTCCGGGTGTACAGAGGAGGCATCCAGTGGTTGTTCACCATCCATGATGCGCAGAAAGCCAGCGCATTGCTCAAAGGTTTTTTCACCCAGACGTGGCACTTTCAGCAGCGCTTTGCGGCTCTTGAATGCACCGTTGGTATCGCGGTGGGCAACGATATTTTCGGCCACCGTGGCAGACAGCCCCGATACCCGCGCCAGCAATGCACCGGAAGCGGTGTTGACGTCCACACCAACGGCGTTCACGCAGTCTTCCACTTTGGCATCCAGTGCGCGGGCGAGGCGGTATTGATCAACGTCATGTTGGTACTGACCAACGCCGATGGCTTTCGGCTCGATCTTCACCAGTTCGGCCAGCGGGTCTTGCAGGCGGCGGGCAATCGACACTGCGCCACGCAGCGATACATCGAGATTCGGAAACTCTTTTGCGGCCAGTTCCGATGCCGAATACACCGAAGCACCTGCCTCGCTCACAACAAGCTTCTGCGCTTTCAACTCGGGAACAAGTTTGAGCAGATCACTGGCAAGCTTGTCGGTTTCGCGGCTGGCAGTGCCGTTGCCAATCGCAATCAGCTGGACGTTATGGGCAAGGCAAAGTTTGCGCAGCGTCAGCAGGCTTTGATCCCATTGGCGTTTGGGCTCGTGTGGGTAGATGGTCTCGGTGGCGACCAGTTTCCCGGTGGCATCCACAACCGCTACTTTCACGCCGGTACGCAGGCCAGGGTCAAGGCCGAGGACTGCTTTCGGACCGGCGGGTGCGGCTAACAACAGGTCTTTTAAGTTGTCACCAAACACGGCGATGGCTTCACCTTCGGCTTTTTCACGCGCCTGATTGAACAGGTCCAGCAAAAGATGGGTATGTATCTTTGCTCGCCACGCCAAGCGCACTGCATTGCGCAGCCATGCATCGGCAGCGCGACCACGGTCGTCGATACCCGCATGGAGCGCGATTCTGCCTTCGCAGTATTGGTGACCTGCTTCGGCGTCGCTGCTGGGGTCAAGGTCAAGTTGCAAGAACTCTTCGCGCCGACCACGTAACAGCGCCAGCATTCGGTGCGAGGGGATTTTTGCCAGCAGTTCGACGTGGTCGAAATAGTCACGGAATTTTTCGCCAGCCAGTTCTTTGCCTTCCAGCACCTTGGCGCGAATTTGACCTTCGCGTGACAGGTATTCGCGTAACTCACCGAGTAGCGTGGCGTCTTCGCCCCAGCGCTCAATCAGGATTGCCCGTGCGCCTTCCAGTGCCGCCTTGGTATCCGCCACGCCTTTTTCAGCATCGACAAAATCAGCAGCAACTGTTTCTGGTACAAGCGTCGGGTCGGTCAGCAGAGCATCGGCGAGTGGTTCCAGCCCAGCTTCGCGGGCGATTTGTGCGCGTGTGCGGCGTTTTTGCTTATACGGCAGGTAGAGGTCTTCCAGCCGGGATTTGCTATCAGCAGCGTCAATGTCGGCGCGTAGTTCGTCGGTGAGTTTGCCTTGCTCGGCAATGCTGGACAGGATCACCGCACGCCGGTCTTCCATCTCACGCAGATATGTCAGGCGGGTTTCCAGATTGCGCAGTTGGGTGTCGTCTAATCCGCCGGTGACTTCTTTACGGTAGCGGGCGATGAAGGGCACGGTTGCGCCTTCGTCCAACAGGCCAATCGCCGCCTGCACTTGTGCAGTCTGTGCGCTGATTTCTTCAGCGATGGTGGCAGCAATCTTGCGGGCGAGGGCGGGGGAAACATCGGTCATTGGATTCGGATTCAAACTATGCGAAACCATCTATTGTCGCCGTCTTGCCTGGCAAGGTCACTCTTGACAGCAGCGCATGTTTGTAACAGCGTGCAGCTCGAATAACACAATGTTGAATCATCCAATGACGATAAAAACAACAAGCCGTAAGTATGGAGTTGCACTCGTGCTTGCCACGCTGGCCTGTCATGCGTTTGCTGCACCGCCTGAACCCAATATTGTGGTGGTGACGCTGGATGGCGTGCGTGTACAGGAAATTTTTTCTGGCATGGATGAAACGGTTGTGCAATCCATGGTGGAAAAAGGGCAGTCAACGCCTGTGCAGTTTGACCCATGGCGTGCTGAAACTGCAGTACAACGGCGTGAAAAACTGATGCCGTTTTTCTGGGGAACATTGATGCGTGAGCATGGCTGGGTGGCAGGTCATGCCGCATTAGGCAGTCATGTGCAGTTGAGTAACCGCATGCGTTTCTCTTATCCGGGGTATGCCGAGCTGCTCACAGGCGTGCCGCGCGATACAACGGTGACCAGTAACGATGCGATTCAAAACCCACACCCTACTGTTCTGGAGTTTGCGCGTGAGCGGTTACAGCTTCCCAAGGAAAAAGTAGCTGCATTCGGATCATGGGATCGTTTTGCAAAGATTCCCGAGCATGTGCCGGGAAGTATCACCATCAATGCCGGGTTCATGCCGTTTGCAGATAGCGATGCGCTCACGCAACAGTTAAGTGTGATGCAGTCGCAGGCACGCACATGGCGTGAAGAACGCTTCGATGCATTCACCATGGCATTTGCCTTGCGCTATCTGGAACGTGAGCGCCCGCGTGTGCTGTATGTCGGTTTGGGCGACACCGATGAATGGGCCCATGCGGGTCGCTATATCGACACATTAGAAGCACTGGCGTTGGCAGACACATTTCTGCGTGATCTCTGGACATGGTTGCAGTCACAGCCGGAATACCGCGATAACACCGTGCTTTTGGTTGCAACAGATCATGGGCGTGGGCGTTTGCCAGCCGACTGGAGCGATCATGGGCCGCAGGTGGAAGGTGCGCAGGATGTCTGGTTAGCCATGGCGGGCATGGGGCAGCAACAACGCGGTGAGCTGCAAAACGTACCTGCACTCAAACAGGCGCAGATTGCCAGCACCATTGCGGCGGTATTGGGCTTGGATTTTCGCAAGATCGAGCCACACGCGGCGGAACCTGTGCAGCACACATTGCAGCATCAATAAGCGTCAGTGTTTGCCAGATTCAGCAGGCGAAATGCGTTCTACATAAAGCCCCAGCACAATACCTAATACAGCCATCGCACTGATGTAATACACCGGTGCGATGCTGTGATCTTTCATGGCAAGACTCAGCAGCACTGGTGTTAAGCCACCGGCGATGGCATAGGCAACATTGTAGGAAAACGAGAGCCCGGAAAAACGAATCGACGCGGGAAATTGACTCAACGCAATGGCGGGAATCATGGCGGTAATGCCAACCGCGCTTCCGGCAAGGGCATACAGCAGTTGTGAGTAATGACCTGCATGCGCTTGGGTGTAGAAGAAGAAAAAAGCCGTGCCGAGTAGCAGGCTCCAGATGGCTAAAAGGCGACCTGCACCAAAGCGGTCAGCCAGCATGCCGGCAATCAGATTGGCGGCCATCGCCGCAACAATTGCGATGGCGTTGCCTGCCAAGGCAGCATCACGGGAAACACCCATGCCTTGCAGAAAGGTGGGCATCATCAAAATGACAACGACCACGGCAGCGGTGAGCAGCCATGTCAGCAGCATGCCCAACAGGACAGCGGTTTTATGTGCATGCAAGACAGCTTTGAGCGGGACGGTGCGGGAAAGTGCTTGGTGTTGCTGGAGCTCTGCAAAAACCGGTGTTTCACGCAGCTGGCGGCGCAACACCATGGCAATGGCACCAAACAAACCACCCAGAACGAAAGGCAAACGCCAGCCCCAAGTCATGAGCTGCGTTTCATCAAAAACGGCATTGACGGCACGCGCAACCAAAGAGCCAAGCAAGATGCCAGCAAGCAGCCCCAGCGAAAGTGCGCCGCATGCAAATGTGCGATGACGTGGCGCAACATGCTCACTGACAAACACCCAGGCACCGGGGGCTTCGCCACCAATCGCAGCGCCCTGCATGATGCGCAGGAGTAGGAGTAACAAAGGCGCCCAGATACCGATTTGCGCATATGTTGGCAGCAGCCCCATCAGTAGTGTGGGGATGGCCATCAGCAAAATACTGAGCATGAACATGCGCTTGCGGCCGGAAAGATCACCAAAATGCGCCATCAAAATACCGCCAAGTGGGCGCGCCAAATAACCTGCAGCAAAGATGCCGAAGGTTTGTACCAGTTTCAGCCATTCCGGCATGTCGGAAGGAAAAAACAATGCCCCCATGGTGGTGGCGAAAAACACATAAATGACGAAATCGTAAAATTCCAGTGCGCCACCAAGTGACGAAAGTGCCAGAGTTTTGCGTTGCTGCCGGGTCAATGACATGGAAGACATGGATGCAGTGGCATGATGGGCGGGTGATGCAGCAAGCGTATGCGAAGTGACGCGTCAGGTGAATAATGCGTGTTGAATCGGTTGCTCATGGGCATCAACAAAACCAGAAAGCCCCACACCCACCAAGCGGTACAGCGTTGTTGGTGCAAGCTGTACACGCTGGCGTAACTGCAGTGCAGTCTGTATCAGACTATCGGCACTGCTGGGGGGCTCTGTGGCAGTCAGACTGCGGGTAAGGGTCTGAAACTCGGCTGTTTTCAGTTTCAGCACAACAGTACGGGCAATGCGCCCGGGACGACGCTGCCATGCGCGGGCGTAGTCGTTCCACGTATCAAGCGCCAAGCGCTGGATGGCAGGCGTCAGTGCCTCCAGCGGCAAGTCGGTTGCGAATGTATCTTCGTTCGAGATTTGTTGCAGTGGGCGTTCACTTTGCACCTCGCGTGTATCAACACCATGTGCCAGTTCAAAAAGGCGTTGCCCCCAGCGGCCGAAATGTGCTTCCAGTTGTGTTGCATCGGTCTGCCGCAAATCCGTGCAGGTGTGGATACCTAATGCGGCCAGTTTGCGCTCCATTACCTTGCCAACACCGGGCAGGCGTCCTACTGCAAGGGGGGCAAGGAAACCATCGATTTGATGCGGCTTGATGACATATTGCCCGTTGGGTTTATTCCAGTCACTGGCGATTTTTGCCAGGAACTTGTTAGGGGCAATGCCAGCCGAGGCAGTGAGCTGGGTTTCTTCGAAAATAGCTGCACGGATCTCATGGGCAATCGCTGTGGCACTTCCCAGATCACGTTTAGGCTGGGTGACATCCAGATACGCTTCATCCAGCGAAAGTGGTTCAATCCTATCGGTGTAGCGCGAGAAAATATCCCGAATCTGCCGTGAAACAGCTTTGTAACGCATGAAATCCGGTGGTACGAACACTGCATCCGGGCATAGGCGTTCGGCACGCAAAGCTGGCATGGCAGAGCGCACACCAAAACGACGGGCTTCATAGCTGGCGGCACAGACCACGGAGCGTGCGCCTTTCCATGCCACAACCACCGGCCTTCCCTGCAACTGCGGGGCGTCGTGTTGTTCCACGGACGCATAAAATGCGTCCATGTCCACGTGGATGATTTTGCGTTGCGCGGCGTTCACCGCATCAGTGTATCGGCGATATAAACAGGTGTCAGACCCAGCCGAAGGTGTAATACAGACCGATAATCACAAACACCGCCATGGTTTTGATGCAGGTCACGGCGAAGATGTCCTTATAGGCTTGGCGATGCGTCAGTCCGGTGACTGCCAGCAAGGTGATGACAGCACCGTTATGCGGCAGGGTATCCATTCCCCCTGAGGCCATTGACGCGACACGGTGCAGCACATCCATCGGGATGCCTACCGCATTGGCATTGGTGATGAACGTGTCTGCCATGGCTGCCAGCGCAATACTCATGCCACCCGAAGCACTGCCGGTAATCCCCGCGAGGGCGGTGACGGTAACGGCTTCGTTGACCAATGGGTTGGGGATGCTGCCCAGTGCATTGGCCACCACAAGAAAACCGGGTAATGCGGCAATGACAGCGCCAAAGCCATATTCAGACGCAGTATTCATACCGGCAAGAAGTGCGCCGCCAATCGCTGATTTACTGCCTTCGGCGAAACTGGCAGTCACCGGCTTCCATGCAAAAGCGAGGACACACAGAATACCCGCCAGCAAAGCCCCTTCAACTGCCCAGATGGCGACCACTTTAGACACTTCCTGTACAACAGGTGCCGGGTTGCCGATGACCGCAGGAATGAAGCTGGCACTTTCGCCGTAATGGTGCGGCAGCCACAAGGTCAGCAGTTTGTTGACAATCCCCACCATCAGCAAAGGAAGCAGGGCAATCACAGGGTTAGCAAGACGTTCACCGGTGAATGCAGCTGGTTCATTCATCAAGGTGTTGGGGTCGCCATAGCCTTCGCCATTACGCGCCGCAACGCGGCGTCGCCATTCCAGATACATCAGGCCAATAATCAGAATGAAAATGCCACCCAGCGTGCCTAGCACCGGAGCCGCCCATGTATCGGTTCCGAAAAACGTGGTGGGGATGATGTTCTGAATTTGCGGTGTGCCGGGCAGGGCATCCATGGTGAAGGTGAACGCACCAAGTGCAATCGTGCCTGGAATAAGGCGTTTGGGGATATCACTTTGGCGGAACAGTTCGGCGGCAAATGGATACACCGCAAACACCACCACAAACAATGACACGCCGCCATAAGTCAGTAATGCACACACTGCGACGATGGACAGCATTGCACGCTGCGCACCTACGATACGGATCGTGGCGCCCACAATGGCTTTGGAAAAGCCTGAGATTTCAATGACCTTGCCGAAAATTGCACCCAGAAGAAATACTGGGAAATAGAGTTTCAAAAAGCCCACCATCTTGTCCATAAACAAGCCGGTGAACATGGGGGCAACCAAGGAGGGGTCTGTCAGCAATACCGCGCCCAATGCGGCAACAGGCGCGAACAAAATGACGCTATAGCCGCGGTAGGCCACAAGCATCAGAAAGCACAACGCAGCCAACACAATGAGAAATGACATCGCTTACCCCAAGCAGAATCTGGAGGTCGAGTGTCAAGGTTGCAGCCGTGGACGCCCATTGTCCGAACGTCCAATGCCGTTAAGGGTGATTAACATTTAACGTGCCTGCCATTGGTGGCAATTCCCTGTCACCCGTTGTACGTTCCCGTAGGAGGGGTAAATGAAGCGCAAGAATTTGACCATGGCGATCCACGGCGCATTGGCTGTTTCGCTTTTGATCGGCGCGCCAGTGATGGCGCAGGAAGCTGCACCACAGGCGGAAGGCCAGGAAGCAAAAACACTGGATGCCGTGACGGTGACAGCACGTCGCCGCGCTGAGTCGATTCAGGATGTTCCTGTGGCCGTTTCTGCATTTGGTGAAGACCAACTCAAAGATTTGCAAGCCAGCAATGTGGAAGGGCTGCAAGGCGCTGTGCCGAACATGAATATCGTGCAAGGGCGTGGTTCATCCAATAGCGTCAACGTGTTCATTCGTGGCGTTGGTCAGCCGGATGCGCTGCAAACCTTCGACCCAGGCGTAGGCATGTATGTGGATGACGTGTATTACTCACGCATCAATGGCGCATTGTTCTCATTGTTTGATATCAGCCAAGTGGAAGTGCTGCGTGGCCCACAGGGGACGCTGTACGGTAAAAACTCCACCGGTGGTGCGATCAAGCTGAACACCAAAAACCCCTTTGACCATGAAGGTGGTGCAGTTGAAGCCACATTCGGTGATTACGGGCGTGCAGAAGGTCGCTTCTATGCCTCAGGCAAGCTCAGTGACACTGTGGCAGCCAGCATCGCGGGTGCGTTGATCACCAATGACGGCTATGTGAAGAACCGTACGGGCGGCCCTGACTTCAATGACGATGACACGCGCGCCGTGCGCATGAAGTTGGCATTCCAGCCAAGCGATACTTTCCGTGCGATCTTCTCTGTTGATCACATGAAGCAAGATGCCAACCTGACCATGGGGCGCCCAATGGCAGATCTCAGGCAAACCGATCTTGCGCTTGGAACGGTGGTGTTGCAGCCGGGTGAAACAGGGAAGTGGGATCACAGCGCTGAAACTTCATTCACCCCAGGTAAGGGACAGAAGTTGAAGCACAGCGGTGTATCCCTTTCCATGGAATGGGATCTGTCGCAGGCATGGCAGCTCAAGAGTATTTCGGCATTCCGTAAGCTGCAAACCAATTCCTATATTGATATCGACGCATCGAAGTATGAGCTGGGCGATGTCTTGGTGGCTCTGAATCAAGACCAAACCAGCCAGGAGTTCCAGCTGCACTATGACAACGGCAGCAATCTGCACGCCACGTTTGGTGCTTATTGGATGCGTGAAAACGTGCCTTCTTATCAGGAAGCTTATGCAGATGACTTGTTTGCACTGGCGGGTACACCCATCAACTTCCTTCGCACGATTGAAGATGATCTGAGCACCACCAGCACGGCTGCTTTCGCGCATGTGAACTGGGAGTTCGTGCCAACATGGACGCTGGCTGCCGGTGTGCGCTGGACAAAAGATAAGAAAGAGTATGAGCGTACTACCAGCACATTCTGGGGTGCGCCGTTTGCTGGCCTGAATGAAACTGTTCCTTTCCCTCTGACATCGGCTAGCTGGACTGCTGTGACACCATCGGTGAGTTTGCAAAAGAAATTCAGCGACAACATGATGTGGTATGTCTCGGCCAACCGTGGCTTCAAGTCCGGCGGCTTCAATGGGCGCGCCAATACCGCCTATGACGTGCTGCATGCCAAGTACGATCCAGAGTTTGTGTGGACGTATGAAACCGGCATCAAAGCGGTTTCAAGCGATCAGCGCTTCCGTGGTGGTGTGACTGCGTTTGTCAGCCAGTACAAGGATTTCCAGGCACGTGTATCGCAAGACGTGGGGACTTTCCCGGTACTGAACGCCGCCGAGCTTGATATCAAGGGCATTGAGCTGGAAGGCAGCGCCATGCTGGGTGCATCGACATCCATCAGTGGTCAGCTGAGCTGGCTGGATGCGAAGTACGATCGTTTCGATGATTTCCGTCTTGACCCGAGCTATGCCGGTTACGATCCGAACCTGAATCACGATCACGTGCCATTCTCGCCTGAGTTCACCGCACGTATCGCGCTGAACCACAGCATCTCCTTGAATGGCAACGGTACGTTGAGCATTGGTGGTGATGTCTCGCATCGCACACGCACATGGCTGTCAGTGGACAACCGTGATGTGTTGAGCCAGCCCACCTACACCTTGGTGGGGCTGTATGGCGTGTGGGATTCGCCACAATATGCATGGCAAGTGCGTGCGGGTGTGCGTAACCTGACTGACAAGAGCTACATGATTGATGGTCAGGAATTTGCCAGCGTGGGGAATATCCAGACGGCGTATTACGGTCTGCCGCGTAACTGGTATGTGTCGGTACGCTACAACTTCTGATCGAATATTCTTCATCAGAGATCCATTCGACGGCGGGCTTTTGCCCGCCGTCGCGTTATGCTCACGGGAATGAATGCCACTGAATTCTCACGTCCGTCTATCACCCGTTTCAGGGGGCTGTTGTGCTGAGCATCACAACAGTGGTGTTTGCTGCCTTGCTCTGGTTGGGCTTGTTGTTTGCCACGGCACTGTATGCCGAGCGTCGCCCCGATGTGCTTGCAAAACAATGGCGGCATATTTATGCCTTATCGCTGGCAGTGCATTGCACGTCGTGGACGTTTTACGGCACGGTCACGCAAGCTGCACGTTATGGCTGGCCCTTGCCGCCGACTTTTATTGGTGCCATTGCACTGTATGCCCTCGCGTTAGTTTTTATGATGCGTCTGGTGCGCTTAGCGCGGGAAAGCAATGCCACATCACTTGCTGATCTGATTGCGACGCGTCTGGGTAAAAGCGCTTGGCTTGCCGCCATTGTCACCGCAGTCGCAGTGCTGGGGCTGATCCCTTATGTTGCCTTGCAATTGCAAGCCATCACCATGAGCTTTGTGACCTTGACCTCCACGGATCAAGCCACAAGTGATCAAAGTCTGCCGTTCTGGCGCGATGGATCGCTGTATGTGGCGCTGGCGATGGCATTGTTTGCTGTGTTGTTTGGTACGCGCAGGGTCAGTGCGGCTGAGCATAACCGCGGCTTAGTTTTAGCATTGGCATTTGAGTCGGCGTTCAAATTGCTGGCGATGCTGACACTGGGGGCGTTTGTCTGGCTTGGGCTGCGCCATCTCCCCGAATTACCTGTGCAGCACACCACGCAAACGGGGGGCTTCATGCCCTTGGTGTTGCTGGGGGCATTGGCGATGTTCATCATGCCGCATCAGTTTCATGTGGCAGTCGTGGAATGCCGCGCTGAAGCCGATGTGCGAACTGCGCGCTGGCAGTTTCCCTTGTATCTCTTGCTGATTGCCTTACCGACACTGGTATTGGCGAAGGCTGGCGCGGCATTGCTTGGCGATACCGTGCCTTCCGATATGTACGCACTGGCGCTTCCCTTGGCGCAAGGGCAAACCGGTGTGGCATTGATTGTATTTCTGGGCGGCTTGAGCGCCGCAACCGGCATGGTGATTGTGAGTACCCTGACGCTCAGCCTGATGATTGGCAACCACTGGTTCGCCCCAGGATTATTGCGAAGTGCATGGGCAGGCGGACAGGATGATGACCGGCGTGGCGATGTATTGCTGCTGCGTCGCTTGGGAATCCTGGTCATCATGTTGTTGGGCTGGGGATATGCACGGCTTATCAGCAGCAATACGGCTTTGGCCGATGTGGGGGCGGTGTCGTTTTCGGCATTGGCTACCTTGGTGCCAGCCTTGGGGTTTGCGGTTTGGCGCCCCAATACCCCTGCATTTGTCGCATCGATTGGCGTTGTGGCGAGCTTCTTCACCTGGGCTTGGGTAACACTGATGCCGATGTTAGGCGCGGCCGGTTACATCGAGCCAGCCTGGTTGTTGCAAGGGCCAATGGGTCAGGCTTGGCTGGCACCGGAGAGTTTGTTTGGTTTGACGGCATGGAGTCGTGTTGGGCGTGCGGTTGGTGCCAGCCTGTTTGTTGGTACGACGGTCACCTTGCTTTTAACTTTCATGCGAGCAACGCCAAGTTCATTAGAGGTACGTGGTACCGATATCGTGGCGTTGCGTAGCGCCGGGCGGCGCTTTCTTTCTGCGCAGCGTGTGGATGAATTATTGCGGCATGCGCCGCGCACAGGGCCGGTACCGCTGCATATCGAAGCACGTTTGGAACATGAGCTTGCGGCAGTATTGGGAAGTGCCTCAGCCCGCCTTTTGTTGGATGCTGCACGGCGCGATCAACCCGGTGCAGACCTGGAAACCGTTGCCAGCATTGTCAGCGAAGCCTCTCAGGATTTGCGCTTCAATCAACGGGTATTGGAAGCGGCACTGGAAAATATGAGCCAAGGCATCAGTGTGGTGGATGCTGATCTCAATCTGGTGGCCTGGAATCGCCGTTACGAAGAATTATTGGGGTATCCGCAAGGCTTCTTGCAGGTGGGGATGCCGATTGCGCAAGCATCGCGCTGGGCACTGCGTCAGGCCGTGGGAATGGGCGATGCCGAGCAAAGTGAATCAGCACTGGCACGTCGTCTTGAGCATATGCGTGCAGGAACACCGCATTTGTCCGAGCGCATCTTGCAAGACGGCAGCATCATTGAGATTCGCGGTAATCCGATGCCTGGTGGTGGTTTCGTTGCAACATTTACCGATGTCACCGCATTCCGCCAGGCAGAAACAGACCTGAAACGCATCAATGAAACACTGGAGCAGCGTGTTGGTGAACGCACGGCGTTGCTGGAAATGGCGAAACAAGAAGCCGAACATGCCAATGATGCAAAAAGTCGTTTTCTTGCGGCGATTGGTCATGATTTGCTGCAACCACTACATGCCGCGCATTTGCTGACCGATGCCCTGCAACAGCGAAGTGTGGGTGAGCAGGCGAATCTGGCACGCCAAATTGGCGGTGCGCTTGATTCCACCACCGACTTGTTGACGACACTGCTGGACATGTCGCGTTTGGAAGCGGGTGGTCTTGTGCCGGAATTGCGCGATTTTCCACTGGCCGATGTGCTGGATCCATTGGTTGAGCAATTTCGCGCGATTGCTGCTTCGCAGGGCTTGCAACTTCATTTCGTACCAACGCAGGCGTGGGTACATAGCGACCCGCAACTGTTGCGGCGGGTTGTGCAGAATTTCTTGGCAAACGCGGTGCGTTATACCCGGCAGGGTGGCATTTTGCTGGGTGTGCGGCGCAGTGCGTCTGGGCTGAGAATTACCGTGCACGATAGTGGCCCTGGTATTGCGGAAACGCAGCAACAGGTCATTTTTGAAGAGTTTCGACGCGGCAATGCGGCTACAGGGCAAGGCTTGGGGCTGGGGCTGTCTATCGCTCAGCGTATTGCTGGTTTGCTGGGGAGTGATATTCAGTTACGCAGCCAATTGGGGAAGGGAAGCTGTTTCTCCATTCATGTGCCACGTGTACTGCCCAGAAAAGAGCAGCGGGTGCCACTGAAAGGTGTGCGTGGAATGCGTATTCTTGCCGTCGATAATGAAGCGTTGGCGCGCGATGCACTGGTGTCGGTGCTGCAAACCTGGGGTTGCGAAACAATCGCTGTGGCCGATGCGCAGGCAGCAACAGCCGAGCTTGAGAAAGCCGCATTTGATCTATGGATTTTTGATTATCACCTCGATCATGGTGATGACGGCGTGTCTTTGTTCAGTCGCCTGTGCGAGTGTTTTGAGGCGCCGCCTTGTTTGATTCTAAGTGCGGATCAGACCGGTGCTGTGCGCGTAGCAGCGCAAGATGCGGGGCTTTCGTTATTGATGAAACCTGTGCGTCCACTAGCCCTCAAGTCGGTTCTGGATCGCTTGCTTGCCGCGCATGGGCGAAAATTCATGCGCTGAAATTCAGGTTATTCTGACCCCACAATGCGGCATCATGGCGTTGGATGGGGTGCGCAAACCGGGTTATGTTGAATGCAACAGTTTGGGGAGAAGCTGTCATGTCCATCAAAGTTTTTATTGTCGATGATCATGCCTTGGTGCGTACCGGGTTTCGCCTGATTTTGAGTGCTGAAGCGGATATCGAGGTCGTTGGGGAGGCGGAAAGTGCGGAGTTGGCATTGCCATTGATCCGTAAGTTCAAGCCGGATGTGGTGCTTTGTGATTTGCATCTTCCCGGGTTGAGTGGTCTGGAACTCACCGAACGCGTGGTACGTGCAGATTACGGCACCAAAGTCATTGCGGTTTCAGTACTGGAAGATGGCCCAATGCCGCGCCGTTTGTTGGAAGCAGGCGCTTTGGGATATGTTGGGAAAGCCTGTGATGCCGAAGAACTATTACGGGCTGTTCGGCAGGTGGCCAAAGGCAAGCGTTATCTGGCCAACACGATTGCACAGGGTATGGCCTTGGCGCACTTTCAAGGGGAAACCGCTTCTCCATTCGATAGCTTGACACCACGCGAGTTGGAAGTGGCGTTACTGCTCAACCAAGGAATGCGGCAAGAAAGCATTGCCAAGCGCTTGAGCCTTAGCCCAAAAACAGTGAATACGCATAAGTCCCGTTTGTTTGAAAAACTAGGTGTGCAAGACACGGTGGCTTTGGTGCGGCTTGCCAGCCAGTACGGCTTGGTGGATACCGCACAGGCCGTTCACTAACGTCACTCTTAGCCGTACTCGTAAGTGCGCAAACAGCGCCCGAAGGCGCTGTTTGGTAGAGATACAACAATTGATAACGTGCAGTCGTCTTAGGCAGACGATGCGTTATCCCGTGCTGGGTCATCAACTGTAGTTTGTGGCGTATTGCTGCTGATTTGCACGTCTGCCTGCACTTCAGTTGGTGCTTGTGGCACTGCCTTGGGCGCCGCATCAACAAGATGTGCCGTCTCGGTGATGCTTGCCTGATCGGCAACCTGGCTTGTTGTGGTCACATCGGCTGCTGGGTGCGTGCGGATGTCAGTTGTGATGTTGGCAGCAGCGGGTGCTTCGGCAGCAGGTAAAGAAGCAAAAAGGCTTTGAGTCTGTGGTACCGAAGTGCTTTCCAGTATTGCTGCAGTACTTGCGACCTCTGGCGTCGCTGCAGGTGCTTCAACAGGTGCCGTTGCTGTCACGGCGACTTCAGTGGCTGCAGCCATGGGTTTGCTATTGGCAAACTGCGGAGCTACTGAAATCGTAATCGGCACGTCAGAGAAATCGAACTCGGGCTGCGCACTGCTGCTATCGAGAACGACATCAATGGCTTCGGCGTCATCACTGTCGTGATCGTCCAGTGCCGCGGCCGTGTCATTGTTGCGACGACGACGGCGACCACCACGACGCCCACGGCGACGCTTGTTGCTGTTTTCCTGCAACAGGGATTCATCCTGTGATGTGTTTTCCGCATGGGTATTCACATCAGCTTGCTCAGGGACTGCCAAGGTGATGCTTTCCGCAGCTGCTGGTGGCGCCAGCGTTGTTGCAGGTGCAGGGGTGCCTGCGGACGCGGCAACGGCAACTGCTACGGGCGCTGCTACCTTCTCTTCCGTCACAGGTGCAGCTGCCTTCAGTTCCTGCTTCTGTGGCTTAGGCGCTTTGTTCTGGGGGTGCTGTTGTTGCGGCTTTTTCTGCTCCTGCTTTTGCGTAGGTGCAGCTGCGGGTTGCTTATCTTGCCGCTCTTGTTTGGCCTGCGCCTGTTGCACCTTGTCCTGACGTTCTGGACGGTCCTGCTTGTTTTGTTTGGCTTGTGGCTTGTTTGGCTCGTTGCGGTTATCACCACGTTGACGCTGTTCGTCACGCCGTTGCTGGCGATCATTACGACGACCACCGCGATCCTCACGACGCCCTGCATGACCGGCGCGTGGTGTTGCCTGAGCAGGGGCGGCTTCCGTTGCTGGTGCAGCTGCAAACAGGCCGCGTAGCCAGCCAATGACGCCTCCGGTTGCTGCTGCAGGGGCGATGGCAGCGGTTGGCTGCTCAGTAGGCATGGGCTTGGGTTCACGCAAGGGGGCAGGGTGTGCTGGCTTGACCTTGGTGACAGCGGGTGCAGGGATGTTGAGCTGTGCTTTGCTCAGGGCAATGGTATTGAGTTTGCGCGGCGTGCCACGCTGATAGCTTGGTCGATTGGCTTCCTCGCCCATTTCGTTGTCACGAAGACGGGTGACTTCGTAATGCGGGGCGTGCAGCTGCTCGTCAGCAACAATCACGATGGGCGCGTTGTGGCGCTGTTCGATTTCACGCAATGCCGCACGCTTTTCGTTGAGCAGGAAGTTGGCGATTTCCACCGGTGCCTGCACCAATACCTGCCCGGTGTTGTCTTTCATCGCATGTTCTTCGGCAACGCGAATAATCGACAGTGAAAGCGACTCGATACTGCGCATCCGGCCGTGACCTTCGCAGCGCGGGCAAACGATCTGACTGGCTTCACTGAGGCTGTTGCGCAAGCGCTGGCGGCTCATTTCCAGCAAGCCAAAGCGTGAAATACGGCCAATTTGGACGCGTGCGCGGTCATATTTCAGTGTTTGTTGCAGGCGGTTTTCAACTTCACGCTGGTGTTTGTTCGACGCCATATCAATGAAGTCGATCACCACAAGACCGCCCAAGTCGCGCAGACGTAATTGCCGTGCAACTTCCTCGGCAGCTTCGAGGTTGGTATTGAGCGCTGTTTCCTCGATATCGCCGCCTTTGGTGGCGCGTGCCGAGTTGACGTCGATAGCAGTCAGCGCTTCGGTTTGGTCGATGACCAGAGCGCCACCGGAGGGCAGGCGCACGGTGCGTTCATACGCCGATTCGATTTGCGACTCAATCTGGAAGCGGTTGAATAGCGGGGTGTCGTCGGTGTAGTGCTTCAGCTTGCGCTTGTTGTGCGGCATGACTTGCTCAACGAACTCAAGCGCTTCGGCATACATCTCTGGTGTATCCACCAGGATCTCACCGATGTCGCTGCGCATGTAGTCACGCAGGGCGCGGACAATCAGGCGTGATTCCTGGTAGATCAGGAACGGCGCTGGTTTGCTGAGTGCTGCATTGGCAATCGCCCGCCAAGTACTCAGCAGATAATCCAAGTCCCATTGCAGTTCTTCGGTGTCGCGACCCACGCCTGCAGTACGAATAATCACCCCCATTTCATCGGGGATATTCAATTCATCCATGGCGCGTTTCAGTTCGGCGCGGTCATCCCCCTCAATACGACGGGATACACCGCCAGCACTGGGTGAATTGGGCATCAGCACCATGTAGCGGCCAGCCAGCGAGATGAAGGTGGTCAGGGCAGCCCCTTTATTGCCACGTTCCTCTTTGTCGACCTGAACGACAACTTCTTGTCCTTCGCGCAGTAAATCTTTGATGCCGGCTTTGTGCTGGTCGGCACCTGCTTGGAAATAATCCTTGGAAATTTCTTTCAGTGGCAAGAAGCCATGCCGATCTGCACCGTAGTCAACAAAGGCGGCTTCGAGTGATGGTTCAAGGCGAGTAATACGGCCTTTGTAGATATTCGATTTCTTGTTGTCGCTTGAGGGTTGTTCGATATCGATGTCATACAGGGTTTGACCATCGACAATAGCCACACGCAGTTCTTCTGCTTGCGTGGCGTTAATGAGCATTCGCTTCATTGTGTGCGTTCCTTAAATGCGCTTTCTTTCCCGATGTCGGGCAGCGCGGGACGCCTGGGCGTTTCGCCTCTGGATACCGCAAGCGCACGTTGACACATTGAAGTGCATCGTGCCGCTCTCTCGTTTTCCAGCGCTACCACACCACGGCGAGCCGCGGGAGCGCTTATTCCTTAAAAAATGTAAATTACAGGGCCGGCGACTGCCGTGTTCTAACAGGTGATAGAACACGCGTCGCACGGGGCGTTGTTCAGCTTTGACATCACGATCATTTGACCGGCGATGCCCAGATTTGCCGCGCAGCCGTTAACATGTCCGCCCCGAGGGTGGTGGCAACGTCGCTGCGGCGGGGTACGTCAGTTAGCTTGGCTTTCGGCCAAATTGAGCATGGATGGCTCAAGACTATCTGCGAAATCAAACCCTTGCATCGCTCCCCGAGTGTAACAGATCAACCTCTAATGACACAGTACGAATCTTCTTCTTCCAGTCCGGGTGTACGCAATGTACGGGTTCCAGATGACCGTGCAGGGCAGCGATTGGATAATTTTTTGCTTGGCCAGCTTAAGGGCGCGCCGCGGAGTCTGGTGTATAAGCTGGTGCGTAGTGGGCAGGTAAGGGTCAATGGCGGGCGGGCAAAGGCAGAGCGCAAGCTAGAGGCAGGCGATGAGGTGCGGATACCGCCTGTTCGCATCGAATCGCCGCAAGATGCAGGACGTTCGCCGCCAAAAGGTCTGTTATCCGCCTTGCAGGCAGCCGTTGTCTTTGAGGATGCACGCTTGCTGGCAATCAACAAGCCATCGGGGCTGGCCAGTCACGGTGGCAGCGGAATTTCGTTTGGCGCGATTGAGGCGATGCGTGCCTTGCGTCCGCATGACAACCTGGAACTGGTGCATCGTCTTGACCGTGATACATCGGGCTTGTTGGTGTTTGCCAAAAAACGTTCGGCACTGACAGAACTTCAGCGATTATTACGTGAAGATCATGGATCAGGCATTGAAAAGCGCTATCTGGCGCTTTTACTGGGACGGATGCCCAATGGTGTCATGAGTGTGGATGCGCCGTTGCATGTGGGCTTGCGGCAAGGCGGTGAGCGGCATGTGCAAGTCAGTCAGGCAGGGAAGCCGTCGATGAGCCATTTTCACGTGCTTGAACGCCGCTCTGGACTCAGTTATTGCGAAGTTCGCATCGAAACCGGGCGCACGCATCAAATCCGTGTGCATGCCCAGCATTTGGGACATCCCGTGGCCGGTGATGATAAGTACGGCGAAGAAGCAGCAAATCGCCGGTTGCGTGAACAAGTTGGGCTGAAGCGGCTGTTTTTGCACGCATCAACACTGCAATTCGCCTTGGAAGATGGCAAAACACCCTACCAACTCAATGCACCTTTGGTGCCTGAGTTGATAGATGTGTTAGATCGCCTGTGAAGCGCTAGGTCGTCAGCCGTTCAGCTCAGCGCGGCGTACGCTTACGTGGTTGGGCGAATCCACCAGCAGGCTTGCCACGTGGCGGGCCGAAACTACGTTTGCGCTTTGGTGCATCTTGATCTTCGTCGGTTGCCAGCTTCATGCGTAAAGGCTGCCCGGCAACGCGAACTTTTTTCATATGCGCCAGTAATTCGGCTGGCATGCCATCGGGAAGATCGACCAAGGTGTAGTCATCACGGATGTCGATGCGCCCAATATAGCGAGATTCCAGATCAGCTTCGTTGGCGATAGCGCCAACAATATTGCTGGGTTGCACGCCATGTTGATAGCCCACTTCAATGCGGAAGGTCTGCATTGGGAAATCATTTGCAGGCAGCTCTTTCTGTTCACGCGGTGTTTTGCTGCTGCGTTCACGGGCTGGCTTTTTGTCTTTGCCGGTGGGTGATAATTCGGTAAAGGATTTTTCCGGCTTGCTGGGCTGTGGAAGCAAAAGTGGTGTTTTGCCTTGTACCAGCTTAGCCAGTGCAGCAGCGATTTCCACGGCAGGCACGTTGCGTTCTTGTTCGAAGCGTTCCACCAAATCGCGGAAGACCGAGAGGTCGTCACTGCCCAGTGCAGCGTCGATTTTGTCGAGAAACTTGGCTACGCGACGTTCATTGACGGCATCGACGCTGGGTAGATTCATCTGTTCGATGGTCTGCCGCGTGGCGCGTTCAATTGCGCGCAGCATGCCACGCTCACGCGGTGCCACGAACAGAATCGCCTCACCTTTGCGTCCAGCACGCCCCGTGCGGCCAATGCGGTGCACATAGCTTTCGGTGTCATAGGGGATGTCGTAGTTCAACACATGGCTGATGCGCTCCACATCCAGCCCGCGTGCTGCCACATCCGTTGCAACGAGAACATCAATTTGCCCGTCTTTCAGGCGTTGAATGGTGCGTTCGCGTGTTTTTTGTTCGATATCGCCATTGATGGCTGCTGCTGCAAAGCCACGTGCTGCAAGTTTTTCGGCCAATTCTTCGGTGGCCATCTTGGTACGAGCGAAGATGATCATGGCATCGAAGGGTTCGGCTTCCATGATGCGGGTGAGTGCATCCAACTTGTTCACGCCGCTGACCATCCAGAAGCGTTGGCGAATGGTGGCTGCAGTGGTGGTTTGCGCTTTGATGGCAACTTCCACCGGATTGCGCAGATACGTTTGTGCGATCCGCTTGATTTGCGTGGGCATGGTGGCGGAAAACAGCGCCACTTGGCGTGTTTCTGGCGTGCTTTTCAGCACGGTTTCCACATCTTCAATGAAGCCCATGCGCAGCATTTCATCGGCTTCGTCAAGTACCAGCATGCGCAGTTCAGACAGGTTCAATGTACCGCGTTCAAGGTGATCGATGACGCGCCCGGGGGTTCCTACCACCACATGCACACCGCGCTTGAGGGCATGCAACTGCGGGCCATAGCCTTGCCCGCCATAGATCGGCAGAATCTGAAAGCTGGGAATGTGCTTGGCATAGGTCTGGAAGGCTTCTGCAACCTGAATAGCCAGTTCACGCGTGGGTGCCAGCACCAGAACTTGCGGTTTGCCAGGCATCAAGTCAAGGCGGGTCAATGCTGGCAGAGCAAAGGCTGCAGTTTTGCCGGTGCCTGTTTGCGCTTGGCCAAGCACATCGCGTCCTTCCAGCAAGGGCGGAATGGTGGCGGCTTGAATGGGGCTGGGGGATTCATAGCCAACTTCGCGCAGCGCGGTCAGCAGAAACTCGGGCAGGCCGAGGTCGGTAAATAGTGTTGGGGAGGCGGCGCTCATAGGGCCTTTTGGCGGAATCGCCGTTGATTTCAGGACGCACAGTGTACGCCTTGCACATGCATTCGTGCTGAGATGCTGTGTTGGGGAGTCGGCAAAGATACAGATTTCTCTTTATTTGATCCGCATAAAAGTGGATTAACGTGGAATATGTGCGCATGAATGAGAATCACTCTTATTAATAAGTGTAAATTTAAATAGTTTTCTGAACTTTTGCTGGGTTTCTGAACAGGGGTCTGGTCGAGTGCACCTTTGCGCGGTTAGAATGCGCGGCTCAAGCGAGCGGTCTTTATGACCGGTGAAGCCCACAACAACGACCTGATGAGGCAAGCGTGCTGGCCGAATACCTGCCCACTCTGCTGTTTTTAATCGTTGCCACGGGGATTGGCATTGCGCTGATCATCGTGGGCAATGTTCTTGGCCCCAAGCGGCCCAGCAGCGAAAAACTCTCGCCCTACGAATGTGGTTTCGGAGCGTTTGAAAATGCTCGGATGCCATTCGATGTGCGTTATTACTTGGTGGCGATTCTGTTCATTGTGTTCGATCTGGAAATCGCCTTCGTCTTCCCTTGGGCGGTTGTGTTCCGTGAACTGGGAATCTTTGGCTTGATCGAAATGGGCATCTTCCTGAGCCTGTTGGTGATCGGCTTTGTGTACGTCTGGAAGCGCGGCGCGCTGGAGTGGGAATGAGCAACATCGTCCAGAATGTATTGGAGGCAGCCAGCAATCCGCTGCCCGAGTCGCGGTTAGATGACATCCTGCGTCCTGAGGGTGATAACCCGCTGCTGCAAAACGGCTTCGTGACCACCAGCATGGATGCGCTGTGGAACTGGGCGCGCACCGGTTCGATGTGGCCGATGACCTTTGGTCTGGCCTGCTGTGCGGTGGAAATGATGCACGCCGGTGCGGCGCGTCTGGACCTTGACCGTTATGGCGTGGTGTTTCGTCCGTCGCCACGTCAGTCCGACGTGATGATCGTAGCGGGTACCTTGGTCAACAAAATGGCGCCGGCGCTGCGCAAGGTTTATGACCAGATGCCTGACCCCAAATGGGTGATTTCAATGGGTAGCTGCGCCAATGGCGGCGGTTATTACCATTATTCGTATTCCGTTGTGCGTGGCTGTGATCGTGTGGTGCCGGTAGATGTTTATGTTCCTGGCTGCCCACCCACCGCTGAAGCACTGGTGTACGGCATTTTGCAGCTGCAAAAGAAAATTCGCCGCATGGAACAAAACCCGTTCTCCAGCACACCCAAGCCGGAAGGTGCCCGCGCATGAGTACGCCGCTTGTTGATCAGTTGATTGCACGCTATGGCGAGGCAGCTGTTCATGTTGCCCAGCCGCGTGGTGAAGTGACCTTGGAAGTCCCCGTCGCAGAGTGGCTGACGGTTTGCAAAACATTGCGTGACACGTTTGCATTCGAAACCTTTACCGACCTGTGTGGCATTGACTATCTGGGTTATGGCAGTGACGAATGGGACACCGTGGGTGTGTCTTCAGAAGGTTTCAGCCGTGGTGTAGAAGGGCAGGGGCCTGGGCGTTTTTCTTGGGGTGAACAACCCAGCCATGAAGTCACGGCAACCAGTTCAACGGCACTGGATACCTGTGCAACCCGTCGTTTTGCTGTCGTGTTGCAATTGCGCTCGATTACCCGGAATCAAAACTTGCGCGTGCGCTGCTTTGCGCCCGATGAAGGTTTGCCCATGGTTGCTTCGGTGACTTCCATTTGGCCAGGTGCCAACTGGTTTGAGCGTGAAGCCTTCGACCTGTACGGCATCGTGTTTGACGGACACCCTGATCTGCGTCGCATCCTGACCGACTATGGTTTTGTTGGGCATCCGTTCCGCAAGGACTTCCCGTTGATCGGGAATGTGGAAGTGCGTTACGACGAAGAAAAGAAACGCGTGGTGTATGAGCCTGTGAGCAGTGTCGAGGCACGCGTTGGCGTGGCACGCGTGATTCGTGATGATGCGCGTTTTGATACAGCGGATGCCGAGAGTCACAACCGGATTCTGCAGCGGGAGGTGCGTCGATGAGCGCATTTGGTTTACCGGGGAGCGATACTTTTGCCAGCAACGCTGCAGAAGCACAGCAAGAGATTCGCAACTACACACTGAACTTCGGTCCTCAGCATCCGGCCGCGCACGGTGTGCTGCGCTTGATTCTGGAAATGGATGGCGAAGTGGTGCGACGTGCAGATCCGCACGTTGGCCTGTTGCATCGTGGGACAGAAAAACTGGCGGAATCCAAGCCATTTAACCAGTCGATTCCCTATATGGATCGGTTGGACTACTGCTCGATGATGTGCAACGAGCACGCCTATGTGCTGGCCATCGAAAACCTCATGGGCATTCAGGCGCCAGAACGTGCACAGTGGATTCGCACCCTGTTCGACGAAATCACGCGTGTCTTGAACCACCTGATGTGGCTGGGCTCGAACGGGCTTGATCTTGGGGCCATGGCGGTATTTCTGTATGCCTTCCGTGAACGTGAAGAGCTGATGGACTGCTATGAGGCCGTCTCGGGTGCGCGTATGCACGCGGCGTATTACCGCCCCGGTGGTGTCTACCGTGATTTGCCGGAAAAAATGCCGCAATACAAAGAGTCACCCTGGCGCAAAGGGCAGAAGCTGAAGCGTTTCAATGAATGGCGCGAAGGCTCGCTGCTGGATTACTTGGAGCAATTCACCAAGGATTTCCCAACCCGTATTGATGAATACGAAACCCTGCTGACCGATAACCGTATCTGGAAGCAGCGTACCGTCGGTATTGGTGTGGTTACACCCGAACAAGCGAAGGCTTGGGGAATGAGTGGGCCGATGCTGCGTGGTTCGGGTATCGAATGGGATCTGCGCAAGAAGCAGCCTTACGCCAAGTACGCCGACGTGGATTTCGATATTCCAGTAGGTGTGAACGGCGACTGCTACGACCGTTACTTGGTACGTATTGCTGAAATGCGCCAATCCAATGACATTATTCGGCAATGTGTGGCGTGGTTGAAAGCCAACCCAGGGCCGGTGATGTTGAATAACTACAAGGTGTCACCGCCGTCGCGTGCGGCGATGAAAACCGATATGGAAGCCTTGATTCACCACTTCAAACTGTTCTCCGAAGGCTATTGCGTGCCGGCAGGTGAAACCTATGCGGCAGTGGAAGCGCCGAAGGGTGAATTTGGCTGTTACTTGGTGTCCGATGGTGCAAACAAGCCATTCCGCGTGCATTTGCGTGCGCCGGGGTTTGCGCATTTGTCATCCATGGATGAATTAGTGAAGGGACATATGTTGTCCGACGTGGTGGCCATGATTGGTACATATGACATTGTGTTTGGTGAGGTTGATCGATGAAAGCGACCGGTAATTTCGAAGCGTGCCGCGACGTCGATCCCATGGTCGTTCTGTCGGATGCCACGCGTGCGCATATTGATCACTGGCTGACCAAGTTTCCGGCGGATCGCAAGCGTTCTGCTGTCTTGCAAGGCCTGCATGCGGCGCAAGAACAAAATCAGGGCTGGCTGTCTGATGAAATCATCGCGGCTGTAGCCAAATACTTGGATCTTCCGCCGGTTTGGGCGTACGAAGTGGCGAGCTTCTATTCGATGTTTGAAACACAGAAAGTGGGGCGTAACAACGTCGCCTTCTGCACCAACATCAGCTGCTGGCTTAACGGTGCCAATGATCTGGTGGCACATGCAGAAAAGAAGCTGGGTATCAAATTGGGTGAATCCACCCCGGATGGTCGCGTTTACCTCAAGTGTGAGGAAGAATGCGTGGCCGCGTGCTGCGGCGCACCGGTGGTGGTTATCAATGGGCATTACCACGAAAAGCTGACCCCACAAAAAGTGGATGAGCTGCTGGATGGACTGAAGTAATGGCTGGACATTCCCACTACGCTGAAGGCTATGGTCCCGTCGGTCCTGCACCGAAGGAGCATCAGGCTGTTTACACCACCTTGCACTATGACAAGCCATGGTCGTATGAGAACTATCTCAAGACGGGTGGCTATCAGGCGTTGCGCAAAATCTTGACCGACAAGATTCCACCGGCGGAGATCATTGAAATGATCAAGGCATCGGGTTTGCGTGGACGTGGTGGCGCGGGCTTTCCAACTGGTTTGAAGTGGAGCTTCATGCCCACGCACGACGGTGAGAAATACATTCTGTGCAACTCGGACGAATCCGAGCCGGGTACCTGCAAAGACCGCGACATTCTGCGTTATAACCCGCACGCCGTCTTGGAAGGTTTGGCCATTGCCTGCTATGCCACCAATACCAAGGTGGCCTACAACTACATGCGTGGCGAGTTCCATTACGAGCCATTCGAGCACATCGAAGATGCGCTGGCGGAAGCCTACAAAAATGGTTGGTTAGGCAAGAATATTCTGGGAAGTGGTGTCGATATCGACATTCACAACGCACTGGGCGCAGGCGCCTACATCTGCGGCGAAGAAACCGCGCTGATGGAGTCGTTGGAAGGCAAAAAAGGCCAGCCGCGCTACAAGCCGCCATTCCCGGCCAACTTTGGTCTGTACGGCAAGCCCACCACGATCAATAACACCGAAACCTATGCGTCGGTACCGGCGATTATTCGCAATGGTGCTGAGTGGTTCATGAGCTTGGGCAAGCCCAATAACGGTGGCTGCAAGATTTTCTCGGTCTCGGGGCATGTGGCTAACCCGGGCAACCACGAAATTCGCCTGGGTACGCCATTTTCCGAATTGCTGGACATGTGCGGCGGCATGCGTGCCGGGCACAAGATCAAAGCAGTGATTCCGGGTGGTTCGTCGATGCCGGTATTGCCGGGCGACACCATGATGCAGCTGACCATGGATTACGACGCCATCCAGAAAGCAGGCTCGGGTCTCGGTTCTGGTGCGGTTATCGTGATGGACGAGACCACCTGCATGGTGCGTGCGTGTCAGCGTATTGCACGGTTTTACAAGGCGGAAAGCTGCGGGCAATGCACCCCATGCCGTGAAGGCACGGGCTGGATGTATCGCATGCTGACCCGCATTGCCAATCTGGAAGCCGAAATGGATGATCTGTATATGCTGCGTGCAGCAGCAGGGCAGATCGAAGGGCATACCATTTGCGCGTTTGGTGAAGCTGCGGCTTGGCCGGTGCAAGGGTTTCTGCGTCATTTCTGGCATGAATTTGAATATGCCATCGTGAACAAGCGCTTCTACGTCGATGATGAGCGCGCAGGCACGTTGGTCAAGGCTGAGAAGGTGGTGGCGTGAGCGCACAACCCGTCAATCCAAACCTGCCCCCCGATCACGTCACCGTCTTTGTTGATGGTGTCGAGCTGGCGGCTCCCAAAGGTTCGATGATCATTCAGGCGGCAGACAAAGCCGGCATTCCGATTCCGCGTTTCTGCTATCACGAGAAATTGCCGATCGCTGCCAACTGTCGCATGTGCCTGGTGGATACCGAAGTCGGTGGTCGTGCTGCACCGAAGCCGTCGCCTGCCTGCGCCACGCCAGTGATGGATGGCATGAAAATCTTTACGCGTAACGAAAAAGCGTTGAAAGCGCAGCGTAACGTGATGGAGTTCTTGCTGATCAATCACCCGCTGGATTGCCCAGTGTGCGATCAGGGGGGGGAATGCGAATTGCAGGATCTGTCGCTGGGCTATGGCCGTTCTGTCAGCCGCTTTGTAGAACGCAAGCGCACCGTCGCCGATGAGGACATGGGGTCTCTGGTGGCCAGCGAAATGACACGCTGTATCCACTGCACCCGTTGTGTGCGTTTCACTGCTGAAGTTGCAGGGACCTATGAATTGGGTGGTATGTATCGCGGTGAAAATCTGCAAATCGGTACATATGACGGTAAGCCATTGACCACCGAGCTTTCGGGCAACGTGATTGACGTGTGCCCAGTAGGTGCGCTGACCAATAAAGTGTTCCGTTTCAAAGCCCGTCCGTGGGAACTGACCGCACGTGCATCGCTTGGTTATCACGACGCGTTGGGCAGCAACCTGTTCCACCATGTGCGTCGTGGTGAAGTCCTGCGCAGTGTGCCGCGTGATAACGAGGCAGTGAACGAGTGCTGGCTGTCCGACCGTGATCGTTTTGCACACGAAGGCCTGTATGCCGCAGATCGTGCCACTGTGCCGCTGATTCGTGACGGCGAGGGTTTCCGTGAAGCCTCATGGGAAGAAGCCTTGGCGCTTGCTTCGCAAATTCTCGGTGAGCATCGCGGTGATGCCTTGGGTGTGCTGGTGCATCCAGCGACATCGAATGAAGAGGGCGCACTCTTGGCACGCTTGGCCGATGGCCTGGGTAGCGGCAACGTGGATCACCGCATCAGTCAGTTGGATCTGTCAGATGCGGCAGTGGCAGACGCATTTGCCATGTCGGTTGCTGATATCGAAAAAGCCGATGCCATTGTGATTGTGGGTTCAAACCTGCGTCATGAAGTGCCGTTGTTGCATCAGCGTGTGCGCAAAGCAGCCAAGCGTGGCAGCAAGATTCACGTGGTGAATCCGGTGGATTTTGATTTCACCTTCAGCACCGCTTCCAAACATATCGTGGCACCTTCACAACTGGCGGCGACATTGGCGCAGGTGGATGTTGCCGGTGCTGCGCATGTGGCAGTGATTGTGGGTGGCGTGGCTGAAAATAGCCTGCATGCCAGTGCAATTCGCAAAGCCGCTGCTGATTTCGCCGTGGCGAAGAACGCCAGGCTGTGCCGCATCCCGCAAGGGGCGAACGCATTGGGGCTGACGCGTCTGGGCGTACTGCCAACAGCGCGTGATGCTCAGGCCATGCTGCAACAGCCGCGTTCCGCCTATGTGCTGTACGGCATCGAACCAGGTTTGGATTTTGCCGATCAGCAGGCAGCATTGAAGGCATTGAGTGCCGCGAAAGTGGTGGCTTTCAGCCAGTTTGCCTGTCAGTCCACCCGTGATGTGGCGGATGTCATTTTGCCGATTGGTGCATTGCCGGAAATCGAAGCAACACTCACCAATCTGGATGGTATTGAGCAATCCACCAGTGCGGCGGGGCGCTTGCAAGGGCAGGCGCACTCCGGTTGGCGTGTCCTGCGTGCCTTAGGTGGTGATCTGAAGCTTGCCGGTTTCGAATTCACCGATCTGGCAGGGCTGCGTGCAAGTCTGCAAAGCAAGACGGTGAATGTCGCGGCGGGTGATGCACCAACGGTGGCAGGTAATGGTTTGGAACTCGTGGTGTCGCAAGCGATTTATCGTGGTGATGCGGTACTGCGCCGCTGCGAATCCCTGCAAGCGCATCCACTGACACGCGGCGCACATGCGTTGCTCAATCCTGCTGATGCGGCACAACACGGTGTTGCAGACGGTGCGATGGTAAAATTTGCCGCCGCCGCAGGTACCGGCACCTTGCCGGTCATGCTGGATACGCGTGTTGCATCGGGCTGTGTATGGGTTGAGTCTGGCTATGGAGCCACTGCACCGCTTGCGGCGCAGGTCAAAGTGGAGGTTGTGCGCTGATGTCCACTCATCCTCTGATGCAATATGCCATTGCACCGCTGCGCGATGCTGTCCTTTCACTCGGTTTGATGGGTGAGCCAATTTGGATCGTTCTGAAGATTCTCGCCATCGCTGTGCCGGTGATTCTTGCCGTGGCTTTCTATGTGGTCTGGGAACGTAAGTTCATTGGCTGGGCGCATGCTCGTCACGGGCCGATGTATGTGGGCTGGGGCATTCTGCAAGCCTTTGCCGACGTGTTCAAACTGCTGTTCAAGGAAGTGGTGCAGCCCTCTGTGGCACATCCTGTGCTGTACCGTTTGGCGCCGATGCTGGCTCTGGTGCCTGCATTTGCCGCATGGGCGGTAGTGCCATTTGATACAAAACTGGTGCTCTCTAATGCCAATGCCGGGTTGCTGTATCTCCTGGCGATGACCTCGCTGGGTATCTATGGCGTGATCATTGCGGGCTGGGCATCGAACTCCAAGTACGCGTTTCTGGGTGCGATGCGTGCCTCGGCACAAATGATCAGCTATGAAATCGCCATGGGCTTTGCTTTGGTGGGTGTGCTGATTGCCGCCGGCAGTTTGAACCTCTCCGAAATCGTGATGGCGCAAGCGGGTAAGGGCGGTTTCCTCAGCTGGTTCTGGCTGCCGTTATTGCCGTTGTTCGTGGTCTATTTCGTTTCTGGTGTGGCGGAAACCAACCGTTCACCCTTCGACGTGGTGGAAGGTGAATCGGAAATCGTTGCTGGCCACATGGTGGAGTATTCCGGGTCACAGTTCGCGCTGTTCTTCCTGGCCGAATACGCCAACATGATTTTGATCAGCTTCCTGACCCCGATTTTCTTCCTCGGTGGCTGGTTAAGTCCCTTCCATGGCTGGGATATTCCGCTGTTGTCGGTTGATGGCTGGTGGTGGTTGTTCATCAAGGCATTCTTCTTCGCCACCTGCTTCCTGTGGTTGCGTGCCACATTCCCGCGTTACCGTTACGACCAAATCATGCGTTTAGGTTGGAAAGTGTTTATTCCGATTACGATTGCCTGGATTTTTGTCACCGCGCTGCTGGTGTATTTCGGTGTGATTGGCACAACAGGAGCGGCGGCATGAGCAAGGTAGTGTCTTATTTCAAGAGCTTGTTATTGCTGGAATTGGCCAGTGGGATGTGGCTGACCTTGAAGTATGTGTTCCGTCCCAAGTACACACTGATGTACCCGATGGAAAAAACCCCGCAGTCACCGCGTTTCCGTGGTCTGCATGCACTGCGTCGTTATGCCAATGGTGAAGAACGCTGCATCGCCTGCAAACTCTGCGAGGCTGTCTGCCCGGCACTGGCGATTACCATCGAAGCAGAACCGCGTGCCGATGACGGTACACGGCGGACGACACGTTACGAAATCGACCTGTTCAAGTGCATTTTCTGTGGTTTTTGTGAGGAGTCTTGCCCGGTGGATTCCATCGTTGAGACACATGTTCACGAATATCACTTTGATCAGCGCGGGCAGAATATTTTGGACAAGCAGAAACTGCTGGCCATTGGCGATCGGTTAGAGCCGGAAATCGCACAACGCCGCGCAGCCGACGCCCCGTATCGTTGAGGCAAGACACAGACTATGGACTTCAATTTCCAAACTTTGGCCTTTCTTGCCTTCGCCGTGATTGCGGCTGGGGCAGGGTTAGCAGCCATTACCGCACGCAACCCCGTGCATGCGGTGTTGTATCTCGTTCTGACGTTCTTCTCGGTTGCTTGCACCTGGATTATTGGTGGCATCGAGTTTCTCGGTGTTGCGCTGGTAGTGGTGTACGTTGGCGCGGTGATGGTGTTGTTCTTGTTCGTGGTGATGATGCTCGACATGGACAAAGCCCCCCTGCGGCAGGGCTATGTCCGTTATCTGCCCGTAGGCTTGCTGGTGGCGGGTGTCATGCTGGTGCAAATGCTGGCGTTGATTGGTGTGCGTAATGCAACAGCCGTCGCATTGCCGGAAGTTACTGCGGAGCCTAATACGCTGTGGCTGGCGCGTGCGCTGTTCACCGATTTTGTGCTGCCGTTTGAGGTGGCCGCAGTGATTTTGACCGTGGCAGTTGTTGCCGCCGTCATGCTGACCTTGCGGCGTCGCCCGGAAGTACGCCATCAGAACCCTGCCGAGCAGGTGAGTGCACGCGCAGCAGATCGTGTACGGATGGTGAAAATGAAGGCAGAAGTTCCCGTTGCATCAACTCAAACCGAGGAGGGTGCACAGTGAATTCTCTAATGTCGAGTTTGAGCTTGGGGCATTACCTGGCACTGGGCGCTGTATTGTTTTGCATCAGCGTGGCTGGGCTGTTTCTGAATCGCAAGAACGTCATCATGTTGTTGGTATCACTGGAGCTGATGCTGCTGTCAGTGAACATCAACTTTGTCGCCTTTTCACGCGCATTGGGTGACGCCGCTGGCCAAGTCTTCGTGTTTTTTATCCTGACAGTTGCGGCGGCTGAAGCTGCAATCGGTCTGGCGATCTTGGTTACTTTGTTCCGCAATCGCCGCAGCATTGATGTTGCGGACATTGATACGTTGAAGGGCTGACCTGATGGATTCGGCAATCCTGATTTCCAAAACCCAACTTCTGCTGATTGTGTTGTTGCCGTTACTGGGCAGCATTATCGCGGGTCTGTTTGGCCGCCAAGTGGGTCGCGCTGGTGCGCATACCGTCACCATCTTGGGCGTTGCTGCCAGCTGCGTGCTGTCGGCACATGTGCTGTGGCAATTGCTGCAAGGTGCGACGGCATTCAATGAAAATATCTACACCTGGCTGCAAACCGGCAGCGTTTCGGTGCATGTTGGCTTCATGGTCGATAAGCTCACGGCGATGATGATGGTGGTGGTGACCTTCGTCTCGTTGCTGGTGCATATCTACACCATTGGCTACATGGCCGAAGACGATGGTTATCAGCGCTTCTTCAGCTATATCTCGCTGTTCACCTTCAGCATGTTGATGCTGGTCATGAGCAACAACTTCATGCAGCTGTTCTTCGGCTGGGAAGCGGTGGGCTTGGTGTCGTACTTGCTGATCGGGTTCTGGTATAAGAAGCCAACAGCCGTGTTCGCCAATCTCAAGGCATTCTTGGTGAACCGTGTCGGTGACTTTGGCTTCCTCTTGGGGATTGCCGGTGTGCTGTACTGGATCGGTTCGCTGGATTACGCCACTGCCTTTGCGAATGCGGATGTGATCCGTGGCACAACGGTGGAAATCCTGCCGGGTCAGGCGTGGTCTGTTGCTACCGTGATCTGCATCTGTCTGTTCATCGGTGCGATGGGTAAGTCGGCACAGGTGCCGCTGCATGTGTGGTTGCCGGATTCAATGGAAGGCCCAACGCCGATTTCCGCGCTGATCCACGCTGCCACCATGGTGACCGCTGGTATCTTCATGGTGGCGCGTATGTCGCCGTTGTTCGAGCTGTCAGAAACTGCACTCGCTTTCGTTTTGTTCATTGGCGCAACCACTGCGTTTTGGACCGGCCTGATCGGTATGGTGCAAAACGACATCAAGCGTGTGGTGGCGTATTCCACGCTGTCGCAGTTGGGTTACATGACGGTGGCGCTGGGCGTGTCGGCGTATTCCGCTGCGGTCTATCACCTGATGACGCACGCTTTCTTCAAAGCGCTGCTGTTCTTGGGGGCAGGTTCGGTGATCATCGGTATGCATCACGAACAAGACATGCGCAAGATGGGCGGTCTGCGTAAGTACATGCCAGTGACCCACATCACCATGTGGCTGGGCACGTTGGCACTGGTGGGCACGCCGTTCTTCAGTGGTTTCTACTCAAAAGACACCATCATTGAAGCAGCGGCGCACCATGCGGCCGAGTCCAGCAGTTGGGTGGCGCAGTATGCAAACTGGGCGGTCTTACTGGGTGCGTTTGTCACCAGTTTCTACAGCTTCCGCCTGCTGTACCTGACCTTCTTCGGTAAGGAGCGTTTCCGCGATGCGGCACATGATGCGCACGACGATCATGGGCATCACGGTGCGCATGAGCCGCACGAATCGCCTTGGGTGGTGACTGTGCCGCTGGTGCTCTTGGCAATTCCTTCCGTGCTGATTGGTTTCCTCACTGTTGGACCGATGCTGTTTGGCACCGACATGCTGGGGCATGCAAAGCAAGTGCCGTATTTCGAAGGCATCATTCATGTGCTGCAAGAACATGATGTGATGGCGACACTGGCAAACAACTTCCATGGTCCAGTGGCCTTTGCGCTGCACGGGCTGATGGCACCTGCGTTCTGGCTGGCTTTGGCAGGGTTTGCATTGGCAACACTGTTGTACTTGCTCAAGCCTGAGCTGCGTACTGGTATCACCAAGACATTGGCGGCACCGATTCGTCTCTTGGAACGCAAGTACTACATGGATGATCTTTGGATTGGCGGTTTGGCTGGCGGTAGCGTCAAGCTGGGTAAAGCCTCCAGTGCCATTGATAACAAGCTGATTGATGGCGTTGCCGTCAACGGCACTGTAAGTGTGATTGGAATGGTGGCGGCGATGGTTCGGAAAATACAAACCGGCTATCTCTACCACTATGCCTTCGCAATGATTCTTGGTCTGGTCGCGCTGTTGGCGATGGCCAGGTATTACTGGCACTAAGCCGGCAACCCTTGACTGGATGGAACTGCAAGCGTGACCCACTGGCCCCTGCTTAGTCTATTAATCTGGCTGCCTATTCTTGGCGGCGCATTCTCCCTTTTTGCCGGCAACAAGCGGCCCGAACTTGCGCGGTGGATTGCGCTTGCTTTTGCGGTCTTGACGTTTGTGCTGAGCATTCCACTGTTTACCGGCTTCACAATGGGAAGCGCGGAGATGCAGTTTGTTGAACTGCATCCGTGGGTACCTGCCTACGACATCAACTACCACCTGGGTGTGGATGGGCTTTCAGTACCGCTGATTGGCCTGACAACCCTAGTGGGTGTGTTGGTGTTGATTGGTGCCTGGGGCTCGGTTGAAAAACGAGTGGCGCAATACTTTGCCTGTCTGATGCTGCTGGAAGGCGCGATGATTGGCGTGTTCTGTGCGCTCGACTCCATGTTGTTCTATGTCTTCTTCGAAGCCATGCTGATTCCGATGTTCATCGTGATCGGTGTGTGGGGTGGCCCACGCCGCATTTATGCGTCGATGAAGTTCTTTCTCTACACCTTCATCGGTTCGGTATTCATGCTGGTTGGCTTGATTTACCTGTATCTGAAGGGCGGGAGCTGGGCGATTGCCGACATGGCAGCGCTGCAGTTGAGCATGAGTGAACAAACCTGGTTGTTCTTCGCATTCTTCGCTGCATTTGCCATCAAGGTGCCGATGTTCCCCGTGCATACTTGGTTGCCCGATGCCCACGTGGAAGCACCAACAGGTGGTTCGGTGGTGCTGGCAGCGATCATGCTGAAAATCGGTGGTTACGGCTTCCTGCGCTTCACCTTGCCCATCGTGCCGGATGCCGGTCATGAATTCGCTTGGTTGATGATTGCCTTCAGTCTGGTTGCCATCGTGTATGTGGGCTTGGTGGCGTTGGTGCAGGCCGACATGAAGAAGCTGATTGCTTACTCGTCGGTGGCGCACATGGGCTTTGTGATCCTGGGTACCTTTATTGCTTTTGCCTTGGTACGCGATCAGCAGGCGACAGATGCGGCGCAGCTGGGCTTGCAAGGTGCCATGGTGCAGATGGTCAGCCACGGCTTTATTTCCGGTGCGATGTTCTCTTGCGTGGGCGTGTTGTATGACCGCATGCACACACGCATGATCAAAGATTACGGCGGAGTTGCCAAAGTCATGCCGTGGTTTGCGTTGTTCTGGGTTCTGTTTGCTATGGCCAACTCCGGTTTGCCGGGAACCAGTGGGTTTGTGGGTGAGTTCGTGGTCGTTCTGGCCAGCTTCCAGCACAATCCGCTGATTGGTTTGGCGGCAGCATTAACCCTGATCATTGGCGCCGGTTATTCGCTGTGGTTGACCAAGCGGATTATCTGGGGCGATGTGGGCAATGCGCATGTTGCCGAATTGACCGATATCAACGCGCGTGAATGGGTGGTTCTGGGTGTCTTTGCTTTCTTCACCCTGGCATTGGGTGTGTATCCCAAGCCCCTCACGGATTTGATGGAACCTTCCATCGCGCAACTGGCGAGCCAACTCGCCGCGACAAAGCTTTAAGGACGTGACGACGATGCAGGCCACTCTCGCCATGCCGGCAGCCACAGAATTGCTGCCATTGATTCCCGAACTGGTACTGGCTGGTGCCGCGTTCGCTTTACTGATGTTGGATCTGTTCCTCAAGGACAGTCAGCGGGTTCTGACACATGGGCTTTCCATTGCCGTATTGCTGTTGGTGGCGTTGTTGGTCGCCTTGGGCGTAGGGGCAGGGGACCAGGTTGCAGTGCTCAACGGCATGTTCCTGCGCGACACCATGGCGGATGTGTTGAAGGTATCAATTGCGGTGATTTCCGCGATTGCACTGGTGTTTTTCTGGCCGTATCTGCGCGATCGCAGCTTATACAAGGGTGAAATCTCCATTCTTGTGCTGTTCTCGGTATTGGGCATGATGCTGCTGAGTTCGGCAGGCAGCCTGATCATGGTGTATCTGGGCTTGGAGCTGTTGGCACTGAGTTCGTATGCCTTGGTGGCGATTGACCGCGACAACTCGAAAGCCTCGGAAGCGGCGATGAAGTATTTTGTGCTTGGCGCACTGGCTTCGGGCTTGCTGCTGTATGGCATGTCGTTGGTGTATGGCGCAACCGGTAGCTTGAATCTGAATGCAATTGCTGAGGCTTCCGCCTCTGTGCAAGAACCGATGCTGTTGCTGACCGGCGTGGTGTTTATGCTGGCGGGGATCGCTTTCAAGTTTGGTGCGGCGCCTTTCCATATGTGGCTGCCCGACGTCTATCACGGCGCACCAACACCTGTGACCCTGTTCATTGGTTCGGCACCGAAGATGGCTGCATTTGCCATGATCGTTCGCCTGTTGGGTGTGGGGGCCGCGCCACTGGCCGACCAGTGGCAGCCGATGCTGGCGATTTTGGCAGCACTGTCGCTGGTGCTGGGTAACATCATTGCGCTGATGCAGTCCAACCTTAAACGCATGCTGGCGTACTCCACCATTTCGCACGTGGGCTTTTTGTTCCTCGGTGTGGCTGGTGGTGGCAAGGAAGGCTTTGCTGCCGCGATGTTCTACGCCATCAGCTATGCGCTGATGTCCACCGCAGCGTTTGGCGGCATCGTGTTGTTGGCGCGTCGCGGTTTTGAAGCCGACAACATCACGGACTTCAAAGGGCTGAACGCACGTGACCCGTGGAGCGCTGGTCTGGTGCTTTGCGTGATGGCTTCGCTTGCAGGTATCCCGCCGTTCCTTGGCTTCTGGGCGAAACTCGCCGTGCTGCGTGCGGCACTGGGTGGTGACTTGCTGTGGCTGGCGCTGGTGGGTGTGGTGTTCGCAGTGATCGGTGCGTTCTATTACCTACGTGTCATCAAAGTCATGTACTTCGATGAACCAATGGGAGAAGCGGTGGCTGCATCCAACAATCGCCCGATGCGCATCGTGTTTGCCGTCAATGCACTGGCACTCTTGCTGCTGGGCGTGTTCTGGAATGCACTGATGAGCTGGTGTCAGGCGTCATTTGTCTAATGCCATCACCCTTTGCATGATCAAAAGCGGGGCGTACTTACGCCCCGTTTTTATTGAGCCAGCAGGCCAACTGTGCCCTGTTCAATATGCAGACATTGCGGTACTGCTACGATGCACAACAGTATTTGATTAGGCTGTAAAGACGAATGCAGATCACTCGCCGCGGCCTCGTGCAATTAGCCGGCAGCCTTTGTATTGCAGGCTGTGCCAGCGAACCACTCACGCATCCTGCAGCAAAAAGCAGCACGCAAGTGCAGGCTGTCACGCGCCCTGTACCGGCTGAATGGCGTGCAGCATGGGTGGCCACGGTGGCTAATATCGACTGGCCAAGCCGCCCTGGTTTAGATGCCGCCACCCAGATCAGTGAAATTCGCCAAATTTGCGATACCGCACAACGTATCGGTTTGCATGCGCTGATTGTGCAAGTGCGAACTGGTGCCGATGCTTTGTATGCCTCGACACTGGAACCGTGGAGCGAATACCTGACCGGCACGCAGGGGCAGCACCCAGGCTATGACCCATTAGAGCAATGGCTGAAGGAAGCGCATGCACGTGGGCTGGAACTGCATGCGTGGATCAACCCTTATCGTGCCCGCCACAGTACAGCTCGCTCTGAAGTGGCCAGCACGCATATCAGCCGCACCAAGCCTGGCTGGGTCAAGACTTATGGCGACCAGCTGTGGATTGACCCTGGTGTGCCTGCTGCCATGGATTACACGTTGGCGGTTGTGCGTGATTTGCTCAGTCGCTATGCCGTTGATGGCATCCACATTGACGACTACTTCTATCCTTACCCCATTCAAGACAGTGCCAATCAGGAAGTTGATTTCCCTGATACGGTCAGCTGGCAGCTTTATCGCAATAATGGCGGGCGACTGACACGCGCTGCATGGCGGCGCGATAACGTCAATCGTTTGGTGCAACAGCTTTATGCGACAGCGCATCAAGTGCGCCCAGGTACGCGGGTGGGCATCAGCCCCTTTGGTTTGCAACGCCCGGATTTACGCCCGAAAGGGATCACTGGCTTCAGCCAATACGACAAACTCTATGCCGATGTTGAACTGTGGTTGCGTGAAGGCTGGCTGGACTATCTTGCCCCACAGCTGTATTGGCCACGCGCGCAAACAGCGCAGGCATTTGATGTGTTGCTGCAGACATGGCGCAGCTTGAACCCACTGGGGCGGCCCATTCATCCGGGCTTGTTCACCAGCCGCATTGATGACAGCGAAAAAAGTTGGCAGGCAGAAGAAATTCAGGGGCAGATCGACACGATTCGTCGCCTCTCGCCCGGCAGCGGACATATCCATTTCAGCATGGTGGCTTTGACACAAAACCGCAAAGGCATTGCGGATGTCTTGCGGCAATCCTATGCCACTAAATCCCCATCAAATGGATAAAAAAAAAGCGACTTCATTGCTGAAGTCGCTTCACTATGCTGCTTGCAAACTGTGGTAGCGGGGGCAGGATTTGAACCTGCGACCTTCGGGTTATGAGCCCGACGAGCTGCCAGACTGCTCCACCCCGCAGCAGAGTTAGCCACTATAGCAGAGAAGTCAGGAAATGCAATAGCTGGCGCGCTATTGCTTGCTTTTCATCAAATCGACTCATTCGCTAGTGATGCAACACAAAGGCTTCTACTACTCGTCTAAGTTGCTATAGCCCATCTGTGGCCCAAATTGCGCCCATCCATGGCACACGACTTCAATGATTCTGACCGTCGGGCGTTTCTTCAACAAGAACCAATAGCTCACCGGGTACGCACCCAAAGTAGTGACAAAGCTTTTCAATCGTATCTGTACTCGTTACGTAGCCAGGCTTAATTCAAACAAAAGGTACTCGCCTATTCCTACTTCTTCGCGAACGGATTCAAAAGCGGCACCTTAAATGGCTTGAAATCCACAACATTCCGAGTAACAACAGTGAGGCCATGCAGCCGCGCTGTCGCGGCAATCATTGCATCCTCGTATAACGTCTCGGACTTCCGGTGCATCAGGCGCGCCCATTCGCGGAAAGCTGCACCGTCCATAGGAAGCACGTTGTAGGTATCCGCAACTTGATCAAGCCAAGCAATGAGTTCGTCAGCCTTCGCTTTATCCTGATCCCGCGTGATCTCAATCCCAGCTTGGATTTCGCCGATTGTGACTACCGAAAGATGCAGCTCTGCATCCGCCACCTGTTCGATCCAGGCAAGAACCCCACCATGGGGTTTCGGCTTCCGTAATTCGGAAACAACATTCGTATCAAGCAGGAACATCAGCTCAACTCCAGTGAACGGCGCTTTGCCGAACCACGTTTCGGAATCTCAAGATCACCACGCGCTGTAGGAGCCAAAAGGAGATCCTTCAGGCTTGGCCTCGCCGCATCTCTCAGTCGGCGCCACTCCGAAATATCCACTAGAACTGCAGCCTCAGCACCACGCTTCGTAACAAGCTGGGGCCCCTCGGACATGCAAGCTTCCAAGAGTTCACTGAACCGCGCTTTTGCATCTTGAACTGGCCAAACGCTCATTTTCAGCACCCTTAAATGACTAGAAACCTGACTAGTTTACATTAAGAGGAGTAGGCTAACAATTTCATATTGAGTCTCTCGTCAATCCAAGGTACATAACGACCGCAGCAGATAGCTTTCACCTTGGCAACTCATTACTCCCCAAAATTGTTTGGGAACGGCATATCGATTTTGTACATTGGTAATAGACCTAACAAAACCATGAGGATCTTGATGTCTGCTGATGAAAATGAAACCCTGCTGCAATCCTTCTGGAAGAGCCTGTTGGACGTTCTAGTGAGCGTCCTCGTTTCCGCCGTCATTGTCGGAATCTTTGTGGGCATCATCGTCCTGATCAAGATGGTCTTCCCGTCGGTCAACCTGTTCATGGTGCTCGTGGTCGAATTGACCTTGGCGCTGAGCACTTATGCGGCGTTTATCGGGCGCCGCTACCAAGTCGAACAAACGCATAAAAAACGCAAGAAGCGCTCGCGGAAAGGGCAGAGGGGGAACTGATGGAAAAGCACAGAGACCCCAACGCCACGGAGCTGCTGGCGCAAACGGCGCTTATGCAAGCTCAGGCCATGAAGCTCCAAGCCGAGACGCTCAGGGCGAATGCTGCCACCCTTCTGGCCAGAGCGCAGCGGTTAAATCGTCAGACTAGGTCGAGATGGCTGCCTCTTCTCTATGGGGTTTGTCTGCTCGCAATCGGAGCTGCCATCGTCAGACTCTGATTCGTGGAGACGTCTTAGCGCAGTTGCTTCATGGCGACGAGCGAGTCCTGTTGTACCGGTTTGAACGATGGCGTGTTGTTTGACCTGCTTTGGGACGTGATCACAATGGACTTATTCATACTCAGAAAGGCGCATAGAGACTGGCTTCTTTAGCTTGGCCGCGTAAGGATTCCTGCGGGATTTCATCTTGGAGAGGTCGTATTCGGTTTTCATGACTGTCATTGACCGTCGAAGGATTGCTCTTTCCCTGTGGTGGCTAGGCATACAATCGATAAAAATAGCCGTACCTTAGGGGCGTATCTCAGTGACGACAGAGCTCATCATCACCTTGGTTGTTGCCGTGGTCTATCTCGGCATTGGCATTTGGGTCTGCTTCTTCGGACCAATGGAGGAGCTACTGCGCCGTTTTCGGTTCGACATGAGCTTCGGCATGTCAATGATGGCGTGGGCGACGTCTAGCGAGAAAACATCACCACCAATGCCAACACGCTGGCGCATCTGGGGGCTATGGTTGTCCGTACATATCGGTTCGCTCTTGCTGTGGCCGATATTTCTACCAGGGGCGTTGAAGGCCAAGCGCGCTCAACGTCAGGGATTGGAGGCGTACTACGCAACACGCCCTCGTCAACGGCTGCAAAGTATCGGTCAATGCGGTGGGTTTGATCTCATTTGTAATGCTTGTTTGCATTCAGAAGAACTGCCCGGAAAGGGGTGGTTATATAACCCAGAAACGAAGTCGCATGCTGGGTGGGACATGCCTTGGCAATGCCTAACGTGTAGGCGCTTCACCGCTACAGGTACTGCAGGCGGCATGTGCGAATGTGGTGGCGTATTGAGCCGTGAGCATCTCACTTTATGTCCGAACTGTGGTTTGGACGATGTCAAGCTCACTGATCCTTGAGACAGTTGTGGCCTTTCTGAAACTTTTAAGTGTTTGGATCGTGGGTCTTGAGGACGTACGTGACGTCCCTAAAATTTGGGGTGCAACGGATACTTAGATCTTCGTTCTCACGTGGGGCAAGCGTACAAGAAGAGGAAAAAGGAAACCTGCCTGAGGGGGTATGACTTGTTCCTATATTTCGTTCTAATGTTGCATTCAACGAATAAAGGAAACATGCTCCCTTCATGCCTTCTACCACGCACTCCCAGCGCGTTCTCGATCTCGCTAGCCAGAAGGGACTGCTGCGCGCCAGCGATTTGGATGCTATTGATGTGCCTCGGGTTGTCCTGACGCGCCTAACCGCAGCTGGCCAGCTCGACAGAGTCGGGCGCGGTCTGTATCGCCTGCCCAGCCATCCGGGGTCGGAGAATGAAAGTCTGGCGATCATCGCCACCAAAGTGCCGCAGGCCGTGTTCTGCCTGCTGACGGCGCTGCAATTTTATGAACTGACCACGCAACTTCCCCGGCAGATCTGGATCGCCATGCCGCGCGGAAGCCACGTTCCACGCATCGACTACCCGCCGGTCAAGATGGTGCAGATGACGGGCTATGTTTACTCTGAAGGCATCGAAACGGTCGAACGCGATGGCGTGAAACTGCGTGTTTACAGCGTTGCCAAGACCGTGGCGGATTGCTTCAAGCATCGCCACAAGATTGGACTTGATGTGGCACTGGAGGCACTGAAGGAGGTGCGTGCCAAGCGCCGCGCATCGGCAGATGGCCTGTGGCGCTACGCGAAGATCTGCCGCGTCGCTAATGTCATGCGCCCGTATCTGGGTGCCATCGAATGAGCCCTGATCTGGCCGCCTCCGTCCGCACTCGCCTGCTCAACATTACCAAGGCGCAGGGCGTGGACTTCAACCAGATGCTTGTACGCTTTGCGTTGGAGCGTATCAAAATGCAATAGCTGGCTTGAATTCATTGAGCCTTCGACCAGCAATCACAACGATGACTCGTTAAATCATTATGTCACCGCATGATTCGAATGACGCAACGTCACTTATTAAGAGAAAACACGATGGTGGACAAAAATCCGAATAACTCTATTTTGTTGATTGGTGGTGATTTGTGTCAGCGCGTAGCCTCTAGGCTTGATCCTGAGGTCTGGGATATATATGGATTGCGTCGCCATCCGCCACAAGCTCCGGGGGTTCGATGGATTCGTGCCGATTTGGGTGTTGCGGAAACCTTGCATGAATTACCAAATGCAATCACGCATGTACTCTATGCACCGTCTCCTGATGCCCGGACCCAGGCCAGTTACGAAGCGGTTTATCCCACTGGCATCCGACATTTACTTGATGCACTGGCAGGTCAAAGCACGCTGCAGCGTTTGGTATTGGTGAGTTCTACTGCGGTGTGGCCATCTGCAAGCACTGATGCGCCTGATCTATGGGTGGATGAAAATACACCCACTTGCCCTGACAACTTTCGGGGTGATGCCATCGTGCGTGCAGAGACATGGTTGCTGGATCGACTGCCAAGGCAATCGACGGTGTTGCGACTGGGGGGCATTTACGGACCAGGGCGTACGCAACTGCTTGATGGTTTGCGCACAGGCAAACGGGTTGCACCGGATGGCCCTGGGCATTGGTCGAACCGTATCCATATCGACGATGCCGCCAGTGCCTGCCTGCACCTGCTGCAGCTGGCACAACCGGATGCCTGTTACATCGGTACCGATGGCAATCCGACCGAGAAGGGGTGGTTCTACGATCGCCTCGCAGATCTACTTTCAGTGGCTCCCCCTTCTCGCCAAGCCATGGCACCCAGTGGCAAGCGCCTTTCCAATAAGCGGCTGGTTGCAAGTGGCTGGTCGCCGTGCTGGCCTGATGCTGTGGAGGGATATCGCGCGCTCTTACATCCAGCAAACAGTTCGCCTGTCTATACGGATTGAACATGCGGAAATAGAAGGCAGTAGTTGCCGCAGGTTCTTGGTTGGGAAACTCGCTACCACCATGTGCATGCGGCTATCAGTGCCGTGTTATCTGCCATGCGGGACGGAACGCCATCCGGAAAGATCGTAACCCCAGCTGCCCAAACGCTGTCGAGCGAGATCCAAGTCAGTAGATGGTACATCAGGCAAGCGGGCGAACACCCAGGCATAGTCACGGGCATCGCGGGCAACCACCATCAGGCTGTAGTCGTCGCGTAGCCATGCGACCACGTACTGTGCTTTCATCGGCCCGAACACGCGCACGTCCCATACCGCATTGCCGGTGCCGGGACGCACCCGTGCCGGTGCCTCAATATGCTTACGCGGGCCGTTGGCACTGCCATGGTTGAAGGTCAGAGTGGTGAGAATGCTGCCGTCGTGGCGCAGCGTGTAGGTTTCTACAGCATTCCACGCATCGCGTTCGTAGCGGGTAGGGATGCCACCCACCAAGTACCACGTGCCCATAAAACGAGCTAGATCCACATGCGGAACCGGGCGGATGGCGGGTAGGTTGGCTGACACACTACCGATGATCAGTAGCGTGGCCAACCACCACCATTGTCTTGCAGGTAGGTGCATGGCGGTGCTCCTGTCAGGAACGCTCGAACAAATAGTGCGAGACCATCCACTCTTGGCCGTTGGCATAACCGAACAGTTCAGCGCATGCCATCCAGAACATGCGCCAGCGCTGATACCACAGCCCTGCCGCGTCGCCGTAGGCCTCGTGCAGGATCGCCATCACCTCGGTGCGGTGTGCGTCCTGTTGTTGCAGCCAGTGGTTGGCGGTCTTCTCGTAGTGGGTGCCCTCCAGTAGCCAATGCTGACGGATTGCCATGGCACTTTGGAAATGCAGCAAGGTGTCGGCGGCTGGCATCAGACCCCCAGTGAAAAAATGTCGTCCCATCCAGTTGTCCTCGCCTTGCGTTTCGAAGGGATACAGCAAGGTGCGATGGACGAAAATGTGCACGAATAGCTTGCCACCCGGACGCAGCCAACTGCCGATGCGACCCAGTAGGCTGTCGTAGTTGCGCATGTGCTCGAACATCTCCACCGAGATGCAGCGGTCGAAGTTGGCGGCGGGCAGGGCGAGGGTGTTCACGTCGCGGGTCAGTACTTGTACGTTGGTGAAGCCGCGTTCGCGGCAGCGTGCTTCGATAAAGCCGCGTTGGCTATTTGAGTTGGATACTGCGGTAATGCGTGCGTTTGGGTAGTGCTGTGCCATCCACAGCGTCAGTGAGCCCCAACCGCAGCCCAGCTCCAAGATGTCCTGGCCGTCGGTGATTTCGGCACGTTCGCAGTACAGCGCCAGCATGGCTTCCTCGGCCTCGGCTAGGGTTTCATCACCGCGGGGGTAGTAGCAGCTGGAGTACTTCAGGCGTGGCCCAAGGCAGCGGGTGAAGAAAGCAGGTGGCAGTTCGTAATGCTGCGTGTTGGCGGTGTCGGTTTCGATAGCCACCGGGCTTTCGCGCAGCTGAAGCAGCAGCGCTTGCTGACGTGCCGACTGCATCACCGCGCCGCCTGCGCGTTCGGCAGCCAGTCGCTGCGCACATAGCCGACGGATCCCTGCGCGGATAAGGGTGTCTGGCAACAGGCCACGCTCGGCCAGTCCCAACAGGCCGGGGGCATAGTGATCACGAGCCAATTCTTTGGCGTCAAATGTTGTAGTGGTCATGGTGTGTGCGCTCCTTACTAGCGGCGGTCAGGATTTGGGAAACCACGGGAACAGCATCGGCGTGGTGCGCTGGTACTCACGGTAGTCATCGCCACGTGTGCGCAGTGCCTGCAGCTCGGTGAAGGGAATGCCGCTGATGTAGCGCAGGAATAGGTACATCACCACTGGGCCCAGCCAGCCCAGCCATGCCAGTGGTGCGTCGATAGCGACCACCGCATAGGCGCACCAGTGCAGCCATTCGAAGAAATAATTGGGATGTCGCGAATAGCGCCACAACCCACTGCGGCAGGTCTTGCCACGGTTGCTTGGGTTGGCGCGAAAGCGGGCTAGCTGGGCATCGGCGAGGGTTTCTCCGCCGACCGAAAGCAGCCAGAGACAGGCCGCTGCGGCAAGCTGCCACGATGCTGGAGCCGGATGCCCGCTGACCGCCAGCAACGGCAGTGAGAACAGCACCACCAGCAATGCCTGGAATTGGAAGAAGGCAAAGAACTTCAGTTGGTTGTCCTGCCAGTGCTTACGCAGAGCCCGATAACGGCCGTCTTCCGGCTCACTGCGTACGCGCAACCACAGGTGCAGGGCAAGCCGCAGCGCCCATGCGGTTGCCAATACACCTACCAGCCACCGCGCCGATAGCGCACCTGTGCCAAAAAATCCAAGCAACACCCCCGAACCAGCCAGTCCAGTCGCCCATAACACGTCAACAATACCGACATTCGCACGGCGGCGTTGCCACTGCCAGCCCAGCGTCATTACTACTGCGGCCAATAGCCAAATCCATGGAAGTAGGGAGAACGAGTTCATGTGCTAGCTCCGTGCAGTTGCGAAGACGATTCCATGCCGCGTCGTGCCAGCCATGCCAGCAGCGGTATTACCAATGCCCATCCGATGCCGAGTGCGAGCAGGCTGTGCCAGACCGGCTGGGTGAACTGGACTACTTGCCAGCCGCGAGCAGCACCCAGATAGGCCAGTGGGCCGCCGACGGCGCCGAATAACACCGCCAGCCACAGGCGCTGGTGTAGATATCCCAGCAGTGGCACCACGGCCAGCGCGAATGCCCACCACAGCGCAACAATCCACGCTGGTGAGCCCGTTGAAGGCCAGGGCGTGGCGTAGTCCAGCAATCCGTTGTAAACCCAAAGGTTTTCGAGCACAAGACCGATGAACAGTGCTACTAACACCAGTTGGACTTCCAGTGCCCGGTGATATGACACCGCCAGTCGCCACAGCGTAAATAGCGTGACGGAAAGCACACCCGGCCACCACAGGCCATGCCCAGCACCGATTACCGCCGCGAACCAGGTGGCCTGGTAGCCCAACAGGGTCAGCCAGAAACGCATGTCGCCTCCGCACCGGTTGGACGCCAGCCGGGTTTGGCCATCAGCAGGTGCGAAACACCGATCGAGCGTTCGCGGAAGCCGCCTTCACAATAGGCCAGGTAGAACTCCCAAAGACGAATGAAGCGTTCGTCATAGCCTTGCGCCCGTACTGCCACCAGTTGCGCGAGGAAGCGTTCACGCCAGGCTTGCAGGGTGCGTGCATAGGACAGGCCGAAGTCTTCCAGTGCAACCAGCGCCAGGTCACTGCTGCGTGTCTTCGACGCCAACATCGCGTTGATCGAGGGGATGAAGCAGCCAGGAAACACATGGCGCTTGATGAAGTCCACCGATTTCAGCGCCTGTTGGTAGCGGTGATCTTCAATGGTGATCGCCTGTACCAGTGCCAGCCCGTCGGGCTTGAGCAGACGGCCGATCTGCGCGAAGTAGCTGTCCTGGAAGTCTGCACCCACTGCTTCAATCATCTCGATCGACACCAGTTTGTCGTACTCACCGCTCAGATCGCGGTAGTCAGACTGCAGCAGCGTCACACGCTCACCCAAGCCGGCCTGTTGGATGCGCGCAGCGGCGAGGTCGTGTTGTTCGCGTGAAATCGTGGTGGTGGTGATTTGGCAACCGTAGTGCTGAGCAGCGTGCAGGGCAAACCCACCCCAACCGGTGCCGACCTCCAGCACGTGATCGCCAGGGCTGAGAGCCAACTTACGGCAGATCAGCTCCAGTTTGCGGGTGGATGCGGCCTGCAGTGTGTCATCGTCACCAACCCAGTACGCCGAGGAGTACATCAGGTCGTCAGAAAGAAACAGCCGGAAGAAGTCGTTGCCGAGGTCGTAGTGAGCGGCGATGTTGCGCCGACTGCCGAGGCGGGTATTGCGACGCAATGCGTGTAGTGCTTGCATCGCCAGCCCACCTAACCGTGCACTGCCGGTTTCCATGCCGTCCAGCAGGGCGCGGTTGCGCACCAGTAGCTGCATCAGTCCGACCAGATCACTGCAGCGCCACAGCCCGTCCATATAGGCTTCACCCGCACCGACACTGCCGTTGCTGGCCAGCGCACGATAAAAGCTCGGATTCAGCACGTCGATATGCACCACAGGCCCGGTTTCGGCGTTGCCCACGCTGGTGCTGCCCAGTGCATCGCGCAGGTGCAGTTGGCCGTGTCCGAAACCGGACAGTCGCTGCAGTAGGCGCCGGCGCAGGAAACGATCAAACGTGCCGAAGGCGCTGGCGGATTCGGTTTGGACGATGGCGTTCAAGAACGGTCTCCTGAAAGTCGGGGATGGTTGTGGAAGGGAGTGCGCTTGAGCCATAGCCGCAGCGCGTGCCAGTAGATGGCGCCGATCACCTGCGCCGTCATCAATGGGTAGCGCCACAGCACACGCGCCAGTGCCCCCGCGCTGATGGGGCGGCGCTGCAGGTACAGGTGTGCATCAAACTCGCGATTGTCGTCACCAAGCACCGCCATGTTCACGTGCAGCGCTTCTGTCGGCAGGGTGAAGCGCCAGTCGTAGCGGCGCGCCATGCCAACGAACGGCGACACGTGGAAGGTCTTGTCGAAATCCCAGCGAAGCATCCGTCCATTGCCGCTTGCAGTGGCCACCGGTAGCACGTAGGCGTGACGCTCCAGCCACGGCGTGTTGGTGATTTCGGCGACGATGCTGTGCAGGGTGGTGCCGTCTGCGTCGAAGCAATAATAGAAGCTGACCGGGTTGAAGATCATTCCGGCATAGCGCAGGTGCGTCAGCAACCGCACCGGGCCGCCTGGTCGCTGGCCGGTGGCGGCCTCCACCCGATCCTTCACCGCTTCCTTAAGTGGGCGTTGGGGTGGGCCGAGAAAATCGCTGCGGCGGAATTCGGCGAGATTGCGATGCACGGCAGACCACAACCAGCGGCCTGAAAAGACGGTGTCAATTTCATCGAGGTCGAGATAAAGCTGCGCCATCTTATAGGTGAAGGTGTGCGGCTGAGGCCAGTGCCGACGATGGCGCACGCTGCCCTCATAGACAGCGCTGTGTAGCAGGTGGGTCATGGCCAGGTCACTCCCAATCCCGCTGCCACCTCCACCGCACTACGCATGCCGTCTTCGTGGAAGCCCCATCCCCAATAAGCACCGGCGAACCACGTGTGTTGAACACCCTGGATACGTTCTTTGTGGCGCTGTGCCGCGACCGAACGCGCGCTGTAAACCGGATGGTGATATTGCATTCGCCGCAGCATCTTGGTGGGGTCAATGACCTGACTGCGATTGAGTGTCACCACGAAGGGTTCTGGCGACTGCAGCCCCTGCAACAGATTCATGCAGTAGCTCACCGTGCAGGGTGCACCAGGCGTATCGGGGATAAACGCGTTCCAGGCAGCCCACGCCTTTCGGTTGCGCGGCAGCAGGCGGGCGTCGGTGTGTAGAACCACGTCGTTGGACTGGTAGGTGATCGCACCGAGCACGTCGCGCTCATCGGTGCTGGCATCGGCCAGTAGTGCCAAAGCCTGGTCGCTGTGGCAGGCCAGCACGATGTGGTCGAAGTGTTCACTGCCGGCGGTGCTTTCGACGACCACGCCGTGTTCGACGCGCGTGACCGAGCGCACAGGGCAGCGCAGGCGCTCCTGCACCTGCCAGCACGCACGCAGTGCCTCGACATAGGTGGACGAGCCGCCGAAGACCACCCGCCATTCGGGACGGCCACTGACCTGCAACATCTGGTGGTTAGCCATGAACTGCACGAGGTAGCGCGCTGGAAACTGCAGTATCTGCTCCGGTGGCGAGGACCACAGCGCCGAGGCCATCGGTATGAGGTGCTGGTCGCGGAAGGCCGCGCCGTAGCGGTGTTCGTCCAGCCAATCGCCGATGCCAGGGCCTGGGCCTGAGCCATGTTCGTCCAGCAGAGTGGGCGCCTGCCGGTAGAAGCGCAGCAGGTCGCGCACCATGCCCAGAAAACGCGGCGAGAGTAGATTGCGCCGCTGGCAGAACAGCGTATCCAACGAGGTGGCGTTGTATTCCAGCTTAGTGCGCGCATCATGTACCGCGAAACTCATCGTGGTCGGTTGGGTTGCCACACCCAGGGTGTTGAACAATTGGGTCAACAGCGGGTAGTGCGCTGTGTTGTGAACAATGAAGCCGGTGTCGACTCGATAGGTATGACCGCCTTGTTCGACAGTGTGGGTATGGGTGTGCCCACCAAGATAGTCATTGGCCTCGAATAGCACCACCTCATGTGCCTGCGACAGTAGCCAGGCGCTGGCCAGTCCAGAAATCCCGCTGCCGATGACCGCGATGCGCATCTCAGTGCTCCGCCTTGTCTAGTACCCACGCGGGTACTGGTTTAAGGTCGCGCACAAGCCCCAGCAGCGCCATCAGCCGCAACGCATACCAGGTCAGATCGATCTCCCACCAGCGGAAGCCCTGCCGTGCGCTGCTGGAATAGAAGTGGTGATTGTTGTGCCATCCTTCGCCGAACGTCAGCAGTGCCAGCCACAGGTTATTGCGGCTGTCGTCGTTGGTGGCGAAGCGTCGACTGCCATAGCGGTGCGCCAGAGAATTGATCGTCACAGTCGCGTGGAACAGCACCACGGTGGACACGAAGAAGCCCCATACCAACAGCTGTGATCCGCTGGTGCCCAGTGACGGCCAGACCCAATCGAGTAGTACGCCCAAGCCGTACAGGCTGATGGCCAGGGCGGTGGGCATCGCAATGTCAAAGCGATCCAGCCAGCGTAATTCGGGAAACCGCGCAAGGTCGGGCACAAGGTTCAGGTCGGTGGTGAATGCGCGTCGGGTCAGAAACCAACCCATGTGGCTATGCCAGAAGCCGTGTCGCGGCGAATGCACATCATCCGGTGCATCTGAATGCCTGTGGTGATGCCGATGGTGTGCCGCCCACCATAGAGGGCCGCGCTGCACGCTGGCGGCACCGATCAGCGCGAATACAAACTGCAGGGTACGCGAGGTGCGGAAGCTGCGGTGCGAAAAATAGCGGTGGTAGAACGCGGTAATAGCGAACATCCGCAGTGCATACAAGATGAGCGCGATCGCTACCGCCACTGGCGAGACACCCACCCAGAAGACCGCAAGGCAGCCTAGGTGCAGCAGCACGAAGGGGAGCACGCGAAGCCAATCAATGCGATCTGCATCGCTTCCAGTTGCAGTAGGAACGGCGTGAGTATCGAACCACTGGCGCAGGCGATGGCGAGTTGTTGGTATCAGGTTGCGGCGAGACATAGAGAGGGGCAGGCTCAAAGACGGTGTGGGTTTTTATTGCAATCGTCCTCTATACGCGCCTTGCTGATGATTGGATGCAATCCATTTCTATTGCTTACTGCATCCAAACAGATTTGCTCTGCGTAAATAATAAAATCCATCCAAGTCTGGTTTGTCTTACCATGGCCTCTAATACTCAACTTAGAGACTTGTCGCCTTTTGAAACGGCTAGAGTCATGTCAGTGATAGAAGCAAATCCAAGTGACTCTGGCTATTGGTCTGGGCAGGTGCAGGCAGTCGCACGGCTGCGCGATCAAGACAGTTTCATGCGCATTTACGATCACTTCGCACCGCGTGTGCGCCTTTATCTTCGTGGCATCGGTGCAGTGGAAGCTGTCGCCGAGGAGCTGGCGCAGGAAGCCTTGTTGAGGCTTTGGCAGCGGGCTGAAAGCTATGACGCCCAACGCAGCATGCTGTCTACCTGGTTGTTTCGGATTGCCCGCAATTTGCACATCGACCGGCTGCGACGCGAAAACCACTGGGTTGCGGTAGATGTTGATCCCGAGCTCGATTTCGAGGAAGAAACCGAAGACCCTCGATTTTCTTCGGTGGAAAGTCACGCCGCCCATGCCGACCTCAACGAGCGCATCGAGCGTTTGCCTGCACTCCAAGCCCGCCTGATCCGCATGTCCTACTTTGAAGCCAAATCCCACCAAGAGATCGCCTCCGAGCTCGCTATGCCGCTGGGTACCGTGAAATCCTCCATTCGTCGCGCGTTTCTGCGTCTGCAGGCGGGCGTGCAGGAGGTTGCATGACACCGCGCCACCACCTCGACCCCGCCACCCTGGTCAGCTATGCGGCTGGTGCGCTGTCACCGGAAATGGCGGCAGTGGCTGCCACCCATCTGGAAGGTTGTGCGCACTGCCGCCGCCAACGGGTTGTTGCCGAATATATCGGTGGCGCTTTGCTGCAACAGCAGCAGCCTACCGTTGACTCGGAACGCGCCAACCACCTGCGCGAAGACATCTTGTCGCGGCTACAACAAGCGGTTCCTGTTGCCAACGCCAAGTCAGAGGCGACTCCGTGTTCTGTTGATGCGCTGCCGCGTGCGCTGCAGCCGTATTTCGGCAAGAGCTGGAAAGCACTGCGCTGGCGCTGGATGGCACCCGGTGTGCATATGATCCGCGCGCCCAAGCGCAGTGGCGATACTCTGGTCTTGCTTAAGATTGCGCCGGGCAAGAGCATTCCGGTGCACAGCCACAGTGGCAGCGAGCTGACCCAGATTCTGAAGGGTGCCTACGACGATGAACTGGGGCATTTTGGCCCCGGTGATATGGCTGATCTGGACAGCGAGATTGAGCATCGTCCCGTCACCTCTCCGGGCGTGCCCTGCATCTGCGTGGCTGCACTGGATGGCCCGCTGCGCTTCCGTGGCTGGTTGGCACGTAAGCTACAACCGATGGTGGGGTTGTAAGGCTCCACTTGATACACACACATGGAAACGCCCGCATCGAAGATACGGGCGTTTTGTTTGGCTTTGCAGATAATCAGCCGCGATGGCGCAGCGACAGGAACTCCTTGCGCAACGAAGCATCTTCCAAAAAGCGCCCACGCATTACGCTGTTGAGCATCTTTGACTCATCGTCTTTCACGCCGCGCCAGTGCATGCAGTAGTGATCAGCCTCCATCACCACGGCAATACCCTCGGGTTTGAGCCGATTTTCCAGCAGGTTGGCGATTTGGCTGACCGCTTCTTCTTGGATTTGCGGCCGACTCATAATCCAGTCGATTAGACGGGCATATTTGGACAGCCCAATCAGGTTGGAATTGGCATCGGGAAGTACGCCCACCCAGACGCGTCCCATGATGGGACACAGGTGATGCGAACAGGCGCTACGCACACGTAACGGCCCCACGATCATGAGCTCGTTGAGGTGCTCGACATTAGGGAATTCGGTGACCGTCGGTGCAGGCTGGTAGCGACCCGCGAACAACTCACGAACAAACATTTTCGCCAGTCTGCGGCCGGTTTCTTGGGTGTTGTGATCGTTGTCGGTATCAATGACCAGCGCGCGCAGCATGTCCTGGGCTTTGGTGGCGACCTCGGCTTCAATCGCTTCCAGCTCGCCGTCTGCAATAAAATCGGCGATGTTATCGTTGGCGTGGAAGCGTTTGCCAGCACTGTGCAGGCGCTCGCGTACACGTTCTGAGGCTGCCAGTGCGCTGATCGTGCGCTCGGAGCCAGCAAGTGCGCTGACGCGCGGAATGGAAACAGCTTGTGACATGGCAGGGTCTCGTCTGCAGGGAAGGTACGCAAAGACTTTTCAAAGTCGGGTGTTGCGCATGTCAATCAATACGTGTGCGCAGCCGATTTGGATGCAGTCCGGATTCAACGTGTGTCAGGCGTCGATGATGCACAGCGCATGCCAGCGTGGTCAGCACGACCAGCACGGCAAGTGACAGCGCCACGTTGGCAGCAACTGCAGCGCCAGGCAGTGACGCGGCCTGTTGCTTGGAGTACACGCCAAGCAGACCCCAGACCGCCGCCAGCGCATACCACGGGTTGCCACGCAGTATCACGATCATCAACAGCACTAGTGCAGCGGCGCCGGCAAACACCATCAGCGTCCACGGCAGCATCTGCGTTACCGACAGTAGCTCGAATGCCACCACCACTTGTGCCACATTGAGAAACACTGCCAGCGAAACCCAGCCAGCATGCAATGACAGTGGCAGCCACTGCCACCACGGTCCGCGGCGATGGCGTCTGGTATCTGAGGCTAGCCACGCCGCACCCAGCAGACAACCCAGGCTGCCCCAGATAATTACCAGCGCCAGCCAGAACCACTGCAGAGTGAATACGATCATCCACAATGAGGTCAACGCGAAGCCGATTGCAGTGAGTACGCGTATTCGCTGCAGTCGCGTGCTCGGTTCGCGTATGCGTACCTGTGCAAAACCGAATACGACATCCAGCAGGAAGATGGGACCCCAGATCGAGAATGCGTAGCCCGCGGCAACGATCAGAGTGGGGTAGCGATTCGAAATTTCGCCGTTGGTTGGGCCAAACAGACCGGCATTCGACAGCCAGCCCACCGATGGCATCGCCAGCGCCAGCAGTAGAACCAGCAGTCTCATGGGCAGTCTCCGTGGAAAATTTCGCTACCGGCTCCGGTTTCCGGCCAGCGTTGCGGTACGCGCTCGACTTTACTCGTGTTGTAGCCCAGTGCTTGGGCGCGCGTCAGCATTGCTTGATAGTCGGCCTCCGGCACGCTGGGTGTACGCGCCATATACCACAGGTAGTCGCGGGCATCGCGCACGATCAACACCTGGTCGTAATCGTCGGAAATCCAGCCCACTTTGTACTGCGCTTTGAACAGACCAAAGAAACCCACCTTCCACTCCGCGTTTCCGGTTCCGGGCACTATAAGCCCAGTCGATGGCACCAGTTTGACTCTCGCATCAAAACTGTTCGGTCTGTAGCGATACCAAGTGCAGACGTTACCCTTCCGATCCAACGTGTAGGTTTCCACCGGATTGTGGCTGCCGCGTTCCAATCGCGTAGGAATGATTCCGATCACGTACCAACGACCCATATAGTGCGAGAGATTAACCTGCTGAACGGGTTGTATCGGCGCGTCGATTTCGGCGCAACTGGCCAGCTGCGAGGCCATCAGAATCGGTAGAGTGAAAATCGCAAAGCGGCGCATGATGATGAATTGAGAAGTAAGAGGTTCACAGTCAATACGTTTACGCGCCGCAATTAGATGCCTGTCACATCACAAATGTACTGATCTATTTGCTATATCCCTTTTGCAGAAGCTGAGGCGAACGACTACCAGCACCGGCCATCTATGCCACAATAGCGACGTAGATACATCCAATAGCCTCAAGAAAAATGGGGCGGTTCAAGGATAGAAAAACCGGAGTGGATCACTAAGTTTTAAGCTGATCTGCAGCCTCTATTTATTGAGAAATGATGAAAGATCCTACATCTGCTCTTGTTGCTTGCCGGTCTTGCCAAGATCGACCTCCGCTGACATTAGCGTTCAGCATGGCGTTTCAGCCGATTATTGATATACGCAACAAGCAGGTCTTTGCTTATGAGGCCTTGGTGCGCGGGCTTGATGGCAGTGGTGCAGCTCATATTTTGGGTCAGGTGAACGATGACAACCGCTATCAATTCGACCAGGCTTGTCGTGTCAAAGCGGTGAGTTTGGCGGCTCAGCTTGGGATGGGCTGCCACGTCAGTATCAACTTCTTGCCTAATGCAGTATATGAGCCAAGTGCGTGCATTCGTACCACATTGGAAGCCGCACAGCGGCATCAATTTCCTACGCATCAGTTGATTTTCGAAATCACCGAAAACGAGCGTGTGGTAGATAAAGAACACCTCAAACGTATCCTGAAAGAATACCGTCGGCGTGGCTTCAAAACAGCCATTGATGACTTTGGTGCTGGTTATTCAGGCTTGAACTTATTGGCAGAATTTCAGCCAGACATCATCAAGCTCGATATGGAACTGGTGCGTGACATTGATACAAACCCCGTGCGGTATGCCATCGTGCAAGGCATTTTAGGTGTATGCAAAGCACTCTCCATTGAAGTCATTGCTGAAGGTGTGGAGACACTCGCGGAGTACCGTATCCTGCGTGACTTGGGCATCTATTATTTCCAAGGCTATCTATTTGCCAAGCCAGCCTTCGAGCAATTGCCTTCGATTTATTGGCCCGAAGACGAGGTTTTCACCACTACCGAGTTTTAGTCGCTGCCAGTGGCTTGGTCAGCTTGGACATGCTGTTGGGTCTAGATTCTTGGAGCTAGCGCCTCGAAAGGGAGTCTGCCTAGGCTCAAACCTGGGTAGTAATAAGGGATGTTGGTGGAGCCAGGGAGGATCGAACTCCCGACCTCGTCATTGCGAACGACGCGCTCTCCCAGCTGAGCTATGGCCCCGAAGCGGTGTAAAAAAAGTGTAGTGGATAGCAAGGGAACCAGCAAGCGCGTTTGGTTGGTGTGGATGGTGTTTGCCCCTCATCCGCCCTTCGGGCACCTTCTCCCCGTAAACGGGGAGAAGGGAGAGCAATTCCCCTCGCTCCATTGCGGGGAGAAGTGGAGAGTCATTCCCCTCGCCCCATCTGCTGGGAGAAGGGAGAGCAATTCTCCTCGCTCCATTGCGGGGAGAAGTGAGGGTAATCCCCCTTGCCCTATCTGCGGGGAGAAGGGAGAGCAATTCTCCTCGCTCCATTGCGGGGAGAAGTGGAGAGTCATTCCCCTCGCCCCGCTTGCGGGGAGAGGGTGGCGCGTAGCGCCGGGTGAGGGGCAGATGAGGGGTAACCTCTACCCCTGCACAGATCATCGTTTAGTGTTCAAGCAGTGGGGTCAGTGTTGCTTCAAGCACGTGTTTGCGCCATCCGCCCAATGTGCCAGTCCATCCGTTACCGTCTTGCAGTTGTTCCAATAAGCGGCGTGAGGCAAGTGTGCCTTCGGGGATGTTCAACTGCTTCGCCAGTTGCGTCACAGCATCTTGCAGGGCGCGAAGTTGCTTCTTGTCGCGTTGCTCACCAAGTGCAAGTGGAGCGGCTTCCTCGTCGGCAAGTGGGGTGGTCAATGCGGTCCATAATGCGTTGCGCAGGCTGCGTGGGGACTTGCTGTTGGCATCCAGCAACGCATGAAAACTGTGGAGGTCAGCAGGTTGCTGGCGTGCCAGGGTAACAGCCAGCTCGTTATCCAGAATCCAACTGCGTGGTTTGTCACTTGTGCGGGCTTGGGTGTCACGCCAGCGCAGCATGCGCAGAAGGTGACGTTGTGCTGGGGCATCGAGAAATTGCGCACTACGCATCGAAAGATGCGGCCAGGGGTCGTTCTCTTGGCTGGCGGCAGCAAGTTGCCGCTGTTGGTCTTCCTCAAGCCAATCGCTGCGTTCAAGTTGTGCAAGTTGCTTGGCAAGCTCAAGCTGCAGTCTGTGCAGGTGACGGACATCATCGGCGGCGTAATGCAGTTGGCTTTCCGAAAGCGGACGACGCAGCCAGTCGGAACGGGTCTCGCCTTTGCTGAGTTCAATACCTGTGATGGCCTGTACCAGTTTTTGATAGCCAAGACCTGCGCCTAAACCACACAGGGCAGCAGCGGTTTGGGTGTCGAAGATGCGTTCGGGCAAGCGGCCACAGCAATGTTGAAACGCTACCAAGTCCTCGCTGGGGCTATGCATGACAAAGGTGGTGCCCGATGTGGAGAGCAGTGTGGCGATAGCATCCGTCATGCCAGGTGCCAGTGCGTCAAGCAATAAAATACGGTCGTCGCTGGTGTCATCCAGCGCGATTTGTACAAGTGCGAGTTGCGGCCAATAGGTGCGCTCACGGATGAATTCGGTATCCAGCCCAACGACGTCTGGCAGGGCATTGAGATAGGGTTGTAAGGTTTGGGGGGTGTTAATCCAGATGCTCATCCGTACATTATGCGGGTGGGAACGTTGTTTCGCGCCTTGTTTTGTTGTTTGTCATGTGGTGTTGGTGGGTGTTTCTTCGGATCAATGGAGTTGACTTTGCGTACAGCCGTGTTGCTTGGGATGTTGCTGCTGCTGGGTTGCCGGCCGCAAGCGGCTGCGCCTGATGTGTCGTCATCGGCAACCGATACTGCATCTGAGCAGGTGCAAGCCACTTCCGGGCAAGTGAGCATTCAAGGTGACGACACCTTAGCCAGTGTTCTGAGTTGGTCGTTACCCGCTGTCAGCATTGAAAGCCAAGCGCAGGCCAAGCGTGAAATCCGCATGGCATTGCAGCAGGGGGATTTGTTTGAAACGGGGGAATCTGCTATTCCGTTGGCGCTGGCATTGCATCTGTCTTATCCGGAGGATGCACAGGCAGAAGCTTTGCTTCAGGAAGCACAAGCGGCCTTGATGGGGCAAGCATGGATGGCGCTGGATGCCGGTGATGATGTGGCATCGCTGCGTTTTGCACAGCGGCATAGCACGGTATTGCGTACCTTGTGGCCAGATCAGCCGGAAGTGCAGCAATATCTGCAGGCGGTGGATCGGGTGGAAAAGGCCTTTGATCTCACCGTGGCAGGTGAACAGGCTTTGCATGCCGGGCGACTTGATGACGAGGCAGGGGCATTGCCTTTGTTTCGTCAAGCATTGGCGTATTGGCCAGTGCAGCGGCGTGCCCAGCAAGGTATTGATGCAGTGGAAGCGGCGTTATTGGCATTGGCGCGCGCGGATGCAGATGCCAGTGATTTTGATGCCGCCAACCTGCAGTTGGCGCGGGCAGAGCAGGCACGCAAAGATTCAGTAGGCAATGCAGAGACACGGGCGTACATCGACGCAGCACGCGTCAAGCGTATTCGCCGTTTAGGGGATGAAGGGTTGATTGCGTTGGGGCATGTGGACTTACAGCTTGCCCGCGAGCGTTTGGCGGATATTTTGCGCATTGCCAAGCCAGGCGATCGGGTCAGTGTGCTGTTGCGCGAGCGTATTGATCGGGTCAGCCATTACGGGTTGTTTCGCCCGAGGCAAGTGTTTACCGATGCCTTGGCTGATGGTCGGCGTGCGCCGTCGTTGATGGTTATTCCGCATGGTGATTTTTTGATGGGTGCGCCCGCTGATGAAGACGGCGCCAGTGCTGATGAGCAGCCTCAGCATTTGGTGCAGTTTGAACGGGGTTTCGCCATGTCACGCTTTGAAGTGACTGTGGGTGAGTTTCGCCAATTCATTGAGGCAACGGGGTATGTGCCACGGTCAACGCATCGACAACATTCCATGACTTACGATGTGCGCAGTGGCAATTTCATGCGTGGCAGTGGAATTGATTGGCGTTCCAGTTATGACGGAAAACCAGCCACCGATGATCTTCCCGTCATGCATGTCACCGCACGTGATGCCGAAGCCTATACGGCTTGGCTTACAGAGCAAACAGGTGCGTATTACCGCTTGCCCAGCGAGGCGGAGTTTGAATATGCGCTGCGTGCGGGTGGGCAGGGAACTTACCCTTGGGGGGAAGGTCGCCCACCGGAGGGTTTTGATAATCTGGCGGGAAGTGAGGATGTTTCGCCACAAGGCAGGCATTGGAAAAATGCTTTTGCAGGATATGCAGATGGCTGGTGGGGGCCTGCGCCGGTGGGGTCTTTTTCTGCCAACGCCTTTGGTTTGTATGACATGGGTGGAAATGTCAGCGAATGGGTGGCCGATTGCTGGCATAAGGGGTATCGACGCGCCCCTGCCAATGGTGCGGCGTGGGTGAACCCAGGCTGCCGTGTTCGCATGTATCGTGGCGGGGCATGGTCTAGTGCGCCCACACAAGCGCGCTCAGCATGGCGAACAGCAGGTGGTGTGGATGTGACCAATGCACGGGTTGGTTTTCGTCTGGTTCGGCAAATCTAAAATAATCGAAACATAGAGAAAGGAGCAGGCGCATGATGCAGCGCAGGCAAGGTGGGTTACGGGTTTGGGTCTTGGTGGCGTTTGTGCTGTATGCCGGTTGGTATTGGTTTTCCAATCGCAGAATTGACCCGTTAACCGGCGAGGTGGTCATTATTGATAAAAGTATCTCGCCAGAGCAGGAAAGCACGCTTGGCTTGCAGGCGTATCAACAGATGCTGAAACAGGAGCGCCCACTTCCTGAACATGCCGTTGAGACACAGAAAATCACCAGTATTGCCAAGCGCTTGATTAACAGCATTCCTGAAGTGTCTGATGCTCTGGCAGCCGAACATGGCATGCAAGCCAGTCATATTGAGGCGTCATTTCAATGGGCTGTGACCGTATTGCAGTCCGATCAGGTCAATGCCTTTTGTTTGCCGGGCGGGAAGATGGCGGTCTACACCGGCTTATTGCCAGTCGCCAAAACAGACGATGCTGTGGCGGTGGTCATGGGGCATGAAATCGCGCACGCGCTATTACGGCATGGTGCCCAGCGCATGACACGCGGCAAACTGGAACAACTCGGACAAATGGCGGGTGCCGCCAGTGGAATGGATCAATCGACGCTGCAGACAGTCATGTCAGCGTATGGCTATGGCAGCGCTTTGCCGTATGCGCGCAGTCAAGAAACACAGGCGGATGAGCTTGGCTTGATGCTGGCGGCTGCCGCGTGTTTCGATCCGCGTGAGTCCATTGCCTTGTGGCAACGCATGGAGAGTGCTTCAGGTGGGCAGTCACCGTCGGAATTTGCATCCACGCATCCCAGTGCCGGGACACGAATTAAACAACTAGAAGCCTTGATGCCGAAAGCATTGGACTACCAGCGTCGTTTTTGCACACAGGCAACGTCGTCAGGCTAAGTGCGTGCACGGACGACGTTGTGTTCCGATGAACTCAGCGGCGACCGTGTCTGCCGCTGGTGTTGGGTGTGTTGCCCAAGCTCGTGTCGATGTTTTGCTGAAAATCTTTCCAAAGCGCCATGTTGCGTTCGGTCAGTTGGTTCAGCAGTGCCCATGGGGTTTGCCCCAGCATGCCCCCCATTTGTTGGCGGAATTGCTGCTGTTGTTCCAAGAACGACAGCATGGAGCGTTCAAGATAGTTCCCCATAAAACCTTGTAACGAGTCGCCATAAAAACGAATCAGCTGGCTGAGCAGTTGCGTGGAAAGCATCGGCTGGCCGGTTTGCTCATGCTCAGTGATGATCTGCAGCAACACTTGCCGGGTCAGGTCTTCACCGCTTTTTGCATCGCGTACTTCAAAACTTTCGCCATCCATGATCAGTTGGCGAACATCCTCAATGGTGATGTAGCTGGAAATTTCGGTGTCGTATAAACGACGGTTTGGATATTTCTTGATAACGCGAATATCAGACATATTAAGGAGGTTTTATGGTGGCGCTGAAACCAGCATGACCCAGAGTGCGTGCAGTTGCAACATGACGCATGGGGCATGCACATACACTATGCAGATGGAAACTCACTTGAAAGATCGTTTTGGTGGTATCGACCGGCTGTATGGCGCAGGGGCGTTAACGCGTTTTTCTGCTTGTCATGTCACCGTTGTCGGCATTGGCGGGGTGGGCTCGTGGGCGGTGGAAGCCTTGGCACGCAGTGGTATTGGCAAGCTCACATTGATTGATGCCGATGACCTGTGCGTTTCCAATACCAATCGTCAGTTGCCGGCACTTGCCGGACAGTATGGGCGCGCCAAAATTGACGCGATGGCCGAGCGTTGTCGCGCTATCAATCCGGACATTGCTCTGGATTTACGTGCGGAGTTTCTGACGCCCAGCAATTTGGATGCGCATTTGGAGCCGCCGGTTGAGTTGGTGTTGGATGCTTGTGACAGTTTTCGCAGCAAAGTGGAAATGATTGCGTATTGCCGCCGTCGTAAACAGCCGATCATTACGGTTGGCTCGGCGGGTGGTCGCAGTGATGTGACACAAATCCGGGTGCGTGATTTATCGCGTACCGAGCATGATGCGATGCTGTCTCTTATTCGCAAAAAATTGCGTGGCGAATTCAATTTCCCCAAAAACCACGATCGTTATTTTGGTGTTCCTGCAGTGTACTCACTGGAAAATGTGCGCTATCCACAGGCCGATGGCAGCGTATGTGGTGTGCGCCCGCACTTGGCGAAAGATGAAGCCTTGAAACTGGATTGCGGGGCGGGGCTGGGTGCGGCAACGCATGTGACGGGTGCATTTGCTTTTGCGGCGGTTGGCAAGGCGCTTGAAATGTTGCTGAAACCCAAACGTCATACGTGAGAAAAATGGTGTTGAGCGCTTGCGTGGGTATTCTCAGGGAAGCTTGAACAAGCGTTTTGCATTCGCTGTGGTGGCAGCGGCAAGTGACGCACACGTCATGCCGCGTAGCTCTGCAATGACGTTCAAGACATCAACCAGATAGGCGGGTTCATTGCGTTGGCCGCGATGTGATGCGCCGGGTTGATCGGGAGCGTCGGTTTCAAGCAGCAGTTGTTCCAAAGGAATCTGGCTTGCCAGCGTGCGTAAACGCTGCGCACGCGGGTATGTGATGGGGCCGCCAATGCCCAGTAAAAACCCAAGCCGATGCAATTGTTCGGCTTGTTGCGCGCTTCCAGAAAAACTGTGCACAACACCGCGCAATCCACCGATGCGGCGAATGGCTGCAATCACTGCATCCACGGCATGTCGGGCATGGATGATCAGGGGAAGGTCAAACGCGCGTGCCAGTTGCAAATGCGCCACGAAGTAGATGTGCTGTGCTTCGCGGTCTAAACCCTCAACGAAATAATCCAGGCCGCACTCGCCAATGGCAACAGGGTGTTCGCGTTCAATCCACTCACGCAACAACACAAGATGCTGCGGCTGGTGTTCGGCAATTAACATCGGGTGTAGCCCGTATGCAGGATACAAACCCACGTGCGTTGCACAGACATGCTGCAACGTGCTCCAGCCAGCAGCGCTGATGGCGGGGACGATTTGCGCAACAACCCCTGCAGCCTGCGCACGTTGCAAGGCGGCAGCGCGGTCATCGGCGAACGCTGCGACATCGAAATGGCTATGGCTGTCGATCAGTTGCATGGCATGTGCTGGTGATGGCTACTGACGTGTTGCTAGGGAAGTTTGGGGGGCGTTGGATGTTCAAGCTCAGGCTTGTCTTTTTTCCAGCGCGCCAAAAGCAAGGTGGCAAGCCCAAGAATCACCTCATCAACCAGAGGAATGACATCGGGTATCAATAAATCAAGAAAAAGCAACAGGCCAACTAGTAAAAACAAACGGGGTGAGCTGAGTTTTTCAAGCCAGCGCAACAGCGGTGAAAGGAAGGGGGATTTCATATAGGAAAATAAGGCGTAGGTGCGGCGAGGGAAGATGCCATTGTGCAGAAATTGGCGAAATGTGCGCTTGATAGAGAGAGAACGACGTTTTGCAGGGGCTTACTGGTCGAATCGAATGTACCAGTTGTACAGCATGCGCGATTACAATGGCAATTCGACAAAACTTGAGTGAAGCTATGGCCTTGCATCCGTACGACCTGTTTGATGTTCGCTCCCTGCTGACTGAAGAAGAAC
>CAYZUG010000006.1:99054-100229 GCA_964481865.1 uncultured Thermomonas sp. | reverse complement strand
GACGACAACTACGGCAGCGCCCCGCACTACGAGCCCAACAGCTTCGGCCAGTGGCAGGGCCAGCCCGAGTTTGCCGAACCGCCTTTGAAGATCAACGGCGACGCCAAGCACTGGAGCTTCCACGAGGACGACAGCAACTACTTCGAGCAACCCGGCAACCTGTTCCGCCTGATGACGGATGCGCAGAAGGAAGCGCTGTTCGGCAACACCGGGCGCGGCATGGGCGACGCGCCCGAGTTCGTCAAGTTCCGCCACATCCGCAACTGCCACGCCGCCGACCCGGCCTACGGTGCTGGTGTAGCCAAGGCACTGGGGATCGACTTGGATAAAGCGCTGGCGTCCAAGAAAGACGACCCGATGGACGGCAATCCATTGGTGTCGCTGCCGGTGTAAGCCGCCACCTTACCAACAGTATGACCACGACAGCCTCAATCCCCTTGAGGCTGTCGTCGTACCATACGCAGATGTCGATACCTGCACTCTCTCAACGCCCTACGCCTGCATCACATCCTTGGACACTCTGGCTACGCATGACGCGTCCGGGATTTTTATTGCTCACTGTTGCTGCCTGCCTGCTGGGTCTTTCGCTGTCATGGCAACAAGGCAATGATCCTTGGCATATCAAAGCCGTGATAACAGTTTTCTTGGCGGTGATTGCACATGCTGGCGCCAATGTTCTGAATGACTATCACGACGCACGCAATGGAACGGATGCAGCCAATCAGAATGGCTTGTTTCCTTTCTCAGGTGGTTCGCGCCTCATTCAACAAGGCATCGTAACCGAGCACGAAACAGCGACACTCGCCAGCTGGCTGCTATTGGCGTTGATTCCGGCAGGTTTGCTACTGGTCTGGTTCAGCGGCATCGGTTTGTTATGGATTGGCATGGCTGGAGTATTTTTTGCTTGGGCATACTCCGCCCCCCCCTTCGCATTGATGACACGTGGTTTGGGTGAATTATCGGTTGCGATGGCATGGGGGTTGGTTGTGCTTGGGGCAGACTATGTGCAGCGACAAGCATTTGCTATTGAAACCGCCTACACAGGAATCAGTTTTGCTTTACTGACTGCCAATCTTTTGCTGATCAATGGTTTTCCGGATGCCACATCCGATGCGCAAACAGGAAAAAATACATTGGTTGTTCGCCTTGGAAAACCACGCGCAGCATGGCTTTAT
>CAYZUG010000006.1:0-98954 GCA_964481865.1 uncultured Thermomonas sp. | reverse complement strand
ACAGGCGGAGCCGACAACGTCCCAACCTCGATTGGACACGGCTGGCAGAAAGGCCCTCGCAACTCACCCACTGTTCTCAATGCCGTATTCAACAAGGCGCAGTTTTGGGATGGCCGTGCCAGTGATCTTGCCGAACAAGCAAAAGGCCCGGTACAAGCCAGCGTGGAAATGAATAATACGCCGGAACGCGTGGAGGAAACACTACGCAGCATCCCAGCTTATGTCGAAGCATTTACAAAAGCCTTCCCAGGACAAGAACAGCCGGTCAACTTCGAAAACATGGCACAAGCCATTGAAGCCTTTGAAACCACACTCATTACCCCAGATTCACGCTTCGACCGCTTCCTTGCTGGCACTGAATCCTTGAACGAAGAAGAACGCAGCGGGCTTTCCTTGTTCATGAATAAGGGGTGTATTGCTTGTCACTCGGGCGTCAATTTAGGTGGACAGGCTTACTTCCCATTTGGTGTCCGCACTAAACCAGGGTCAGACGTTTTACCCCCCGGTGACAAGGGACGTTTTGCGGTGACCAATACCGCCGCAGACGAATATGTTTTCCGTGCTGCGCCACTGCGTAACATCGCACTGACCGCCCCTTATTTTCATAGCGGGCAAATCTGGGATCTCGCCGATGCTGTTGCCATCATGGGTGATAGTCAATTAGGACAAGTTTTGAACAATGACGAAGTACAAGCCATCGTTGCTTTCTTGCAGACATTGACCGGGCGTCAACCCACCGTGGAAGTCCCGGTTCTTCCGCCCAGCACACCCACAACACCACGTCCCGAATAAGCTCTTTTCATCCCACTTTTTCGAGTCTCCTTTATGAATCTCACCAACGATCTTTTGGCACAGCTGCAAGGTGCGCCACTTCAACAAATCGCGACACAACTAGGTGTTGATCAAAAACAAGCAGCGGGCGCCATTGGCTCGGCACTTCCATTCCTAATGGGTGCGCTCGGCAATAATGCTGCCAAACCGCAAGGTGCACAGGCATTGCTTGGCGCATTGCAGACCAATCACAGTGGGCTTGATATCGGCTCGGTACTCAGTACGGTTCTTGGTGGTCAAGGCAATGCTGCGGCAACCAATGGAGCAGGTATTCTTGGGCATATTCTGGGTGCGAAACAACAGGGTGCGCAAAGCAGTATTGCCCAGGCAACGGGGCTGCAAAACGCACAAGCCGGTCAGTTGATGCAGATCCTTGCCCCAATCGTCATGGCGTATCTGGGGAAGCAGGTGAGTGGTGGAAATGCGAATGCGCTAGGCAGTCTGCTCAGCCAAGAACAACAATCGATTCGCCAGCAGAGTGGCACTGCCGGGCAATTGCTGGGCTCACTCCTTGACCAGGATGGTGACGGCAAGCTTGGGCTTGGCGATCTTCTGAAGGTCGGTGGCAGCTTACTCGGCGGGAAACGCTGAAACGCAACGTTGCGTATAGGTTCTGACAATCTCTTTGTAAATGCGGCGAGGCTCACCACCTCGCCGCTGTTGTATTTAAGAAAGCGCCTGCTGCAGGTCTTTCCAAAGATCTTCTACATCTTCGATACCAATGGAGAGCCGCAACAAGCCTGGGGTAATTCCTGCGGCTTCACGCGCGGCTTCAGGCACCATGCGATGCGTCAAACCAGCAGGGTGCTGAATCAGGCTATCGGTTGAGCCAAGACTGACGGCTGGCGTCATAATCTTCACCTTGGCCATGACACGTGCTGCGGCCTCATGCCCACCTTTGACATCCATTGACATCAATGCGCCTGGACCCGCCATCTGGGTTCCCACTAAATGTCCGTTGGCAGCCCCCGGCAGCCCCGGGTAAAAAACGCGATGAATAGCAGGATGCTCAGACAAGCGTTGCGCCAGAATGATCGCATTTGCTTGTGCGGCCTCAACGCGCAGTTTCAATGTGGGAAGACCACGATGCAGCAAATACGCGGACAACGGATGCAACAAAGCCCCGGTGGCTGCCCGTATAACACGCAAAGGTGCAGCCACCGCTTCCGAGCAACAAATCACCCCGGCAATCACATCCCCATGCCCACCTAGAAATTTCGTTGCGCTGTGCCATACATAAGTGGCTCCCAATTCAGCGGGGCGCTGCAATACCGGGGAAGCAAATGTCGAATCCACAAGAACGGGCACGCTACCCGCAGCTTGCACGGCTGCACGGATATCGATCAGATTCAACGTGGGATTAGACGGTGTTTCAATAATGACCAACGCCGTCTCTGGCCGAAGGTTGGATGCAATCTCGGCAGCATCATTCACAAAGCTGGCCTGCAAGCCACACAGCCCACTGGCCAGTAAGTGATCCGATGTTCCATATAAAGGCCGCACCACCACTACATGTTTTCCGTGCTGGGCACGCTCCATCAATACCGCCGTCAACGCTGCCATTCCCGAGGCATATGCCACACAGGCCTCGGTTCCTTCCAGTACCGCAATCGCCTGTTCGGCGCGCGCTACCGTAGGGTTGTGCAAGCGGGCATAAATCGGGTTCTCTGCCGTTGCCTGCCCGGCAATCAACGCATCAAAACTGGCGGTTCCCACATCCAAGGCAGCGATCGGATAGGTGGTGGATAAATCCAGAGGCGGTGCATGCACACACAGTGATGTGAAGTCCTCACGTCCTGCATGCACTGCTTTGGTCTGGAACGTTGTCATGGTGAACTCTCCATTAGTCATCTCACTATCCTAAAACCAACCTCACGGATGTAACAGCTTAAACGTATCAACCACCACCCAAGGACACCCAAGACTTGTTGCACTTGCCGCCCGCACAAAGTACGGCGCAAGCTGATGTGCTACAGGTTTTTGATAACGAGCGCTGCCATGAACGACCCTGCCAATCTTGAACTGACCGCTGAAGAAATGCTTGCCATGGGCGAGAATGTGCTGCAACGCAGCGTGGCACACTTGATCGATTTACAGCATGCGCCCAGTTGCGGCGACCTCACTGACATTGAAGATCTTTGCCGTTCGCTGAAAGAAGATGAGCCGCTGCAAGGCAGCTCACTTGATGCCCTGCTTGACCCGCTGTTCAATACATGGATTCCACGTTCATTTGGTACGCCAAGCCCCGGTTATCTGGCCTATATCCCCGGTGGCGGCATTTACCCTGCAGCACTTGCAGATTTCATTGCGGACACCACCAACCGCTATACCGGCATCTGGCAAGCCTCACCTGCACTGGTACAGCTTGAAGCTAACACTCTCGACTGGATGCGCGAATGGATGCAATTTCCTGTTGAAGCGCGTGGGCTGTTCACCACTGGTGGTTCAATGGCGATGTTTAATGCCATTGCCTGCGCACGTGAACAACACCTCGGGACGGACATACGTTCCGGCACGCTTTATGTCTCGTCGCAATCGCATCATTCCATCAGTAAAGCTGCACGTTTGGCCGGAATTGCGCATGACCGGGTTCGAATGATTGATGTGGACGCAGATTTCCGCATGCGTATTGATGCCTTGCAAGCAGCCATTGCCGACGACCGCGCTGCTGGACTGACACCTTTCATGGTGTTCTCAACGGCAGGCACTACCAATACCGGTGCTGTTGATCCGCTGAATAGCATTGCCGATCTCTGCCAGCGTGAAGGGCTTTGGCACCATGTGGATGGCGCTTACGGTGCGTTCTTTCATATGGTGCCTGAACTGCGACCACTGCTTGCTGGCTTGTCACGTGCGGACTCGCTCACCCTGGACCCACATAAGGGGATGTTCCTTCCCTACGGCACAGGTGCGCTTCTGGTGCGTCATGGTGAGGCATTGCGCGCACTTCATTCGTCGGAAGCGGGCTACCTTCCAGAGAATCAAAGTGCGTTTTACGACCCTGCGCAATATGGCCCAGATCTCTCCCGTGGGTTCCCCGGGCTGCGCGTCTGGTTGACCTTAAAATTATTCGGTACTGAGCGCTACCGCGCCGCACTGCTTGAAAAACGTCAGCTGGCCCTTTGGGCAGCTGAGCAAGTAGCACGCATCCCAGGCATCGTCATGGATGCAAACCCACAGCTTTCACTGTTTGCCTTTCATCTCGAAAGCCCTGCACTTGCCACGCAAGAAGCAAAAAATGCCGCAACACGCGCATTGATGGAGCGTGTCACCCGCCGTGGACGCGTTATGCTCACTGGCGCACAAATTGGCGAACGCTTTCTGGGGCGTGTCTGTGTCTTGAGCTTCCGTACACGCCGCGCGCAGATGGACGCCTGTGTGGAAGATATCGCCTGCGAGAGCGCTGCGATTTTGGCTGAAGCTGAAGCAGGCCAATTCTCTGCCAGTTAACGCATTTCCTCAGAACGCATCAATATCACCAAGCGCGCGAATCAAACGTCGCGCGCGTTTGTCTGGCTTGCTTTCTGGTGGGTGATAGCCCGCACGTTCGGCGGCACGCTGTGCGCGTACTTGCTCGCGCATCACCTTCGACGCTTCTGATTCTTGGTACAACTGTTGCGCAAGTGTTGCCGAGCCACGCCGCTCACTCAACCCAGTCACCGTCACTTCAAAGCGCTCATCACCGCGCTGAATGCACAGCACGTCAGTCACTCGCAACATGCGGGATGGTTTGATCCGTTGCCCTGCAACGTCAACTTTGCCGGTTTCTATCGCCTGCTTTGCCAGCGCCCGCGTCTTGAAAAAACGCGCTGCCCAAAGCCAAAGATCAGCCCGAACCGTCAGCAGCGCATCCATGGATAAATTCCCCTCAAACGCAAACGACCACCCGAAGGTGGCCGTTTTTTACTAATCCAAGACAATCTGGATTATTCAGCAGCACTGGCTTCAGCGGCGGCTGCAGCAGCACGCGCACGTGCCTTGGCATTGCCTGCCAGATCTTCCTTGATGCGTGCTTTCTTACCTTCCAAACCACGCAGGTAATACAGCTTGCTGGCGCGCACTGCACCACGGCGCTTGACTTCCACCGAGTCAATGATGGCGCTATGCGTCTGGAACACACGTTCCACACCATAGCCATAAGAAATTTTGCGTACAGTGAATGCGGAATTCAGACCGGCATTCTTTTTCGCGATCACAACACCTTCATACGCCTGAAGACGCTCGCGGTTACCTTCCTTCACTTTGACACTGACCACCACGGTATCACCGGGGCCAAAATCAGGCAGCTTGCGTGCCATCTGTGCGGATTCGAAATCCTGAACGAGGGTATGAATTGAGGGCTTGTTCATGGTTTTAACCTTAAATAGTGTGCGTGCTTGGCACGCGCCTGTTGGAGTCGTTGTTGCGCGAGTGCACGTGGACCCGCGTCATGGCACTGTAAAACGTACTGGGTAAACCCAGCCGCGCATTATACCGGTATTTTTCCACGCTGCGCCAGCAAGCGCGGCTTATTTATCGCTTGTCTTGCCAGACGCTGTTTGTTCGAACGCTGCCGTCTCGGCAAGAAATCTATCCAGCAATGTTTGATCTTGCTTCGAGAGATGCATCGCCTCCAGCAAATCTGGCCGGCGCAAATAGGTTCGCCCCAAGGACTGCATACGGCGCCATTGATTGATCTGCGCGTGATTACCCGACAGCAATACATCCGGCACGCGCCCTAATGGATGCTCAACCGGCCGCGTGAAATGCGGGCAATCCAACAGTCCATCACCTTCAAAACTATCTTGAATGGCTGAATCGGCATCATTCAATGCCCCCTCTTGCAAGCGAGCCACTGCATCAACCACAACAGCTGCACCCAACTCGCCACCCGACAAAATATAGTCGCCGATGGAAATTTCCTCATCGACTTCTGCCTGTAACAAGCGCTCATCCACACCTTCATAGCGCCCACAAAGCAGAATCAAACGCGGTAACGCAGCCAGTTCGCGTACTTTACGCTGATCCAAGCGCTGCCCTTGCGGGCTGAGATACACCACGCGTGCGGGCATGTCGGGGGTTGCCGCACGTGCGGCCTGAATGGCAGCACGCAATGGCTCAATCAGCATCACCATGCCAGGACCACCGCCAAACGGACGGTCATCAACGCGTCGGTAATTGCCTTCGGCGTAATCGCGGGGATTCCAGCAGTGAAGCGAAAGCAGCTCACGTTCAAGCGCACGCCCAACCACGCCATGCCCTGCGATTTGCGCAACAAACTCAGGAAACAGGCTGACAAGATCGATACGCACTTAGAAGTCTGCGTCCCAATCCACATGCAAGGTTTGTGTGGTGAAATCCACCGCGGTCACGAAATCCGGCTGCACAAACGGAATCATTCGCTCGCGCTCACCTTGCACCACAACAACATCATTCGCACCGTTGTTAAAGAGGTAAGCCACGCGCCCAAGTTCAATCCCTGCTTGATTGCATACACGCAGGCCTTCAAGGTCAACCCAGTAGTACTCACCTTCTGCAGGTGGTGGCAACGCCGAACGCGGTACCGATACGTCCACGTTGCGCAACGCTTCTGCCGCATCACGGTCGATGATGTCAGGAAAAACGGCAATCAAGCCCTTGCCGCCACGCCGTACTTTCACACCTTCGCACTGGCGCTCAACACCGCGTGCATCACGAAGTGTCCAAGGCTGATAGCGGGCAATCGCCATTTCTGGCGCTGTGAAACTTTCCAACTTGACTTCCCCACGAACGCCAAACGCACCATGCAACCGACCGACGGTAATCATCCGCTGATCGTTTACTGGTGCGTTCATGAGGACGTCTTTAATTTGCGCCACGTCTATGTGGCGCAAAAAATCAGGCAGCGGCCTTGCCGGCAGCCTTGTAGAGATCGGCCACTTTATCGGTCAACTGAGCGCCGTTATCCACCCAATACTTGACGCGTTCAAGGTTCAGCTCAACGCGCTTTTCTTGACCTTGTGCCACCGGGTTGTAGTAACCCAGACGTTCGATATTGCGGCCATCACGGGCGCTGCGACCGTCGGTGACGATGATGTGATAGAAAGGACGCTTCTTGGCGCCACCACGGGTAAGGCGAATCTTGACCATAATAATTTCTCTGTGTTGCCCAGCGGTCGGGGTGACCGGGTAAGCCAACAAGTATAACGGGTATTTGGGTTTATTTCAAAACCGATACAGATATCCGCGCATTACCCTTACTGTTTATTGCCATGCGGGCTGACGTAATCGCCCACCGTGGTTCTGAATGCCACATTCAAACGGTTCCAGCCATTGATGGCGATAACCGCAAGCGTCAGATCAACCAACTGCTGCTCGTCGAAATGACGACGAACGTCCTCGTATATCGGGTCGGCAACATCCTGTGTCTTTGCCACCAATGTCACAGCCTCCGTCCAGGCCAATGCTGCGCGCTCGCTGGCGCTATAGCACGGCGCGTCACGCCATGCCGAGAGCAAATAGAGGCGCTGTTCGGTTTCACCCATGGCTCGCGCATCTTTGCTGTGCATGTCCAGACACCATGCACAGCCATTGAGCTGCGAGACCCGCATTTTCACCAGTTCAAGTAACGCCGGGCTTAACCCACTCCGATGTACATGCTGTTCAAGACGCAACATCGCTTTCAGGGCATCAGGTGAAGCGGCTTGATAATCGAGGCGTTGCTGCATCACAGTCTCCGAGGTGAACCCAGTCATTTATTGCACACCCGTCTCAACGAAAAGGCAAACCGCCACGCCCACCCATCATCCCGGATAGCCCACGCATCATGCCTTTCATGCCGCCCCGCCCCAGCTTGCCCATCATCTTTTCCATTTGCTGGTATTGCTTGAGCAAACGATTGACATCCGCTGGCGTCAAGCCGCACCCACGCGCCACTCTGGCGCGCCGCGAACCGTTGAGCAAATCAGGGTTACGGCGCTCTTTCTTGGTCATGGAATTGATGATGGCGATCATCCGGGGCATCTCTTTACCGGTAACCTGCTGCTTCACTGCATCAGGCAATTGCCCCATGCCTGGCAGCTTGTCCATCAGGCCGTGCAGCCCCCCCATGTTCTGCATTTGCTCAAACTGATCACGCATGTCATTGAGGTCGAACTTCTTGCCTTTGGCGACCTTCTCAGCAAGCTTGGCGGCCTTGTCTTTGTCTACCTGTGATTCAACCTGCTCAACCAGCGACAGCACGTCGCCCATGTCAAGGATGCGGCCTGCGGCACGATCGGGGTGGAAGACATCCAGCCCGTCGGGTTTTTCACCCACACCGACGAACTTGATCGGCTTGCCAGTGATGTAACGCACCGACAGCGCCGCACCACCGCGCGCATCGCCATCGGTCTTGGTCAGCACCACGCCGGTCAGCGGCAGCGCCTCACCGAAGTGTTTGGCGGTGACGGCAGCGTCTTGGCCGGTCATCGAATCGACCACGAACAGGGTTTCGACCGGGTTCACCGCACCATGCAGCGCCTTGATTTCGGCCATCATGGCGTCATCGATGCTGGTGCGACCGGCAGTATCGACGATCAGCACGTCAGCAAACGTCTTCTTTGCTTCGTCGATCGCCGCCTTGACGATGACTTCCGGCTTCTGTGAAACATCGGACGGAAAGAACACCGCACCGACCTGCCCGGCCAGGGTCTGCAATTGTTCGATGGCAGCCGGGCGGTACACGTCGGCAGATACCACCATCACCTTCTTCTTACGTTTGTCTTTCAGGTGCTTGGCCAGCTTACCGACTGTTGTTGTTTTACCAGCACCTTGCAGACCTGCCATCAGAATGACCGCGGGGGCTGGCACATTAAGATTCAAATCGCTGGCCTGCGACCCCATCACCGCCGCCAGTTCGTCGCGTACAATCTTGACCAACACCTGCCCCGGGGAGAGCGAGCGCATCACTTCCTGCCCCACCGCACGCACCTTGATGCGCTGCACCAATGCTTGTACAACAGGTAGTGCCACGTCGGCTTCAAGCAAGGCAATACGCACTTCACGCACGGCTTCGCTGATATTGGATTCGGTCAGGCGGCCACGGCCGCGCAGGCGTTCGATGGTGCCAGATAAACGCTGGGTCAGTGATTCAAACACGCGGGTGCACCCTTACAACTAAAAATTGAAGATATCCAAGTATAACGGTTGCCCCGTCATCGCATCGATATGCGAAACTTCTCAAATGATAGTCATTCTTCTTTCCATCGCTTTTTATCTGGCAGCAACACTTTGGCTGGCCGCGGAAGCACGCCACGGGCAAATCACGCGCCATTACGGCTGGTTATGGCTGGCAACCCCAGCACTTGCGCTGCACGCTCTGCATCATTGGCTGTCATGGACAGCGCGTGGCACGAGTGACCTTCACTTCTTTTCCGCCTTGTCATTGGTGGCGCTTGGAATGGCGCTCCTGACAACACTGACCGGGCTTTTGGGGCGAATGCGTGCGCTTGGCGTTGTGGTTTTCCCGCAGGCAGCGCTTTTACTTCTGCTTTTTGCACTCATACCGAATACAAGCCCATCCACCCCATTGGACTGGCGATTGCTTCTGCATGCGTGGCTGGCCCTGCTGGCCTATGCCACGCTTGCACTTGCTGCGTGGCAAGCCATTCTGCTTTGGCTGCAGGAACGCGCCCTGCGCAGGCGCAGTTTCCATACGTGGCTACGCGCCTTGCCTCCGCTGACGGAACTTGAAAGCCTGTTATTCCGCACCATTCGCTTTGGGTTTGTGCTGCTCACCGCCGCCCTGTTGACGGGTGCGTTGTTCATTGAGGATATGTTTGCGCAACACCTCGTGCATAAAACCGTCTTGAGTATTCTGTCTTGGCTGGCATTTGCCGCGTTATTGCTTGGCCGCCGACTCTATGGCTGGCGAGGCATCACTGCCGTGCGCTGGACATTAGGCGCCATGTTGCTGCTTGTACTGGCGTTCTTTGGCAGCAAGTTTGTACTTGAGCTGGTATTACACCGCACACCCGGCATCTAATTGCGCACGCAATAGTTGCATTGACAAACATTGCACGGGCTAATAAATTGCCCCGCTATGACAATTCCATCGCCTCAGCCGGCATGCAGCGGCTCTTCACTGGGACTTTTACTCAGACAAACGCGTGATGCGCTCTGGGGGCGCATGCAATTTGAATTGGCAGCCGCCGGTCATGAGTTGAACCTCACTCAGTTCATCACCCTGAAAGCACTGGTTAACGGCAGTGCGGGTGTTACTGATCTTGCACGCATTGCCGACCTCAACCCGGGAGCGATGACGCGGCTACTCGACAAACTGGAAGCCAGGCAACTCATCCAACGCACCCATAACCCCAATGACCGTCGCGCACTGGATATCCACCTCACCGAGCGTGGCCAACAAATGTGGCGGGATATCGACCAATGCGGGCAGCGCGTTCTTGAGCGTGCGTTCTTTTCCATGGATGACACCCATCAGGAACACCTGATGCAACTGCTTGCACAGGTGCGTGACAACCTGCAGTTAAAGGATTAATGGCATGCCGAAGCTTGCCCCGCTTGTCTTCACCCTAGGCCTGCTGGTCGGCTGTGCCAGCCAGCCACAACTTAGCGCCCCTATTGCGCTGCGTGATGTCGGGCAGTTGCCTCTTGAAACTGCAACTCAGCAAGCCACAGACATGCCAACAGCACAATGGCCTGACACACACTGGTGGACAAGACTGGGGGATCCCCAGCTTGATCAATTGATCGACACCGCGCTGAAGCAATCCCCCACGCTGGATGCGGTGGATGCACGCACCCGCAATTCACACACACACGCTGCACTTGTGAATGCCACGCGCCAACCTACACTCAACGCCAGCGCCCAGGCGTCCGGCACTCAGCTTCCCGAATCACTGGCAGGTAAAGAGCGTGGTGGCAGCTTCAATGTCGCCAATATCTGGATGCTGAACTTCACATGGAAGCCGGATCTGTGGGGTATGCAGCGTCAGCAATGGCAGGCGGCAGTCGGGCTGGCGAAAGCAACAGCAATCGACGCACAGGCAGCGCGGCTCACACTGGCAAGCAATATTGCACAGACCTACGTCATGCTGGCACAGGCGTACGATGCACGCGATTTAAGCAACGATGACATCAACCGCAGCCAGCAACTGGAACAGTTGTATCAAAAGCGCATCGACACGGGCATCGACAACAAAATCGCCTTGCACCAGCAACAAAGCGTCACCGCATCTGCACGCCAACAGTCGGCTGCAATGGAGCAGCATATTGATGCCTTGCGCAATGCACTAGCGGAGCTGACCGGCAACACACCCGCGCATGCAGCAACACTGTCTCGTCCGCGTTTATCTACCGCTTCACTGGCTAGTCCAACTGTGGTTTCCAGCGATCTTCTGGTGCGTCGTCCGGACCTGCTTGCCGCACGCTGGCGCGTTGAAGCCGCACAACGTCAACTGGATGCCAGCAACATGGCGTTTTACCCTTCCATTAATCTTTCGGCCATTGCTGGGTTGATTGCCGGTGGGCTGGGTGACCTGTTCAGTAGCAAAGCGCTGTTGCTGAATGCCGGCCCTGCCATCAGCCTACCCATCTGGGATGGGCAGACACGTCGTCAGCAAGTACATGCCCACAGTGCCGATTACGACCTTGCTGTCGCTACCTACAACCAAACCCTGTTACATGCCCTGCGGGAAACCGTCGATGCGCTTCAGGCACTTCGCCAGCTATCTACGCGCATGACGCATTTGCAACAAGCGCGCATGACCGCGCAGCAAGCCCATACGCGTGTCGAAAAGCGCTATCAGGCAGGTCTTGCAACGCGCATTGATGTACTCAATGCCCAGCAACCCTTGCTGCATCTCGATACAGAAATCAGCGCTTTGCTTGCGACGCAACGCAGCACTTCAATCCAACTTTATCAGGCGCTTGGCGGCGGTTTGCCGCTGGAGTCATTTGCCACTGTTGAGCACACCCCATGAGCCGATCTTCCGCAACGTCCCCCGATACACAGGCCACAGCGCATACAAATAACAAAGGCGGCAAACGGCAGCGTGCATTACTTGTTCTTTTAACCGTAGTGATTCTTGCTGGTCTTGTGTGGCTGATGCTGTATCTCTTTATCTGGCGCTGGCAACAAGAGACAGACGATGCCTATGTGCAAGGCGATATCGTCAGTATTACCTCGCAAACAACCGGCACCGTCATTGCCATTCATGCCGATGACGGGATGCGCGTCACCGCAGGGCAAACGCTGGTACAGCTTGATCCCAATGACACACAGGTTGCGTTAGCACAAGCCGAGGCGCAACTTGCACTCACCGTGCGTCAAGTACGTGGCTTGTTTAGCAGTGTCAACAGTGCGCAAGCCGATCTCACTGCACGCGAAATCGTGATCCAGCAGGCGCGTGATGATGTGGAGCGCCGACGTGATTTGGTTGCTGAAGGTGCCGTGTCATCAGAAGAATTGGCACATGCCATGACGCAACTTAAATCCGCAGAAGCTGCGCTGGCATCTTCACATGGTCAGTTGGCACGAAGCCGCGCCTTGGTGGACGCCACCACCGTCGCCAGTCAACCGCAGGTACAAGCCGCTGCCAGTCAATTGCGGCAGGCGTACCTCAATCACCAGCGCACAGCGATTGTCGCCCCGATTGATGGCTTCATCGCCAAGCGCAGCGTGCAACTGGGACAACGGATTCAAGCTGGCCAGCCACTCATGGCAGTGATTCCTTTGAATGATGTGTGGGTGGATGCCAATTTCAAGGAAACCCAGCTGCATAACCTGCGTCTTGGGCAGCCCGCCAAACTCACCGCGGATGTGTACGGAAAACAGGTGGCTTATACCGGCACACTCACCAGTTTGGGGCTTGGCACAGGCGGTGCGTTTGCTTTGTTGCCACCGCAAAATGCCAGTGGCAATTGGATCAAGATCGTGCAGCGTATTCCTGTCCGTATTCGCCTCGATCGCGACCAACTGGCCGCACATCCGCTTCGTTTGGGGATGAGCATGAGCGTCATCGTGGATGTACACAATCAGCAGGGCGATGTACTTCCGGCAACACAAACCAACCAGCCCGTGTTGCAAACCGATGCTTATGCGAAAGTGCTGCATGATGCCGATCAGCACATTGAACGCATTATTGAACGCAACCTGTCTCAAGCTGAGCAGCGTTAACGCACGCACATGTCAGCTGCCGCCCAACCCGCCGAGTTTCGTCCACCCAATGTGGCATTGACCACCTTTGGCCTTGCTTTGGCCAGTTTCATGCAGGTGCTTGACACCACAATCGCCAATGTTTCGCTGGCCACGATCTCCGGCAACCTTGGTGGTAGTGCCAACCAAGCCACATGGGTCATCACCTCGTTTGCTGTCAGCACTGCTATTGCACTGCCACTGACCGGCTGGCTAACCCGCCGCTTCGGTGAACGCAAATTGTTCATGTGGTCCACGATGGGGTTTGTGGTCGCCTCATTTTTATGTGGCCTCGCACATACCATGGGGTTGTTGGTTGTCGCACGCGCACTGCAAGGCTTGTTGGCAGGCCCTTTGTATCCCGTGACTCAAGCCCTGCTGCTTTCTATTTACCCCCCTGCAAAGCGCGGACAAGCACTGGCATTGCTTGCCATGGTCACTGTTGTCGCGCCGATCTCCGGGCCGATTCTTGGTGGCTGGATTACCGAGAACTACAGTTGGGAATGGATTTTCTACATCAACATTCCCATCGGGATTTTCTCCAGTCTGGTGGTTGGCTCACAGCTGAAAGGTCGCCCAGAGAAGCGCGACAAACCCAAGATGGATTACATCGGCCTGACCACATTGGTGCTGGGTGTTGGCGCACTGCAAATTTTGCTGGATCTAGGCAATGACGAAGACTGGTTTGCCAGCACAACGATTGTTGTTCTGGCCATTGTGGCCGTCATCTCCCTGATTGCGTTTGTAATCTGGGAACTGACCGATGATGACCCTATCGTTGATTTACGCCTGTTCCGGCATCGCAACTTCACCACTGGCACCATCGCCATGGTGGTGGGCTACGGTGCGTTTTTCAGTGTCGGTATCCTGATTCCACTATGGCTGCAACTCAATCTTGGCTATACCGCAATCTGGGCCGGTTTTGCCACAGCACCCATCGGGATTTTTCCAGTTCTTGCGGTGCCATTTATCGGCAAATACGCACACAAATTTGATTTGCGCATACTCACCAGCTTTGCTTTCGCAATGATGGCGATCACTTGTTTCATGCGGGCTGGCTTTAATCTTGATATCGACTTTGCTCACATCGCCTGGGTACAGTTTTTACAAGGCATTGGTCTGGCACTGTTCTTCATGCCAATTCTGCAGATTGTGCTGTCTGATCTTGATCAGCACGAAATCGCCGCTGGTTCTGGCCTGATGACATTTCTGCGCACCTTGGGTGGCAGCTTCGCTGCGTCACTGACCACATATGCATGGAGCAGCCGTGGCACAACGCATCATGCACATATCACCGAGCATGTCTCGGCCTATGACCCCACGGTTTTGCAACATGTCAGCGAATACGGCAATGGCGATTTACAACGTGGCGCGGCGGTGGTGGAAAACATGATCGCCAACCAGTCTGCACAAATCGCCTTCAATGAGATCTTTCAATTTCTTGGCATTTTGTTCTTGTCGGTGGTCGCCCTGGTTTGGCTGGCCAAACCACCTTTTACTGCCAAGGCAGGCAGACCTAGCAGCGATCACTAAAGTCGTCTTGCTTTACCGCGGGGTTATTCCTCGGGCACATGGATCGTGGCTTTCACATGCTTCAGACCGGCCACAATGGTGAACGTCATGATGACAAGCAATGACCATGAGCTCCATTTCCCCCAGCTCACCTTTGCCCAAGCCCCCATCTGGTTTGGATAACGCCAAATCCCATAGAACGTGCTGATGTTTTCAGCCAACCAGAGGAAAAAGCCGATCAAGACAAACGCCAAAAGCAATGGCATGTGGCGGTCTCTGTGTAGCGGACGAAAAACCACTCGCGTGCGCGCATACAAACCCAGCACAAAGGCAGTGATATACCAACGGTAATCACCGATGAAGTGATGGGTGAAAAAATTTGTATAGATCGCCAGCGCCGCAAGAACCGCCATCCAGTACGGCGGATGATGCCGGATACGCAAATCAAATAATCGCCAAGCCTGAATGATGTAACTCCCCACTGCCGCATACATGAAACCGGTAAACAACGGCACGCCGAATACCTTGCTATAAGCCGCATCCGGGTAATTCCACATGCCAAGATGGGTTTTATACACTTCAAGTGCAAATCCCACGGCATGAAACAGACAAATGGCGCGAAACTCATCCCGTGTTTCTAAACGCGTCCACAGCATCCATGCTTGCACCAGCAAGGCATACAGCAGCAAAACATCGTAGCGTGGAAGCCCCAATAAACCGGTCTTGGGCATGATGAAGAAAGCGACGAAAAACAAACCCGCAAACAAGCTGGCACGTGCTTCTTTCAAACCAAACCAGATGAATTCAAGCCATGCGGGGGCAGATGCAGCCCAATCGACTGGCAAACTGGGGTGTATCAGCCAGGCATCCAATTTCTGCAGTTGATCACTCGACACACGAGCTGCTGGCGCGTCCTTCGACATACCCGTCACGCCTGCTCCAAGGCATCGGCCAAGCGTTCAACTGCAATGATTTCCATACCCTTGAAATGACCTGATTTTGGTGCATTTGCTTTCGGCACAATGGCACGCTTGAAACCATGGGTCGCGGCTTCTTTCAGGCGCTCTTCACCATTGGGAACTGGGCGGATTTCGCCACTTAGCCCCACTTCACCAAAAGCGATGGTTTTTTCTGCCAACGGGGTATTTCGTAGCGATGACAGCACCGCCAGCAATACCGGCAGATCGGCGGCGGTTTCCTGCACACGGATACCACCCACCACATTCACAAATACGTCCTGATCACCCACCATCACGCCACCATGTCGGTGCAAAACTGCAAGCAGCATGGCCAGGCGATTTCCTTCCAACCCCACCACTACACGCCGCGGATTGGACAATGGCGACGCATCCACCAACGCCTGCACCTCCACCAGCAAGGGGCGCGTGCCTTCGCGTGTCACCATGACGATACTGCCGGGCTGCGGACGCCCCATTCCCGATAGAAAAATCGCCGATGGATTGGCAACTTCCCGCAACCCGCCATCCGACATTGCGAAAACACCCAACTCATTGACCGCCCCAAAGCGGTTCTTGAAGGCACGCAACACCCGGAAACGACTGCCAGAATCACCTTCGAAATACAGCACGGCATCGACCATGTGTTCCAGCACGCGCGGACCGGCGATACCGCCCTCCTTGGTCACATGCCCCACCAGAAATACAGCCGTCCCGGTTTCCTTGGCATAACGCACCAACCGTGCCGCACTTTCACGCACTTGACTCACCGAGCCGGGGGCGGCGGTCAACGTTTCTGTCCACAAGGTCTGAATGGAATCTGCAATCAACAACCGAGGTCGGGAGGCCACCGCATGCTCAAGAATTCGCTCCACACAGGTTTCAGCCAATGCCTGCAAGCCCTGCAGAGGCAACCCCAAGCGCTGCGCACGCCCTGCCACTTGTGCCAGTGATTCTTCACCGGTGACATACAACCCAGGCAGTTCGTCGGCCATTTTGGCCAGCGCCTGCAGCAATAGCGTGGATTTACCAATCCCCGGATCACCGCCCACCAAAACCACGGCGCCTTCTGCCAAGCCCCCTCCTAAAACGCGGTCGAATTCACCAATCCCTGTTGAAGCACGCACCTGCGCATCCACTTGCACATCGGCCAGCGCAGTGATTTTTGGGGCATCCACTTTGCCTGCCCAACCACTACGCCGTGACGCTGGGGATTTCATCTGGCTGGCAGATTCCAGCACGATTTCCGACAGTGCATTCCATGCACCACATGCCTCGCACTGCCCTTGCCACTTGCCGTAATCAGCGCCGCATTCGCTGCAAACGTAGGCTGTTCGCGCTTTTGCTGAAGATTTTGCCATGCCATTTCACCACATTGAGTATTACCTGCACATTATCAGTGCATCGTCGCAAAAACCGCGACACCACCTGCGTGGTCAAGTTTTCCCACCGTCAGCCGATAACTGGGGAGACGTATGACAATTGAGCCGCCATGATTATTTCTGACTCCAATCTGCAATTTTCCAGTAGCCGAAGCTATCTGGAATACCAGCGCCGCGAAGAATCGCTGACCGCATGGAATCGCGACCAAACCATCCAGATGCAATCTTCCAGCGAGCAATTCCGCTTTGCTGTCAGTGAAGAACGCCTGACCTTGAGTGCGATGGCACAACAGCCTGCATCGTTATTGGAACGCTTCGCCGAATCACAAGGACAACCCGGCGTACTCACAGGGGCAAATGCAAGCGGTCAAGCAGGCAACATAGCAGGTGCAAGCGATGCCACCGTTGAGACACCAGAAGCATTGAACATGATGTTTCTCCGCCTGATGATCGAACAACTCACTGGGCGCTCGGCACAGGTCTTTGATGCGCGTGAGCTTGAAACGGTGACAATGGACGTTCCACCAGAACTTGCCAATGCCGCGCAACAGCAGCAATCAGCGGCATCGCGTGGAACACTGCAAGGCTGGGGGATTCGCTACAACCTTGAAGAAACCTATCGCGAAACCGAGACCACACAATTTACTGCCAAAGGTGTTGTACGCACGGCTGACGGCAAAGAAATCGAAATGCATCTGGAGCTGAACATGTCGCGTGAATACGCCAGCCACCAGAGCATCAATATACGTTCTGGTGATGCGCTGAAAGATCCGCTGGTCATCAACTTCAATGGCAATGCCGCGCAGCTTTCGCAGACCACCTTCAAGTTTGATCTGGATGCGGATGGCACACTCGACAATATGCGTTTTGTTGGCCCCGGAAGCGGTTTTCTGGCATTGGATAAAAATGGGGACGGCAAGATCAATGACGGCCATGAACTTTTTGGCGCATTGAATGGCGATGGTTTCGCTGATCTGGCGCAATACGATGACGATGGCAACGGTTGGATTGACGAGGCAGATGCCATCTTCGACAAGCTGCGCGTCTGGATCCGTGATGACCAAGGCAACGAGCAATTACTCGGTCTGTTACAACTCGGCGTGGGTGCGCTGCATCTAGGGAAAACTGGCACCGAATTTGCGCTTAAAGACAGCAGCAACAACCTACAAGGTGCCATTCGTGCTTCCGGCATTTATCTTCGTGAAGATGGTGGCATGGGTACCCTGCAGCAAATCGACATCGCTGTATAAGCTCACTGTGTTGACGGCATTTTGTTCTGCCGCGTGACAACATCAAGCAAAGCCTGTTATAGAGCGCTATCGTTAATGCGATGCGCTCTTTTGCTATCCGCTGGATTTACCCATCACCCACGCCTCACCATGCTGCAATGTTAGACACACCTGCTACGCCAGACTTCCAACATAGCCAGCTGCTCAAGCGCTGGCTCAAGCATGTGATGTTGCCCTTATGCCTTGCCGTAGTCTTGGCGTTTGCAGCGTTCCTTTTAGTTGCGTTGCAACAATCCACAACAGGGCGGTGGGCATTGATGGGCTGGGGTCTTGCGTGCTTTTTGGTCGCGCTTTTAGTTGTGATGCTGACCAGTTGGCGAATTGCCGTCCAAGTTGCCCGCCCGATTGCTGAATTAAGCCATGCCATTGAAAGTCTGGGGCATGGCAAACATGTCGCGCTGACGCTTAGTGGGCAAGATCGCTCAATTGATCGCCTGCGGCACAGCGTCAATCAGGCTTCGATGCTGTTGAATGACGCGCATCTTCATATGCAAGGCGCACTGGAACATGCCACGGCGGAACTGGAAGAAAAAAACGCCAGACTTGAAGCCGCCAGCCAAGCCCGCTCAAGGTTGTTAGCAGCTGCCAGCCACGACCTTCGGCAGCCACTGTATGCCTTGACTCTGTTCTCATCGACCTTGCGGGCAGGTGAAACTGACCCTGAAAAAATCACCCGCATGATGCATATCGAAGAATGTGTTGCATCGCTGGATCAACTCTTTTCCGAACTCCTTGATCTCTCGCGCCTTGAAGCGGGTGGCATGCGCAGTGAACCCAGTGATATTTCACTGGATGCGGTATTTGATGAGGTGAGTCGCAATTTTCGTATTCGTGCCGAATCACGCGAACTTCGGCTTGTTGTGCGTAAAACCGACGTGTGGGTACATGCCGATCGCATCATGCTGACGCGCATTCTGAATAATCTGGCAAGCAATGCGCTGCGCTATACCGAACACGGTGGCGTTCTCATTGGTGTGCGTTACCAACAAAACGGGCAGATTCGTATTGATGTTTGTGATACCGGATGTGGCATTGCCGCGGAACATCAACAGCGTGTTTTCGAGGAGTTCTATCAAATCAAGCAAGCATCTACCCTACCCGGGGAGCAACGCCGTGGCCTAGGCCTGGGCTTGGCCACGGTGAAAAAACTTGCCGACTTATGTCACTTTCAGATCACTCTCAATTCTGTTCCCGGACGTGGAACGCGTGTTTCGATTTTGCTGCCGGCAAGCCAAAACATCGCCCAACTTCCCACGACCTCAAATGAATTGCCGCTTGATATCAGTGGGCTGCGTGTTCTGGCGATTGACGATGAGCCGAGTATTCTTGAAGGGCTACGCATTCTGTTGCAGGAATGGGGCTGCAATGTGCGCACGGCGCATGACTTCACCACAGCCATAGCGCAGTTAGAGGGCTGGAAAACGCCGCCTGATTTGGTCATCAGTGATTTACACCTGCAGGACGATAAAACCGGGCTGGATGTACTGAACAGCATCGCGCAGCACTATGGCTGCGACCCACAACGCCCGCGCTTTGCCCGCTTGCTGGTCACTGGTGAAACACGCCCCGAACGTATTGATGCAATTAACGCACAGGCTATTGCTACGTTGTTCAAGCCCGTCACACCCAAGCAACTTCGGGAAGCCATTTTGGCAGCCGTTCTTGCCACCCAAGCGGCTCAAACAGCCAGCGCATCAAGCAACTGATCAACCCGTTCTTTTTTGCAATTTCCACGCCCGATGGATGCGGGTATTACGGACAAAATCCAGCGGAATTGTTTCCGCACTGATGTCCTCAATTTCGGCAAATTCACCCAGTGCCACTTCATCCAGTTTGAAACGGCGGAAGTTATTGGAAAAATACAGCACGCCTCCGGGTGCCAGACGCGCCAATGCGGCACGTAACAAACGCACATGATCGCGCTGCACATCGAAATCATCGGCACGCTTGGAATTGGAGAAGGTCGGTGGGTCACAGAAGATCACCTCATACTCGCCGGTATCTGCTTCCAGCCATTTCAATGCATCCGCCTGCGCAATACGGTGACGCGTACCGCCAATGCCATTGCCGCGTAAATTGTCCGCCAACCATTCCAGATACGTTGCCGACAGATCCACGCTAGTTGTCTGTGCTGCGCCCTGCACTGCTGCCTGCACGGTGGCGACACCTGTATAGCAGAACAGGTTGAGAAAGCGCTTGCCCCGCGCCTCATGTGCCATTCGCGCGCGCAATGGGCGGTGATCAAGAAACAGCCCGGTATCCAGGTAATCGAACAAGTTGACCTGCAACTTTGCCGCGCCTTCTTCCACAGTGAGGAACGCGCCACGGTGATCGAAGTGCCCGTATTTGCTGCCACCCTTACCAGTGCTGCGGGTCTTGACTGCCACCCGATCCTTGCTGACAGAAAACACGTCACGCACGGCCAATAGCAGATCATTCAAACGCTTGCGTGTGGTGGCTTCGGGAATCGTATTAGGGGCAGCATATTCTTGAACGTGCAACCAATGATCACCATCAAGCGTGGTGTACACATCCACCGCACAAGCGTACTCAGGAATATCGGCGTCGTAGGCGCGGAAGCAAGTAACCTGCTCCTGCTGCCGCCAACGTGCCAGTTTGTCGAGATTCTTGCGAATCCGATTGGCCACCATCTGTGCGCCTTCTGGTAATTCGCGTTTTTCAGCACCTTCACGCGGTGGCGGAGCGATGGGATCAATGGCAATCAAGCTGCATTCAATCGCGCCGTTGAAAATCTGGTAACGCTTTTTCGCACGCAACCCGGTGGCATGCGCCAATTCGGCATCGCCACATAGAAGAGCCGCCCGCCACTGCGGAACAACACGCTTCAGTGCATCACCCAAGGCACGATACAGGCTGGAATCAGCCGCCAGTCGCGCATCATACGGCGGGTTGCAAACAACCGTACCGCGTGGATTGCTTTGTGTTGGCAGCGTATCCACATCGCAAACGCTGAAACCAATCGCTTCCAGCACACCCGCTTGTTGTGCATTTTCACGAGCGGCGCGGATTGCATGCGGATCCAGATCACTCCCATGAATGCAAGGGCGCAAGCCCGCCTGCCCGCGTTGGGCGCGCATTTCAGCATCGGCCATCAACGTCTGCCAAGACGCCACATCAAAGCCTTGCCAACGTGTTGGTGGAAGACCTGCATGCCGCAACACGCCAGGAGCGACATCGGCGGCCATCAAGGCCCCTTCAATCAACAACGTACCGCTACCACACATGGGATCCAGCAGATCGCCTCCGTCGGCATAGACCTGCGGCCAGCCAGCGCGCAACAGCACGGCGGCGGCAACGGTTTCTTTCAGGGGTGCCACACCCTGCACTTTGCGCCAACCGCGTCGATGCATCGGTCCACCCGACAGATCCATCGAAACGATTGCACGTCCTTTACGCACCACCAAATTGACGCGTACATCCGGGGCATCAATATCCACATCCGGACGCTGCCCGGTTGCATTGCGCAGGGTATCGACAATCGCATCTTTCACGCGCTGTGCCGCATAACGTGCATGCGTGAGTGCTTCACCCGACACATGTGCATCAATCGCGATGCTGTGCATTGGGCCGATATGTGTTGTCCAGTTGATCTTGGCGCAACCGGCATACAGCGCATGTTCGTCATCACATACAAACTCGGCAATCGGCCACAACACGCGGCTGGCAAGCCGCGACCACAACACCACACGTTGCGCATCAATCAGCGTGCCTTCTACATTGACACCGGCAATCGCCGCAGTCGCTTTTGCACAGCCCAGTGCCAGCAGCTCGTCAGCCAGCAAGTATTCCAAACCCTTGCCGCAGGAAACAAAGAATTTCATCGGTCAAATCTCAGCAAGTAAAGCGGCAAACGCATCTGCACTGGCTTTGACATGATCTGTCAGGCGATGTGCGTCATTGACCAGCAAAAGTCGCGCATTCCGAGCAGCAGCCCAATCCACCACCTTTTGGGCTGGAAACAACTCATCATGCCAACCATGAATGATGGAAATCGGCACATCCGCCGCTGGCATTGGCGGTGTATCGGGTTGCACAGCATATGCTTCGGCGGATCGTGTCACTGGCGGCGCCATCAAAAACAGGGCTTTCACCGGTAATTGCATCGAGACATAGCCGCTGATAAACGCACCAAGGCTGGAACCCGCCAGAATCAACGGCCCGCGTGCCGCAGCGGCACTGGCAAGTGCATGCAAACGTGCCACGCGCGCGGGAATATCGCCTAACGGTGAAACCTCCAGCTTGCCATCAAGATCGGTGTAATCCGGGCGTTCATGGCTATACCCAAAACGCTCGGCAACCTCTGCCAACGCCGTCACCTTGGTCGCATTCGGGCCACTTTCAAAGCCATGCGAAAAAATACAATGTCCTTTCATATGTAAATGCTAGCATCACTGCATGTATTCATTCGCTATCCATCCCAAGCCCTTGCCTTATGTGATGTCGCTTGCCGCACGCGCACTGCACGATATCGACACCGTGGTCATGCATTGCACCGAGCTGCCCGACCTTGCCATGGCGCGTGACTATGGCGAACGCGTGCTCTACGACAGCGGCACGGGCAATTGCGGGCATTACTACATCGATCGCGATGGCAGCATCATCGAATATGTACCGCCTGAACGTGTGGCGCACCACACCCGCGGCTGGAACCCGCGCAGCATTGGCATTGAACTCATCAATACAGGCCGTTACCCAAACTGGCTGGACTCACGCCATCAAGCGATGGACGAGCCTTATACCGAGCTGCAAATCACCGCATTGATTGCTTTGTTGCAATGGCTATGCGGGCAATTGCCTAGTTTGCAACAGATTGCTGGACATGAAGACCTTGATCTGGAGCAGGTACCAGCAAGTGACAACCCCGCCATCCGTGTGCCACGCAAACGCGACCCAGGCCCGCTGTTTCCATGGGATACGGTACTGAACGCGGTCACACTGCGCCGCATTTAAGGCATATCACGCCATCAGAAAAGGTGCGCTGCAGCTTATAATCCCAGCATGAATGCGCATGTTTCCGAACTGATCGACCTGCTCTCGCTGGAGCGGCTGGAAAATAATCTTTTTCGTGGTCAAAGCCGGGACATCGGCACCAAATATGTTTTTGGCGGACAAGTACTGGGGCAAGCACTTTCAGCTGCACAAGCCACACTTGGACAACAACGGCATGCGCACTCTCTGCACGCTTATTTTTTACGAGCAGGTGATATTGATGCCCCCATTGTTTATGACGTGGATCGCACGCGTGATGGCGGCAGTTTCTCGGTACGGCGGGTCACCGCCATCCAACATGGCAAAGTGATTTTCTTCTGTGCGGCTTCATTTCAAGACGCAGAAACCGGTGCTGAACATCAAGTGTCGATGCCTGAAGTACCCAAACCTGAAGACCTGGATGCTTCACCACTGCTGCCACCAGAGAAATTGGCACTGCTGCCAATCAAAGTGCAGCGCTGGTTAAGTCGGCAAAGCCCGTTTGAGTTTCGCCATGTTTATCCACGTGATGAACTGAACCCGCCCAAGCGTCCGCCTTATCAGCAGGTCTGGTTTCGACTGACTGAATCGGTTGGTGATGCCCCTGAACTGCATCGCAGCTTGTTGGCCTATGCCAGCGACTTCCACCTCCTTGGCACCGCCACATTTCCACATGGCATCAGTTATTTTCAGCCCAATGTGCAGATGGCCTCACTTGACCATGCGCTGTGGTTCCATCGTCCCTTCCGTGCTGACGAATGGCTGCTTTACAGCATCGACAGTCCCAGTGCACAAGACGCACGCGGTTTGGCACGAGGACAGATTTTCAATCGTGACGGGCTTTTGGTTGCTAGTACGGCACAAGAAGGCATGATTCGCGTTCTGCATGATGAGCAGCTGCTGTGAGAAAGGTGTTTTCCAGCCAGCGTCTGGAAAATGTGGATGCTGTCGCCACATTGCTCCGTGAGGCGGGTATTGAAGTCAAAATCGAGCATGGCCGATCATTCCGTACCTTTCGGCATCGCGGCTTCAGCTATGACATGCGCAAACAGCCTGAAGAATTGCCTTCGGTCTGGATCATGCGTGCAGAAGATCAGCCGCGTGGCCGGCAACTGTTACGTGAGGCTGGACTGCTGGAAGAGAGCCGTGATCCTGCCATCAGTTATCTCCCCACTGGCCGCCATCAACAAACATTCAATACTGCCGGTGGATTCAGCAGTAAACGCATCAAGCTGGGCGCATTGTTGTTGATTGGCGTGGTCATTGCGCTTATCACCATCAAACAGCGCAGCCCAGCCGAAGCGCAACCTACTGCGCCAGTGGTCGAGACTGCACCTGCAGCAGCACCTCGCTTTGCTCCACCTGAAACCATTACCGAGGTTGAGGTTTACCGCATCGACACACCCAGCGCATTGGCCAGCAAGCTGATCAGCGATACATTGCGTCAGCACACACCAGCCGCCATCTGCCTGCATGTTGACGAACAAGACCCTTCACCTGCCATGCTGGCAGCCGTGGAAGGCCACAGCAGCACGCTGCACCCTGCATCACGCTGCCCCGATGCCAGCCTGCCTCACTTGTCGATCAGTGACTATATGACGGACGGAAGCGGCGAAGGCGATATCCGCCTGCGCTGGAATGACACCGAACAGCAATTGCATGTCCAGCGTAATGGTGTGCAATGGCGCGTGCTTTCAAAAAAATAAGCGGGTCACTTTCGCGCCCGCTTATCTTGGTTACCTACATGCACTCAACCACCTGACGGCTTTTTGGCGACCTCGGGTGCATGTGGTGCACCGCGCATGCCATGTCGTTTCTGCATACGCATGCCTTGCCCAGCTGCAGGACGGCAAACGTCGTGCATTTTGTCGAACTCTGCGCGACTGAGCTGACCATTCTTGTCGGTATCGGCTTTATCAAAACAGGCCGCACGGCGCTCCGCCATCCGCGCTTGCATCTCTGCGCTTGGCGCACGGTGTTGACCTTGTCCACGCATGCCTGCACGTCGCATCGGCCATTCATCACTGGTCAGTTTGCCATCACTGTTTTTATCCAACGTATCGAAGCGGGCTGCCAGTTGTGGAAAAGCAGCGGCTTCTTCTTTGCTGATCACGCCATCACCATTCGCATCAATGTTGCGATGGGGTGCCTTGTTGTTGTCATTCTGTGCCAGCGCCAGCGAGGACGCCACAACAGCGGCAAGCGTAAAAACCAGTAAGTGCTTCTTGTTCATGGGTTGCGTCTCCTCCCGGTACCGCCCGGGCCTGATTGAGAAAACGCCTCATGCATCCATGCGTTGACGTCAGACCCTGCCCTAAGCTGAACAGTTGTCGTTATGCTGTGCAGATGACGGAGAGTGACACCCCTGTACGTTTCTTTCATAGCACGCTGCACGCCTGTGGTTATTGGCCTGAACGGGAAGCACGCAATCTACTGCTTGACCCGCTAGACCCACGCCTGCCTGAACTTTACGCACAGGCCTTGCAATGGGGGTTTCGCCGTACCGGTGGATTGCTGTATCGCCCACATTGCCCGCAGTGTTGTGCCTGTATTTCTGTGCGCATTCCACTGGCCACGTTCACTCCCAACCGAAGCCAGCGTCGCTGCCTGAAACGTAATCACGACATCAGCATGCATATTGTTCCCGCCGAACAAACGGCTGAACAACTCGCGCTCTATCAGCGCTATTTGGCCGCACGTCATGCCGACGGCGGCATGGATACACATGGCACACATGAGTTCGATCAATTTCTGACCAGCGACTGGAGCACCACACGTTTCATGGAGCTGCGCGAACAGCGCACACGTCGCTTGCTTGCCGTTGCTGTGACTGATGTTGTCGCTGACGCTCTTTCTGCCGTTTATACATTCTTCGACCCAACTGAACAGCCGCGCAGCCTTGGCACGCTGGGTGTCTTGAAACAAATCGAATGGGCCAAGCGTGATGGGCGGAAATTTCTTTATCTCGGCTACTGGATCAAGGGCCACGACAAGATGCACTACAAGCGCTTATTTCAGCCATTAGAAGCCTTGCAGGGGATGACTTGGCAACCACTGCTACCCAGTGATGCTATCGAAAAAGAATGACCGACATTATGCCGTCGGTTGGTTGCTTCCACTCGGCACAGCAGCCATTCCCGGCTCCAGAGAAACACTTGGTTGCCGCTTGCGATCATAAAAACCGAATTCACTGCCACTGCGTACCGATACAATCATGCTGATCATCCCGCTTGGCACCATCAGATTCACTTCGATCGTTCGTCCATCGGGTGCCTGCCCTTCCAAGGTCATTTCAACAAATGCGCCCGCCGTATCAACCTCACGGCATGGAACAAATGGCCCACCAGGTCCTTGTTGCAAATACGGTGATAACGGCTCGCCCAAGGCTTCAAGCGCTTGAGGAAAAAGAAAAACGGCATAACCGGATGAATCGCTCATATTCCTATCCTCACACAAAGCGCGTATGCAATACCAGTCTTCGCAGCACGTCATTCGCATGCGATCCTGTTGGCATGCGCGTTTCCTGCTTTCGCCATTACATTTTTGCCGGCATCATTCTGCTGATCGTTGCAGCCTGTGTGCCACCCTTGCCTTTTTCGCGTTTTGCCGGTCTCATTACCGATGAAGAATTGAATGAAATCAGTGGCTTGGCGGCATCTTATCGGCACCCCGACATTCTTTGGGCGATGAATGATGGTGGCAACTCTGCACATCTGTATGCCATCAATCGACGCGGACAGCGCATTGCGCGCTATGCCACCGATGGCGTCCGCAATATCGACTGGGAAGATTTGGCCAGCTTTGAACGTGATGGCAAATCGTACCTGCTGGTGGCCGACACGGGTGATAACGGTGGACGACGCAAACGCTTTGCATTGCATATCTTCGAAGAACCTTCACAACTGGAAGATGGCCACATCACACCAGCATGGAGTATTCAGGCGCGCTGGCCGGATGGGCCACGTGATTGCGAAGCAGTGGCGGTTGATGCACAGCAAGGAACGGTGTACCTGATCTCGAAAAAACGCACGCCTCCCGAACTCTTTTCGCTTCCTCTGCACCCCTCCGAACACGGCATACAGGAAGCGCGCCGACTTGGCCGCTTGGCGGGCGTTCCACAAGTCAGTGCAGAACTGCAGCGTGAAGATCCCAAACTTGCTGCACTTTTTTCACATGTCACTGCTGCCGATATTTCACCCGATCGCAGCACACTTGCTGTGCTGACCTATGGCAGCGTGCTGTTTTATGCACGCGCAGCACACGAAAGCTGGGTTGATGCTGTCAGCCACCCCCCTGAAACCCACCCCATTCCAATGATTCCACAAGCCGAAGCATTGGCATGGAACCCAGCCAGCACGGGGCTTTACGCCACCGGTGAGTTTCACCCCGCGCCTCTTTTCTATTTGGTTCCACAGCGGCAGGACTAAGAAAAACCCGACAAGCACACGGCCGCTATTTTTCATATGGCTGACCGTTCGTCGGATTTTTATTTGCTTATTGATATCATTTTGATATCAATATTGCAGACATGAAAACGAGTACTCCCATGAAAGAACTTCACCGCGCCTCCTTTCCCGGCATCCCCGTTCTGCTCCTTGGTCTTATCGCAACGCTTGGCGGCATCTTCTTTGCCATCCAGACGGCGAATACCGAATATGTCGGCACACTCATCATCGCCGTCGCACTTTTTCTGGCTGCCGCCTTGGCTTTTGTCGGGCTTTATAACGTCGAGCCGAACCAAGCCGCCGTCCTCAGTTTGTTCGGGAAATATGTCGGCACCGTCAAAGAAGATGGTCTGCGTTGGAACAACCCGTTTTTTGCCAAGAAGAAGATCAGCCTGCGCGTGCGCAACTTCGAGTCCGGCAAGCTGAAGGTGAATGAGCTGGATGGCAGCCCAATTGAAATCGCCGCCGTGATCGTGTGGCAGGTGCAAGACAGCGCCGAAGCGGTATACAACGTGGACGACTACGAAAGCTTCGTGCATATCCAGTCCGAATCCGCGCTGCGCGCAATGGCCACCAGCTATCCCTACGACCAGCACGAGGAAGGCCAGCTGTCGCTGCGCAGCCACGCTACCGAAATCAGCCAGCACTTGAAAGACGAGCTCACCGAGCGCCTAGCCGATGCCGGGGTGCTGGTGCTGGATGCACGCATCAGCCACCTTGCCTATGCGCCGGAAATCGCACAGGCCATGCTGCAGCGGCAGCAGGCCAACGCAATTATCGCTGCGCGTACCCGCATCGTGGCGGGCGCTGTGGGCATGGTAGAAATGGCATTGGCCGAACTGCAGAAAAATGGCGTAGTGGAATTGGACGAAGAGCGCAAAGCCGCCATGGTCAGCAATCTGTTGGTCGTGCTGTGCGGTGAGCGCAGCACCCAGCCCATCGTCAACGCTGGCACGCTGTACTAAGTCATGGCCGAGAAAAAAGCCTATCCGCTGCGCATCAATGCCGAGATCCTGGCGGCTGCGCAGCGCTGGGCCGATGACGAACTGCGCAGCCTGAACGCACAAATCGAATACGCGCTGCGCGATGCGTTGCGTAAAGCCGGGCGACTGCCTGAGCCCAAGAAAACACCGGAGAAAAACGCATGAGCAAACAATGGAAATACCTCGTCGTCGAGGTGAAAACCGGTCTGCTGGGTGGCTTCAAGAAAGACGCATTGCAGGAAGAACTCGACAAACAAGGCCGCGCGGGCTGGGAGCTGGTCAATGTGGTACATGCCACCCCCACCGTGTCCTCACCCACCCTGATTTTCAAGAAGGAACCCTGATATGCGCCGCAGCTTGCTCTCCACACTTCTTGCAACATCGCTGCTGCTGACTGCGGGCGCAAACGCGCAAACCAGCAACCCTGCCAGTCTCGCCAAACAGGCATTGGATCAACTGGATGCTGGCAACTACGCGCAGGTGGAGGCGTTGTTCAGCCCTGAAATGGCGGCGGCCGTACCCGCCAATAAACTCAAATCCGTATGGGAGTCCTTGCATGCACAGGCAGGCAAGGCTACCGGACGTGGTGACGCCGACATAACCACGCAAGGCGAAACCAGCGTGATCAAGATTCCACTGCATTACGAGAAAGCCGAGGTTATCGCCACTTTCGCGATGGATCGCGAAGGAAAAATCATCGGGTTTTTAGTGCAGCCAGCGCAAACCAAGGCACCGGAAATTGCCAGTGATGCCACATACGTCGAACATGATGTGATGGTCGGCAGCGGCGAACGCGCTTTGCCCGGTACGCTATCGATGCCAAAGGGCGACGCTCAGGCTTCTGGAAAGGGTTTTTCAGCGGTCGTGCTGGTGCACGGTTCTGGCCCACAAGATCGCGATGAGACCATCGGCCCGAACAAGCCCTTCCTCGACATCGCACGCAGCCTTGCCGAACAGGGCATCGCGGTACTGCGCTATGAAAAGCGCACCAAGGCACGCCCACAAGATTTTGCTGACGGCGAATTCGGTGTGGATGAAGAAACCACAAACGACGCGGTGCTGGCGGTGGATGCGCTGCGCAACGTGGATGGCATCGACAGCAAACGCATCTTCGTACTGGGTCACAGCCAGGGCGGCATGATGGCACCCCGCATTGCAGCGGTTTCCGGACATGTTGCCGGGCTCATACTGCTGGCGGCTCCGTCACGCGCATTGCTGGATATTGTTATCGAACAAAACCGACGTCTGGCCATGCTGAATGACGGCACGATTGACGAGATCGAACGCAGCACCATCAATACCCTCATCGAGCAAGTGCGCCTCACACGCGACAGCAAAACCCCAACATCAAGCAAAACAGTGATGGGACTGTCTGCCGGTTATTGGCGCAGCATGGATGCCGTTGACCCGGTTGCCGAAGCCAAGCAAGTGAACTTACCCATGCTGGTGTTGCAAGGTGCACGCGATATTCAGGTTGTCGATGCCGATTGGCAAAACTGGAAAAATGGTTTCCACGATGCGCCAAACGTCAGCTTCAACTTGTACGAAAAACTCAACCACCTCGGTATTGCGGGTGAAGGCGAAGGTTCACTCGCCGAATACGCGCAACCGGGACATGTGGATGCATCACTGATTAATGACGTTGCCAGCTGGATCAAGGCGCACTGACCCATGCCAACCTCGACACGCCAAACCTTCGACGTCAGCCCGCCTTCGCCTATCGCACCGCTGTCGCTTGTGCTGATGGCCTGTGTGCTTCCTCTGGTTCTCATTGGCCTGACGGCTGGCCGTGAAGTGACACGATGGACCTCCGCTCCTTACGCTATTGTCGGCACTATTGCGTTTATCGTGACGCTGACAGGCGTTCTGCTGTGGCTGATGCAGCGACGCTCAGCCACACTGGAAAACGGAACGCTGCATGTCGTCGCAACGATGTACTCCAAACGCATTGCCGCAACCGAGATCGATTTCAGCAAAGCCAGCGTGGTCAGTCTGGACGAGCGCACCGAGCTTCGTCCAGGCTGGAAAACCAACGGTTATGCCACCTTCGGTTTTAGTGCTGGGCATTTCAGCATGCGCCAAGGGCTGGGCAAAGGTTTCTGCCTGCTGACCCAGCGCCAACGCGTACTGTGGCTGCCATTGCGTGATGGCAAGCAGCATCTCTTGCTGAGTTTGGAACGCCCACAAGCGCTTCTGGATGCGCTCCAGCTTGCTGCACAACATTCACATTGACGTTGCATCAAACCACGTGTTCTGAACGGGCAAGCGCACGCAATGTCGCGTGTAATGCATTCTGCCATTGCGGTGGTTGCAAGGAAAAATCGCGCTGCAGTTTTTCGGTATTCAACACAGACCATGCAGGACGTTTGGCCGGCGTTGGGTAATCCGCAGTTGTGATCGGCAACACGCATGGCGGTGTTGCCAACAACCCAAGTGCGTGCGCTTGCTGCATGATCTCCGATGCAAATGCATGCCAACTTGCCTGCCCTGCGGCAGTGAGGTGCCATACCCCTGATTCTGGTTTGTTTTGCTGCACGATGGCGACGGTTGCTTCTGCAATCCATGCCGCCGATGTGGGCGTGCCAATTTGATCAGCAACCACGCGTAACTCATTTCGCTCTTGGGCAAGACGCAACATGGTTCGCAGAAAATTTTTGCCATGCGCTGCATAAACCCATGCTGTGCGCAAAATGCAGTAATGTGCTGCACTCGCCTGTATGGCTTGCTCACCCAGTAATTTGCTGGCGCCATACACACCCAACGGTGATGTCGCATCATCTTCCCGATAAGGCAATTGCCCTTGCCCGTCAAAGACATAATCTGTGGAGTAATGAACAAGGCGCGCTGCATGTTCTGCGCAAGCCTGCGCAAGTGCCGCTGGCGTATGTGCATTGACCTGATACGCCATGTCAGCATCGGTTTCAGCGGCATCCACAGCGGTATATGCCACTGCATTGATCACCACATCCGGGGCGATGCGCTGGATCAATATCGGCATGCTATCTGGGGCTGAAAAATCCACTGCGATATCAGCATCGCAGCCATCACGGGTGGCAACAATCACATCCCCCAAGACAGGCAAGCGTTCGCGTAATTCACGCCCTACCTGCCCACGCCCCCCCAGCAACAGTATTTTCATTTGCCCTGATACTCGGGCAAATCGATATCTGCCATCTCTGCCAGCAAGGGCGCAGCTGCGTCTTTGCCTGACAGCGACACATTGGCAAGTGGCCAGTCAATGGCCAGTTGCGGGTCATCCCAGCGCAATGAATGGTCACTTTCACGGTCGTAATTGGCGGTGCACAAATAGGTAAACAGTGCCGTTTCACTGAGCACTAAAAACCCATGCGCAAAGCCTTCTGGTATCCAGAAATGACGTTTGTTTTCTGCACTCAGCAAGACGGCAGCATGTTGCGCAAATGTGGGCGAACCACGACGGATATCCACCGCCACGTCATACACTTCACCTTCCAGCACACTCACCAATTTACCTTGCACATTGTTCGGCCATTGATAGTGCAGCCCACGCAATACACCATGTTGTGAACGCGACACATTGTGTTGCACAAATGCGCTTGGCAACCCATGGGGTGCAAAGCGTTCGGCATTCCAGCCTTCATAGAAAAAACCACGCGCATCGCCATGTACGGCAGGCTCAATGACCATGCAACCAGGAAGTTGGGTTTCAATAAGCTTCATGCAATACGTCCGTGTGCCAACAGCCCGAGAAGATACTGGCCATAGCCGTTCTTTGCCAACGGCGCAGCAAGCGTCTGCAACTGTTCTGCATCAATCCAACCATTGTAGTAGGCGATTTCTTCAGGGCAGCACACTTGCAAGCCTTGTCGTGTCTGAATCGTCTGAATGAACGTAGATGCCTCAACCAGCGACTCATGCGTGCCAGTATCAAGCCATGCATAACCACGTCCCATGGTTTCAAGCTGCAACGTTCCCTCGTCCAGATAGCAGCGATTGAGATCGGTAATTTCCAGCTCTCCCCGTACCGAAGGTTTGAGCTGTTTGGCAAACGCAACAGCACGCGCATCGTAAAAATACAGACCGGTTACCGCATAATTCGACTTAGGCTGTGCCGGTTTTTCTTCCAGACCAATCACCCGCCCACTGCCGTCAAACGTGGCAACCCCATAACGCTCGGGATCACGCACCCAATACCCAAAAACGGTGGCCCCCTGCGCACGTGCGTCGGCGTAAGCAAGCAGCTGGGTCATGCCATGCCCATGAAAAATATTGTCCCCAAGTACCAAACAACTGGGCGCGCCTGCCAAATAATCCTCACCAATCAAAAACGCCTGTGCCAACCCATCAGGGCTGGGCTGCACCGCATAGCGAATATCCATCCCCCACTGCGAACCGTCACCCAGCAGCGCCTGAAACAACGCCTGCTCATGCGGCGTGTTGATAATCAGCACTTCACGAATCCCCGCCAACATCAGTACGCTCAGCGGGTAATAGATCATCGGCTTGTCGTACACCGGCAACAACTGTTTGCTGATGCCTTTGGTGATCGGATACAAGCGGGTGCCGCTGCCACCGGCAAGAATGATGCCCTTCCGTTGTTTCATGCGTTGACTCCGATGCGCTGCAACCGGTACGAGCCATCAAGAACCGCATTCACCCATGCCTGATTGGCCAGATACCAGTCCACTGTTTCCACAATGCCCTGCTCGAAGCTGTACGCAGGCGACCACCCCAGTTCGTCACGCAGTTTGCTGGCGTCGATGGCATAGCGACGGTCATGCCCTGGGCGGTCTGCCACGAAGGTGATCTGGCTTTCACGCGGTTTGCCGTCTTCACGCGGACGGCGTTGATCCAGCAGCGCGCAGATGGCCTTAACCACCTCGATATTCTGCCTCTCGGCGTTGCCACCCACATTGTAAGTTTCGCCCACTCGCCCCTTTGCCAGCACGGTGCGAATGGCCTCGCAGTGATCGCTGACGAACAGCCAGTCGCGCACTTGCTTGCCATCGCCATACACCGGCAGCGGCTCACCAGCCAGCGCTTTGGCGATCACCAGCGGAATCAGTTTTTCCGGAAAATGGTACGGGCCGTAATTATTGCTGCAATTGGTAGTCAGCACCGGTAACCCGTAAGTGTGGTGAAACGCGCGTACCAAGTGATCGGACGCAGCCTTGCTGGCCGAATACGGCGAATTCGGTGCATACGCTGTGGTTTCGGTGAACAGTCCTGTTTCGCCTAAACTGCCATAGACCTCATCCGTCGAGACATGCAGAAAGCGGAACGCGTCTTTTGCTCCCGTCCCCAATGCTTTCCAGTAATCACGCGCCGCTTCCAACAGCGCCAGCGTGCCCACCACATTGGTTTGAATGAAGGCCGCCGGCCCATCAATGGAACGATCCACATGGCTTTCTGCCGCAAAATTCACCACCGCATCGGGCTGATGTTCAAGCAGCAGACGTGCCACCAATGCACCGTCGCCGATGTCACCGTGGATAAATACATGCTTCGGGCTGCCCTTCAGACTGGCTAATGTTTGCAGGTTGCCGGCGTAGGTCAACGCATCAAGATTGATGACCTTGATGCCACGCGCCACCGCCTGCAAAACGAAATTGGCGCCGATAAACCCCGCACCGCCTGTGACCAGCCATGTCATCGAAGACTCTGCCATCGTACTGCTCCATGTCTGCATGCCACCGTACAAAACAAGAAAGCCTCGCTTTCCAGCGAGGCTTTCCGGATGCTCCGGGACATGCCGGATAATTTGGTCGGGGTAGCCGGATTTGAACCGACGACCACTTGTCCCCCAGACAAGTGCGCTACCAGGCTGCGCTATACCCCGAAAATGAGCTGGCTATTATACCGAAGGAAAATAATTCCTGCTGAATATTAGCGACGCAATAACAACAAAACTTCTTCCAGCTCGGCACGCACTTGCCGGATGATCTGCTGACTCAAAGCGGATTCCTGTTTACCGCTCTCGCCTTCCAGCTGCAATCTGGCGCCGCCGATGGTGTAACCCTGTTCGTATAACAGGCTACGAATCTGCCGCACCATCAAAACATCATGCCGCTGGTAATAGCGCCGATTCCCACGCCGTTTGGATGGCTCGAGACTCGGAAACTCGGTTTCCCAATAGCGCAACACATGGGGTTTGACATCACAAAGCTCGCTGACTTCACCAATCGTGAAATAGCGTTTAGCTGGAATGGGCGGAAGCTCGCGGTTACTGCCCGGATCAAGCATGACCGCCTCCTGTATAGGCTTCGACGTGATCCTTCAACTTTTGCCCAGGACGGAACGTCACCACAGTGCGTGCCGTGATTGGAATTTCCTCACCGGTCTTTGGGTTACGCCCAGGACGTGGGTTTTTACGGCGCAAATCAAAATTACCAAAACCCGATAATTTGATTTGCTCACCCCGCACCAAAGCTTCGTGCATGGTGTCGAAAAACGCATCCACAAATTCTTTTGCTTCGCGTTTATTCAAACCAACGTCCTCATACAGCCTTTCAGCCATTTCTGCTTTGGTCAGCGCCATTCCTGCCTCTCTTTCAACTACGGATAACCGCAGCAAATTCATCCGTCAATGTGGCGACAACCGCAGTCACCACCGCATCCACATCTTGATCGGTCAGAGTGCGCGATTCATCCTGCAAAATCAAGCGCATGGCAAGGCTTTTACAACCAGTCTCTACACCTTTACCCACATAGCGGTCGAAAATATCAACATCACGCAGCAACACATGACCGGTTTTTAATACGGCCTCACGCAATGCTGCCCATTGCACTGTTTCAGGGACAACAAACGCCAAGTCACGACGCACCGACGGGAAGCGCGAGAACGCCTTGGCGCGTGGCAATGGCCGCTCCAATAGCGCATCCAATTCCAGTTCGAAGGCATACACGTCCGCATCCAAATCTAACGCCTGCTGCAGACGTGGGTGCAGTTGTCCGATCCAACCAATGCACACACCATTTCGGTACACGTCGGCACTGCGACCAGGATGTGCGAATGACTGCGCCGACGCGCGATACTCCAGCACCGCACCCGAAAGCGCGGCAAGGCTGTCCAGATCACCCTTGATGTCGTGGAAGTCCAGCGCACGCTCAGCCATCCCCCATTGCTCGGCAGCAGCGCTACCGGATGCAACCCCCGCAATACGGCGAGTTTCTTCAGGCGCTTCATTGCTGCCCGCAAACGTACGTCCCAGTTCAAACAAACGCACACGCGCTTGCTGTCTTGCCATATTGCGCGCTAATGCCGACACCAGCCCCGGTAGCAGACGGGTACGCATGACACCCAGTTCGCCACTGAGAGGGTTGGCCAACGCCACACCACCGTCATCAAGCTGCCAAGCCTTGAGCAAATCAGCATCGACAAACGAGAAATTGATCGCTTCCAGATAGTCACGCGCCACCAGTTGACGCCGAACGTCGTGCTCACTGCTGCAGGTTTCACGCGGCGCAACCAGACGCGTTGCGCCCCCTGGCAGCGACATTGGAATCGCGTCATAACCGTGAATCCGGGCGATTTCTTCAATCAAGTCTTCTTCAATCGCCAGATCAAAGCGACGCGCAGGCGGCGTTATCTGCCAACCATCGGCAACCTCGGTTACTTCCAGCCCCAGCGCAATCAGAATCCGGCTAACTTCAGCATCAGCCACCTGTGTACCCAGCACGCGCACCAAACGTGTACGACGCAGCAATACTGGCTTTGGCTGCGGCAAGTATTCAGATAGCAGTGCATCGTGCACAGGCCCAGGTGTGCCACCCGCCACATCAAGAATCAAACGCGTGGCATATTCAATGGCCAATGGCGGCAATGCTGGATCCACCCCACGCTCGAAACGGTGCCCTGCATCGGTATGTAACCCCAGCTTACGGCTGCGCCCGATAATGGCAGAAGGCGCAAAATGCGCGGCTTCCAGCATCACATCAACCGTTGTATCGCCCACCTTGGTGTCATTACCGCCCATGATGCCGGCCAAACCCACTACGCGGTCAGCGTCGGTAATGACCAGAAACTGGGGATCCAACTTGGCTTCATTGCCATTAAGCAGTGTCAGTGTTTCACCCTCACGGGCATAGCGCACGCCAATCGAACCTTTGAGCAGATCACGATCATAAGCGTGCATCGGCTGCCCCAGTTCCAACATCACATATTGCGTGACATCCACCAAAAAGCTGACCGGACGCACGCCACTGCGCAGTAAGCGCTGCGCCATCCACAATGGCGTTTTAACCGCTGGGTTGACGCCTTCAATCACGCGACCAACAAAACGCGGCGCATCACCCGCTGCATTCAATTCCACTGCGACGACGCTGTCGATCAACGCTGGCACAGGGTCGGCTTGCAGCGGCTCAACCGTACAGCCAGTGGCTGCAGCCACGTCGAAGGCGATGCCACGCACACCGAAACAATCCGCACGATTCGGGGTGAGTTTCAATTCAATACACGCATCTGGCAAACCCAGATAATCAGCCAGCGGCGCGCCGACTGGCGCATCGTCAGGCAACTCCAGCAAACCTGAAGCATCCGCATCAATCCCCAGTTCTTTCGCCGAACACAGCATGCCATTGGATTCGACACCGCGCAGTTTCGCCGCCTTGATGGTTAACGTCCCCACCGTTGTACCAATCGTTGCCAATGGCGCAACCAAGCCAGCACGTGCGTTCGGTGCGCCGCAAACAATTTGCAATGGCGACCCTTGCCCAGCGTCCACTTGGCAGACTTGCAGCTTGTCGGCCTGCGGGTGTTTTTCGGCGCTCAGAATTTTCGCCACCACCACACCATCCAGCTGCTCTCCCAGCGGGGTCAGTTCTTCCACTTCCAGACCAATCGCAGTCAAGGTGGCAGCCAGCGTATCGCGGCTGGCAGAAGTCTTGACATGCTGGCGCAGCCAATTTTCGGAAAATTTCATCGTGCCACCTCAGGCGAACTGGCGCAGGAAGCGCACATCGTTGTCGAAGAAGGAGCGCAGATCATCCACGCCGTAGCGCAGCATCGCGAAGCGCTCAACACCAAGACCAAAAGCAAAGCCGGTGTATTTCTCAGGATCAATGCCCACGCTCTTCAGCACGTTCGGGTGCACCATGCCGCAGCCCAGCACTTCCAACCAGCGATTGCTACCGTCGGCCTGCTGCCAAGCGATATCGACTTCTGCGGATGGTTCGGTGAAGGGAAAATAGCTGGGGCGGAAACGCATTTCAAAATCACGTTCAAAGAATGCCCGCACAAATGCCATCAAGGTGCCTTTGAGGTCAGCGAAACTGGCGTGTTCGTCCACCAGCAGACCTTCCACCTGATGAAACATGGGGGTGTGGGTCTGATCGGAATCACTGCGGTACACCTTGCCCGCCGCAATCATTCGCAACGGCGGTTGGCCACCACTTGCCAAGAGATTCTGCATATAACGGATTTGCACGCCCGAGGTGTGCGTACGCAGCAAACGACCATCGGGGAAGTAGAAGGTGTCGTGCATCGCCCGCGCCGGGTGGTGTGGCGGGAAGTTCAGGGCTTCGAAGTTATGCCAATCGTCCTCAATTTCCGGACCATCAGCTAACTCGTAACCAAGACGCCCGAAAATATCGGTAATGCGCTCCAAGGTGCGACTGACCGGGTGCACGCCGCCGCGCCCGGCATCGCGTCCCGGCAGGGTCACGTCTACCGACTCCTGCGCCAATCGCGCATCCAGTGCCGCTGCTTCCAGCACGTGTTTGCGCGCAGTCAATGCCGAGCCAATGGCATCGCGCACACGGTTGATCGCCTCACCGGCGGTCTTGCGTTGATCGGGAGGAAGCGCACCCAGCGACTTCAGTTGCGCCGTGATGCTGCCACTTTTGCCCAACAATGCAACACGCAGGGCTTCCAGCGTATCCGGGGTAGTCGCAGCAGCGATGTCGGACAACGCCTGCACAGACAAGGATTCAATATCGTTCATTGCTCTCAATGACTCCAAAACCGCTGCTCACAAAAAACAATGGGGAAGGACTTGCGCCCTTCCCCACGTCTTGGCAGCTTTTGCCACCAGTATTTACCGCATTGCATGCGGGTTCTGCGTGTGGATCAACGGCTTACGCCGCCAAAGCGCCCTTGGCCTTTTCGGTCAGGGCCGCAAAACCAGCCGCATCGTGCACGGCAATGTCTGCCAACACTTTGCGATCAAGCGTGATGCCAGCTTTCAGCAAACCGTTCATGAAACGGCTGTAGCTCATGCCATTCGCACGCGAAGCAGCGTTGATACGTGCAATCCACAGGGTGCGGAACTGACGCTTCTTCTGCTTACGGCCGATATAGGCGTATTGCTGAGCCTTGATGACGGCCTGCTTGGCCACGCGGAAGACCTTACGACGGGCATTGTAGTAACCCTTCGCGGCCTTGAGAACTTTCTTGTGACTACGACGTGCAACGACGCCGCGCTTAACTCGTGCCATGGTTCAGCCTCCTCAGAGATACGGCAACATACGATCCAAACGACCTGCGTCCTCAGCACGAACATGGTTCGTCTGGCGCAAGTTACGCTTCCGCTTGGTCGCTTTCTTGGTGAGGATGTGGCTCTTATTGGCGTGGCCGCACTTGTACTTACCGGAAGCAGTCTTCCGGAAGCGCTTAGCCGCCGCCCGATTGGTCTTAATCTTGGGCATAGGTAATCCTTGTGAAATCAACAAACTGGCCGAGGCGGTCACATTGCCTTGCGGCGCCGTCACGCTTTCCATCCTGCCTTGCCGGTGATAGTCATTGACCCGTAATGAGTCAAGACGTGTCCTAAAAATACAACAAGCCCAGCGAACTGGGCTCGCCATTATGACGAATCAAGACTGAGTTTGCAATCCTTGACCCCCAACAACTGTTTGGGAAGTCGCGTACAAGCCTCACTTCTTCTTCGGTGCAACCATCATCACCATCTGCCGCCCTTCCAAGCGCGGGCGGGATTCAATGAGGATGTCATCACCCAAATCAGCTTCAATCCGCTGGGCCATTTCACGACCAAGCTCCTGGTGGCTCATTTCACGACCACGGAAACGGATGTTGATCTTGATTTTGTCACCATCGGCAAGAAACTCACGCATTTTGCGCAGCTTGATCTGGTAGTCGCCTTCGTCCGTCACCGGGCGAAACTTCACTTCCTTGATTTCAACTTGCTTCTGCTTTTTCTTGGCTTCGTTGGCTTTTTTCTGCAGTTCAAACTTGAACTTACCGAAATCCATGATTTTGCAAACCGGCGGTTCCGCATTGGGTTGAATCTCGACAAGATCGAGTTCTTCCTCTTCTGCCATACGCAGGGCTTCGTCGCGCGAAAGCACGCCGATCATTTCACCGTCGCTACCAATAACGCGAACACGCGGGACACGAATTTCATTATTCCGGCGGTTCTGCTTGTTGTCGGGGGTACTGATGTGGCTGTCTCCAAGGGTTGGTTCAATGAACCGGGAGGAAGCTGGCTACATGCCAACTTCCGAGTTGAACAGGGTGCGGCAAACCATTAGCCGACACCTTCCTCACGCAAACGTGAAACAAAGGCATCAACGGACATGCTGCCGAGGTCTTCCCCACCCCGTGTACGCACGGACAGCATACCGTTTTCCTTCTCGCGATCCCCGATCACCAGCAGGTATGGCACGCGCTGTAACGTGTGTTCGCGGATTTTATAGCCGATTTTTTCGTTGCGCAAATCAGAAATGATACGGAAGCCTTGGTCTGCCAGTGCTTTTCGTGCTGTTTCAGCCGCTTCGGCCTGTGCGTCAGTAATGTTCATCACTACCACCTGCACCGGTGCCAACCACACTGGGAAGTGCCCTGCGTGATGCTCAATCAAAATACCGATGAAGCGCTCCATCGACCCGACAATCGCACGATGCAGCATCACCGGATGCTGACGCTGACTGTTTTCATCAACATATTCCGCACCTAGGCGACCCGGCATCATGAAGTCCACCTGCATGGTGCCAAGCTGCCATGTCCGGCCAATGGCGTCTTTCAGGTGGTACTCGACTTTCGGGCCATAAAATGCGCCCTCACCCGGCAGTTCTTCCCACTCCACACCGGATGCCTGCAGGGCTGCACGCAAGGCATTTTCTGCCTTGTCCCATGTGGCATCATCGCCCAAGCGTGATTCGGGGCGCAGCGCAATTTTGATCTGGATGTCACTGAAGCCGAAGTCGGCATAAACCTTCAATGCCTGCTCATGGAAAGCACGCACTTCCGATTCCACTTGGTTTTCGGTACAGAAAATATGCCCGTCATCCTGGGTGAAACCCCGCACACGCAAAATACCGTGCAGCGCACCTGAAGGCTCATTGCGATGGCAGGCACCGAATTCACCGTAACGAATCGGCAGATCACGGTAGCTATGCAGCCCTTGGTTGAAAATCTGCACATGTCCCGGGCAATTCATCGGCTTCACCGCATAAGTCCGCTTTTCAGACTCGGTGAAGAACATATTGTCTTTGTAGTTATCCCAGTGGCCTGACTTCTGCCACAGCGTCACATCCAGAATCTGTGGGCAACGCACTTCGCCATAGCCGGTATCACGATAAACACGGCGCATGTATTGCTCGACCTGCTGCCAGATCGACCAGCCTTTGGGGTGCCAGAACACTAGCCCCGGGCCTTCTTCCTGCAGATGGAACAGCTCTTGTGCCTTAGCGATTTTGCGGTGATCGCGCTTTTCTGCTTCTTCAATTTGATGCAGATAGGCTTTCAGGTCTTTGTCATTCAGCCATGAGGTACCGTAAATGCGGCTGAGCATCTGGTTATTGGAATCACCACGCCAATAAGCGCCCGCCACTTTCATGAGTTTGAAAGCACGCAATTTTTCGGTATTGGGAACGTGTGGACCACGGCACAAATCGGTGAACTCGCCTTGCGAATACAGCGAAAGGGCTTCATCTACCGGAATGCTTTCAATAATTTCCGCTTTGTAAGCCTCCCCCATTTCACGGAAGAATTGCACAGCATCATCACGCGACTTCACTGTGCGACTCAGCGGCAATGCCTCTTTCACGATTTTCTGCATTTCTGCTTCAATCGCCGGCAAATCCTCTGGCGTGAATGGCCGCTCGTAAGCAAAGTCGTAATAGAACCCGTTATCAATCACCGGGCCGATGGTGACTTGCGCACCGGGGAACAAACGCTGCACGGCCTGCGCCAAAAGGTGTGCAGTGGAGTGGCGCAGGATATCGAGTGCTTCTGGTGATTTTTCGGTGACGATGGCAAGCGTTGCATCACGATCAATGCGGTAGCTTGCATCCACCAAGATGTCATCAACTTTGCCAGCCAAGGTCGCCTTGGCCAAACCAGTACCAATGGAGGCTGCGACATCAGCAACGGTGGGCGGGGCTTCAAACTGACGAACTGAGCCATCAGGTAAGGTGATATTAATCATAAGTATTTGGGAATCTGAAAAACGAAAAAGACGCCGAAGCGCCTTTCGATTAACCACAGCAAGGGGCAGCACGAATGCGTCGGAAAAATCAACGTTGGCTGTTGGTAGTATCCATGTCGCACACTCGATCGACGTTTCCGCCGGCCACCTTCTCCAGATTACGTAACCACGCCATAACCGCGTGGTGGGCGGTACAGGGTTCGAACCTGTGACCCCTACCATGTCAAGGTAGTGCTCTACCGCTGAGCTAACCGCCCGAAAAGCCCTAAAAACGGGGTCGCGAATTGTAACGTGGAATAAGGCACCTGCACAAGCCATGTCTTGTCACAATAATGAAGCTAAACGGGTTTTCTTGTATTGCGGCACATGAAAAGCATGACCAATGACCCGCAGCGAAGCCCGTTTCGCATGCCACAATGCAGTTAACTTCCGTACAGATTAAGGATATCGATGATGGCTCTCACATCACTTAAAACTGGTTCGCTGGCCGCGGCACTTTGGCTTGCCTGCACGAGTGCTGCCATTGCAGGCACAGGACCAAGCACGGTGACACAACACGCACGTGATGTGCAGGCGCAGGCCATCAATCTGGATACCCACCTGGATACACCCGCACTGTTTTCACAACCGGGCTGGAAAATCACAGACCGCCACTCTTTTCAGGGAGATGGCTCACAAATCGACTATCCACGCATGGTTGAAGGTGGACTGGATGGCGGCTTCTGGGTGATTTTCACCGGACAAGGCGCACGTGATGCGGAAGGAAACCGCAAGGCACGTGATGCAGGTTTGATTCGCCTTGCTGAAATTCGTGAAATGGTGGCAGCCAATGCCGACAAGTTTGAAATCGCCACTACCGCTGATGATGCGGCCCGCATCAAAGCCGCTGGTAAAAAGTCGGTATATATCAGCATGGAAAATGCCTACCCACTGGAACACGACCCAAGCCTGCTGAGCTTCTACTACAAGCAGGGGCTGCGCATGCTGTCGTTGGCGCACACCAGCCATAATGATTTTGCCGACTCGGCTGGCATGGGCAAAGAGCCTGACGCTGAACATGGCGGCATCAGTGAGAAAGGCCGTGCCATGATTGAGCAAGCCAACAAGTTGGGCATCGTGATCGACCAATCACATGCATCCAATGCGGCATTCGACCAAATGCTGAAACTCAGTAAGGCACCCATCATTCTGTCGCATAGCGGCGCATATGACGTGTACCCACACTCCCGCAACATCAACGATGCACGCATCCGTGCATTGGCTGCCGCGGGTGGCGTGATTCAAGTGAACTCACTGGGCGCTTACCTGATTGATACCGGCGTCACCCCCGAATATCGCGCCGAGCAGCGCAAGTTGTTTGAGGCATTGGGTGGTCGTCGTGACTTAACAGCCGAGCAACGTGAGCAGGCCAAGCAACAACTTGCCGCGCTGGACAAGAAATACAAGATCCGCAAGGCGGACTTCGATGACTACATGCGACACCTGTTGCATATCATCAAAGTCGCCGGCTGGCAGCATGTCGGCCTTGGTGCAGACTGGGACGGCGGCGGCGGTGTTGAAGGCTATGAAGACATTGCGGCACTGCCGAAAGTGGCTCAAGCACTCCTCGATGCGGGCTATAGCGATACGCAAGTACGCGGCATCATGGGGGATAACACCGTGCGTCTGATTCGTGAGGTGCAAGCACTGGCTGACCCAGAAGCGGTGAAAGCGGCGCTGCAATAACACACTGCGTTTCAGTCATACCCAAATCCCCCATGCATGCATGGGGGATTTTCATATGGATGTGTGATGCGTTACGTGGCTGCGTTACTTAGCCAAGCGCTTCAACAAACGATGCCAGTGATCCAACGCTGCTGGAATCTCAGAGGCTGGCAAACGCTCGTTCAAGCCATGCGCAAAAGTGTCATTGCTTTTTGCAAACGTGCCATCGACGCCATAGCTATCCACACCCAAATTACGGAAATGCATGCTATCGGTCGCCCCTGCTGACATGCTGGGGGTAATCGTGATGCCTGGATAACGTGCATGAATCGCATCACGCACAGCATCGACCACATCATTGCGCAGTGGTGACTCTGGGCTTTCTACAGGCGGTGGCGGCAGCACTTCGATGCTTGCACTGCTGTCCGCCATGACTTCCTGCAAGGTGGCCTGCACCGATGCAATTGGTGTCCCCGGGAAAATACGGCAGTTCACATCCACCGAAGCACGCTGCGGCAAGGCATTCAGTGCATGCCCGCCATTGAGCATCGTGGCAACGCAGGTTGTCCGGATTTCACCGACATGCGAAGGGTCAGCAGCAATGATCTCTGCTGCCTGTGCATCACTCGGATCTGCGGCATAACGCTGCAATGCGCCACCCAACTCACCCTGTAATTGCGCGCCAAGCTGCGTCATGCTGGCACGTGTGGTGGGGCTGATCTGATTGGGGAATGTATAGGCGGCGATACGCTCAATCACTTTCGCCAAGCGATAAATCGCATTGTCCGCCACATTTGGCTGGCTGGAATGCCCGCCGGGCGAAGTCAGCGTAATGCGGAAATCGGCATACGCCTTTTCTGCGGTCTGCAATTCATACAGCACTGGCTTTCCGTGGCTGTCCAGCGTTCCACCACCGGCGTCGGCATTCAGCAAGAAACGCGCGTCGTGGTAGCGTTTGGCCAATTCGCGGGTACTGGCCATTTCGGTTTCTTCATCGCCAGAAAACAGCAGAATCAAATCCCCCTTGGGGACAAAACCTTCACGCTTCAGGCGGATGAAAGTCTGCACCAACACCACGATACCGGCTTTCATATCAGCGACACCACGCCCATACAAATAGCCGTTTTCTTCGATCAACGTGAATGGATCACGCTGCCAGTCTTCAGGCTTGGCGGTCACCGCATCCAGATGTCCAGACAGCAAAATCGGTTTGTCTTTGCCACGTCCGCGGTAGCGCACAGCCATTGCCGCCGTCTCGCCAACCGGGATGATCTCGATATCCTGCTCAGAAAATCCTGCGGCTTGTAATTTATCCGCCAGATAACGGGCGAACTCCGGTACCTGCCCCAGCTCGGTGCGATACGCCACAGCCTGCTTCAGCATGTCTTTGGTTGCGGCCACATCACTGGCGGAAGTGTGTGCTGCCGCAGTTGCCGTGCAAGCAAACGCGAGTGCTGCAGCCAATACGGATTGACGCAAAAGAACAGACATCGCCATCGGTTCACTCCAAAGCATCATGGGTTTATTCGTGCAGTATGCCTTGTCCCAGTGACGCTTTAGGGGTGCCAAAAGTTCATGTTGCGTCAAATACCTTACCCGGGTTCATGACCCCCCTGGGGTCCAGAGCCGCTTTGATGCCACGCATCGCTGCAATTTCCGCAGAACTGCGGGTGCAACCAAGATAAGGTTTCTTCACCAAGCCAATGCCATGTTCGGCAGAAATACTGCCACCGTGGGCATGAAGTACCTCTGCCAACAGTTTGGTGACGCGCTCGCAATCGGTCACAAACGCTTCTTGCGTCATGTCATCGGGTTTGAGGATATTGATATGCAGGTTGCCATCACCGATATGACCAAACCAAACCACTTCGAAATGTGGATATTCCTTGCCTAATAACGCCTGCGTTTCTGCAAGAAAAACCGGCATGGCCGATAGCCGCACTGAAACATCATTTTTGTAAGGCACATAACGCGCCAGACTTTCGGTGATGCCTTCACGCAAGCGCCACAGCTGCGCTGCCTGTGCCTCACTGGCAGAAATCACGCCATCGCTGACTAAGCCTTGCTCCATGCACTGTTCGAATGCCGCAAATGCGTCGGCTTCATTGCTTTCATCGCTGGCAAATTCAGTCACGACATAATAGGGATGCGTTTCCGCAAACGGTGGCTGCGCGCCATTTGCAAGGACATGTTTCAGTGCAACATCGGTTAGAAACTCGAAAGCCTGTAACTGCAAGCGTGCGCGAAATGCAGCAAACACCTGCATCAAGGCGGTAAATGAAGGCAACGCCAGCAACATCACATTGCTGGCTGGGGCGGGATCGGTAAGTTTCAGCGTGGCCTCAACAATGATGCCGAGAGTGCCTTCCGAGGCGATGGCCAGATGCCGCAGGTCGTAGCCACTGGAGTTCTTGACCAGCGCACGTCCCAGCGCCATCACCTCACCGCTACCGCTGACCCATTTCAGCCCTGCCACCCATTCACGCGTATTGCCATAACGCACCACGCGAATACCACCCGCATTGGTAGCGATATTGCCCCCAATGCTGCACGAGCCGCGTGAGGCAAAATCCACCGGATATTGCAGACCATGTTCCTGCGCTGCCTCTTGTACTGCTTGCAAGGTCATCCCTGCCTGCACAGTCAATGTGCGATCAATCGCGTCGAAACCCAGCACCTTATTCATACGCTCTAAGCTGACTACCAGCTCGCCATTGGCGGCCACCGCGCCGCCTGACAGCCCAGTGCGCCCTCCCGAAGGAACCAGCGCCACGTTTTCCGTATTCGCCCAGCGCACGATGGCTTGTACCTCCTCGACGCTGGTTGGTAAAGCGATGGCCAGCGGGGCAGGCGTCCAGCGACGTGTCCAATCGCGCCCGTAATGCTCCAAATCCGCCGCATCTGTCAATAAACGCAAGGCTGGCAAGGCGGCACGCAAGGCATGTAATGCAGGTTGAGTCATGGCAAGGGGCGTCAAACAGACATAAGGAATACAAGCGAGTATGCAAAATTTTATGCGGCGGCGCAGCAAATACTGCTCAAGTTCTGGCATATTTGAAGCATTCCCCCTGCCCAGACTCCCCCATGTCCCCGAAAAAGACGTCATTCCCCAAGCAAGATATTCGCGTGCTATTGCTGGAAGGTCTCAGCCAAACGGCGGTCGATACATTCAAAGCCGCCGGCTACAGCCAAATCGAATGCCACAGCAAAGCACTGTCAGAAGATGAACTAAAAGCACGTATTGCCGATGCCCATATCGTGGGTATCCGTTCGCGCACTCAATTAAGTGCCGATGTACTGGCAGAAGCCAAACGCTTGATGGCCATTGGTTGCTTCTGCATTGGCACCAATCAGGTGGATCTTGAAACAGCAGAGCTGGCAGGGATTCCTGTCTTCAATGCGCCTTATTCCAACACCCGCTCGGTAGCGGAATTAGTGATTGCACAAGCCATTATGCTGGCACGTGGCATCCCACAAAAAAATGCCGAGTGTCACCGTGGCGGCTGGTCAAAAGCCGCCACTGGCAGCCACGAAGTACGCGGAAAAACCCTAGGCATTGTCGGCTATGGCCATATTGGCACGCAGGTTGGCGTGATGGCTGAAGCACTGGGCATGCGGGTTATTTTTCACGATATTGAAACCAAGCTGGCGCTGGGCAATGCCCAGCCAGCCAACGGTCTGGATGACCTGCTGGCGCGCGCCGACATCGTGACCCTGCACGTGCCGGAGACCGCATCCACCCAGTGGATGATCGGTGCCCAGCAAATCGCGAAAATGAAATCTGGCGCACATCTGATCAACGCCGCACGCGGCACGGTGGTAGTGATTGACGCACTGGCTGAAGCACTGAAATCTGGTCATTTGGGCGGCGCCGCTGTGGACGTTTTCCCAGTGGAACCCAAAGCTAATGGGGATGAGTTTCTCTCGCCATTACGCGGATTGGACAACGTCATCCTGACCCCGCATATCGGTGGCAGCACACTGGAAGCACAGGACAATATCGGCGTGGAAGTGGCTGCCAAATTGGTGCGCTACAGCGACAACGGCAGCACGTTGTCGGCGGTCAACTTCCCGGAAGTGGCGCTGCCAGAACACGAAGGCAGCCTGCGTCTTCTGCATATTCATCGCAACGTTCCCGGCGTGCTGTCACAAATCAACGATGTCTTCAGCCGGCATGCACTTAATATCGACGGACAATTCCTGCGTACCAATCCGAAAGTTGGTTATGTGGTCATTGACGTCACTGCCGAAGGCACACAAGTGGGCGCACTGAAAAACGAATTGGCGGCGATTGAAGGGACGTTGCGCACACGCGTGCTCTACTGACGCAGCTTCTGAAAATATGCAGCATACACACACCCACCAAGACATCATTTGGTGGGTGTTTTCATTATCAAAAGCAAGCTCTGGCGCGCCTTTGGCAGCAACGGATAGGTAAATTATTCCTTCAGCATGACGTTTGGTGCTTGTAACGTATCCCCTCAAGCGTATAAGGTCAGCACTCTTGGCCTGCCAGTGCAGCGCCATCCACACAGCAGAACAAGGGGAGTTATCTAATGCTGTTCAGGCGAATCAAACCGCTCGACAAAATTCTTGAAACCGCGGAGAAAAAAGCATTAACCCGCCAACTTGGGGCCTTCCAACTGACCCTGCTCGGCATTGGCGCCATCATCGGTACCGGTATTTTTGTACTGACTGCAGAAGCAGGACAAAAAGCAGGCCCTGCCATGATGTTGGCATTCGTTATTGCAGCGGTGGTATGCGGACTTGCCGCACTCGCCTATTCGGAACTGGCCTCCATGGTGCCTGTTTCCGGTTCTGCCTATACCTATACCTACGCCGTGATGGGGGAAGCCATTGCTTGGGTCGTCGGCTGGGCGCTGGTGCTGGAATACGCAGTTGCCGCCGGCGCCGTGGCAGTCGGCTGGTCTGGCTATATGAATGGTTTGCTGACCAGTGCAGGCATCGAGCTACCCATCTACCTCAAGACCGGGCCGATGGACGGTGGTGCATTCAACCTGCTGGCGTTCACCATCGCGCTGGTCATCACTGGTCTGCTCATCATCGGCACCTCAAAATCGGCCAAGGTCAATGCCGTGTTGGTGTTGATCAAGGTGGTGGCGCTGACCGGCTTCATTGTGATGGCGGTACCAGCAGCTAAAGACGTCAACTTCCAGCCCTTCTTCCCCACTGGTTGGGGCAGCCCACTGGGTGGTATCGGTGTGTTGGGTGCGGCAGCCTCGATCTTCTTTGCCTATGTTGGGTTCGACGCAGTCTCTACCGCCGCCGAAGAAACCAAGAACCCGAACCGCAACATTCCTATTGGCTTGATTGGCTCATTGCTGGTCTGCACCATCTTTTACATGCTGGTGGGTTATGGCGCTGTCGGCGCGATTGGCTCACAGCCGATGCTGGATGCTAATGGCGTGGCCTTCCACCCTGGCACCCCGGAAATGGCTGCCGCCTGTGCCGGTTCTGACGCCTTGGTGTGCAGTAAGGAACCACTGGCGCACGTTCTGAAAGTGATGGGCTTTGCTGGCTGGGGGAATGCCATCGGTCTGGCTGCCGCACTGGCACTGCCTTCCGTGGTATTGATGATGATTTACGGACAAACCCGTATTTTCTTCACCATGTCGCGTGATGGTCTGTTACCTGATGTGCTGTCGAAAGTGCACCCCACCTTCAAGACCCCGCACGTTGTCACCATGTTGACCGGCGTATTCGTCGCACTGTTTGCTGCGATGTTCCCAGTGGGAATCTTGGCCGACATCTCCAACTCGGGCACCTTGTTCGCCTTCATGGCAGTGTCACTTGGCGTCTTGATCCTGCGTAAACGCGATCCACATCGCCATCGCCCATTCCGCACCCCGTTGGCTTGGGTGATCTGCCCGCTGGCTATCGTGGGCTGTCTGGTGCTGTTCTTGAATCTGTCGATCTACACCATCAGTTTGTTCCTCGGCTGGGCCATCATCGGTATCGTGGTGTATGCCTTGTATGGCTATAGCCATAGTGATTTGGCACGTGGTATTTACGGCCCAGAAGGTGGTCCGACCATGGAACCAGAACCTCCCTTCCATGAAGGCCCGCAAGCCTGATTGCTTGGTGTTACGCAACGAAAACCCGATGGAAACATCGGGTTTTCGTTTTAGCAAAGACCAACTGACACCCCTACAGGTATCCTAGACCGCTCTTTTATCGCAATTTTCATCATGTACGATCACGAACGTGCAGCGCGCCAATCCTTGATCGACCATTGCCGTGCCATGAATGTCAGCGGCTTGTCGCTCAACAAATCGGGCAATGCCAGCATCCGCTGGCGTGATGGCCTCCTCATCACCCCGACAGGCCGCGCTTACGACCGGCTGCAGCCTGAGGACATCGTTTTCCTGCATGCCGATGGCCAATGCCCCCCGGGGCAATTGCTTCCCTCAAGTGAATGGCGTTTTCATTGCGACATTCTGCACGCATTCCCGCAGGTCAACGCTGTTGTGCATGTGCACTCCACTTATGCCACTGCACTGGCCTGCCGAGGCGAAGAAATCCCCGCGTTTCACTACATGGTGGCGGTCGCTGGTGGCGATCGCATCCCCTGTGCTGACTATGCAACCTTCGGTACACCGGCGTTATCAGATTGCATCTTGCAGGCATTGCAGCCGGGCTTTCGCGCCTGCTTGATGGCTAACCACGGGCAAGTCACGACGGGCAGCAGTCTGTCAGAAGCCTATGCCTTGGCGGAAGAAGTGGAAAATCTTGCACACCAATATCTGCTGGCACGCACCTTGGGGCCTCTCTCCCCTTTACCAGCAGAAGAAATGGCTGTGGTTATTGAAAAATTCAAAACGTATGGGCAACAGCATCCGCAGCACTAAGATGCATTCAAAATCGACTTAACGCCATACCTTGCAAGCGAAACTTCATTTAGCAACCGCCGTAACTGCCGCTACACTTGCGCCCATGACTAATCCTGCTTTTGACCACAATCTTTATGCCGGCTGCGCCGCGCAAATCATCAGCCATACCCGCGAACTTGCCGGCAAAGGCTGGACACCGGCAACCGCTGGTAATTTTTCTATTCGCATGAGCCCAGAACACGCTGCCATCACGATTTCTGGCAAAGACAAAGGCAGACTCAGCGAAGCCGACATCATGGTGGTGGACATGCACAACCAACCGGTTGCCACGCATCACCGGCCTTCCGCTGAAGCAGCACTGCACACCCATTTATACCGTCGTTTTCCTGATGTGGGCGCCGTTCTGCACACGCACTCCCCCACCCAAACCATTGCTGGCCTGCTGTATGCCAACGACGGCCGCGTTCGGCTGCGTGGCTATGAGTTGTTCAAAGCATTGCGCGGACATACCACACACGAAGCCACGGTTGACCTTCCTGTTGTTCCCAACTCGCAAGACATGGACGCATTGATCGCCAGTGTTGATACCGTTCTAACTCAGCCCAACCAATGGGGCTATTTGATTGCCGGCCATGGTCTGTATGCATGGGGGCAGGACATCAGCGAAGCACGCCGCCACTTGGATGCCTTTGAATTCATGCTTGGCTGCGAATTGGATATGCGTCGTCTTCAGCACCCCTGATTTTGTATTGGAATCCCCATGAGCCGTTTGCGTATTTTTCGTGACAATGCACCTGAAACCGTGCTGCGTACGATCACTGAACATTCTGAAATCACCGCTGCTCTGCGTGACATCGGTGTCGATTTTGAACGCTGGCAGCCAGCACATCCGGTGCAGCCAGGCGATGCACCAGAAGCCATCATGGCCGCCTATCGCAGCGATATTGATCGGTTTGTCAGTGAACGTGGTTTCCAGAGTGTGGATGTTGTCAGTATTGCCCCCGACGTACCAAACCCTGAAGCCATACGCGCCAAGTTTCTTGATGAGCATGCACACAAAGAAGATGAAGTGCGCTTCTTTGTTGCGGGCTCAGGGCTGTTTGCCTTGCATGTCGCTGACCATGTCTATGAAGTCATTTGTGAAACCGGCGATTTAATTTCCGTGCCCGATGGCGTTACACATTGGTTTGATATGGGGCCAGAACCCAGCTTCGTTGCCATTCGTTTCTTCACCGAACCTGACGGATGGGTGGGGCATTTCACCGGCAGTCCTATTGCCAGCACCTTCCCGCGTTATGAAACAGGGCAAGCACGTTGACAACCATTCTTACCGATATTGAAGGCACCACATCCTCTATTTCCTTTGTCAGGGATGTGCTGTTTCCCTATGCCCATCAGCGCCTTCCTGCTTTTATCAAGGCGCATGGACATACGCCTGAAGTTCGCCACTGGCTTGACCTCGTGGCGACAGAAATTGCGGCCTCTGCCTGTCAAGACGAAGTGATTGCCGAAACGCTGCAAGGCTGGATTGAGCAAGATCGTAAACATACGGCCTTGAAAGCATTGCAAGGCATGATTTGGGAAGCCGGGTATCAGCAAGGTGATTTTACCGCACCACTTTACCCCGACGTTGCCCCAGCGCTGCATAACTGGCATGCCGCCGGACACACGCTTGCGGTGTATTCATCAGGTTCGGTGCCTGCGCAAAAATTACTCTTTTCGCATACCGATGCGGGCGATCTCACGCCGCTATTGTCGGCCTATTTCGATACGGAAGTTGGCGGCAAGCGTGAAGTTGGCAGCTATCACGCGATTATTCAACGTCTTGCACAACCTGCAAACAGCATCCTGTTCTTGTCTGATGTGGTGGAAGAACTGGATGCGGCACGCGATGCGGGCATGCAGACGATGCTGCTGGATCGCCGCAGTGACTACCCGCAGCCCCGCCATGATGCAGCCACGCATGGCCATCAACGCGTGGAGTCATTTGCCGAAATTCACCCGTAAGCTGCATGCGCTGATGTCATGGCGTGGCATCTTCCAGACGGTAAGACGTCTGCGCACGCACCTCGCCACGCCAGCGATCCAAGGCACGTACCTCCACCCAATGTTCACCCGCATCCAAGTGGGTAGGCAGTGCGCCACGCCACAGATGTGCTGAGGGTTTTGCTTCAGGCGAGCGGTCGTAACCGCGCAAGGTCTTTGCCGCATCATCACGGGCATTTTCAGCCAATAGGTCTGGATCTGCAGCCAAGACTTTTTTCATTGCCACCCAGTCACCACCGTCCACGCGAAACGCAACCTGCGTTGCGTCATCGCCCATATAGACATTGGCATACACCCCCCACGCTGGATACGCACCACGTCGCAGCACTGCAGGGGCATGCAAGCCCATCGTGCTGTCGCTTGGGTCACGCGCATTGTGCCATGTCACTGCATAGCGCCCCATTGCATGCACGGTCAGCTGTGCATAGCCGTTGGGGGTGCCATCCGCCATTCTGCTGTCAGGAATCCCTTGCGCATCTTTCACCCCTGACCAAAACGCCCCACATGCCGCACCGACGTTGTATTCATGCAAAGGGGTTTCACCTTGCCAGCCCATCGCAGCATCGTGAAAGACATGTTGCTGAGTATGCGTATGCGCACTCAATACAAGCACATGTGGAAAAGGCTTGAGCAAGGCATACAGGCGTGCGCGGTCTTCAGCACGGAAACTATCCGCGCTACTGCGTTCAAACAATGGAATATGCATCGCCAACACCAGCAAATGCTGCGGGTTCAAAGTGGGCAGCCAGTGTTCAAGAAATGCAAATTGATCTTCACGCAGCCCTCCCACATAGCCAGGCCGCTGCTGCGGCTGCACGATCACATCGTCCAACACGACAAAATTCGCTAAGGCAGTTTCACGTGCAAATGTGCTTGGCCCCACTTGCTGGTGAAATGCCGAACGCGCGTGCATATCGCTCTCTGCATCACGATCCACATCATGATTTCCGAGCGCATGCAACCACGGCACATTCAGCGCGGAAAATACCGCAAGCAGGTCTGGATACAGACTCGGCACATCATCCACCAAATCACCAAGGCTGATACCAAGAACCGCTGTATGCCCACGCAATGGCTGCACAATGTCGTGCTGGAAGTAATCCACATCCTGCTTGTTTTTGACTTGCGGATCACCAAACACCAACACTTGCCCGGATGCCCCCTGCAATGTCGCGGGAGCCGACTGATAGCTGATGCAGCCTGCCTGCGTCTCTGTATTGTCAGCAGGCAGTGGGCGCGGTGACTCAATGGTGACGGGAATACAGGCCGCATAGGCTGGCAACCCGACGACGAGCATCAGCACACCAAGAACAAGGAAAAGCCTTTTCAATGCAAGCATGTGCAATCGTTTCATGCACGCATTATGCGGCGGAATCAATTGCGACGCATGTTCAACACCTGTTCCACATCGGCCAATGCAAGCCCACGCGCATGCAGCAATACCAACAAGTGGAACACTAAATCAGCCGCTTCACCACTCAACGCCTGCGTATCTTGTGCAACGGCTGCCAAGGCGGTTTCTACACCTTCTTCACCCACTTTTTGCGCAATGCGTCGCACTCCATCGGCAAATAACTTGGTGGTGTAACTGCCCTCTGGACGCTCGCGCTCACGTTGCGCCACCAAGGCATCCAATGCCGCCAACGTATGCGTGGGTGCCGAAGGGAAACAGCTTGTACGCTGCAAATGGCAGGTTGGGCCATGCGGCTTGACCTGCAACAAGATCGCGTCCTGATCGCAGTCGGTATCAATACTCACCAGCTCCAGCACATGCCCCGAACTTTCACCCTTCATCCATAACCGCTGTTTGCTGCGGCTGAAGAATGTCACCTTGCCGGTTTCCAGCGTTTGCTTGAGTGCTTCAAAGTTCATATAGCCCAGCATCAGCACACGCAAGGTGGCGGCATCTTGCACGATGGCTGGCAAAAGCCCGTCCTGCTTTTCCCAGTCCAATGTGTCCAACAGATGATGATGTTTGCTCATTGCCGCACCTCAATGCCTTGCTGACGCAGATAACGCTTCAATGCAGGGATGTCCACCGCGCCTGAATGAAAGACACTGGCGGCCAATGCGCCATCGACATCCGCCTTACTGAAAACATCGGCAAAATGCGCCATCGCCCCCGCTCCACCCGATGCCACCAAAGGCACCTTACATTGCTGGCGTACAGCCGATAACTGCACGATGTCATAGCCATCACGCACACCATCACTGCCCATGCAGTTGAGCACGATTTCACCAGCACCACGTTGCTGCACTTCATCCACCCAGTCCAGGGTGCGCTTGCCGGGTGCACGCATCGCATCTGGAGTTCCCGTATGACTGCGCACTCGCCACTGACCATCGGCATCATGGATGGAGTCAATGCCAACCACCACACACTGCACACCGAAGGCATCCGCCAGTTCGGTAATCAAATCAGGACGTTCAAGTGCTGGGGTATTGATGGACACTTTGTCCGCACCTGCATGCAACACGGCACGCGCATCGTCCACACTGCGGATGCCACCCGCCACACAAAATGGAATATCCAGCACCCGTGCCACACGCTCAACCCAAGCAGGTTCCACGCGCCGCCCTTGCGGACTGGCAGTGATGTCATAAAACACCAGTTCATCTGCACCTGCATCACGATAGCGCTGAGCAAGCTCCACGCTATCGCCAACATCCACGTGATCACGGAAGCGCACACCTTTAACAACGCGCCCATCGCGTACATCCAAGCACGGAATAATGCGACGGCTCAACATGCCAATGCCTCTGCGAATGTCATTCGCCCATCCAAAAGCGCTTTGCCCAAAATAATGCCTGCACAGCCTGCAGCGCGTGCCTCATGTACATCACGTGCATCTCTTGCCCCGCCACTGGCTTGCAACTGCAAGCGAGGATGCGCCTCACACAAGGGCTGATAGAGCGTCATATTCGGCCCTGCCAACATGCCATCACGGGCAATATCGGTACAAAGAAGATGTGTCAGACCTGCTTCAACATAACGGAGCAGCAATGCCTGCAAGGTCTCAGAAGCTGTTTCTGTCCAGCCATGCACAGGAAGCAGCCACTGCCCATCCTCAGCTTGTCGGGTATCCAGTGCGATGGTCAACGCATCACTTCCAAACGTATTCAACCAGTCAATGACCACATCAGGCTGACGAACAGCCAGTGAGCCAACCACAACCCGCGTCGCACCTTGATCCAATATCTGCTGAACATCATCGCGCTGGCGGATACCCCCGCCTGTTTGCACTTTCAGTCCTGTCTGCGTGACGATTTCTTTCAGCAGGGGGAGCAATGTATAACCCCCCGCTCGCGCTGCATCCAGATCGACCAGATGCAACCATTTTGCGCCCGCCTCTGCATAACGCTGTGCAACTGTCAGTGGGTCATCGGCATACTGTGTTTCATCGGCATAGTCGCCTTGCCGCAGACGAACAACACGCCCACCACGCACATCAATGGCTGGGTAAACGGTAAACCTCATGGCGCACTCCATCGCAAAAAATTAGCCAATAACATTGCCCCGGTTGTGGCAGAGCGCTCTGGGTGAAATTGCATACCGAATACATGCGCTTTCTGCACGACTGCAGCAAACGGCTCACCGTACTCACAGCTTGCAACGCAATCTTCTGTCACAGGTGCCGCATAGCTATGAACAAAATATGCCGACGCCGCATCAGGCAAACCATTCAGTAGCTCACTTTCACGCTCTTGCTTCAGCGTATTCCACCCCATGTGTGGAATGCGCCGCCCATCGCCCGCAGACAATTTGCGTACACGACCTGGCAATAAACCCAGACACGCCACATCGCCTTCTTCGGATGATTCGAACAAAAGCTGCATGCCAAGACAAATACCCAACAGCGGCAAACGCAGCGTTGGCAGCACCTCCAGAAACCCACGCTCGCGCAACAGATGCATGGCATGCATCGCCGCACCTACGCCGGGAAGAATGATATGTGTAGCGCCATGCAACGCATCAGCATCACGTGCAATACGCGGCGTCACAGCCAATCGCTCGATGGCATAACGCACCGACCCAAGATTGGCACCACCCGCATCAATCAGTACCAGCTCAGTCACAACGCCCCCTTTGTGGAAGGCAGCTCGGCACCCTCACGCTTAATCGCCTGCCGCAAGGTGCGCGCCAAGGCTTTGAAGCATGCTTCAATTTGGTGGTGATCGTTTTCACCTTCCACTTTGAGATTGAGATTGATACCGCTGGCATCGCAAAGCGAACGAAAGAAGTGCGGCACCAACTCGGTTGGCAAATCGCCCACACGCTCACGTTTGAACTGCGCCGAGAACACACAATATGGTCGGCCGCTGAAATCCAGCGCTGCATGCACTAGGGTTTCATCCATCGGCAATACAAAGCCGTAACGTCCGATTCCGCGTTTATCGCCCAAGGCCTCACGCAGCGCCTGCCCTAACGCAAGCCCCACATCTTCCACCGTGTGATGCTCATCAATCTGCAAATCACCTTTGCATGTGATGTTCAATGCGAAGCCACCATGCTTGCCTATTTGTTCCAGCATGTGGTCAAAAAATGCCAGCCCCGTTGCAATCACTGGCTCAGCGCAGCGATCCAGATCTACATCCACGTGAATCTGTGTCTCTTTGGTTGTGCGCTGTACATGCGCACAACGCGGCGCATCCGCCAACGCATGCGCAATGCCCATCCAGTCCCATTCGCCACCAAACTGCTGTGTTTTCAGTTGGAAGCCACGAATTTTCATGTTCTTGGCAAATTCAATATCGGTTGGACGATCGCCCACCATGGCACTGCGCGCCCAATCAATCTGGCGATCCTGCAGATAGGGCAACAGCATGCCGATGCCGGGTTTACGGTTGGGGCTGTGATCTTCGGGGAAACTGGCGTCGATCAACACATCATCAAACACGATGCCCTGACTTTCAAAAACCTGCATCATCAACGCATGCGGCGCGTCGAATGTCGCCTGCGGATATGCTTCGCTACCCAGACCATCCTGATTGCTGACAATAACGAAACGATACCCTGCGTCACGCAGCTTCAACATTGCAGGAATCACCTGCTGCACAAAACGCAGCTTGCTGTAGTGATCAATCTGGAAATCATCAGGTTCTTCAATCAACGTGCCATCACGATCAACAAACAACACCGGTCGCAGACTCATGCCGCCGCCCTCGCAGATAATTCACTCAACACCTGAAGCACACGCCTGCATGCCTCTGCTGTACCCACGGTGATCCGCAGTGCATCGCCCAATTGCGGCATTGCACGCATGTCACGCACTACCACACCTGCCGCAAGTAGCGCCGAGAACGCGGCATCTGCATCAGCAAAACGCACCAACAAAAAATTGCCTGCCGATGGATACACACGTCGTACTTGCGGCAATGCAGAAAGCCCTTCCAACAAGCGGGTGCGCGATTCACGCGTCGCCTGCAAACGGCTTTGGGTCAATGCCAATACCTGTGGCTGTAAGGCAGCCAATGCCGCATCAGCCACCGGCTGTGGAACAGGATACGGCGCCTGACAACGACGCAACGCATCAATCAAAGACGTATTACCCAATACACACCCCACACGCGCACCAGCAAGCGCATGCGCCTTAGAGAGTGTGCGCAAAACCGCGATATTGTCGTGTGCATCAATCAATGTGCTGGCTGATGCACTCTCGGCATATTCGATATACGCCTCATCCACCACCACAATCACTTGACCACGCAGGCGCTGTGCCACGGCTGCCACATCCGACAGAGCAAGCAGTTCCCCTGACGGGTTCCCCGGTGTACACAGAAATACCAAACTAGCGCCATGCGTCAGCGCGGCATCAGCAACCGCATCCAAATCGACACACAACCCCTGCTCGATATCACGCAACCCAACATCCACAATTTCTGCCGCATGCAAACGTGCGCAAACGGCATACATACCGAACACTGGTGGCGTCACAACAACCTTGCCCTGACCGGGCACACAGAATGCGCGGATGAGCAGATCAATCCCCTCATCGCTACCACGCCCAATCAACACCTGGCTTTCGTGTACGTCATACAGCGCCGCTAAACGCTCACGTAGCGCTTCCGGCTGTGGTTGCGGATAACGCCGTAGCTTTGCTTGTGTATCTGCGGCATTGGCCCATGCAGACTCATTGGCATTCAACCAGATAGAGCCGGAAAGCACATCACTCCGCGCTGATTTATAACCAGAAAAATCGCGTAAATCCTCACGCAATAGTGCATTGACTGTTTGACTCATGCGATGTTCTCCAAGCGAAGTTCAATGGCGCGCGCATGCGCCTGCAACCCTTCTGCATGCGCCAGCGTGGCTGCACAGGGCCCAACTGCAGCAAGCCCACTTCTGCTTGCTTCCTGCACGGTGATCGCCTTCTGGAAACTGCTCACCGACAAGCCACTCCAAGCACGTGCGGCACCATTGGTAGGCAGAACATGGTTACTGCCGCTGCAATAATCTCCCAATGCTTCTGGCGTCCAATCCCCTAAGAACACACTGCCCGCCTGACGGATATGGGCAAGCCATTGCCGCGGATTGTGCACACTCAAGATCAGGTGTTCGGGCGCATAACGATTACTGACGGCAACCGCCTGTGCAATATCGTCCACCACGATCAAACGCGAGTTCGCCAATGCCTGCTGGGCAATATCTGCACGTGGAAGCTGGGCAAGTTGACGGGTAATTTCCACATCCACATCGGCAATCAACTGCGCACTGTCACTCAGTAAAAGAACCTGCGAATCTGGACCATGCTCAGCCTGTGACAGCAAATCGGCTGCAACAAATACCGGGTTGGCGGTTGCATCCGCAATGACCAATACCTCCGATGGCCCAGCCGGCATATCAATTGCCAGCCCCGCGCAGCGTTGTGTGGCCTGTCGCTTGGCCTCGTCCACCCATGCATTACCGGGACCGAACAACTTGTCACACCGCGGCACACTTTGCGTACCCAATGCCATTGCAGCGATCGCCTGCGCCCCACCGAGTTTGAATACACGCACATTCTTTGCATGCTGTGCGGCCAGCAAGACGGATGGATCCGCACTGCCATCACGGCGTGGCGGTGTGCATAAAATGATTTCATTGCAACCCGCCAGACGCGCCGGAATGCAGAGCATCAAGGCGGTCGATGGCAATGGCGCACTGCCAGCTGGCACATACAGACCCACGCGTTCAATCGGTCGTTGAATACGCTCACACAACAAGCCCGGCGCTGTTTCCAGTGCATACGGTTGCGCCATGCCAGCTTGGTGGAATGCTTCGATACGTGATGCCGCTTCCGCAATCGCCGCTTGCACCGCCTGCGGCACTTGCTGTCGCGCTAATGCAAACGCATCTTCGGCAACTTCCAATCCATCCAGCGCAACCGCATCAAACTGCTGGGTATAGCGCTGTAATGCTGTATCGCCCTGCTCTGCCACCGTATCGAAAATTGCTGCAACAGCCTGCTGCATGGAGGCTGCCACACGTTGTACCGGGCGTTGAAGCACAGCATCGCGTGCAGCATCACTCAGCGCGTCCCATTCAATTCGCTTCATGCCAGCATCCTTTCAACTGGCAACACCATCAATCCCCGCGCACCTGCACGCTTGAGATCTTCCAAACGCTGCCACGTCATCGGTCCATGACAAAGTGCCTGCATCGCCAAAACATCCGAGCCTTCCACCGCACACATGGTTGGTGCTTCGGCATCCGGCAGTAATTGCATCACCTGTTTCACTGCATCACGCGGCGCCTGGAACAGCAGCAACTTGCTGTCACGAATCCGCAGCACACCATCCATTCGGCGTAACAACAGATCGGCAAGTTCGGCACGCACATCCGAAAACGCCTGCACCGGGCCTGCCAAAACCGCCTCACTGTGCATGATGTCCAACACTGGCTTGAGTTGATTGGCGGCCAAGGTGGCACCACTGGAAACCAAATCACAAATCACATCGGCTTGCCCAAGACGCGGGGCAATTTCCACCGACCCATTCAACATCACCACATCTGCGCGGATATTTTCAGCATCCAACCAGCATTTCACTTGGTTGGGAAACGACGTAGCAATGCGCGTTCCGGCCAATTGCGATGCATCCTGCCACTGCCATTGCTCGGGAACAGCAATCGACAGCTTGCAAGCACCAAACCCCAGCGCCCTCCACTCACGATATGCCTCTGGAAGACCCGCCAGCATTCGTCCGCTGCGCTCCTCATCCAGTACATTGCGCCCGACAATGCCAAGGTCACACACACCATCGGCAATCAACCCGGGAATATCGTCATCGCGGACAAGCAGCAAATCCACAGGCAACGATTCGCCATAGCAAAACAATTTGTCGCGGCTTTCACGCCAACTCAACCCCGACGATGCCAACAGCGCACGCGCAGGTTCACTTAAACGTCCATTTTTCTGAATGGCGATGCGCAGACGGTCGCGCACCGCCGCATTTGCGGCAGCACTCATGGGGGAAACTCAATGCGAATGGGAAAGTAATTTCATGCGCCGTGCGGCTGTTTGATAGCCACCGGCACCATGCTCTAGTGCACGTGCAACACGTCCAACTGTAGTCACGCTCACACCGGTGTGATCGTGAATTTCACGATAAGGCACACCCTGCAAGAGATATGGCACTACACGCCAACGGTCAGTCATCGCCTCCAATTCTGCAGGTGTACACAAATCCTGCAGGAAAGCGCGCATGTCATCAGCCGACTTCAAAGCCTGCAATGCCGCCACCAATGCGGTAAGTGCTTCGCTGGACTCATCTTTTGGCAGTGGTTCGGGGCGTTGTTTCATTTGTATGAATGTAATAGCGTGCTAGTACATTAGTGCAAAAAAATGCGTACGTCAACATGCCTATAAAAAATGCGCCCCAATGGGGGCGCATTTCAACATGAGATGCATATCGTCGATGTTATGCAGCACGCACCGCTGCCAACAAACTGCCATCTGCCACCATGGCAACGGCAGCGGCCACTTCGCCATCCATGGCACGGTCACGATCAAGATAGGGAATCCACGAACGCAACGCAGTATGTGCCGCTGCAACAGCCTTCCCAGGACGAAACTCCTCGGCAGCAGCAAGCTGCTTGCGCAAGGCATCCACTTCTTGCAAGAAACCTGCACGTTCATCCGCATTGGGCAGCGGACCGCCCGACACCTTTGTGGCAAAGCCTTCAGCATCCACACGATGCGCCAATGCGCGTGCGGCATTGATCATGTCACGACGCAAATCCAACGCTTGTGCCGCGGTATATAGCTCCAGTGCCAACACTTTGCCAAGATCGTTGGCCATGGCCAGCACATGCCGTGCTTCATTCGCCCCCATCGACACATGATCTTCTGCATTAGCGGATGTCGGAATGGAATACACCGATGTTGGCATCGCACGACTGGCCAGATCATTGACGATAGCCGCCGCCGTGTACTGAACAATCATATGACCTGACTCTGTGCCGTCTTCATTACCAATCAGGAAGGCAGGCAGGCCATCATTGGTGGCGGGGTCCACCAATTTGTTCAAACGACGCTCACTGATCGACGCCAGCACAGGGATGGCCGCTTTCAGATAACTCATCGCCAATGCCAATGGCATTCCGTGGAAATGCCCCGCCGAAATCACCTGTTCTTCCACATGTGCGGCATTGTCTTTGTCGGGGAAAACCAATGGGTTGTCGGTGACAGCATTCAACTCCACATCCAGCACACGCTTGGCCTGCTCCAATGCATCGCGCACGGCCCCATGCACCTGCGGAATACAACGCAATGAATAACTATCCTGCGGCTGATGCTTTTTCCCACCACGGAATGGCAAGAAGCGCTGATAGAACTTTTCACGCCCATGCCGCTGCGAGAATGGCACCCAATCCCAACCGATATCAAACCCCAATGCCTGCGCATCAGCAGTTTCCCAACTTGTGGGCAGCCAAGGACGGAACTTCGGCACCAAGTGATAGGAAATATCCGCCAGTGTTGACCCTTCTAAAAGGCGCAGCAGATTAGCAGCCGTTTTCACCTGCCCGGGATGCGGACGAAGCGCATGTACCTCCGGCGCAAAAGCGCCTAACCGCCCAGCAAATGCATCAATCGTCATGGCGGCAGCAAGGTCTGCGGTATCCAGCAAATCCTCCATCTGCTGAATGGCCAATACACCGGTTGCCAGCATTTGTGCGGTGCCGTTATTCAGCGCCAGACCTTCTTTGTATGACAGCTCAACCGGCGACAAGCCCTTCTGTGCCAGCGCTTGTGCGCCCGGCATCCGCTGCCCGTCAACGAAAGCCTCACCGCCACCCAGCAACACAATCGCCAGATGCGAAAGCGGCGCCAAATCACCCGATGCGCCCACCGAACCCAATTGCGGCACCACTGGCACAATGCCGGCATTCAGCATCGCAGTCAGCGCTTCAAGAGTTTGTACACGAATCCCAGAATGCCCCCGCAACAAGGTGTTGATGCGAATACACAGCATCGCCCGCACGACTTCAGGAGCAAACGGCTCGCCCACGCAAACAGCATGGGTCACGATGAGATTACGCTGCAATTCGATATGCGGCGACTGACCGGACTTCTCTGCACCTGGCAGCTCGTCACGCAGACGATGCGCACCCAGTAATTTGTCGGCATTGCTTCCAAAGCCGGTTGAAACACCATAAATCGGTTCTTGCTTGGCGACTTGTGCCGCCAGAAAATCGGCCGCTTTGGCAACCCGTGGCAATGCTTGTGCATCCAACGCAACGGCAGCGCCACGCGCCACTTGCAGCAACTGTGCACGCGTCAGTGAATGCCCGTCGAGTTGAATCACATCACTCATCGCCCACCTCCGGAAAGACTGCGCAGTTGTTCGCGCTCCACCATCAAGCTTGATGCCAGCTCAAGCTCACTGACTTCAAACTGCTCACCTCGACGCAAATCCTTCACCGTCACCACACCACGCGCGGCCTCATCCTCACCACGCATCACCACAAAGCGAATGCCAGCTTTGTTGGCATATTGCAATTGCTTCGCCAACTTGCGCGGCTCCAACTGTGTTTCCACATTCAAGCCTGCTGCACGCAAACGCTGCGAAAGCGCCAAGGCATGCTCTAAACCCGTGTCATCAAGAAGTGCCAGCAACACATCCACCGAGCTTTCAGCGGTATCAATCAGACCCGCGTCTTTCAACTGGAAGAACAGGCGTGTCAGCCCAATGGAAATGCCAACACCGGGCAATTTTGACTTGGTGTAATGCCCAGCAAGATTTTCATAACGTCCACCCGAACAAATTGAACCAATTTGTGGATAGGCATTGAGCGTCGTCTCGTACACGATTCCGGTGTAGTAATCCAAACCACGCGCAATCGACAGATTCAATGCATAGCGATTTTCTGGCACGCCCAATGCTTTGAGCTGCTCAAGAATGGCACGCAGTTCGTCACGCCCCTCATTGAACAACGCTGTCCCTTCACCCAGCGCCTCCAGCTTGGCAAGCGCATCAGCATGCCCCTGCGAACGGACTTGCGAGAACGCCATCAGTTTGTCGATGACCTCGGCCACCAAACCAAACCCGTCTCCTGCCAGTGTTTCGCGCACCGCATCAGCACCACGCTTGTCCAGCTTGTCCAGTTCACGCAACACCAAAAGCTGCGCTTCGCCTTCAATGCCCAAGCCTTCAAAATAACCACGCAACAACTTGCGGTGGTTGAAGTGAATGGTGAATTCGCCAATCGCAAGACGCTCAAAAACAGCTGAAATCACCGCCGGCACTTCAGCATCGAAACGTGGTGACAGCGTGTCTTTACCAATCACGTCGATATCGCATTGATAGAACTCACGAAAGCGCCCGCGTTGCGCACGCTCGCCCCGATACACACGCTGCATCTGATAGCGACGGAACGGGAAGACCAAGTCGTGTTCGTGCTCAGCCACATAGCGTGCCAGCGGAACCGTAAGATCAAAGCGCAGCGCCAATTCAGGCAAACCTTCTGTTGCCTTTTCCAAGGCCCCCGTTGATTGCACAAAATACACTTGCCGCTCGGTTTCCCCACCCGATTTGGTCAACAGCACATCCGACAACTCCATGACCGGCGTTTCTACCGGTAAAAAACCGAAACGCTCAAATGTCTGGCGAATGGTGTCCAGCATGCGTTGAAACGCGATCTGGTCTCGCGGCAACAACTCCATCACCCCCGGCGGGGTACGCGGCTTGATCAAGGCAGACTCCGAAAAAATACCAATAGTTGTGTAGTTTAACGATGCTCTGCCATGCCCGTGCGCCTTCGTGAAAAGAAAAGCCGCCCTCTTGCCCATTTCACCACAAAGGCAGTAAAATGCTCGGCTTAAAGTCGGGGTGTAGCTCAGTCTGGTAGAGCGCTACGTTCGGGACGTAGAGGTCGCAGGTTCGAATCCTGTCTCCCCGACCAATTTCAAAGCAATCCACGCCAAAGCCGCCGAAAGGCGGTTTTTTTCTGCATCAATAAAGCCCCCCTTCCGCGCTATGCTTACCCTTCATCTTCATAGGGGAAGCTTGGGCATGAGCAAAGCGCTGATTGTCGACCGCAAACCGATGCAAATGACGCTTGAAGCAGGCGAATACTATTGGTGTGCTTGCGGTTTATCCAAAAACCAGCCGTTCTGTGATGGCTCACACGCAGGCACAGGAATCACGCCCGTTGCGTTTACGGTGAAAGAAAAAACCGCTGCTTGGCTCTGCCTGTGCAAACAAACGGCAGATGCCCCTTATTGCGATGGGACACACAACAGTTTGCCTGCCGATGTCAACGAAATGCCTAGCCGTTATGGCAAGCATCCCTTGCCAGTGCTGGAGTCAACCAGCCCAGCAACTACGCCAGCCACGACATCAACCCAAAGCGCCATGCCAGCGCCGGTCAATACAGCCGAAGAACCCACGCTAGAGCTAATTCACGCACTGGCACGCGATGGCCTAATCCGCACGGGGCATCATGGCCCTGTGGATGCCATGGGTGTGCCACGTGATCTGCTTCCGCGATGGGATGACATTCAACTGCTCACCGCCCAATTCCATCGCCACCCTTTACCGGAAGATGCAGCAGTGGATACCACCTTGGTTATCGGCCCCAATGCCAAAAAACCATTGCGGCTTGCGATTCCTATTTTTGTATCGGACATGAGCTATGGCGCGCTTTCGGAAGAAGCCAAAATCGCCATGGCCACGGGTGCCGAGCGTGCAGGCACGGGCATCTGCTCTGGCGAAGGTGGCATGTTGCCGGAAGAACAGCAGACCAATTCACGCTATTTCTTTGAGCTGGCCTCGGCAAAGTTCGGTTTCAATGAAAACCTGCTGCAGCGCGTGCAGGCCTTTCACTTCAAGGGTGGACAGGCAGCCAAAACAGGAACAGGTGGGCATCTTCCTGCGGCAAAAGTCAGTGAGAAAATCGCCGCTGTACGCCACATCCCAGCGGGGCAGGATGCTATCTCGCCACCCAGTTTCACCGACTTGAAAACCCCCGCCGATTTCAAAGCCTTCGCCGACCATGTGCGTGAACTGACAGGCGGTATCCCCATTGGCTTCAAAATGTCGGCACAACATATCGAACAGGATATCGACTTCGCATTGGAAGCTTCGGCGGATTACATCATTCTGGATGGCCGCGGTGGTGGTACAGGCGCTGCGCCCCTACTTTTCCGCGACAACATTTCCGTTCCCACCATTCCGGCACTGGCACGTGCGCGCCAGCATCTCAAACGCTGCCAGCGCGAGGACGTCACCCTGATCATTACGGGGGGGCTGCGCACACCGTCGGACTTCATCAAAGCACTTTGCCTTGGCGCAGATGGCATCGCCATTGCCAATAGCGCAATGCAGGCGATTGGCTGTGTTGCTGCACGCATCTGCCACACCAATAACTGTCCAACCGGCATCGCCACACAAAAACCAGAGCTGCGGGCACGCCTGCAAATTGACGTGGGCGCGGAACGCCTTGCTCGCTTTTTGCAGGCATCTACCGAACTCATGCAAGTGATGGCACGCGCCTGCGGGCATCACAAACTCTCAGAGTTCAATCACACCGACCTCACCACATGGAAGAAAGACATGGCCGAGCTTGCGGGTATTCGCTATGGTGGGGTGTAGCAATCTTGGCGATGTAAGCGAGGCTCAAAACGGAAGCGCATTGCCATGCAGCAAAACCTCGACGGCAACGGCTACCAGCCGCTAGGTCGTGTACAAGTTCTGGGTGCGCCGCCAGCAAGTACCGCAGTAACAACCGCACCCTCACGCCTCAATCAGCTGGGGCACCAGCTTTACTCCCAGTGTGTGCAGCACTTTATTGATTGTGGCAAAGCTGGGGTTTCCGGTTTCAGACAGTGAGCGGTACAGCGCCTCGCGGGTGAGCCCGGTTTCACGCGCCAGCTGGGTCATGCCGCGTGCCCGTGCCACCACGCCCAGCGCACGTACCAGTTCGGTGGGGTCGTCATCGTCCATGGAGGCGGCAAGGTAGTGGACAATCATTTCTTCACTGTCCAGGTACTCGGCTGCATCAAAAACGGGCATCTTGGAAATTTTGCTCATGGTCATTCCTCCAGCGTGTTTGCCAGTGTCTTGGCTGCCTCAATATCGGCACTCTGCGTTGATTTGTTACCGCCGCCCAGCATCACAATCAGTTCCGTTCCGCGCTGCACGTAATACATCCGCCCGGCTGGCTGACCGCACAGGATGTGCAGCAGCTTGACCTAGCCGCCCGCCACCATGGACCCCATGCCCCTCACGGAATTGATGCAATGGCGAGAACGCGCACGACAACGCAGCGAAGCGGAATGATGGTAGGATTGGCGCATGACGCTGCTGATTCTATCGTTCTTGGGCGGCCTGCTGATCGCAGGTGTTATCAGCTTTTTCTCTATTCTCGCTGCCGTTCTTCGGCTGGTAGTCGATTACCTCAGCCCTGCATCAAGCCCAGCCGTGAGGGTGCCGCAAGTCACATCACTGCAACAGGTGCCTTCACACAGACGCGACCGCATCGTGCTGCTTTTACTGGCCTCCGGCATCGTTGGCAGCCTCTTTCGCCTATTTGGGCTGATCTAACACCGCACACACCACGGAGCATTGCCCGTGGCTGCTAACCTGCAATTGAAAGTCGTCCTTGAAGCAATTGACAGGGCCACTGACCCACTCAAGGGCATTATGGGAAGTGCTTCCGGAGCATCGGAAGCACTTCCTCAGAACTGCGAAAAACCACCGCAGCACTCGGGGAATACACCACCAAGGCGGGCGTTTCGCGCCTTGCGCTGGATGCACAGAGAGCGGCGCATCACCAGCTATTTGGTGAAGTCAAAGTGGCACGCCGGGCATTCAAGCATGCGGGTGCCGCACTGAAATCGAACGGGCTTCAGTCTGATGAGGTGGATTCGGGCGAGGTCTTGGAGTGGCGGGAGAACCACAGGGACGAGCGACTTTCCGCATAACGAAAGGGCGCTGAATCAGCGCCCCAAGATTTGCCCAACATCCCCTGAAAGCTAATGGTGGAGCGATGTATTGGTGCCGGAAATAGGAATCGAACCTACGACCTACGCATTACGAATGCGCCGCTCTACCAACTGAGCTATTCCGGCGAGGCTGCGTAGTTTAGCCGTTTGTGCGTCAGTCTGCTACCTGTCTCAGAGCCTTTGGCAGGGCAAAAATCATGTTTTCTGGGTCGCCGCGCAATTCACGCACGCTGGAAGCACCCAGGGCATGCAAGCGATCCAGCACACCTTGCACCAGAACTTCTGGTGCAGATGCGCCAGCAGTCACCCCAACACATTGATGTGCCGCCACCCAAGCGGGATCGATTTCATCGGCGTTATCAATCAGCCAGGCATGTGCACCTTCGCGCTCAGCCAGTTCACGCAGGCGGTTGGAGTTCGAGCTATTCGGCGAGCCCACCACTAACACTGCGTCGCAGCCACCACGCACCAAGGCACGCACAGCGTCCTGACGATTTTGTGTGGCATAGCAAATATCATCTTGCTTTGGCCCCTGCATCTGCGGAAACTTCGCTCGCAACGCGCTGATGATGTCGCGGGTATCATCCACGCTTAATGTGGTCTGGGTGGTATAGGCAGCGTTTTCTGGCTGCTTGAGTTGCAGAGCAACCACATCATCGAGGTCTTCCACAAGATGGATTTCGCCGGTTTCGCCATCCTGTTGCCACTGCCCCATGGTGCCTTCCACTTCCGGATGGCCCGCATGGCCAATCAGCACCATGTCACGCCCACGGCGGCTTTGCCTATTCACTTCCTGATGCACCTTGGTCACTAATGGACAGGTGGCATCAAACACCCGCAGCCCACGGCGTTCGGCTTCGGCACGCACGGCTTGCGATACACCATGCGCACTGAAAATCACTGTCGCTTGATCTGGCACCTCGTCCAGCTCTTCCACGAATACAGCACCGCGTGCTTTCAGATCATCCACCACAAATTTGTTATGCACGACTTCATGCCGCACATAAATGGGGGCACCATAAATCTCAAGCGTACGTTTGACGATCTCAATGGCGCGATCAACACCCGCACAAAAGCCACGCGGGTTGGCAAGCAAAATATCCATATGCGCAGTTTACGCTTTTCCCTTACCCGGCAGCAGCCCGAACACAGCCAGCCCGATGGCACCACCAACGACGGCACAATCGGCGATATTGAATGCTGGCCAGTAATAATGGCCGACATACCACTGAATAAAATCCACCACATGCCCATGCTGAAAACGGTCGATGACGTTACCGATGGCACCACCAATCACCAAGGCCAACGGCAATGCCTGCTTCCAGTCATGACGCGGCGTGCGTGACAACATCCAACCCATCCACGCGCAGATACCGAAGGCCAGCACCACGAAGAAGTATTTTTGCCAGCCACCGGCATCAGCGAGGAAACTGAACGCCGCACCGGTGTTGTAGGTGCGATACCAGTTCCAAAAACCGTCAATGACGGGAACCGCCGTGTATTCCGGCAAGCTGGTCAACACCCATGCTTTCGACCACTGATCCAGCACAAGAATCAGTGCAGAAATCAGCAACCACGGCAATGCATTGGGCTTGATCCGCGCCATCAGAACCACATCCGGGTTTCGCCCTGCCCATCCACGTTGCTCACACAGCGTCCACACAATTGCGGATGCGCAGCGTGGCTGCCCACGTCTTCACGGTGATGCCAGCAACGCACGCATTTGTGCTTTTCTGTTGGCTTTGCCGTGATGGTGATACCTGCAGCATCGGCATCCGGGGACAATGCCACGTCGCCACTGATCAGCAGGAAGCGCAATTCATTCACCAATGGCGACAGCCAATTTTGATCGGCCACGCCCACATGCAGGGTAATTTCCGCATCAAGGGCTGCGCCGATCTTGCCTTCGGCACGCAAGGGCTCCAATGCTTTGGTGACCTGCTCACGCAACTCCAGAAGCCCATCGAAATCCTTGGACGAGAGTGGTGCATCATCAGGTAATGCTGCCAGCCCGTCGTACCATGTCGATAGCAATACATTACTCGCATGCGACCCAGGCAAATAGCCCCAAAGCTCGTCAGCGGTGAAGCTGAGAATCGGTGCAATCCAGCGCACAAACGCTTCAGCAATGTGATACATCGCGGTCTGTGCACTGCGACGCCCCGGCGCATCTTCCTGCATCGTGTACAGGCGATCCTTGGTGACGTCCAGATACAGCGAACCAAGATCGACGCTGCAGAAATTCATCAATGTCTGCACTACATCAGCAAAGTCATAACGCTCGTAAGCAGCCTTGATCGCCTCCTGCACCTGCCAGGCACGGTGTACCGCCCAGCGATCCAGCGCCACCATCTTGTCGGCTTCGACCACGTGAATTGTTGGGTCGAAACCATGCAGGTTACCCAGCAGGAAGCGCGCGGTATTACGAATGCGGCGGTAAGCATCGGCATTGCGCTTCAGGATTTCCTGCGACAACGACATCTCGTTGCTGTAATCGGTGGAAGCAATCCACAGGCGCAAAATATCCGCGCCCAATGTTTTCATGATGTCCTGCGGTTCGATGCCATTACCCAGTGACTTCGACATCTTGCGACCATGCTCGTCCACGGTGAAACCGTGAGTCAGGCATTGACGGTACGGTGCGGCCTTGTCGATGGCCACACCGGTCAACAGCGAAGACTGAAACCAGCCACGATGCTGGTCGGAACCTTCCAGATACAGATCGGCTGGCTTGCTCAGGCCACGCTCCGGCAGCACGCATTCATGGGTCACACCGGAGTCGAACCAGACATCGAGGATGTCGGTGATCTTGTCATACTGCGCTGCTTCCTCGCCCAGCAATTCGGCGGCATCCAGCGCATACCAGACGTCAATACCACCCTGTTCAACCCGATCAGCCACCTGCTGCATCAATGCGACACTGTTCGGGTGGATATCGCCGGTTTCGCGATGCACGAACAGCGCAATCGGCACCCCCCAGGTGCGCTGACGGGAGATCGTCCAGTCCGGGCGACCATCGACCATGCTGGTGATGCGTGCCTGTCCCCACTCGGGGAACCATTTCACAGTTTCAATTGCCGTCAGTGCATCGCGGCGCAAGTGCGCCTGATCCATCGAAATGAACCACTGTGGCGTGGCGCGGAACGCAATCGGTGTTTTGTGCCGCCAGCAGTGCGGGTAGCTGTGCTTGATCGGCACAAATGCCAGCAGCGCGCCGTTGTCGCGCAACACCTCGACAATCGCGTCATTGGCCTTCCACACATGCAATTGCGTGAGATCAACTTCGCCCGCTTTCGGCGTGGAAGGCAGATACACACCGCGCCCATCGACCGGGTTGAGTTGCGCTGCCGTGTATTTGTCGATCAGACCGTATTTTTGCGCCACAACGAAGTCTTCCTGACCATGACCGGGTGCCGTATGTACGGCGCCAGTGCCGTCTTCAGCACTGACGTGATCGCCCACCAGAACAGGAATATCGCGTTCGGCATAGAACGGGTGCGCAAACAGCATCCCTTCCAGTTTTTCGCCGGTGGCGTGGCCGTGGATCACCACGTTTTCCACGCCGTAGCGCTGCAGTGCTTTTTCTGCCAGTGCCTCGGCCAGCACCAGCCAGCGCGGGCTGCCATCCGCCTTGGCAGGGCCTTCCACCAGCACGTAGCCAAGTTCTGGCCCCAATGAAATAGCCAACGAAGCGGGCAGCGTCCACGGGGTTGTCGTCCAGATTGGCACCGCCACCTCCACGCCTTCCGGCAGCTCACTACCGAAGGCGCGACTGACCTGCTGGCTGTTACGCGCGGTATAAGCCACATCCACTGCAGGTGAGGTCTTATCCTGATATTCGATCTCCGCTTCGGCCAGCGCGCTGCCGCAGTCGAAGCACCAGTACACCGGCTTTACCCCGCGCAGCAGATGACCGTTTTCGACCACACGCGCCAAGGCGCGAATTTCGTTGGCTTCAAAATGGAAGTCCAGCGTCTGGTAGGGGTTCTCCCAGTCGCCCAGAACACCGAGGCGTTTGAAATCGCGGCGCTGCACATCGATTTGTTCACGCGCATATTCACGGCACTTCTGGCGAAATGCGGTGGCATCCAGTTTGGTGCCAACTTTGCCGTATTTTTTCTCGATAGCGATTTCAATCGGCAGACCGTGGCAATCCCAGCCCGGGATATAAGGCGCATCGAAACCGGCCACCGTTTTTGACTTCACGATGATGTCTTTCAGAATCTTGTTAACCGCATGCCCCAAGTGAATTGCACCGTTGGCATACGGTGGGCCGTCGTGCAGCACGAACTGCGGGCGCCCCTTAGCGGCAGCACGAATCTGCGCATACAACGCCTCAGATTCCCAACGTGCCAGCATGCTGGGCTCGCGCTTGGGCAAGTCACCACGCATTGGAAACGCGGTTTCAGGAAGGAGAATCGTGTGCTTATAGGGGTTTTCGCTTTTATCGTTCACGCGCTGACTCGCTGCGGTTCATGGTGATGAAGGATGGCTTTGGCCTGCTCAGCATCGCGCTGCATTTGCACCACCAAAGCAGGAAGATCGGGGAATTTTTCTTCGTCACGCAGATGCGCAACAAATTCGACATCAACCCGGCGACCATATAAATCACCGGTGTAATCAAACAAATGCGCTTCAAGCAGCGGCTCCACACCCTCCACCGTTGGGCGTGTGCCAAAACTGGATACCGAAGGCCAAGGCTTGTCAGCAATGCCATGCACCCAGGTGGCATAAATGCCGCGCAGTGCGGGTGTTTTCCCTTGATAACGAAGATTGACCGTCGGGAAACCCAGGGTGCGCCCCAACTGCTGCCCGCGCACCACATGCCCACCGATGGCATACGGCCGCCCCAAGAGCGCAGCCGCTTGGGCAAAATCACCAGCCAGCAAGGCAGCCCGCACACGCGTACTGGAAACACGTGCATCCTGAAGCTGCACAGGTTCAATGGCATGTGCAGTAAAGTCGTACTCGGCACCCATTGCCTGTAAAAGCGCGAGATCACCACCACGCGCACGGCCAAAATGAAACCCTGGCCCAACCCAGACTTCACGCACAGCGAGGCGCTTCACCAAGACTTCCTGCACAAACGCTTCTGCAGTCATCGAGGCAAGCGCCTTCTGAAAGCGCAACAGACCTACGCCGTCGCACCCCAGGGTATAGAGCCCTTCCATCTTGGCGCGTGGCAGCATCAGGCGTGGCGGCTTGTCGTCTTTGGCAAACAGCTCGCGTGGCAGTGGCTCAAAGCTCAACGCCACCGCAGGAACAGCCAAGGCACGCGCACGCGCAACCGCGTGACCAATCAGTGCCTGATGTCCCAAATGCAGGCCATCGAATGCACCGATACAAGCCACGCTACCTTCCGGGCAAAGCGCCCGTCCAATGGCATCACGAAAAAGAAATTTCATAGAACTGTGAAGTATAACGGGCAACCAGCACATCAATGGCGCAAATCACGCAAACGCAGCCCCATCAGGAGCAACGTGAACACATAGGTCACACCGCCAGCAGCCACTAACAGCAAAAGCCAACCCACCCGCTGTAAAAAACCAGAAAGCGCCGCAACCTCTCCCATTTGCCAGCGCAGCAGGAGTACCGCGACGCACATCACAGCACTGCTGACAAACAGACGTAGCCAGAACACACCCCAACCAGGCTGTGGCTGCAACATGCCGGTACGTTTCAGATAACGCCATAACAACCACGCATTGAAAATACCCGCCAACCCGGTTGCCAAGGCAATGCCCGTGTGCGCACCTTGCACATTGTTCAGCCATAACGGGGTGGTGAAGATAATCGTCAAAACAACATTGGCAACAACGGTATAAATCGCTGCACGCATCGGCGTCTTTGTGTCTTGCCGCGCATAAAATGCGGGAGACAGCACTTTGCTCAGCATGAACGCGGGAATCCCCAGACTCATCGCACTCAAGCTCATCGCCGCCATACGGGTATCGAATGCAGTGAATTTCCCGCCCTGATACACCACGGCCGTCAGTGGCTCTGCCAACAGCAATAAACCCAAAGCCGCCGGCACACCTGCCAGCAATGCCAAGCGCAACCCCCAATCAAGTGCAGCGGCATATCCCTGTGTGTCTTCGGCTGCATGTTTACGTGACAAATGCGGAAGAATCACCGTGCCAATCGCTACGCCAAACAAACCGAGTGGCAGCTCAACCAGACGATCAGAAAGATAAAGCCATGTCTGGCTTCCCGTCACCAGCAGTGAAGCGAACACGGTACCGACCAGCAAATTCAACTGCGCCACGGATGACGAGAACAGCGTGGGCAGCATCAACTTACCGACTCGCCGCACATCAGGATGCCGAAAGCCCAAGCGCAGTTTCGGGCGCAAACCCAGCTTGCCTAATGCGGGCCATAACACAAGCAACTGCAAGACACCCGCAGCCAGCACCCCCCACGCCAACGCCATCACTGGCACATCAAAATACGGCACCAGCCACAGCATTGCCGCAATGACTGTCAGGTTATGCAGCACTGGAGTTGCTGCAGGCAGGGCAAACTTGCCAAAACTATTCAAGACCGATGCCGCCAAGGCCATCATTGAAATACACAGCAAATACGGGAACGTGATACGCAGCATCTGCGCAATCAGCTCCAGCTTGCCACCTTCATTCACAGCCCCCGGGGCAAAGACGGCTGCCAACACCGGTGCCGCCAACATGCCGATACCCGCCACCACAAAGACCACGGAAAACAAGGCGCCCGCCATATGATCGACAAACGCTTTCAAAGCCGCCTGATCTTTGCGTTCACGCAGCTCGTTCAATACCGGCACAAACGCCATCTGCATTGAACCTTCGGCGAAAATTCTGCGCAAATAGTTGGGAATGCGGTAAGCGATGACAAATGCATCCACCGCCGCCGATGTACCAAAAATGCGCGATTGCAGGGCATCACGAGCAAAGCCCGCAACACGCGACAACAACGTCATCGCGCTAAAAATTGCACTGGAGCGCAGCAGGCTACTCATAGGTAAACCGCCGCTGACGCCTGTTTGTTGACCCAAGCTATTGAATCCGCCATAATTCTCAGTCTTTCCGAATCCATCGTTCGCCGGTCATTGTGCCAGCGGACGGACCTCATCAAAACCCCAATACCTTCAGGATTTCTCCGTGGCCAATATCAAGTCCGCCAAAAAGCGTGCCAAGCAAACCGTTGTACGCAATGCTCGCAATGTTGCTCAGCGCTCACAAATGCGCACCGCCGTCAAGAAGGTGCTCAAGGCGCTCGACGCCAATGACGCCGCCGCCGCTACCGAAGCTTTTGCGATCGCCCAGCCGCTGCTGGATCGTTTCGCTGCTCGTGGCCTGATCCACAAGAACAAGGCTGCCCGCCATAAGGCGCGCCTGACCGCCCGCATCAAGGCCATTGCGGCCGCCTGATTGCAGGGCATCATGGATTCGGTCAAAAACCCCGCTTCGGCGGGGTTTTTGTTTGCATGATGCGATGGTTGTTATACGCCTTCCGCTGCTTCGGCTTCTGCCTGTTTCTGCTGATCGAAGAACGTCTGCACCGACAACATGATCGGCCATGTTCCGTCGCGGCCAATCGCCGAAACCAGATACCAAGGCTGTGTCCAACCAAGTTCAGCAACAATCGCTTCGGCGGCCGCTTTCGCCTCATCTTCAAACATCAAGTCAGCTTTGTTCAATACAAGCCAGCGCGGCTTTTCCAGCATCTCTGGGTCATATTTACGCAGCTCGTGTTCAATTGCCTGTACTTGCTCTACCGGCGAAGGCAAACCTTCCGCACCGGCATGCTCGTCCATCGGTGAAATATCCACCAAATGCAACAGCAGGCGGGTGCGCTGAACATGCCGCAAAAAGAGGCTACCAAGGCCAGCACCATCGGCGGCGCCTTCAATCAAGCCGGGAATATCAGCAATCACGAAGCTGCGACCTGGCTCCACACTGACGACCCCCAGATTCGGGTACAAGGTGGTAAACGGATAATCGGCCACCTTGGGGGTGGCTGCCGACACGGCACGGATGAACGTGCTCTTTCCTGCATTCGGGAAGCCCAATAGCCCAACGTCCGCTAAAAGCTTCAATTCAAGACGCAGCACCCGCCCCTCACCCTCGCCACCCGGTGTTGCCTTGCGTGGTGCGCGATTGACCGAACTTTTGAAGTGCATATTGCCCAAGCCACCCTGCCCGCCCTTGGCCACCAACAGGCGTTGACCGTGCTCGGTCAGATCACCGATCACTTCATCGGTTTCAACGTTATGCACCACGGTACCTACCGGCACGGTGATAACGATATCGTCGCCACCCTTGCCATACATCTGTCGGCCGCGCCCGTCTTCACCACGCTGCGCCTTGAACTTGGTCTGGTGGCGAAAATCCACCAAGGTGTTGAGGTTTTCATCGGCCAGCAGCCAGACATCACCGCCCTTGCCGCCGTCGCCACCGTCCGGACCGCCCATGGGAATGAACTTTTCGCGACGGAAACCGATGCATCCGTTGCCACCATTACCGGCCGTGACCGTGATTTCAGCTTCGTCAACGAGTTTCATATTCGTAATTTTGCACTAAGTAAGAAGAAAATGATGGGTGTAAAAACACCTCACCAAAAACGAAAAACCCCGCCAAGGCGGGGCTTCTCGTGACGCTCAGCACTGCATTATGCAGCAACAATGCTGACCGTGCGGCGCTTTTTCGGGCCCTTGGTGGAGAACTCCACCGTACCATCCACCAGCGCGAACAGAGTGTGATCACGACCAAGACCCACACCGCTACCGGGGTGGAACTGGGTGCCGCGCTGACGCACGATGATGTTGCCTGCTTCCACGGCTTGACCGCCGAAAAGCTTTACGCCCAAATATTTCGGGTTGGAATCGCGGCCGTTACGGGTACTGCCGCCTGCCTTTTTATGTGCCATTGCTCAAATCCTCCAGGCTGACGATCAGGCGTTAATGCCAGTGATCTCGATTTCGGTGTAATGCTGACGATGCCCCTGACGCTTCATGTGGTGCTTGCGGCGACGGAACTTGATGATGCGCACTTTGTCAGCACGACCGTGACCCAGCACCTTGGCGCTGACGGTGGCATTCTTGATGGCATCGCCCAGTTTGATGCCGTCGGCATCGCCCAACATCAGGACGTTATCCAGCTTGATCTCGCTGCCAGCTTCGGCTTCGAGAAGTTCGACGCGGAGCGTTTCGCCCTGCATCACGCGGTATTGCTTACCGCCGGTGACTACAACTGCATACATGGTTAATCTCTCGATTCTGTAGTTATTCTTGCGCTTCTACCCACCACACTGGCGGGCAGAAGCGGAATTGTAATGGATTCAGCAGCTTGAAGCAAATAACCTGCAACTCCATTGACCGAGCCAGAAATAGATCAGAAACAGGCTCGGTCAATGGCTTGATGCATCAGAAAGCTTTGGTTGCGCCGATCAGGCAGACCGTCGAAATACCAATCCAGTAAATATAGGCGAAGTTACGCCCCACACGGATGGATTTTTCCAATACTGCTTCCACAACCGGATCCGGCTGTTCAGCCAATTTGCGGAACAGCAGCGTCCACTCACGCATGATGAAGCGCAGCTTCAAGCCAATCACCAGCAACAGCGAATAAATCAATACCTTGGTTGAGAACCAATGCGCATTGCCGTTGAATGGGCCGTATCCCAGCATTGAGGAAATCGCCGCAAACATCAGCAACGGAATCAGCAAGAAGCGGAAGGACTCATCAATCTTGGTCAACGTCAGACCCAAAGGCCGGCGTTCGCCCTGTGTGGTTTCGCGATGGAAGAAAGCCGCCCAGCACAGTCCAAGCCAAGCAAACCCAAGCACCCAGAACAACACCAGCCAGCCGCCATCAAATGGCGACATTTTCCAGATTGCCCCCATATGCAGGCCAAGTGGCAACAGCAGAATAATCCCGCTCCGCGCCAAGATATCAATGCGATACACTGTTTCCATGTGACGCCGCCGCTCATCCAACGGCAACTTGCGATTGATCACGTTATAACTGGTTTGGAAAACACCCCATTCGCCGCCAAGCCAATACACCATAGCGAGAATGTGAAACCATTTGAGGATATTGAGTTCCAGAGGCATAGCGAGTCCTTAGGGTTGTGTGGTGGTCAAAAAATTAGTAAGGAAGATCTAGGGGTGAGGGGGGCTGCGCAATGGCAGCAAGCTCTGGTGGAAGCACAGGCTCATACGCCTGTTGATAACTGAAACCGCGTTGGTCTTCACTCCAGTGGTTGACGTGCGCACCGCCAACAAAACGAATCAGATGCAATGAGCCGCCACGCGAGCCATATGGTCCATGCGGAATCATCGGTGGTCGCCAGAAATACCCACCTGGTCGCATCGTTCCGTATTCACCGGTCAAATCACCAGCAATCAAGAAGGCTTCTTCCGGTGTGGGGTGATGCTCCATCGGGCCACGCCAATTGGTGGGATGCGTTTGTGGCGCAGTCATGAACAGAAATGTTTTCTGCTGTGTTATCGGATCAATACGCAGGATTTTCCGCCCTGGTGCCAGGTGGTTCAGCCGATGATCGAACACACTGCGATCCCACACCATACGGAAGGTGTCGATGAACTCAATGGCGGGAGCCTGCCCCTCTGGCGTTGGTTCATCAGGACGCATCAAACGGGGTTCAGCATCAAAAAACCGCAAGAGCACCGCACCTTCTGAGGAATACGCTTGCGCACGCGGATGACCCGCTGGGTAGAAGCCATAACAACCTGCTGCATATTCATAGCCATTGAGGTAATAACAGCCAGAAAGAACATAGAACTCTTCGTTCGCGCCGACACGGCTTCCCTGATCGAAATGCAAACCGGGGTCCATCTTCGACATCACGGTACAGGCACCGGTTTCCGCATCTTGGCTCAACACCCGCATCCATGCCCCCGGCAACAGCGGCTCTGGCTGCCAAGGCAACGATTGGCTTTGGATGAATTCAATATGTGGCCGCGCCATGCGTCATTCCCCAATCTCGTGCAGGTCAATTGCTTCTCTATGCGTTTCAGATCGACAAGCCAGCCAGCAAAAGCCCTGCGCTCAAAAGTCATAATGCAATATCTATATAACAAAGTGATGGCAGCGTCTAGTCGGTTAAGCATCATTCATGAAAAAAGATGCCCACCAGGAAATATGAATGGGCGAAACAAAGATTTGCTCCCCGCCAACCATCTCGCTACCCTTTCTGATTGGCTTCGCGCTCTGCGGCAGTCACCCCACTTTCAGCAGGACCCCCGATGGCACTGGATACGATCCGCATTCGCGGTGCGCGGACGCACAACCTCAAAAATATTGACCTCGACCTCCCCCGCGACAAACTCATCGTGATCACCGGGCTGTCGGGGTCGGGCAAGTCATCACTGGCCTTCGACACCATCTATGCCGAAGGTCAGCGCCGCTATGTGGAATCACTGTCAGCGTATGCGCGGCAGTTTTTGAGCGTGATGGACAAACCCGATATCGACCATATCGAAGGGCTGTCGCCGGCGATTTCCATCGAACAGAAATCCACCAGCCATAACCCGCGTTCAACGGTGGGTACCATCACCGAAATTCACGACTACATGCGCCTGCTGTATGCGCGCGTGGGCACGCCTCGCTGCCCAGATCACCACTTCCCACTGGAAGCGCAAACCGTCAGCCAGATGGTGGACCAAGTACTGGCAATGGAATCGGATGAAGCCCTGGCCAGCCAGCGCTGGATGCTGTTGGCGCCGGTGGTACGCGAGCGCAAAGGCGAGCATTTGCAAGTGTTCGACCAACTGCGTGCACAGGGGTATGTGCGGGTGCGGGTCAATGGTGTGTTGTATGAAATCGACACCGTACCTGCACTGGCACTGCGGCAAAAACACACGATCGAAGCGGTCATCGACCGTTTCAAACCACGCACAGATATTCGTCAACGGCTGGCGGAGTCGTTCGAAACCGCACTCAAACTGGGTGACGGTATGGCCATCGTGCAATCGATGGATGATGGCCAACGCGAACCGCTGCTGTTTTCCTCACGTTATTCCTGCCCAGTGTGCGACTACGCGCTGCCGCCATTGGAACCACGCCTGTTCTCGTTCAACTCACCCACTGGCGCCTGCCCCACCTGCGACGGCCTGGGTGTGGCGCAGTTCTTCGACCCGGTAAAAGTGGTGACGCACCCAGAGCTATCACTCGCCGCTGGGGCAATGCGTGGTTGGGACCGTCGCAATGCCTATTACTTTTCGATGATCAGCTCGCTGGCCAAGCATTACGGCTTCAGCGTGGATCTTGCTTGGCAAGAACTTTCCGAGGCAACACGCAGCATTCTGTTGCATGGCAGTGGCGAAGAAGAAATCAACCTGACCTACCTCAGTGAGTCCGGACGCAAAGTGCAACGCAAACATGCGTTTGAAGGCATCTTGCCAAACCTGGAGCGTCGCTACCGTGAAACCGAAAGTGCTGCCGTCCGTGAAGAATTGGCCAAATACATCAGTGAACGCTGCTGCCCTGATTGCAAAGGCGCACGCCTGAACAAACAGGCGCGCAATGTATTCGTCGCCGACAAGCCGCTTCCAGACATTGCAGTCTTGCCTATTGACGCCTGCCTTGCGTTTTTCGACACACTTCGCCTGCCCGGTTGGCGTGGCGAAATCGCCACCAAGATCGTCAAGGAAATCCGTGAACGCCTGGGCTTTCTGGTGGATGTGGGCTTGGATTACCTGACACTGGAACGCAAAGCCGACTCACTGTCGGGTGGCGAAGCCCAGCGCATTCGGCTGGCTTCGCAGATCGGCGCGGGGTTGGTAGGCGTGATGTATGTGCTGGACGAACCCTCCATCGGCCTGCATCAGCGCGATAACGAGCGCCTGCTGGGCACGCTCACGCGCCTGCGTGACCTGGGCAATACCGTGCTGGTGGTGGAGCATGACGAAGATGCCATTCGGCTGGCCGACTACATCGTGGATATCGGCCCTGGCGCCGGTGTGCACGGTGGTGAGGTGGTGGCACAAGGCAGCTTCGATGATGTGTTAAACGCCCCGCGTTCGCTCACCGGGCAATATCTGTCAGGTAAGAAACAGATCGAGATTCCCGCGCATCGCAACCCACCAAACAAAAAGATGCTGCTCAAGCTGAAAGGCGCATCTGGCAACAATTTGAAGCATGTTGATTTGGAAATCCCATCGGGGCTTTTCACCTGTGTCACTGGTGTGTCGGGTTCGGGAAAATCGACGCTCATCAACGACACGCTCTATGCGCTGGCAGCCAATGAAATCAATGGTGCGTCACACACACCTGCACCCTACAAGAACATCACCGGGTTGGACTTATTCGACAAAGTGGTGGATATCGACCAAAGCCCGATTGGCCGCACCCCGCGCAGTAATCCCGCCACCTATACCGGCCTGTTCACACCACTGCGCGAATTATTCGCCCAGGTGCCTGAAGCGCGTGCACGTGGCTACGCGCCGGGGCGCTTTTCCTTCAACGTGCGCGGTGGGCGTTGTGAAGCCTGCCAAGGCGACGGCTTGATCAAAGTGGAAATGCACTTTTTGCCCGACGTGTACGTCCCCTGCGACGTTTGCCAAGGCAAGCGCTACAACCGTGAAACACTGGAAATCCGCTACAAGGGTTACAGCATTCACGACATCCTAGAAATGACGGTGGAAACCGCACTGGAGCTGTTTGAACCAGTACCCGCCATTGCCCGCAAACTGGAAACACTGATCGACGTGGGACTGTCGTATATCAAACTGGGGCAAAGTGCGACCACACTGTCCGGTGGCGAAGCGCAGCGGGTGAAACTGTCGAAAGAACTCTCCCGACGCGACACAGGCCGCACGCTGTATATTCTCGATGAGCCCACCACCGGGCTGCATTTTCATGACATCGACGCACTACTGGCAGTTCTGCACAAATTGCGTAACGATGGCAACACGGTGGTGGTGATCGAACACAATCTCGACGTGATCAAAACCGCCGACTGGGTGATTGATCTTGGCCCCGAAGGTGGTCATCGCGGCGGTGAGATTCTGGTCGCGGGAACACCGGAAACCGTGGCAGCACATCCGCAGTCACATACTGGGCGTTTTCTTGCCCCCCTTCTTGCCAATCAACAACGCCGCTAAGCTGAGCGTTTCAACGGGAATCCTTCATGACCACAGCCGACCATCATTTTCGCAGCCCCGTTGCTTTGCGCTGGAGTGATCTTGACGCGTTCAACCACGTCAATAACGCACGTTATTTCACGTTTCTCGAACAGGCGCGTATCGAATGGTTTGAAAGTGTTGACGAACCCTGGATCACCGAAGACGCATCCCCAGTGGTGGCCTCGGCCACGCTGAACTTCAAACGCCCGATTGAATACCCCGCCAACGTGTTTGTTGAACTGTTCACCGAGAAACTTGGCAATAGTAGTGTCGTTATCGGCCATCGCATCGTGGCGGAAGATGGCACACTGCATTGCGATGGCAGTGTGGTCGTGGTTTGGGTGGATCGCAAGAACGGCAAACCAACCGCATTGCCAGACTGTATCCGTCGTGCAGCTGAACACATTTTTCCGCAGGCTTAATTTTTCTTATTCCTTATCTTGGAGCTTGGCATGTCATTGATCATCCACACCGTTTATGGCGAAGTGCACGAGCTCAAACTCAATCGTTCGCCGGTCAATGCATTGAACCCCGAGCTGTGTAGCGCGCTGATTCATGCTATCCGGCAAGCAGTTGCACAAGGTGCGCATGGCATTGTGCTGACCTGTGAACCCAAGGTGTTTTCAGCAGGTCTTGATGTGCCGTATCTGATGTCACTGGGGGATGATCAGGCTGCTCTGCTGGATGCATGGAAGCAGTTTTTTCATGCGGCGCGTGCCCTTGCCGAATGCCCGGTTCCGGTTGTTGCGGCAATGGCTGGCCATGCGCCAGCAGGCGGCTGCGTGCTGGCACTTTGCTGCGATTACCGCATCATGGCTGACGGCCCTTACCGCATTGGCTTGAATGAAACACAAGTCGGGCTGGTTGCCCCCGAAGGCATCCAATATCTGATGAAACGTGTTGTCGGCGCGCACAAAGGCGAACGTCTGCTGGTTGCAGGTGCCATGCCTGATGCACAGGAAGCCTTGCGTCTTGGCTTGGTGGATGAACTCACCGCGATTGATGATGTGTCTACACGCGCACGGATGTGGCTGGAAGAATTACTCAAGCTTCCCCAGCGCCCCATGCTGGAAACCCGTGCCATTGCGCGCCGTGATGTGCATGCCGCATTGGATGACAGCCGCATCGGGCTGGAACATTTTGTCGGCCAGTGGTGTCACCCGGACACTCAAGCCGCCTTGCGTGCCATGCTGGCACGCATCGGCAAGTAAACCGCGTTACAAAATTTCATGCACCAATTCGGGCGGACGGCATAAACGGACGCCCTTTTCGGTAAATACAAACGGACGATTAATCAGTTTTGGATGCGCCACCATCGCTTCAAGCAATGCCTCATCGGTCAATGAAGTCGATGCCAAACCCAAGGTTTTGTATTCATCTTCCGTGTTACGCAAGGCATCTCGTACACGCAGCCCTGCATCGGCAATCGCTTGCCGCAATTGCGCCACGCTGGGTGGGTGATTGATGTAATCCACAATCTCCGGTGCATACCCTGCTTCCAGCAGCAACTCCAATGCACCGCGTGATTTACTGCATGTTGGTCGATGCCAAATTTCAATATGCATGTGCTTCTCCCTACGTTTAGTCGCCTGTTGCCACAGGGCGCGTAGTATCTGCAATCCAGCCGCTCCAAGAACCAGCATACAGCCTTGCACCACGCAGTCCCGCACGCTCCATGGCCAGCATGTTGTGACATGCCGTCACCCCTGAACCACACATCAGCACAACATCGGCGGGGTCACGCCCATTCAAAATGGCTCGAAATTCTGCCGCAAGCTGCATGGCTGACTTAAAGCGTCCATCCTGCAAGTTTTCGGTAAAAGGCCGATTGATTGCACCCGGCACATGCCCAGCCACGCGATCCAGTGGTTCCTCATCACCACGAAAACGGGCTGCACCACGCGCATCCATCAACATGCCGCCATTGGCAAGATGCGCTTCTACTGCATCGGCATCACACAGCTTGCTGCTATCGAATGTGCCACCAAAGAACGAAGCCCCCGGTGTTTGCACAACGGTTGAAACTGGCAAACCCAGCGATGTCCAACGGGACCAGCCACCATCCAACACGGCGACTTTTTCATGCCCCATCAGCCGCAACATGTACCAGAGACGTGCAGCAAATGCGCCATCGCCATCGTCATACACGATGACCTGTGATGCAGGAGTCACGCCCCAGCGACGCAGACGCTCCAGAAAAGATTTGACCTCGGGCCAAGGATGCCGCCCTTCGCCTTTGCGTGTCATATCCGACAGATCGCGCTCCAAATGCGCATAAACCGCACCTGGGATATGCGACTGCAACCATGCACGCTCACCTTGCGTGGTATCCATCAAGGAGAAGCGGCAATCCACCAGTACGATATCTTGACGCGTCAATGCCATTGACAGCACATCCGCTTGTACCAGTGTCGTCCATCCAGCCATCACACGTTCTCCTGCGTTGCCAACAAGCGTTGGCGAAGATTGTAAAGAATGGAGGCGGTTGCCCCCCAAATCCGCTGTTCGGTATAGCGGTATTGGAACACATGCCGAACCCGCCCACCCAGCTCAACTTCCATCGTGTCCAAACGTGCTGGATCCAATAACAGCGACAACGGAACGGTAAATACCTCAGCCACTTCTTGTGGATCGGGAACAGGCGAGAATGCTGGATCAATCATCACCACCGTGGGCAGCACACGAAACCCGGTAATGGTGAGCAAGGGGTCTAAATAACCGAGCAGTTGCGCCTGTGCGGGCTGCAAACCGATTTCTTCTGTTGCCTCTCGCAATGCGGCGGCTGCGGGGCTGACATCACTGCTTTCAATGCGCCCCCCAGGGAAACTGACTTGCCCTGCATGATGGCGTAGCTGCTCATTACGTCGCGTCAACACGACTTGCGCATCATCAGCTTGAGGAATCAACCCCACCAGCACTGCCGCTGGCTGTGTTGGTTCTGGAAGTGGCACCCCCTCCAACTCGGCCTGATTCCAAGGGGCTATGGCTGGCGGCGCAGTCAACGGATACACCGCCGCCAATAATTGGCGTTGCAGGTAAGACATCGCCGTCATTGTGCTGCTTCACGAGTGGCCGCACGAGCAGGCAGTATCACATCCATCATCTGCTCACGCATGTCATGACTCAGCGCAAGCCAAGCCGCAATCTCATCACCCGTGCGGTAGCAGCCCTGGCAAAACCCTTCGTGATCCAGCACACACAGGCCGATACAAGGGCTTAAAACGGCAGAGTTAACAGAAGACATATGCATCATGGTAGCGCCTAATAAACGAAACGCCGACACAGGGTCGGCGCTCGGTAAAAACAAAACGCATACAGACTGCTTACTTGATCGCGCCCAGCTCAATCTGCATGGCAATGGCTTGCTGTGAAAGCTGCTCATTCTGGTTGCCACCCAAGCCCTTGCCCGGTGGAATCACCACTTCCCACACAGCGCCTTGCTGCATCAGCGGCAAGGTTTCTTTCAGCGCAGGAATGGGGGCATCCGATACTTTGAATGCAGGCGGTGTTTGCACGCCGCTCAAGGGCACGCCTACAGCAGCCAAGAAACTACGGAATGCAATCTGCACTTCACTGCCAGCAATTGGCTTGGCGCCAGTACCAGCCTTGGCAACGCGGTACATGATGCCGCTTGGCAATGTCACCACGCCTTGTTCTGCCTTAAATTTGCTCACAAAATCCGCGGATTGTGCAAGGTTATCTTCCAGCGCCTTGCGGAAAGCTTCCTGCGCTTTCAGTTCCATACGCTGCTGGAACGCGGAATACGCCGCACCCAACTGTTCTTGCGTATAGGCAGGTTGTTTTTTGGCAAACGCGTCCTGTACACCGCGCACCACTGTGGCGATATCGATCGGCTCACCTGTACCTACCAGCTCTTGACCCAACTGGAAGCCAAACGCATAGCTGGCATGGGTTTTGTCCACGACAGGTGCACCTGCAGGCGTGGCTGTTGCAGCGGCCGGTGCAGGCGCAGCGGCTGGCTTGGTTTGAGCCGAAGCAGCGCCGGCGACGAGAGTCAGAGCTGCCAAACCGGCAGCGATTGCATGCAACTTCATCCACAACCTCAATTAATAGGTAAACCGCAATGCGGCTCTGAAAACCCAGCATCACACCGGGCAAGTTTCGTCAGCAGCGGTCGAATGCACCGAGCTGACGCGCTAGGATACTGCCCTTGAGCCTTCACTGCTACCTTGGGCAGGACATATGACTGCAAAAGGCGGCTAAAGTTCCCTTCCCCCCATCGCAATGGATTTCATTATGACCGACAACGTACTTCTCATTGAAACCGACAACGGCATCCGCACGATCCGCATCAACCGTCCCGACAAGCTGAATGCCCTCAACGCCGCCACACTGGATGCGCTGGACACCGCGTTTCAGGACGCTGCCAATGACGCAGCGGTGCGTGTTGTCGTGTTGACCGGTGCAGGCAGCAAAGCCTTTGTTGCCGGTGCCGACATTGCCGAAATGAACACGTTGCCTGCTGTACAGGGACGTGATTTCTCCCTGCGTGGCACGCGCATGATGCGCCGTGTCGAAAAACTGAACAAGCCGGTCATTGCAATGGTCAACGGCTTTGCGCTGGGTGGCGGCTTGGAACTTGCTATGTGCTGCCACCTGCGTATCGCCGCCGACAGTGCGAAAGTGGGACAACCAGAAATCAATCTTGGCCTGATCCCCGGTTTTGGTGGCAGTCAGCGCTTGCTGCGTCTGTGTGGCCGTGCCGCCACCTTGGAACTGTGCCTCACCGGCAGCCCGATCACAGCCGAACGCGCGCTGCAGCTTGGCATTGTGAATCGCGTGGTTCCTGCCGCTGAACTTGAAGCTGAAACCATGAAGCTGGCCACACAACTGGCCAATGCCGCCCCTCTGGCACTGCGTGGCATGCTGGACTGCGTGAATATCGGCGGTGAGTGCGGTATCGAAGAAGGCTTGGAATATGAAGCCGCACAATTCGGGCTGATGTTCTCAACCGACGACATGCGCGAAGGCACCAGCGCCTTCCTTGAGAAGCGCAAGCCAAGCTTCATCGGCAAGTAATTCTGCCGTGATGAAAACGCCGACAAGCAAGCCCGCTTCTTGTCCGCGCTGTGGCTGTGCGTCAGCAGCGCATGCTGACGCACATGCCATTGTGCTTGCACTGATGCAGGATAATCTCGACCAAGCCCTGCAACTCGGCCTGTTGCAGGCACGTTCCTGCCCTGACTGCACTCCAGCCTGCCACGCAGCCTTGTCGCATGCTCAGCAAGCACGCCATGCCGCACTTGCTGCACGCGAACGCCATCATGCCCGCAATCTGCGCCTTGCCCGCATCAAGGCGACACGCGATGCCGCACGCAAAGCCGCAGTCCGCACAACACAGACCATCGCCTCGCCTGCGTTGCCCAGTGCTGCCGCTGCGGCTTTGGCACGCGCCATGGCGAAAGCACAAGAGCGGCGCACATGAGTACCGACAAAAAGCCACGCGCACGTCCCGGCAGCAAACTGACCCGCATCGCGATTGAAGCACTCTTCTCGCGTTTGCGTGACGGCAACCCCAACCCCACCACCGAGCTGGAATACAGCTCCACATTCGAACTTCTTGTGGCTGTTGTGCTGTCGGCTCAGGCGACCGATGTTGGCGTCAACAAAGCCACCCGCAAACTCTTTCCCGTCGCCAATACCCCCGCTGCCATCCTTGCACTGGGTGAGGACGGCTTGAAGAATTACATCAATACGATTGGTCTATTCAACGCTAAAGCCGCCAATGTGATTGGATTATGTCGCCAACTGCTTGAACAGCATGCGGGCGAGGTGCCGTGCAACCGTGAAGCACTGGAAGCCTTGCCAGGTGTTGGTCGGAAAACCGCTAATGTGGTGCTTAATACAGCTTTTGGCTTGCACACAATTGCCGTGGATACGCATATCTTCCGCGTTTCCAACCGCACAGGGCTTGCTCCCGGGAAAGACGTTCGGCAGGTTGAAAGCATGCTTGAAAAACGGGTTCCCGATGCATTCAAACGCGATGCGCACCACTGGCTGATTCTGCACGGACGTTATACCTGCAAAGCCCGCAACCCAGATTGCGCGCATTGTGTCTTGCACGACCTCTGTACATGGCCAGAGAAAAAACCACTGGCTGAACACGACACTGCATGGTCTCCTTCCAAAGCGCTGGCAAGTCGCGCAGGCACGCAGTAGCATCTGCTTAAATTCTCTTTCTGGAGCACCCCGATGTCACAGTCCAAACACCGTTTTCCTACTCTGATTGGCGCAGCCATCACCACCAGCACCCTGCTGGCTGGCGGTCTGTTTTCCATGGACACATTGGCGCATGGCTACATGCAAGACAGCGCAAAAAAAACCATGAGTGAAGGGCGTTGCGGGGAAGGTAAATGCGGCGCAGGCATGAAGACCAACAACAAGAAAGAAGCACCTGCGGCTGGCGCACAAACCAAGCAACAAGGTGGTCATACGCTTGCTGGCATGGATACTGATAAAGACGGGCGCATTTCCCGCGCTGAATTTGCAGCTGCACATGGTGGCAAAGACACCATGTTTCCAAAGATCGACAGCAACAGCGACGGATTCATCAGTAAAGAAGAATTTGACGCACACCACGCCGCAATGAAAAAAGACAAAGCCGCAACAGAAGGCAAATGCGGGGAAGGTAAGTGCGGCGGGAAAATGTGACCCCACTGCCCCAGCGCAGCGCGGGTCTCGGCCTACGCCGCAGCCTGTTAGATGCACTCATCGAGGCACCTTCGGGTGCCTTCGATTTTCTGGAGTGCGCGCCCGACAACTGGATTGGTGTTGGCGGTCATTTCGGTGACAAATTGGCGATACTCAGTGAGCGCCACCCACTGAGCTGCCATGGCCTATCACTTTCACTAGGTGGCCCAGACCCTCTTGATATTCCCTTTCTGCACAAGACGCGGGCATTTCTCGATCGGCATGGCGTGACGCTGTATAGCGAACACCTAAGCTATTGCAGCGCCGGTGGTCATCTTTACGATCTTTTGCCGCTGCCGTTTACCGAAGAAGCCGTGCGGCACGTGGCACAGCGTATTGCTCAGGTGCAGGACATTCTTGGTCGGCGTATTGCCGTGGAAAACGTCAGTTATTACGCCGCACCCTATCAAGCACTGGATGAAACCAGCTTCATTTGTGCGGTATTAAACGAAGCCGACTGCGACCTGCTGCTGGATGTCAACAATGTGTATGTCAACGCCATCAACCATGGTGATGACGCATTGCAGTTCATTCAGGCCATGCCCAGTGCGCGTATCGCCAGTTATCACATCGCCGGCCACTATGACGAAGCCGATGATCTGAAAATCGACACGCATGGCATGCCCGTAAAAGCCGATGTCTGGGAACTGTTACGCCAAACATATGCCATCCACGGAGTGCGCCCCACACTACTTGAGCGTGATTTCAATATCCCGCCGCTCCCTGTGTTATTGGATGAGCTAACGCATATTCGCCAACTTCAGACAGCATCATCATGAGTACATTGCACCAGCAGTTACATACTCTGGCGGCGCATATTCGCAGCCCCGACACGCACGAAGCGCCACCTGGTATCGCGCCGCATCGCGTGGCGGTGTATCGCGACCTGGTGATGAACAACCTCAATGGGCTGCTTTCCAGTACATTTCCTGTATTGCATGCCACGCTTCCCGATGCCGCCTGGGAACGGCTGTTGCGCCACTTCCTTGCAACACATCACAGTAAAACGCCGCTGTTTACTGAAATTGGCAATGAATTCCTGCAATTCCTTGAGGCCAATCCGAGTTTTCTGGCCAATGCGCCATGGCTTGAAGAACTGGCGCACTACGAATGGGCCGAACTTGCCCTGCAACTGCGTGATGCCACATTGCCTGCACACAACCAACATGCCGATCTGCTTGGCAGCGTTCCAATGCTCTCGCCATTGGCCTGGCCACTGGCCTACCGTTGGCCAGTCCATCGCATCGCGCCTGATTACCAACCCATCGAACCACCCGACCTGCCTACATTCTTGTTGTTGCGCCGAGAAAGCGATGGCCGCATCTGTTTTTCCCAGCTTTCACCTTTCCTCTACCGATTACTGGAAATGGTTGAGCACAATCACAGCCACAAAACTGCCGATGCGCTGCTACGGGAGTTAGCCGCCGAAGCGGGACAAACACATATCACTGCCTTTTTTGACGAAGCCGCCCCGATGCTGCATCAGCTGTATCGGGAAGGCGTCTTATTGCACCGCCCTACTGAGCCCACCTGATGTCTGATTTGCAACACCCTGTGCCATTTCGACCCATGGCAGAACGCTTTCGTGGCTATTTGCCTGTAGTTGTGGATGTCGAAACCGGTGGGTTTGACTGGAACAAACACGCATTGCTGGAAATCGCCGCTGTGCCTATCGAACTGGATACAGAGGGCCATTTCATTCCCGGTGAAGTGGCGCATGCACACATTGCCCCAGCACCCGGTACCAGCATCGACCCAAAATCACTCGAAGTGACTGGCATCAAGATCGGCCACCCTCTGCGTTTCGAAGTCGATGAACGCACCGGATTGGATACGATTTTTATCCCTATCCGTGCGGCAATAAAAAAACACGGTTGCCAGCGCGCCATTTTGGTGGGCCATAACGCGCATTTCGACCTGAATTTTCTGAATGCTGCGGTGACCCGTATTGCACACAAACGCAATCCGTTTCATCCATTCAGTGTGTTCGACACGGTCACCATGGCGGGGCTGACGTATGGGCAAACGGTGTTGGCGCGTGCCGCCATGGCGGCGGGTTTAGGCTGGGATCCAAAAGAAGCGCACTCAGCGGTATACGACACCATGCAGACTGCAAAACTGTTTTGTGCAATTGCCAATACGTGGCCGAAGCCAGCCTAAGGTCTCACTTTGAATGAGCGCGCAATGCCATAAGCACTCACTAGAACCCAAGCAGCCTCAAGCAAAAATACCGACACGTTGAAGGTCCCCAGCAGCGAGACCAATACACAGAGGGCACCAAACAAATTAAGCAGCTGGTAGGTCAACCCGGTGCCGGTCAGCTTTCCTGCCTGCAGTAAGGCGAATGCCACAAGAATCATTCCCGTTCCCAGCAAACCCACGCCGTCGTACCACGCAAAATCCAGCGGCATCATGCTTGCCCTTCGTGTGATTGCCGTTGCCGTACTGCTTCAAACAAGGCAACGCCACTGGCCACGGAAACATTGAGGCTTTCAAACCCACCTGGCATCGGGATTTTCACCAACTGGTCGCAGTTTTCACGGGTAAGCCGACGCAAGCCGTCGCCTTCACTGCCCATCACCAGCGCAATATTCCCTTTCAAGTCGAGCGCATACAACGACGCACTGGCTTCACCTGCCAAACCATAAATCCACACACCCGCCTTTTGCAGATCGCGCAGCGTGCGGGAAAGATTGGTCACACTGAAAATGGGCAAAATATCCGCTGCACCTGCCGAAGTTTTGCGCACGGTGGCATTGACTTGCACCGCTTTGTCTTTCGGAATGATGACCGCCGTCGCTGCTGCCGCCGCGGCACTGCGCAGGCAGGCACCCAGATTGTGCGGATCCTGCACGCCGTCCAGCACCAGCAACAAGGCGCGCCCTTCGGCGGCTTCAATCAACGCCGGCAATTCGTGCTCGTCCCAGGTTTTTGCAGCGGCATAACGCGCCGCTGCGCCTTGGTGCCGCACACCACCTGCTACGCCGTCCAGCGCTTGCGCGGTCACACGGCGCACATCAATTTCCTTGCGCCGCGCCTGCTGTTCAATATCAGTCATGCGAGGATTTTTGCCGCCCGCTTCCAGCAGCACTTCGCGCACGTGTTCGGCGTCGTGTTCCAGCGCGGAAGCCACCGCATTCAGACCGACGATCCATTGGGAGGTTTTGCTCATCTGCGTATTGTGCGGCACTGAGGGCTGTCGCGCACGGCCTGCGGCGCAGGCATTTGCTACTCCACGCGTGCGAACATCCTGTTCGACGCGTGGCCGTCGGCCATCCATGGCCGACTTTTCGCAAACATCTGCACCGCAGGCCGTGCCCGTATTTTTCAGCGGCCTCAGTATTTTTGTTTGACGCGCTTGGCTGGCTTGCCACGCTCGGGCAATGGTTTCACCACGCTGACACCTTCTTCCACAAGCCGGAAGTCGATTTTGCGTTCTTCCACGCTGGCCTTGAGTACCACGATGCGCACGCGATCGCCCAGGCGATATTCATGCCCACGACGTTCACCAGAAAGCGTTTTGCGCACGGCATCGAATTGGTAGTAATCGCGCGGCAATTGCGTGACGTGCACCAAGCCGTTGACCTTGGAATCATCCAGCTCAACAAACAGGCCAAAGCTGGTGACGCCGCTGATGACACCCTCAAACTCCTTGCCAACGTGCGTTTCCATCCACGCTGCGCGATAGCGCTCGTCCACCTCACGTTGCGCTTCATCAGCACGACGCGAACGCTCCGAACATTGCAGCGCCAATGTGCTCATATCGTGCGGCGAATAGCGATACGCCTCTTTTCGACCGCCACTGAGTGCATATTTCAACGCACGATGCACCAACAAATCCGCATAGCGGCGAATGGGTGAGGTGAAGTGCGCATAAGCCTCCAGCGCCAACCCGAAGTGGCCGATGTTGTCCGGCGCATACACCGCCAATGATTGGCTGCGCAGAATGACCGATTCCAGCAGCGCGGCATCCGGACGCTCACGGATCTTTTCCAGCAGATTGCGGAAATCCTTGGGACGCAGCTTGCCCCAGGCGGGCAAACGCAGTGCAAACTCTTTGAGAAACTCCTCAAGGTCTGCGTATTTAGACTCTGGCGGCTTATCGTGATCACGGAACGGGGCAACGATACCGGAAGCCAGCAGATGCCGCGCTGCCTGCACATTCGCTGCAATCATGCATTCTTCAATCAATTTGTGCGCATCGTTGCGTTGAAGCATGCCACCTTGCGTGACGGCACCTTTGGCATCCAGCATGAAACGCACGTCACTGCTTTCAAATTCAATCGTCCCACGTTTGGCGCGGGCTTTGTCGAGAATCTTGTAGAGCTGATGCAGATGCTGCACTTGCGGCAGTAGTGCACCGATTTTTGCGAGTGCGGCTGCATGATCGTCTTCGAGAATGCCATCACCCACCGCATTCCAGACATCGGTATAAGTCAGACGTGCATGCGAATGCATGACCGCTTCATAAAAGCGAGAATCTTCCACGCTGCCATCGCGTTGCACCTGCATATCGCATACAAAGCACAGCCGATCCACCTGCGGGTTAAGCGAGCAGATGCCGTTGCTCAGTGTTTCCGGCAGCATTGGCACCACGAAGCCGGGGAAGTACACCGAGGTGGCGCGCAACTGAGCTTCCTCGTCCAGTGGCGTTTCCGGCTGTACATAGTGCGAGACATCAGCAATCGCCACAATCAACCGGAAGCCATCCTGATTGGGTTCGCACCACACGGCATCATCGAAGTCCTTCGCGTCTTCCCCATCAATCGTGACCAGCGGAATGCCCCGCAAATCAACCCGACTGGCTGCCTCTGCCGGTGACACCTCCAATGGAATCGCCGTCGCCTGTGCCAACACTTCGGGTGAGAATTCGTGTGGAATATCGTGCCCGTGAATCGCCGCCTCCACCGCTTGGCTGGCGGTGAGTTTGTCACCAAGCACAACCAGCACTTTGCCAATTGGCGGACGGTGCGTATCTTGCGGCGTGGTGATTTCAACCACCACCAATTGTCCCGACTTCGCCCCGTTGCGGGCATCGTGTGGAATCATCACATTCCGCTGAATACGCTTGTCATCAGGCACCACATAGGACACCCCCAATTCTTCGGCAAAGCGCCCAAGCAAACGAGTGAGTCGGCGCTCCAGCACTTCCACAATACTGGCCTCGCCACGCCCGCGATAATCCATCCCGGTAATGCTGACCAGAACGCGGTCGCCGTGGCTGACTTTACGCATCTCAAATGGCGATAAGAACAAATCATCGCCCCCTTGTTCCGACCGCAAAAAGCCAAAGCCATCGGGGTTGGCAATCACGCTGCCGGCAATCAATTCGGCACGCTCGGCGGGCACATAGCCGCCACGCCTGTTCTGCAATAACTGCCCTGCACGCAACATCGCCGCTAAGCGCTTTTGCAATGCGTCGAAACGCTCCGGTGCCGTCAATGCCAGTTTTTTTGCAAGTTCGTAGGCATCCATCGGGCCATCACTGGCCGCCAGAATCTGGAGAATCATTTCGCGGCTGGCAATGGGGTTTTCGTAGCGCTGCGCCTCACGATGTGCATGCGGGTCAACCGATGTCGCCGCTTTGCCTGCACGCCGTTTTACATTCGGCGCTGACGGTTGAGCGAGTGCCTCTGGCATCCACGCGGGTAATTTCTTTTTCCCTGTCTTTGTGCCGCCACTATCCGAGCGCTTACCACCACGTTTGCCACGCTGATCTGAAGTTTTTTTCATCCGCTGATGGTACAGGCAAGCGAAGATTTGCGTTTACCTAAGACCCACCCATTGACAGAAGCCCCTAATGTCTGGAAAATGCGCGGCTCACCACCTGCCCAGGTGGCGGAATTGGTAGACGCACTAGTTTCAGGTACTAGCGGGTAAAACCGTGGAGGTTCGAGTCCTCTCCTGGGCACCATACTCAAGGGTTCACCCCCTCCGAAACCCCGCTCCCATGCGGGGTTTTGCGTTTTCGGGGCCGTGGAATTCCGAGGTGGGTCCCAGGAAGTGACGGACCCCTGTGCCGGTCGCCAGACGACCATGAGCACGAACGCCTACCTCTACCGCCGCAACGGCACCTACTACTTCCGCTGGTCCATTCCCTTGGCTTGCCGACTGCGCATGCCTTCGGGCGAACCGTGCGAGCTTCGCCTATCCCTGCGAACGACCCACCCGCCAACGGCTCGCCATCGGGCGGCACGCTGCTGGCTGGCTGCCCTGGAGGCTGCTGAGAGCTTCCTTGTCTCGGGTCGGGCCATCCGATACAACGACCTGATAGCCGCCATCAGGACCCGTGCCCGCATGCCCACCGAAACCACCGCCCCGGAAACGCCCCTGCTGTCGCTAGGAGCCGTCGCCGGGACTGTGGAGGTGCAGGCCCTCAAGGACACGATGGCGCACTTGGACGGACTCGGGGCCACGTTCTACTTATCGGTCGAACATCGCGCCGCGAATCTGTGGGTGGACCGCCCCGAGCCCGACGGGACGCTTCGAGCGGAACTGGTCGAGCGGCTGGAGGACTTCGCGGACGCCACGGCCTATCTCCCCCGCTCCAGCGTGACGGCGGCCCTCGCTGCGAATGAAAACCTGCTCAAGGTCGAGGCCGTGTTCTCCCGCCTGCCAGGCATGTGGGAGGGGTCCGAGCACGCCAGGCGACCCTACGAGGTTCGGTTCGACACCCCTCTGGTGGTGAACCTCAGCGCCCTGCTCGTGGATGCCGAGCTGGCCAAGGCCGCGCCCAAGGCTGCACAGCCGACGAGAACCATCGTCTCGCCCGATGGCATGCCCAGCCCCGTCTGTGACCCCATCCTGCTTTCCAAGGCGCTCGCGCAATGGCTGGAGAAGAACAGTACGTGGAGTGATGCGACCAAGGCCAACTACACCAGCTACATCCAGCAGTTCATCGACATCGTAGGCGACAGGCTGACGACGGACCTGACGGCGGACCACTTCAGCGACTTCGACGACATCGTCCGCAACCTGCCCAAGAACTGGAAGGCGCTTCAGACCAAGTCGGGGAAGACCCTGCGCGCCCTCGCCAAGCAGCCGAAAGCCAAGGGCGACGGGACATCCGCCAAGACCCTGAAAGAGAAGGCCGCCACCATCTCGCAGTTCTTCGAGTTCCTGGAGGGTCAGGGCTACTGGCATGGGCGGTACGGCAAGAAGCTGTTCCAGGGCATCAAGGCGACCAAGAAGGGCCAGAAGCACCGAAAGGTCTTCACCAACGACGAGCTGAAGGCCCTGTTCACCGGCGCGGGACTTCCTACGCTTCAGGGTGCGAAGTTCGCCCTCTACGTGTGGGGAAGTGTGCTGCTGCTGTACACCGGCGCACGCCCCTCGGAAATCAGCCAGCTACGCCGAGAGGATGTCATCAAGGACCAGGACGGCACGTGGTACCTGCGGATTGCGGCCTCGGAGGAGCATGAGGACGAGGACGATGGAAAGCGGCTCAAGACGGACGCCAGCTCCCGCTCAGTCCCCCTCCACCCCGAGGTCATGACCTTGGGCTTCGAGGACTTCCTCGCCCATTTCCAGCCCAGTGAGCCGTTGTTCCCCGAGGCCATGCGTCACAAGCAAAAAGTCAGCCGGGAGCTGGGTGACTGGTTCAACCAGAAGCTGCTACCGGCAGCAGGATTGAAGGGAGACGGGGCCGTCCTGTACTCCCTGCGACACACGGTCATCGAGCGATTCAAGGGCGATGCCTCCCTCGACTACCTTGCCTGCGCCTACGTGGGCCACAGCACCGACGAGGACGCCCAGCGACCCAACAAAGTCTTCGTTGACACCTACGGGCGTGCACACAGCCCCGCGACACTGGCAGCGAGGCTGCATCCAGTTCTGGACTTCGGCATCGACTGGTCGCCCGTCCAGAAGCTGATTGCCGACAAGGACACGGAATGGAAAGGCCAGCGACTGAAGCTGGCCCGGGCGAAGAAGGTCGCCAAGCGGACTGCCAAGCAGGGGTAGCCCCTTCGGGTTAGTTGCTCAACCGAACGCCCTTCGCGTGCAGGACCTGAAGCCTCTTGAACACGCGCCCCACGGCCATGGGTGACCAGGCGTTGCCACGGGAGGTGAGCTTGTCTTGGGCATTCAGCTCCTGGGCCATCCGATACCGGGTGAGCCCCCGACGGGTGAACTCGCGCAACAGGGGAGCGAGGGACAGCACGTAATCGTCGGCCCGTTGGGAGCGTGCCCGGTTGGCAGCGGCCGTGTCTTTGTTCCGGACTGCCTTGAGATTCGGGTTGCCCTGCTTGTTCGCCACGGCGCCTACTTGCGAAATGTTAATAGCCCGTACAAATACGGGTAGCCATCGTCGAAGTCAATTCCCCAGGGACAACGGCAGGTGGTCGCCTAGTAGCTGCTGTGCTCAGGAACGCAGGCAACGGCCCGACAACCAGACATCAGACCGATTGGAGCCAGGCCCCAATCAATGGGGAAGTCATGCCCAGACATTGAACAAGAGGAGACCACCATGGACAGAAACGAGACCGCACTGAACTACAACCGATACGCGACACCGATAGGACAGCATCGAGAACGATGTCGGACCCCTCGAAGGAAGACTTCCGCCAGAGACGACGACTCTCTGGCTGGCATCTTCAGCACCCTGGACGAATATCTCTCGTCCGATGCCCCGATACCGAGTTCGAACAACCCGGCCTATCAGGGATGGAGGCAGGCCATCGAGGCCGATGGACCCCACTCCCACATGTTTACCCTGGCCTTCAGGCGTACATATGCCGACAAGCTGGCAATAGCCGCCCTATCGGACTGGGCCACGATGATGAATAGGTCCATCAGAGGGCCGAGATGGAAGAGGCATGGAAAGGGGTTGGCTGGCATTGCCTTCGCAGAGCGTCACTCCCTCAGTCTCGATTTCAGGGGGCGCCTTCACTTCCATGTCCTCATCAAGGAACGGGATGGCCTGCCATCAACGGACGCCCTCAAGGCTGCTGCCTTCGATAGCGCACTCCGTCTCAAGGATAACCGAGATATGCGCATGACCGACCCTTGGCGAATAGACCTGCGCGAGGTCACCAGTGAACCCAGGCTCATTGGCTACCTGCTTAAGGATATCTATTCCGTTGGCGCGCACGTTGCCGACAATATCGCCTTCTGGATGCCATCCAGAGGCATAGATGGCTTCCAGTTCGCCGCACTGCCCTCTCGCAAATTGGCGCAGATTCACTAATGAAAAACCATCCCCTTATTATCCCAATAGAAACTCTTGCGGGATGAAAATGGGATGTGACAACCTATGCGCACCTTGAGTCCGAATGACGAAGCACATCAATAGTGGTGAGCTGATTAGTTAACAGGAGGTACATCAAGTGTAATATTCATAAGCATGAGGAAAATTATATGAATAACATCAATAGATACACAGCTTTAGAAACTGGAACGATTGCCGCTGCATCCAAAATTGTCACCGAAGAGGGACTGTACACCTTACTCGTTGGTTCATTTACAGAGCCCCTTACAAGGGGTAATGCAATCAATGCCGTCGAGCGTCTACTCGAAATGCTGGAGAGCGAACTAGACGTTGACGCTAACCGATTGAAAGGTCGAGTTATTTTTCCTACCGATGGCGGCCAATTCAGCACGCGAACGTTCACTCGATTCGCACTGGCATTCAGTGGCATATACGCGGCTGATATCAAGGATGCAGCAAGCCTGGTCTCGGAATGCATCATTTGCGAAATCCGAATGAAGACCGTTTCTCTGGCAGACGAATTCAGCGTCCACTCGCTCGACAGCCTTTATCCAGTCCTGCAAGGAATCGAGCCAGGTGATGACGAGGAAGAGGCGAAGGATGAATATGTTCCAGCCCAATTCGTTTCCGGCACCGGACTCGCGGAATGGTATTTCTTCCGAGACACCATCGTCGCCAAGAACAATGCTGGCGTGGTAGCGACAGCACTGGGTGCCCGCATGACAATCGAGAACACCAGGGCTATCTCAGCCACTTGGTGACGAGTTAGGTCCAGGCATTAGTGGTGGTAGTTAAAGAAGCCTGAAAGTCAGCAATGACGGGCCTTCCAGCTCTTCGTTGGCATCGATATGCGGGTATCAGGGTATACGTGAGAAATCACGCTAAGCCTGGTCCCGCATTCATGCTTCTGGCCGTTCAGAACGGCAGTATGCAATGACCAGTTCGAACCGCAGCCGTCGTCATCGAGCGAGCCTCTTCGACA
>CAYZUG010000005.1:72058-104465 GCA_964481865.1 uncultured Thermomonas sp. | reverse complement strand
ATCGCCAGGGCCTTATACCCAACCCCCCGCATTACATGCGGGGGGTTTTTATTGCCTACCTGGAATACGTATTTTTGAAATTCCTTAACAGCATCTTTCAATAAAATTTACAAAGTAAAAATTTAATCGTTCTACAATTGAATTGGCTAGATAAAAATTATTTAAAATCGGATTTGTGCTTACTGGTCGCTTATGAAGAGGCGGACGTGAATAGGTTTATTTCGCAGCGTAGATATTGGCCTTTAAGTGTCCTTGGGTGGGGTGTTCTGGTTTGGTTTTTGTTTATATGGAACCAGAGTAGACAAGAGGAGCACGTCCTTGAACTGGCACGAGAGCGTGCTGAGTTTGTTGCTCGTTTGGTGGAAGCCACTCGCATGTGGGCTGCTCGCCATGGTGGGGTTTATGCACCAACGACTGAAACTAACCCGCCTAATGAATGGCTTGAGCCGCAGGTTCGCCAAGTACTCACCAGCAAAGGTGTCGAGCTGACGCTGATTAATCCCTCTTACCTCACCCGTCAGCTGGGAGTTGTGGTGAGTGAATACAACGATTTAAACATGCGGTTGACCAGTCTTGAACCACTGAACCCTGAAAATCAGGCTGATGCCTGGGAGCATGACCAGCTGCAGCAGTTGAATATGCGTGAAAAAAGTCATAGCGAGCAGCTGCTTTATCGCAACGGTGAACCGGTTTTTCGATATCTCGCACCACTTCTTTTGGAAAAGCCATGTCAGCAGTGTCATACGCGGACTTCCGATGTTCTAGGTAGCTTGCGTGGAGGGATCAGCCTTGAGTTTCCGGTTACTACCCTTTTTGCCAAGAGCGAGGCACAAATGGATGAGGTTGCTGAATCGTATGTGCTGATCTGGCTGTTACTCAGTGGTTTTACATTAGTGGTACTGGCGCGCTTGCGCTCACAGCTGAATAGTTTAAATAGCGCTCGTATCCGTACCGAGGAGCAGGTACGTGAGCGCACCGCCGAGCTAGCGATCGAGGTGCATGGGCATCAACAAGCTGCTGCACAATTGCGGTTGTTTATTGACTCATCGGGTGAGGGCATCATTGCCATGGACATGAAGGGGGATTGCACACTGATTAACCCTAAAGCTTTGCAATTGCTCGGCTATCAGGATGAACAGGAATTCTTGGGGCAGTCCTTACACGAGCGTATCCATCACAGCAAGGCTACAGGGGCTCCGCATAATGCTGATGCCTGTCCGATGCACGAGACCATTACTATCGGTCATGTGGTGCATCAGGACGATGATGTGTTTTGGCGTGCGGATGGGAGTTCGTTTCCTGTCGAATACCGCTCAAATCCACTTTACACAGGAGAGAAGCTGATAGGTGCGGTGATTAATTTTAGTGATATCAGTTCGCGTAAAGCGCGGGAGCAGCGCTTAGAGAAGCTATCTAGTGCGCTGGAACAGAGTCCAAGTACAGCAGTTATTACCAGTGCGGCGGGTGTCATTGAGTATGTGAATCCACACTTTGTGAAAACGACAGGGTATTCACGCGAAGAGGTGTTGGGGAAAAATCCGAGAATTTTGCAGTCTGGACAAACACCTCGTTCTACTTATGAAGATATGTGGTTGAACCTAAATGCGGGTAAGGTCTGGGATGGAGAGCTGATTAACAAGAAAAAGGATGGTTCACTGTATTGGGAGCATGCACGTATTTCTCCTATTGAGGCCGACAACGGTGAGGTTAGTCATTTTATCGCGATCAAGGAAGATATTACCGAGCGCAAGATGCAGGAGCGAATGATATGGGAAAAGGCCAATTTTGATGCACTTACAGGTCTGTCAAACCGCAGCATGATGCAGAGTACATTGGAACAGGCATTATTGGATGCTGATGCTATCCATAAGTATGTTGCGGTGCTCTATCTTGATCTGGATGGTTTCAAGGGTGTCAATGACAACTTTGGTCATGCAGCCGGAGATCAGGTGCTGATTGAAGCAGCACATCGCATCCAGGCAGCGGTGCGCAATACGGATAGCGTATCGCGTCTAGGTGGTGACGAGTTTGTGGTGATTCTGGGACAGCTGGATGATGCAAACGTTGCCGAACAGATTGCAGGCAAGATTGTCGAGCGCATCGGGCAGGTTTATCTACTTGAGGGAAAGAGGCATCAGGGCATTTCCGCATCGCTTGGGGTGGCCTTGTATCCTATGGATGCAGAACACCAACAGCAGTTGATAGAACAAGCTGATCGTGCCATGTACAAAGCCAAGCAAGCTGGAGGTAATCGCTGGGAAAGATATAAGGAAAAAGACGACGTGTAAGTTGTATTTTGGTAGGAGCTGAATCTTTGACTACTGCGCAGAAAGTTTTATTCCATTTCGTTAATATAAAAATTAAACAAAAAAATAATTTTATTAACCCCGATACACCCAGTGCCGTGATAGAAGAAAGCCGATTCCCGCCGTGAAAAGATCAGCGCACGGTTTGAAAAGTTGTGCTGCGGGCAAGCCGTAATAGTGATCAATCAGGGTGACGATTGCGGTATTCAGTCCCGTCATGCTGAGCCACATCACCAAGAAACGCGTGGCGGCACGTTTACTGAGTTGTTGCCCGCTGCCACTGAATGTCCATTTCCCATTGAGCCAATACCCCATGCTTGCGCCACAGATGCGTCCGATCAGGTTGGCAAAGGCTGTGCCAAGCAGATATTGGCTCAGTACCAGCATGACCGTGTATTCAATGGCCCATTGCAAGACCCCAACCACGGCATAATTACGCAAGTGACGTTGCAAACTCATGCGCGTATTGTCGTACAACAGGCACCTGCTTGGCAGGCGTATTGAAAAACAAAAGAAAGGTCGTTATGTCCAAACAATTGCATGTGATTATTTTGGCAGCAGGTGAGGGCAAGCGCATGAAGTCTGCACTCCCAAAGGTATTGCAGTGTATTGCGGGAAAGTCGATGCTGGCACACGTTTTGGATGCGGCGAAGGCGCTTTCTCCTGCCGCAATTCACATCGTTTACGGGCACGGCGGTGAGCATGTGCGAGCTGCTTTTTCCCATCAAGGCGAATTGATCTGGGCTGAACAAAAACAACAACTTGGCACAGGGCACGCTGTTCAGCAAGCCATGCCAGCGGTGCCCGATACGGCGCGTGTGCTTGTTCTCTATGGCGATGTTCCGTTGATGACAGCACAGACGTTGCAACGCCTGCTGGATAGCCCGTGTAGTTTGACGGTATTGGCAGCACAACTCGATGACCCGACTGGCTATGGCCGCATTATCCGCAATGCGGAAGGCCAAGTGGCAGCGATTGTTGAGCATAAAGATGCCAATGATGAGCAGCGAAAGATCGGCTTGGTTAACACAGGTGTGATTGCTGCCGACGCTTCAGTATTGAAGCGCTGGTTGGCGCAGTTGCGTAATAACAATACGCAGAACGAATACTATCTAACTGATATTTTTGCAGCCGCCGCGCATGAATACGCAGGTGCAGGCATCGTGATAGTAGACGATCCACTGGAAACCGAAGGCGCCAATGATCCGTGGCAACTTGCGCAGTTAGAACGCGCTTATCAGCTGCGGCAGGCAAAGCGACTTTGCCTAGATGGCGCACGATTGGTTGACCCCACGCGCTTGGATGTGCGGGGCAAGGTCACTGTAGGCTGTGATGTGGAAATTGATGCCGATGTGATCTTCGAAGGTGATGTGATACTGGGAGATGGTGTGCGTATCGGGCCGTTCTGCCGCATCAAAGACACCACGATTGCCGCAGGCGTGGTAGTGCGTGCGCATTGTGATATCGAGGGTGCACAGATCGGGGCGAAAGCACACATCGGGCCATATGCACGCCTGCGCCCTGGAACAGTGCTGGCAGACGATGTCCATGTCGGCAATTTCGTTGAAACCAAAAAAACGCACTTGGGGCGAGGCAGTAAAGCCAACCATCTGAGCTATCTCGGCGATGCCATTGTTGGGAGTGGTGTGAATATCGGGGCAGGGACGATCACCTGTAACTACGACGGGGTGAACAAGTTTGTCACCACGATTGGTGATGGTGCGTTCATTGGTTCGAATAGTGCATTGGTTGCACCGGTCACGATTGGCGCAGGTGCCACTGTGGGGGCGGGTTCCATCATTGGGAAACATGCACCTGACGGCAAGTTGACCTTGACCCGTGCGCCACAAGTGACGGTGGATGGCTGGAAACGCCCACAGAAGAAATCCCCGTGAATCCAGCTCGCGTCCGCCGGGCACAGGTCAGAGTGTTGACCGATTTACCAAATGTCGGGCAGGCGACTGCCGCGGATTTGCGTTTGCTGGGAATCGAACACCCGCAGCAACTGTTGGGGCGTGACCCGTGGGAGATGTATGAGACGCTGTGCCGTATGACTGGTCAGCGGCATGACCCCTGTGTGATTGATGTGTTTTTGTCTGTCGTGGATTTTGTTGAAGGGGGTGAAGCACACCCATGGTGGCACTACACCACACAGCGCAAGCTGCAGCAGGCGCTCAGGGAAGCAACAGATTTGTAAACGGGCGGGTATTTTTCCAGCGATAGCCGGAGAAATCACGTCGATCAGTGGACAGAATGCGTCCTTCACCCAGTTGTTCAGCAAGAATAACCAGGGACGCATCGGCCAAATCCATGGGCAGATCACGGTAGCGGCGCATCAGGCTGGATGCGCGCACCAAGGCATCGTCCGGTGGGGTGGGAATCTGGCAGGCACCTTGTGCAATGGCATCCATGAACTCAAGTGCCTGCTGTTGGCCGACGCGTGCCAACAGGATATGCGTGACTTCAGTCAATACCGGCCAAGTGCTGACAAACCCTTCCCCAGACCAGCGTTGCAGAGCAGCAAGTGCCGCCGCGTGGTGGCGATCACGGCGACTACCCAATGCAATCCAGAAACCGCTGTCGGCCAGAATCATGGGGCGTCTTGCACGCGGGTTGGTAGTTTGTCGTCCAGCGCTTCAGTTAGATAGGTCTTGTAGTTGGCAGAAAGGTCTTCTGGGCCACTGCCTGCACCGATGAAATTGGCCAGTAGCTGCATTGGGTCGCGTTGTGGGCGTAGATGCCGTGCATGATATTCACGCAAAGCATCACGCAGCAGATCCGAGGCTGAACCACCACAGCGTTCCAGCAGCTGCTGGTAACGCAGGGCATCCTCACCGCTGAGGCGGGCATTGATGCGGACGTCAGAATGCGTCATGGTGGTGCAAATAGTGAAGTTGTCATAAATGTATGACAACAGTTGGGGCGTGTCAATAGTGCGGGGGTGTTAGATACGCGCTGCAGGAAGCGTCATCGCGACGCACAGACCGCCACCGTCGCGGTTGAGCAGAGCAATTCGACCATCGTGCGCTTCAACAATCTCGCGTGCCAGTGCAAGCCCTAACCCAGTGCCGTTGCGCTTAGTGGAATAAAACGGCAGCAGGGCATTGGCCAGAACGGCTTCATTCATGCCGATGCCGCGATCAAGGACTTCAAGCCGCCAGTCATCTGCGCGCCTGCGAACCGTGAGCTGAACTGCTTCCACAGGGGAGCCGGATTCATGTGCGTTTTTCAGCAGATTGATGAGCGTTTGCTCTAGCTGGATGCGGTCGAAGCGGGCAATGCCATTGGAAGGCATGATGTCCGCAGTAAACGGCACCTGTGCTTGAAGCTGGGTAATGAAGGGCTGCCATTCCACAGGTTCCAGCCGGGGGGCTGGCAACTTGGCGAAGCGGGCGTAGTCGCGGATGAAGCCCTCCAGGTGGCGGGCGCGTTCTTCAATCGTGGCAAGTGCGGTGGGCAATCGTTCAAGCTGGCCACGACGCAGTAGCTCATGGCTGGAATGCGCCAATGAAGCAATCGGAGCCAGCGAATTATTGAGCTCGTGACTGATGACGCGAATCACCTTTTTCCATGTTTGCACTTCCTGCCGTCGCAGTTCGGCGGTGAGCTGGCGCAGCATCACCAGTTCGTGTGCACGCCCATTGAGGTGAAAGCTGCGGCGTGACAAGTGATAGATATCTTCGTCGTCGTCGCTGGCAACGCTGAACATGCCGTCTCCACCACGTGCAAATGCGTCGCGTACGGCAGGATCCGCTGCAGCAAGAACGTCGGCGAAGGCATGACCTTCCATGCGGCGGCCTTCTCCAAGCATGCGGCGTGCCGACAGATTGGCAAGCACGATGCGGTGACTGGGGTCGGTGAGCACCATCGCAACTGGCGTGTTTTGCACCATGGTGTCCAGCAACAGTTCGCGTTGGACGAGCGCCAGACGCTGCTTGCGTAATGCGTCACCCAATGCGTTGTGCGCGGCAACCAGCTCGCCAAGATCGCCGCCACTATTCCAGGCGATGCTGAAATTGAAGTCGCTGTCACGATAGCTGGAAACCGTACCTGCCAAGGCACGAAACAGCGCGTTAGCAGGAGCCAGTGTGCGATGAATCAGTAGCGCGGCAAGCGCACAAGCGGCAAGCCCAGAAAGAGCAACGGAAGTCCAGACAGGGAGCCAGCGTGATAGCAGGAGATGCAGCAAAAGTGCAAGCGCAATGCAAAGGCAAGCGATACCCCCCATGCGCACCGCGATTGGAAGATGGCGCAGTCTGCGCATATCAGCTCCGTGCGATACCGAGGCGATCCAGTCGACGGTAGAGCGCCTGCCGCGACAGACCAAGTTCACTGGCGGCTTGGGCAAGTACGCCACCGCATCGCGCCAGTGTGGCTTCGATGGTGGCGCGGTCGAGTTCGTCACTGCTTGGAACGGAAGCGGGGGCAATGGGCAACCCCAAGTCAGCTGCCTGCACGCATGAGCCGGTGGCAAGCAGCGCGGCGCGTTGCATCACGTTGCGAAGCTCGCGTACATTGCCCGGCCAGTTGTGCTGCTGCAATACGCGCTCGGCATCTTCGGATAGGGTTTTTCCGGCGCTGAGAAAATGCCACGCCAATGGCAGGATGTCGCGCCTGCGTGCGGCCAATGGCGACACCTTCAATTCGATGCCATTGAGGCGGTAAAACAGGTCTTCGCGGAACTTACCTTCGGCAATCAATGCAGGAAGATCGGCATTGGTGGCGCTGACGATGCGCACTTTCACCGTGCGTTCGCGGTTGCTGCCAAGACGCTGGAAGCGTCCTGTTTCCAGCACGCGTAAAAGCTTCACCTGGCCGGCAAGCGGCAGCGTGCCGATTTCATCCAAAAACAGCGTTCCTCCGTCGGCGGCCTCGAACTTGCCTTCGCGCGCTTTGGTAGCCCCGGTGTAGGCACCTGCCTCTGCACCAAACAGTTCGGCTTCAATCAGTTCAGCAGGCAGTGCGCCACAGTTCAGAGCAACAAATGGGCCAGACTTCACCGCTGAGTTATGGTGGATGACTTCGGCATAGCGTTCCTTGCCTGCGCCATTGGGGCCGGTGATCAGAACTGGAATATCGGCGCGTGCAATCTGGCAGGCCAGGGTGAGTGTAGCTTCGCTGGCAGGGTCTGCATAAACAATGCCGCGCAGATCGAATTCGCGTTGCAGGGCTGTGCGGCGTTGGCGTTCGCCAGATTGTGCCTGCGTCAGCTGGCGGCGGCTTTCCCCAAGTTCCAGCAGATTGTTGAGGGTGACGACCAGCTTCTGGTCATCCCACGGTTTGGCCAGATAATCAGCAGCACCGGCTTTGATCAGCTCCACGGCGGCTTCCAGATGTGTCCATGCGGTGAGCAAGATCACCGGCAAATCCGGGTGGGCTTTGCGGATGGCATGAAACAGCGCCACACCTTCTTCGCCGGAGGTGGTGTCGGCAACGAAATTCATGTCCTGAATGACCAGATCCACGGTATTGCGCTGAAGTACATCCAGCCCTTCCTGTGGTGAAGATGCACGCAGGGTGTCGATGTCGTGCAGGGACAGCAACACGTCCAATGCAGTGGCAACAGCGGGGTTGTCGTCGATGATCAGGATGGTTGGCATGCGGAGATTCTAAAGTCTTCTTCAGGTACTGCGTGTGGCAGTAGCGGGTGGCACCATGGTGGCGCGTCGTGCAGGGCCGAGAACGGCCAGCTGCCCCAATAGCCAAAGCGTCAATGCGCCGATGGGGAGGTAGTACAGGGGCAGGCGCGGCAGTTCGTATGTGCGCATCAATAATTGATTCAGCCCAAAAGCCAGTAGCAGACCAAGAACGATGCCAAGCGAGGCAATCAAGAAATTTTCCATCTGGAAGTAGCGCAGAATTTGTGTGCGCGTTGCACCCAGCGCGCGGCGAATGCCGATTTGCTTGGTGCGCTGGCCGACCCAGAAGCTGGTGAGGCCAACAATCCCCAGTGCTGTTACCAGCAAAAGCAAGCTGCTGACCAGCAATAAAAGACCAATCATGTCGCGGTCGTTTGCGAAATAGCGTGCGCGGCTTTCTTCATACGTTTGCTTGCGCCCGATCAGGCGGTTTGGATCATTCTTTTCCAGCGCGATCAAGGCTTGCTCAAGCACGGCGGCACGACGTGCCGGATCGGTGACACGGATCAGGTAGCGCCCACCATTGTTGAAGTTCAGGCGGATCGGAAGGATCATCGAATAAGTGCGGTTGTTGCTTTGCATATTAGGCCGCAACAGTGTCTCAACAACCCCAATAATGGTCAGTGGGATATTGCCCATATAGACACGTTTGCCGAGAGCATCCCCATCGGGAAACAGCTTCTCTGCTGCGGGTTTGCTGAGAATCACGGATGCACTTAGGCTGTCGATGTCCTCGATGCCACCCAACATATCACTGCTTTTGTATTCACTGGCATTGAAGTCACGACCGGCGACGAGGCGCAAACCCAAGGTATCCAACGCGCCCTCGCCAACCATGTACTGGGCGGCATTAAGGGTAGGCACTTCTTGTTCGAGGGTGAGCGCCAGTGAAGTGTTCCAGCTGCCATTTTGAAACGGTAACTGATTGCCGATGGCTACTTTCTCCACACCCGGAATGGCGCGTAGCGCTGCGAGGTCTTCGGCACTGCGGGTGTCAGCATCATGTTGTTGCCCAATACCACTTAAACTGATTTCGATGAGGTGCTGCTCAGTCACCCCGCTGAAAAGGTGCAAGACATCAAGGCGTTGGCTGACGATGAACAAGGCATTGCAGATAATTGCGCAGCTCAGTGCAATCTCCAGTACCAATAATGCAACTGCTGTCTTGTGACGTCGCAGCGTAGAAAGAATGGGGCGGATTTCCATCATGAGGTTCCTGTTTTGCAGCGCGTTCTTTGATACGAAAAACGCAGGCAGTTCATTGGGATTTCAATTGCACTGCGGGTGTGATCTGCATGGCACGCCACGCGGGCAGTGCACCAGCCAATAAGCTTGCGAGAATTGCCAAAGCAAATGTCAGTAGCAGCATTGCACCATCCAGATGCGCCAGTGAGGCATAGTCGGTGGGGCGCTGACGCACGGCCCACAGCCCTGCCAGTGCAAATAGCAGACCAAGTAAACCGCCGGCAAAACCAATCGTGCCAGCCTCCACGAGATATTGCGTGAAGATTTCCCTGCGGCTGGCACCCAATGCACGACGCACGCCGATTTCGCCACTACGGCGCAGGAACTTGGCGAGTAGCAGACCCACTGTATTGATCAGGCAGACCAGCAAGAAACCGAAAGCTAGCCACATCTGCAAGCGCACGTCACCAGGGACGGCATTGCGATACTCAAGCCACTGCATGACATGGCGCAGCCGTGTGTTGGGCGGGCGCTCAAAACGACCTGCGGCGCGTTGCAACTCGGAATAGTTGTCCAGATAAGCCTTGAATGCCGGGGCATCACTGGCTGATTTCAGTTCCACCCAATATTGAATCCAGGCACAAGGGGCATTCAGTGCTTGCATATCGTTGACGATTTCTCGTCCAAAGCAGTTCATGCTGCCATTTCGGCCAAGTTTGAGGTCTTGTGAAGTAGTGAAAGGAATAAACACATCCTCATTTGCGTCAAATTTACCCGTATTGAGGTCGTAGAACTTCGGGATGGGCGACCAAGTATCCAATACGCCAATAACCCGTAAGACATGGCCTTCAACCCGCACGTCTTTACCAATACTGTTAGCACCCTTGAACAACTTTTCATTGAGTGTGCGACTGATCACTGCGACCCGTGCGCGGCCTTCGTCTTCGGCACTGCTCCAACCTCTGCCATACAGGAAGGGGGTATCGAACATTGGAAAAAAATCGGCTGAGCTGTAGCGCATGCTGACACTAAACGGCTTAAGTGCATCCACCTGTGGGTCAATAAGACCGCCACCCCCCGTCATCAGCGCTTGCCGTGGTGCCTGTTTCTGCCGCAGCAGTTCCTCGGCGTCAAAACGGGTGAGCTGCCACTCTGGCTCCTCATCTGGCTTGTAGCCATCGCGGGTATAGGGGTCAAGCTGCACATAAAACAAACGCTCACTTTTTTGTGGGATCGGATCACCGGACAGCACCTTGAACACGGTCAGTGTGGTCATTGCTGCACCGATACCCAGTGCGATGGCCAGCACCATCAACGCGGTGAGTATCTTGTTGCGACGAAAGCTACGCAGTGCCAGTTTGAAATAGTAAGCGAGCATGTTTGTTTCCTTACGCGACTCAGGCGCTACGGGTGGCGGTTGCAGGTGGCACCATGGCCGCGCGCCTGGCAGGGCCGAGTACCGCAAGCTGCCCCAGCAACCAAAGCGTCAATGCACCAAGTGGCAGGTAGTACAGCGGCAGGCGCGGCAACTCGTATGCCTGCATCAACAGTTGGTTGAGACCGAAAGCCAGTAGCATTCCAACCAAAATGCCAAGTGAGGCAATCAAGAAGTTTTCCATCTGGAAGTAACGCAGAATCTGACTGCGGGTTGCGCCCAGTGCGCGGCGAATGCCGATCTGTTTGGTGCGTTGGCCGACCCAGAAGCTGGTGAGACCGACGATGCCCGCGCTGGTGACTGCCAGAAGAATCAGGCAAATCGTGCCCATCAACAGCGCCATGCCAACATCACTGCGATAGGTATTGCTGCGAATTTCTTGGAATGAACGCACCATCTCGTCGCTGATGACGCGTTTCGGGTTCAGGGCATACAGTACATCTGGCGCGGTTTTCAGTACGTTGTCGAGCTGTCCTGGCTGAGTGCGAATGGCGTAACGTGAGTAAAAACTGTTCAGGCGCGCTGGAAACAGGATGGAGTGGTAGGCGAAGCTGTTATTCCAGCGGCCTGTGCCCGGTGTTTGCAAGCGATCGACCACGCCAATGATCGTGGTGGGGGCAGGGTTGCCGTTGGCATACATGATCCTGCCTACAGCAGCACCATCAGGGTAAAGCTTGTCAGCCAATGTCTTACTGATGATGGCAGTTGGATGGTTGCGCTCGTCACGCGCGCCATGATTTTGCATATCGGCGTGGGTAAAGTCGCGCCCAGCAATCAGATGCAGTCCCAGTGTCGTCAGTGCATTTTCATCGGTGTAATAGAAGGTGGACAAGATGGGTTGGCCACGAAGAATACGCTCGGGCGTTATTGACACGCCGCCATTCCATGAGGAGTTCAGCAAAGGCATCGAGTTGATGGGTGTCACGGATTGCACGCCGGGAATGGCACGTAGCGCAGCAAGATCTTCTTGCAGCATGGCGTCGAGTTTTTCTGTTGCACCGTGGTCACTGTCCTTCGGTGCGCCAACCCAGAGTTGGGTCAACACCATGAGATTGTTTTCGTCCAAGCCGGTGGGACGGTTTACCCGTTCCACACGTTGGCTGATGATGAAGATGGCATTGCAGACAATGGCCAGCGTCAATGCGATTTGCAGAGCGATCAGTGCGACACCTGCTTTGTGTTTGCGCAGAGCCGCGATCATGGGATGAAGCGTCATGGCGGATCCTTTTAGTTGGATTTAAGCTGCCACGCAGGTTGCACTTGTGCGGCGCGCCAGGTGGGGTACAAGCCGGCCAGCAGGGTGGCCAGCACGGCAAGAACGAGTGTCAAGACCAGCAAGGGCACGTCCAGCTGTGCGAGTGCGGCGATTTCAGGAGGCATGACCAGACCGACGCCAGACACACCCAATGCGGTGAACAGTAGCCCGAACAGACCACCAGCAAGGCCGACCGTGCCAGCTTCGATCAGAAATTGCCGATAGATTTCGCCACGCGGCGCGCCCAATGCGCGACGCACGCCGATCTCGCCACTACGACGAAGAAACTTGGCCAGCAACAGACCGATGGTGTTGATCAAACAGACAAGCAGCAAGCCAAATGCCACCACCAGCGAAACGCGAGTGTCGTCCGGAACCACGTGACGGATCTCTAACCATTGCCGTACGTTGTGCAGACGATTATTAGGCGACCAAGTGAAACGCCCGGTTTGCTGCTGCTCGCGGGCATAACCATCCAGGTAGTCCTTGTATCGGGTCACGGCCGCAGCATCATCCAGCTGCGCCATGTAGGCGATCCAAATGCATTCCGACTGCTGCAGACCCACGAATCCATTTCCAGGAGGCGCGTAACAATTGGTATTGCCCTGATTGTCGATGCCAGCGGCAATGGAGGTATTAAACGGTAGGAACAGATCTTCGGGTTCTTCGGTGAAGCCGCCACTGTTGACGACATCATAAAAGCGCGGTTGTGGGTTCCAGTTGTCGAGAACGCCGATGATGCGGTAATCGTGACCTTCGATATTGAGGTTTTTGCCAACGCTGTTGGTTCCACCGAACAGTTTCCGGTTGAGCTTGTTACCAATGACGACGACTCGCGCGCGTGCTTCATCGTCCTGGGCACTCCAAGAAGAACCATGAAGAAAGGGGGCGTCCAGCATCGGAAAGAACTCGCTGAAAACGGCATGACCACCGGCATTGACTGGGTGCCGGTTGGCATCGGGCGGGATCACTGATGGTGCAATCTGATAGATCGCGGATTGCAATTTCGCCTTGTGGTCACGCATCAATGCGGTGGCATCGAGATAGCTCATGGCTTGTGGTGGTTCGCGATCATTGCCGCCGTTTTCCGGGCCCCAGCTGTCCACTTGGGGAACGAAAAGCTGGCTGGATTTCCACGGAATGGGGTCTCCGGAAACAGCGCGAAACACCGACCATGCCGTCATCGAAGCGGACACGCCGAATGCCACTGTGAGCACCATCAGCGCAGTGAGCGCCTTGTTGCGCTTGAAACTGCGCAGAGCGAGGTTGAGGTAGTAGCCGAACATGGCGAGCCTCAGGTCGCAGCGGTTAGAGTGTCGCCAGAGTGCATGGCGCGGCTGATGGTGGATTCCATGGTCAGATCAGTCGCCATGCCATCCACGATGTGGACATTGCGCTGCGCGCGTGCGGCTAATTCAGGGTCGTGCGTCACCATGACAATCGTGGTGCCTTGCTCGTTGATGTCTTCCAGCAGCTCCATCACGCTGCGTGCCATCTGGCTGTCGAGGTTGCCGGTGGGTTCGTCCGCCAGCAACAGGCGCGGGCTGCCTGCCAGTGCGCGTGCAATCGCGGCGCGTTGCTGCTGCCCGCCGGAAAGCTCTGCCGGATAATGCTTGATGCGCGAACCGAGACCCACCATGCCTAGTGCGTCTTCAATACGCAGTTTGCGCTCGGCTGCGGGCATGCCGCGATAGCGCAGTGGTACGTCGCAGTTGTCGAACAGATTGAGGTCAGGGATCAGATTAAAACTCTGGAAGATGAAGCCGATCTTTTCGTTGCGCAGTTTGCTGCGGGCATTGTCGTTTAAACCTTTTACGTTCACGCCGTCGAGGATGTATTCGCCACCGGTGAACTCTTCCAGCAAGCCCGCGATGTTGAGGAAAGTGGTTTTTCCCGAGCCGGAAGGGCCAGTCACGGCGACAAATTCACCCTCATTGACGCGCAGGTCGAGTGCGCGCAGGGCGTGGGTTTCCACCAGTTCGGTGCGATAGACCTTGGCGATTTGATGCATGTCGAGCATGGCGAGATTCCTTGGTTAGTTTCCAGTGATGCGGACGCGATCCGCGTTGTTGAATTGATCGGTGCCCGATACCACGATGCGGTCACCCGCTTTCACGCCTGCGGTGATTTCCACCTGCGACATGCTGCTGGCTCCCACCGAGATGGGGCGGCGGACGGCGCTGCTGCCATCCATAACGTAGGCAGAATGACCGCCGTCTTGCTCGACGAATGGGCCACGTTCAACCATCAAGACATCGTTGCGTGTGTCCATGACGATCCGCACCGACAGCCGCTGGTTCTGGCGCAATGCCGGTGGCTGCTTGCCTTCGGCGAAACGAACACGGGCGGTGACTTCGCCATTGACAACTTCCGGTGAGACAGCGGCGATTTCGCCAGCGAAGCTGGTGTTGTTCGCGGTGATCTGTGCCGACATACCGATGCCAAGATCGCGTGCGAAGCTTTCCGGTACCTTGATCTCCACCTCGAATTTGCTCAAATCCACCACACTCAGTACGGGGCCGTTGGTGACCACTTGCGTGCCCTGTGGCACCTGCACCTGACCAATTTGTCCATCGAAAGGCGCGCGCAGCGTGAGGGCATCCACTTGGCGCTGAGTTTCTTCCACAACGGCGCGTTGGCGTTGCGCTTGTAGTTGCTTGTTGCGTGCATCCAAACCGGCACCCGTGTTTTGTAGCTGAAAATCGCGTTGCGCAGCGGCCATACCGATTTCGGCTTTTTTCATCATGTCTTGCGCACGATTCAAATCATTTTTGGGAACTGCCCCGCCATCGAAGGCACGTTGATAGCGTTCAAGATCACGTTCAGCAGCAGTGCGATCAACACTTGCCTGGTCTAAAGCGCGTTGGGCATTGGCGCGTGCAATTTGTGCATTCAATGTGGCGCGGCTGGCTTCGGCTTCAAGACTGGCCAAGGTGGATTCTTCCTGTACCAATTTGCTGCGCAGTTCGGGGCTGTCGATCACCGCCAGCGGCTGACCTTCCGTCACCTTGTCACCGGCCACAATTTTCAGGGCAACAGTACCGGCGGCGATGGCGTACAGCGTGGGGCTGTTGGCAGCAATCACCCGGCCTTCGGCACTGAGATCACGCACCAGATCACCGCGAGTCACTTCAGCAATACGCAAGCGTGATGCGTTGTAGGAACGAGAGCCGCCCAACCAGCTGCTGCTCACCCACCCGATCAATGCCAAGGTGGTGACAACCGCGATACTGGCCAGCACCCATTTGCGATGGTGCTGGCGTGCGGGTGTGGCAGGAATGTGATCTTGACCGGCGGTATCGCGGATACGGCCACGTTGAGGAAGACGCGGGGTGTTTGGGGGCATACTCATGCTTGTACTCAAGCAAACATCATGCCAAAAATAAATCATTGAATTAAAAGGATTTTTATTTTTATTTGTGTGTCCGCACGGACGTGGTTACTGTCCGGTCGGACAGGAATTCCATGCAAGCGGTTACACTGCGAACTTCTTGCAAGGAGCATTGCCAGCATGTGTGGAATCGTCGGAGCTATTGCCCACCGTGACATCGTCCCGGTTCTGGTAGAAGGGCTGAAGCGACTGGAATATCGCGGCTACGATTCTGCCGGAATTGCGGTTGTGGAAGGTAACGATATTCGCCGCGTGCGCCGCACTGGACGCGTCGCTGAGATGCAGGCTGCGGCGCAGGCTGACGGTGTGTCGGCCACGCTGGGCATTGGTCATACGCGATGGGCCACCCACGGCGGCGTGACAGAAGACAACGCACATCCGCATATCAGCCATGGCGAACTGGCGTTGGTGCACAACGGCATCATCGAGAACCACGAAGCGCAGCGGCAGCGGTTGCAGGCGCTGGGGTATGTGTTCACATCGCAGACCGATACCGAAGTGGTGGCGCACTTAATCCACCATCACCGAACGCAAGGAAAGTCGCTGCTGGCTGCGTTGCAGGCCGCTGTGAAAGAGCTGCATGGTGCCTATGCGCTTGCGGTGATCGATAAGCGTGACCCGGCCATGCTGGTGGTTGCGCGCATGGGGTGCCCGCTGCTGATCGGTGTGGGAGAGGGAGAAAATTTCGTCGCCTCCGACGTGTCGGCCATTGTGTCGGCCACGCGCAAAGTGATCTTTTTGGAAGAAGGCGACACGGCGGAAATCCGCTGCGCGGCCGTGCAGGTTTTCGGTGCGGACGATGCGCCGGTGACGCGCGATGTGCACCTGTCGGACGTGTCGCTGGCGTCGCTGGAGCTTGGCCCGTACAGCCATTTCATGCAGAAGGAAATCCACGAGCAGCCGCGTGCGCTGGCCGATACCTTGGAAGGCATCGTGGCGGAGGGGGGCTTTGATGCAAGCCTGTTTGGTGACGATGCAACGTCGCTGTTGGGGCAAGTGGAATCGGTGCAGATTCTGGCCTGTGGTACCAGCTTCTATGCCGGATTGACCGCACGCTACTGGATCGAAGCCTTGGCGGGCATTCCCTGTGCGGTGGATATTGCCAGCGAATATCGCTATCGCAGCGTGGTGGCCAACCCGAAGCAGCTGATTGTCACCATTTCCCAATCCGGTGAAACGCTGGACACGATGGAAGCGTTGAAATACGCGAAATCGTTGGGTCAGGAGATCACGCTGTCGATTTGCAATGTGCCAGAAAGCGCCATTCCACGCGCCAGTAGATTGGTGTTTTTGACCCGCGCCGGAGCAGAAATCGGCGTGGCCTCAACCAAGGCCTTCACGACCCAGCTGGTGGCGCTGTTCGCACTGGCGGGTGTGCTGGCGAAGCTGCGCGGGCGGTTGGATGCCGCGCAAGAAGCGGCGCTGATGGAGGAGCTGCGGCATCTTCCTGGCAGCGTGCAGCATGCGTTGAATCTGGAACCGCAAATTGCGGCATGGGCAGAGAAGTTTGCACCGCGCCAGCATGCGCTGTTTCTGGGGCGTGGCATGCACTATCCGATTGCGTTGGAAGGTGCGCTCAAGCTCAAGGAGATTTCCTATATCCACGCCGAAGGTTACCCGGCAGGGGAACTCAAGCACGGCCCGCTGGCGCTAGTGGACGACGCGATGCCGGTGGTGGTGATTGCGCCTAACGATGCGCTGCTAGAAAAGGTGAAGTCCAATATTCAGGAAGTCCGTGCACGCGGAGGCAAGATGTTCGTGTTTGCGGATGCCGATAGCAGCTTCAGCGAATCCGAAGGTGTGCATGTGATCCGCACGCCGCGTCACGTTGGCACGCTGTCGCCAATCGTGCATGCGATTCCGGTGCAACTGTTGGCCTATCACGTGGCGCTGGCACGTGGCACCGACGTGGATAAACCGCGCAATCTCGCCAAGAGTGTGACGGTGGAGTAAGCCTGGCATTGAGTAAAAATTATCGGCAAAGCATCGACCTTTGCACGCAATCTGTTTAGGATAAAAGATTGAATTCGCAATCGATACGGATATCGATGGAAGGTAATAGGGGATGATCGATGGAGCAGTGGCACAAAGGGGTGTGTCAGTGCAAAAACTGACAACAAGCCGTGTAATGGGCGTGCTTTTATTGACGCTGGCTTTGCCTTTGCTTGTTTGGCAGCTTGGTGTTGGTGCACAGATTGCGCTTGCGCCAACAGTCTTTATGCCGATGCATTCCATCTTGGAAATCAGCGCTGTGGTGATGGCGGCTCTGGTGTTCTTTACGGGTGCAGGCACAGCTGAAATTGAGCGCTCAATGCGTGCAATGGAGCTGGGTGGCGCGTTCCTTGCCGTCGCTATTTTTGATGCTTTTCACTTTTTATCGTATCCGGGAATGCCGGATATGCTGGTTGGGCTGAATTCAGAGCACAAGTCATTCGTATTTTGGCTGTTGGCACGCTATAGCGCTGGGCTTGGGTTGTTGGCGTATATCTTGTTGTCAGAGCGGGCAACTCCGGTTTCGTACTGGGGAAGAAAAGCCTGGCTTATTGCGTTGTTGGTATTGATTGTGCTGGTTGCATGGGTGCCGATGACGGCACCAGAGCGCATCGCATCGATGTATCAGCCGGGTGTAGGGGCAACGCCACTCAAAATTGGTTTGGAATGGGGTGCGTTTGTACTCTATTTAAGTGCAGCGTTGGTGCTGTTATTTCGGCGCAAAAAGATTGTCAATTGTGATTGTGAAACCCTGTTGATGGCGTTGTTCTTGCTGTCTGCCGGCGAGCTGTTCTTTACTCTGCAGACACGTGCGACGGGGGTTGCCAACTTGTTGGCACATGGCTACAAGCTGGCCGCGTATTACTACCTTTATCGCGCCATCTATTCGGAGTCAGTCAACAAACCATTTCGCCGCATGCGCTATACCCTGACGCATGATGCCCTGACCCATTTGCCCAACCGCATGCGCTTTGGGCAAAAGCTGAATCATGCACTGGCATATGCAACCAGCAAGCACAGCCCTTGCGCGATTGTGTTGTTGAACATCGATCGCTTCCAGAACATCAACGACACACTGGGGCATGAGCAGGGCGACAACTTGTTGATGTTGATTGCCAAGCGCATCAAGGAAAGTCTGCCAGCTGGTGCGTTTGCTGCACGCTTCAGTGGCGATGAGTTCGCTATTTTGTTGCAAGACACCAGCAGACACGATGCGCAACAGATGGCGCAGGCGTTATTGCATGTGTTTTCTGAGGCGTTTGAGCTTGGTGAAGACAATATTGCGATCAGTGTCAGCATGGGGCTGACCTGTTATCCAGATGACACCGATAACGCCAGTGTGTTGATGCGTTATGCCGACTTGGCATTACGCCAGGCCAAACGGAATGGTCGGAATTGTGTGGCAGCGTTTAGCAAGGAATTAGGCGAAGGTTTTCAGCGACAAGTTGCATTGGAAACCCATTTGCGTGGGGCATTGGCACGCAAGGAATTTGAACTGCATTACCAGCCGAAATGGGAAATTGAGAGTGGCAAGCTCTATGGCTGGGAAGCGCTGCTGCGTTGGCATTCGCCTATCTTGGGGCAGGTGTCGCCAGATGAATTTATTGCAGTTGCCGAACGGACGGGCTTGATTCTCCCACTTGGCGAATGGGTGCTGTATGAAGCTTGTCGCCAATTGCGTGCGTGGCGTGCAGCTGGGTTGCCTGCCGGAACCATGGCCGTCAATTTGTCGGCAAGACAGTTTCGTCAGCGCGATATTGCCGATGAAGTTGGCAGAGTTTTGCTTGAAACAGGTGTGCTGGCAGAAGAGCTTGAGCTTGAAATCACCGAATCCGTGTTGATGGATGATCTGGATTCTGCAGTCGTTGCATTGGATGAAATGAAGCAACTGGGTGTGCGTATCGCGATTGATGACTTCGGCACAGGGCATTCGTCGTTGGCGTATCTGAAATCGCTTCCTATCCATTGTCTGAAAATTGATCGTGCTTTCATTGCAGATATTCCAAACAACCCCAATGGGGTTGTTATTGTGCGTTCAATTCTGGCGTTGGCACGCAGTCTGGGGCTGACAGTCGTGGCGGAAGGTGTGGAGAATCAGGCGCAATTTTCGTTCCTGCGTGATAACCAGTGCGATCAGGCGCAAGGCTATCTGTTCTTCCGACCCTTGCCTGCATCAGAGTGTTTCGAGCTGTTGCAAGCTTGCCAAAAATTGGCAGAAACAGAAGAATAAATCCGCGTTCATCAGGCGCGTGTTTTTTGCATCTTGAAAACAAGAAGACCCGGCATTGCTGCCGGGCCCGTGCATCCTTGCGTGCGTCCTTGCAAGCATCCCTGCAAGTCACTTTCCTTATTCGGGCTGCCAGCGCAGGCTGACAACATATTCACGGCTAGGCTGGGTGTACCAGGCGCTGGTTTCATAGCGTTTGTCAAAGGCGTTGATGAGATTGGCCTGTACCGTCCAACCGGGAGCAAAGCGCCACGCAACACGCAGATCGGCAGTGCCATAACCGGCAACGCGCAGTGTGTTGGCAACATCATCCCAGCGTGAGGATTCGCCGATACCGGAAACACCGATACTCCAATCCCCCAGGTTGCGGTCAAGATCAATGCGGGCACTGCGTGAAGGGCGGCGTGCCAGGTGCTTGTCATAGTTAAAGCCTGCGCTGTGATTGCGGGCATCTAACCAGCCAAGTTGCGCATGTGCGTTCCATTGGCCAAGCTGCAGATCGCCTGTGAGTTCAACGCCGCGGATACGTGCGTCTTCCACATTGCCGGGCATGCCAAGTACGGCATCGTAAGCAATCAAATCGCGGATACGGGTGTGATAGGCGTTGGCCTGCACCAACCAGTTGCCGCCCCGGCGCGACAAAGAAAGCTCGCTGCTGCGTGAAGCTTCAGGGCTCAGATGAGGATTGGAGAAACCGGGGTAATACAGTTCATTGAAACTCGGTGCTTTGAATGCCGTGCCGTGGCTGGCACTGACACGCCAGCCTTCAGCAAAGTTCATACCCCAGGCAATGCCACCGGTTCCATGGCTGCCGAACTGGTCGTTATTGTCATGACGTGCCGAGAGCTGGATGTCATGTGCGCCGTAGTTCGCCTGATACTGCACAAAACCGGCGCGGTTGGCGCGTTTGGCCGCAAAGGGGGACCAAGGATCGGTAATGCGTGCCTCGTCGCGCAACCAATCAAAGCCAGCGGTCAGCACCTGTCCTTCCGCCAGAGTGAAGTCGCCTTGCAGATTGGCACTGTCACGGGTGGTGTGGAAACGATTGCTGAAGATGTTGCCGATGTAGCTTTCAGAGTCGTCGGTATTGCGACCAAGGGTCAGTTTGAATTGTGTGTGCTGCGAAGCCTTCCAGCGCGCACTGCCACCTACGGTTTGTTGCACGATATCGGAGTGATCGCTGTAGTCGCCGTCATAGTCGTTATGGCCAGTGGCACGGAATGCCTGTGCATCAAATTGCCATGCCTCATTCGGGCTGTAATCTACACGCAAATGGGCGCTGTTGTTGCGGTAGCCATCACGATCAAGATGGGTGCCTGGCACAATGAAACAGCCAGCCCCCGCCCATGTGATGGGGTCATACGTGCCAAGACATGCATTGACGCCATCGGTGGATTGGTGGGCGACATCCAGCCCAATGCCTCCTTGGCTGCCGCGCAAGTCAAGCCCGGCGGAGGCTTCACGCAAATCATGGCTACCCACGGCAATGCGTCCACGGCCATGCACACCTGCCTTGTCGGCACCGCGACGGGTGAAGATTTGAACCACCCCACCGATAGCGTCGGCACCATAAAGTGATGAGCGTGGGCCGCGCACAATTTCGATGCGTTCAATCTGCGCCAGCGGTAAATCTTGCAGAGATGTCAGACCGGACGTGGGCGAGCCAACGCGCACGCCATCAATCAAAAACAAGGTGTGGTCGGATTCAGTGCCACGCAGAAACAACGTGGAGAGCTTGCCGAGGCCGCCTTGATTGACGATGCTGATGCCAGCACGGCCACGCAGCAGTTCGGGCAGTGAGCGCGCGCTGCTGGCGTCAATTTGCGCCCGATCAATGACCTCAACAGCGGCCAGGCTGGCATTAACGGTTGTGGCTGTACGGGTGGCTGTGACGACGACTTCGTCGAGTGTTTTCGCTGTATTGTCTTGCGCAGCGGCAGGAAGTGCGGCAGCAAGTGCGAGTGCAAGGACGCTGAGGGAATAACCTTGGGGGAAACGGGGTGACATCGACATTCTCCGGCGCGCACGCCCGCGCGCCCTAATGAAATGGGCAGCTGCGAAAAAGTGGAGAAAGCGAACGGACGCACGAGCAGTGCGCAACGTCGCGCAATGCCCACCGCATCACAACCAGACTTCACTCAAGGCCGGTCTCCGGGCTTGCATGTGGATACTCAATGAGTGTCCCGAATGACGCCTTCCCATGCCAAAGCACAGTGGCCGATGTCAAACTTGTCACGCTTACCGTTGCGGGGGCAGCGCCGGACTGATTGCGCAAAGCAATGTCACCGGCTTCCCGTTTCAACGTGGCAGTGCAATCTGCCACGTCACCTCAAGTGCGCGCATTGTAGCGTGTTGTGCTTTTGCTTGTCTGAAGATGGCCGTTATGTGGCGGCATCATCAGGGGGCAGGTCGGGTGTTGATTCAGTTTCCATATACTGCGTCAGCAAGACGGGGGCGGCTGCCGGTTTGCCTTTTGGTGGAGGAAGCAAAGTGGTGGCTTCTTCGACGGCAAGAATCAGAGTATTGCGGCGATTTTCCGGAACTGCTTGCCAGTGACAGTCAAGCAGGGCACCTTCCAGCGAATACAACAGGTTCAGCCCAGGTTTGAAGCCGGCGCGGCGAATGCGCATGAAGGCTTCAACTGCGCCAACTGCTTGTAAATCTTCTTGTGTGCGCAACCCGACTTGCCGCAGCCAGGCCGCTGATTTTGGGCCGATATTGCGCAGTTTCACGACCACATCGAGGCGTCCAGAAATACAGCGGCAATGGCTTCCAGCCCGGTTTGGTCGTCTTGTGTGAAACGTCCAGGATGCGGGCTGTCAAGGTCCAGCACACCAAGCAGCCTATCGCTAAGAAACAAGGGAATGACCAGTTCGGAGCGGCTGGCAGAGTCACATGCAATATGCCCGGGGAAGGCGTTCACATCGTCCACGCGTTGGGTGATACCCGTGCGTGCGGCAGCGCCACAAACGCCTTTATCTAACGGAATGCGCACACAGGCCGGCAAGCCCTGGAAAGGGCCAACCACCAGCTCCTTGCCATCATAAAAATAAAAGCCAGCCCAATTCAGCCTAGGCAGGGCATGAAACAGCAGTGCTGAAAGATTGGCCGCATTGGCGATAGGGTCATGTTCGCCGTGCAGCAGCGCTTGTGTCTGGGCCAGCAGTTGCGCGTATTGCTCGGACGTGCTGCCAGAAAGAGGTTCGAAAAAAAAGCTCATGCAAGCAGTTTAGCAAGCTTGTGCGCGGATGCCACTCATGAAAAAGGGCGGATATCCGCCCTTTTCCGTATGTGTCACGCGTGTTGCACGCTTGTTTCGTCATGTTCCAGTGGCTGATGCGAAGACCCCACATCGTGTGAGTGATCGCGTGCCAGATAGAGGTAGAACGCAGGCAATACAAACAGGGTGAACAAGGTGCCGATGGTCATGCCAGAGGAAATGACTACCCCCATGGAGAAGCGTGACGCAGCACCTGGACCTTTCGCCATCAGCAGTGGAATCATTGCGAACACCAAAGCAGCGGTGGTCATCAGTACCGGGCGCAAACGGATAGCAGTGGCTTCTTCAATTGCCTCACGCTTGCTCAGTCCCTTTTCAATCTGCAGCTTGTTGGCAAATTCCACAATCAAAATACCGTGCTTGGAGATCACCCCAACCAAGGTCACCAGACCGACCTGTGTGTAGATATTGATGCTCATGCCGGGGAACACTTCCATGTTGAACATTTGCTGCAGAACTTGCGACAGCAGTGCCAAAACATTGAGTGACAACAGTGCACCACAGATCGCCATGGGGACGGTGAGCAGCATGATCAGCGCGTCACGGAAGCTTTCAAATTGTGCTGATAGCACAAGGTAAATCACGATCAACGCCAGTGCGAGCGTCATCAGCATGGCACTGCCTTCTTGCTTGAACTGACGCGATTCGCCGGAGTAGTCCACGCTATAGCCTTGCGGCAGCACTTCATTGGCGGCTTGGTCAAGAATGGCCAAGGCCTCGCCCTTGCTGACACCTGGACGCGGGGCAAACATGATTGATACCGCATTGAGCTGCTGGAAACGCTTGAGTGATTGCGGCTGTGCGCTTTCTTTCAGGGTCACAATGGTAGACAGCGGAATCAATTTCCCATCACGCGTACGGGTGTAGTAATTCTCCAGATCATGCGCATTCAAACGGTCGCTACGCTGCACTTGTGGAATCACGCGATACGAGCGGTTTTGCATGGAGAACAGGTTGGAGTACCCACCCGCCAGCATTGCCGACATATCCGCTGCAAGCGTGCGCATATCAATGCCCAGAGTTGCGGCTTTATCACGGTCGATATCCACCTCGATGCGGGGTTTATCAATCTTCAAGTCCTTGTCGAGGAAGATAAAGCGCTTGCTGGCATATGCCTTGTCCAGAATGGCATCCGAGAGTGCAGACAGCTGTTCAAGACTGCCAACGCCGCCAATGATGAACTCGCCACCACCGGCACCACCACCTGCGCTGGGCAAGGAGGGCGGCACCATCGAGAACATTTTTAACCCCGTGATGGCTTCAAAACGGGGCTGCATTTCTTGTTGCAGAACCTGATTGGTGGAGCGGTCACGCTGGCTCCATGGTGTTAATGCAAAGCCGGCCATTGCACTGGGGCTGGCACCACCGCCGCTGCCACCGAAGCCGCCATTGAACAGGAAGAAGTTTTCGATCTCTGGTACTTCTTTCGCAGCTTTGGCAATTTCAACGGTATAGCGTTCCACATAGTCCAATGTGGCGATGGGGTCGGCGGTAGCGACGCCAAAAATGAAGCCTTCGTCTTCCAATGGTGCCGGCTCTTTGGGGGCTGTCATGTAAAGGAAGGCACAGCTGACCAGCACGATCAAACCAAAGGCAGCGATGATCGACTTGGTTTCAAGTGCACTATGCAGACGGCGTTGATAGCCGTGATGCAAGGTATTGAACTTGCGATCCAGCCAGTCTTCAAACTTGCCTTTCGGGTGGTCGGGGTCATGTGCTTGCAGAATGCGCGAGCTCATCATCGGTGTCAGGGTGAGAGCAATGACCCCCGAGAGCAGCACGGCGCCCGCCAGTGTGAAGGCGAACTCAGTGAACAGCACACCGGTCAGCCCGCCCTGAAAACCAATCGGCAAATACACGGCGATAAGGGTTGTGGTCATTGCGACAACAGGCCATGCAAGCTCGCGTGCACCACGGATAGCGGCATCAAAGGGCGACATGCCTTCTTCGATATGGCGGTGAATGTTCTCCAACACGATGATGGCGTCGTCCACCACAATCCCGATGGCCAATACCATCGCCAGCAACGTCAGCAGGTTGATGGAAAAGCCCATCAGCAGCATTAAGAACAGTCCACCAATCATCGACAGCGGAATGGTCAGTGCAGGAATCAGCACGCTGCGCATCGAACCGAGGAACAGGTAGATCACCACGATCACAATAATCAAGGCTTCAATGATGGTGCGGATTACTTCATTGATCGCGTCTTGAATCGCCTCGGTACTGTCATAAGGGATCAGTGCCGTTACACCTTGTGGCAGTTGTGGGATGATTTCGTTGTCCCACACTTTGCGTACATCTTTAATGACATCCAATGCGTTCGCATCTGGGGCAACATATACGGCCATGAAGGTGGCCGAGTCACTACCATTGATGCTGACCGACGTGGCATAGCTTTCCGAGCCGAGTACCACATCCGCGATATCGGCAAGGCGCACAATCGCACCATCTTCTTCGCGCACCACCATTTTGCGGAAATCATCGACGTTGCGCAGATCGGTGCGTGCGGTCATGTCGATCGCCACCATCTGTCCCTTGGTGGAACCCACGGCAGCCAGCACGTTATTGGATTGCAAAGCTTGGTTGACGTCACTTGCGGTGACTTTCAATGCCGCCATTTTTTCTGGCTTCAACCAGATGCGCATGGCAAATGTGCCTGCGCCATTGATTTCAGCACGCTGCACACCATCCACGGTCACCAGTTTGGGCTGAATGACACGGGTCAGATAGTCAGTAATCTGGGTGTTGTCCAGTGTTTCACTGGAAAACGCCAGATACATCGCCGCGATACTTTCACCTTGCTGCAGGTCAATCACTGGGTCTTCCGATTGCGAAGGCAATTGTCCCCGCATCTTGTTGACCTTGGCGGAAATCTGCGTCAGTGCCTCACTAGGGTCTTTATCCAAATGGATATAGGCCTGGATGCTGCTCATCCCCGCCGCACTGGTTGATGACATGTAGTCAATCCCTTCAGCGCTGGCGATTTCGCGCTCCAGTGGCGTGGTGATGAAGCCTTGAATCAAGTCGGCATCGGCACCGAAATAGGTCGTGCTGATATTGACAACAGCATTACGCATTTCAGGGTATTTGCGGACATTCAGTTCGGTGAAAGCACGCAAACCGAAGAGCAGGATAAACAGGCTAACCACCATGGCCAGCACGGGTTTCCTGATAAAAATATCGGTGAATTTCATGGGTTACATCTCCCCCTCGAAACCGTATGGTCGAGGGCTAATGGAGGAAGACAGGGTGAGGTGTGTGATCGGCAAAATCAGCGATTTTCAACCTGTGGCGCTGCATCATTGGCAGGCTTCACATCATTGTTGATGGTGACTTCTGCGCCGTTACGCAGTTTCAATAAGCCGGATGTGGCAATTTGCTCACCAGCTTTCAGACCGCTGGTAACGGCAATCAAATCACCGCGTGCTGCCCCTGTTTTGATGAAACGCTGGTTGACAATGAGTTTCTTGCCGGTGAGCAGATTGCCTTTCATATCCATTTCACCAGGTTGACGCTCGCTTGTTTCAATCACGAAAACGGAATTGCCATAAGGGTTGAAGCTCACAGCTGTTTGCGGGATGACCAGAACATCGTGTGGATTGCCCAGATCAAATGCGACCTTGGCAAAGCTCCCTGGACGCAATTTCCCTTCGGGGTTACGCAAGGTCGCCTGTGTTTTGAAGTTGCGTGTGCTGGGGTCAACCATGGGTTCGATGGCGGTCACTTGCCCGTCAAATACTTCGCCAGGCATTGCATCGACACGTGCTTGAATGGAAGTGCCTTCAACCATTTTCCCGGTGAGTTGCTCGGGAAGGTTGAAATCCAAGTAGATCGGATCCAGTTGTTGCAAGCTGACAATCGCTGCGCCGGGTGCAATGTATTGACCGAGGTTGATCTTACGAATACCCAGCACGCCAGAGAAGGGGGCGCGAATGGTTTTCTGGGCAATCAATGCACGTTGTGCTTCAACTTGTGCTTGAGCCGTAGCAGCAGCGGTCAGTTTTGACTGTACTTCGTCCAGCGAGACGAGGTTGTCTTTGCCGAGTTGTTGCCAGCGGTCAGCTTGGGTTCTTGCAAGCTTGGCAGAGGCTTCTAAGGCTTTGAGCGAGGCCTCCTCATTCGCGGTGTTCAGGCGCACAAGGACAGCGCCTTTGTTCACAGACTGGCCGGCTTCAAACAGAATTTCACGTACGACACCGCCGGATTCAGTGGTGATATCCGTGCCATTCACCGCAAGGAATGTGCCGACGGCATCGCTACTTTCACTCCAGTTTTGTAATTCCACCAGCTCAGCAGAAACAGCCGATGCCGGTTGCGGCATATTGTCAAAAAATGCATTGGCTTTGCTGGTAAAAAATGCTTTGGCGGCAAACACGCCGCCAAATACAACAACAACGCCGATCAGCATTAAAGCCCAACGACGTGCAGGACGCTGGGGTTGAGAATGCGAGGTAGCCATGGAGAGATGTCCTTGCGATAAATTCAATGACGCATTCCACACAGCGCAGGATGACTTGCGCTACGGAAGACGAGGTTGGTAAGAATGTCAATGATATACTGATCAGTATAATAAATACAGTATTTTTCGCAGTGAAGCACTGGCAACTCAGCATGGCTTAAGCTTTTCTGTGTACAGCGTATAAGTGTCCACACCGCTATGCACATAAAGAAAAAGCCCGACAGTTTCCTGCCGGGCTTTTTGTGCGTTTACCGCTTAGGGGGAGGCGAGTCGCGCACGCCTTCGCAATTACTTGCTGGCTTTTGCAGCAGCAGCCTTGGTGGCCTTTTCCACTTCAGCCTTCACCTGCGAGCTGGCTTGCTCGAACTGGGTCTTGGCGATAGCAGCAATGGCTTCGTTGGTCTTCACGGTGTTAGCGAACACTTCCTGAGCGGTACCGAAGGTGCGCTCAGCATTGGTGCGAGCCACTTGCACGCTCTTCGGCCATACAGCCTTCAGGCCATCGGCGTCGCGCACTTCGCTCAGGTCGTTAGCGAACGAGAAAGCAGCATTCACGCTGTCTTCCAGAGCTGCGATTTGCAGGCCGAAGTTCTTTTCGGCATTTTCAATGGCCAGACGGTTGATGTTGGCGATAGCGTCGGCGAACTGACGGGTGCTCTTGGTGATTTGATCGTTGAACTGGTACATGGGTCGGACTCCTAAAAGAAATAGTAGGTTGGTGTAATGCCGGCCTTTGGGGGAGAGTGCCGAGCTTGTGCGGTGCAGCATAAGACAACTTTTGTTGCAATGCAACAAGTCGGTGAATAAAGTTATCTTTCGTTCATGTTTACGTGACGCTCAACGCAGTGAGCCACTTGCCAAAACGGGGTGATACATGGGAACGGCCTGTTCACCGGCAAGCGTACGGGCAAATGGGGCAAGGTGCTGCAAGGCGCGTAAATAGACTGACCGCTTGAAGGTCACGACATGTTGCAGGGGATACCAGAAGTCAACCCAGCGCCATTGATCAAACTCAGGTTGCTCGCTTAAGTCTAGGCGCAGGTCAGCGTCGTTACCAACAAAACGCAGTAAAAACCAGACCTGCTTTTGTCCAAGACAAACCCATTTTTCATGTTGGCGGATGGCGTGAGGTGGCAGGCGATAACGCAGCCAACCGGGGGTGACGCCTAGGACTTCCACCTGTTCGGGGTGTAGCCCCACTTCTTCATGAAGCTCGCGATACATCGCCTCCAGCGGGGTTTCATCGGTATTGATGCCGCCTTGCGGGAATTGCCAGCCATCACGACGGATGCGGCGTGCCCAGAACACTCTTCCATTTTCATGCATCAAAACGATGCCAACGTTTGGCCGAAAGCCGTCCGGATCAATCATGATGCGGACTCCATCAATCTGTTGGCCTTGACTTTGCCACCCGAAAGCTGTTCAGGCAAGTGATGCATGATGTCATTGACGCCAGTCGATTCGATCCGCATAATGCACCGCTCTGCGTTGGCTATGTAGCTCAGCCGGTTAGAGCACAGCACTCATAATGCTGGGGTCGGTGGTTCGAGTCCACCCATAGCCACCAACAGCACAACGCGGAATCACATTCAAAGCCCTGCATCTGATGCGGGGCTTTTTCTTATCGTCAAGAAGGTGCGCGCGATGCAGGCTGGTCATTCTTGCCCAATGTGTGATGCGCCAACGCAGTGGTTTTGCGCAGATCATCGCAGGCAATTTTTTGAATGTGCAATCTGCGGCATGGTGTCGGTGGACCCTGCCTCGCATGTGTCAGTGGCAGAAGAAAAAGCCATTTACGACTTGCATCAAAACCATCCTGACGACGCCGGGTATCGAGGGTTTCTGAGTCAACTGGCAACACCGCTGCTCAAGAAACTCAGCATGGGGATGCATGGTCTGGACTATGGCTGTGGCCCTGGGCCGACGTTAGAGGTGATGTTGCGTGAGGCAGGAATGCAAATGCAGCATTACGACCCGTTGTATGCGCCTGATATACATGTACTGCAGCATGTATACGACTTTGTGACATGTACCGAAGTGGTGGAGCATTTTCGTCAACCGCGTGTTGATTGGCTGTCGCTAATGGCATGTGTGCGTGTGCATGGGTGGCTGGGCGTGATGACGCAGTTGGCGCCAGATGAGGCAAGCCGTTTCTTGCGGTGGCGCTACCGTGATGATCTCACGCATGTCAGTTTCTATCGGCTGAAAACGCTGCAATGGCTGGCAGATCGGCATCACTTCAGGCTTGAGGTGGCCAGTGATCGTGTATTTTTAATGCAGCGCCTCGTTTAAGTCGGGAAGCGAAGGCTGGCTGCATTTACAATAGTCGCATGCAATTTCCTGATTACCCGTTTTCTCCGCATCGTATTGAGGTGCGCCCTGGTATTCACCTGTCATATCTGGATGAAGGTCCGCGTGATGGCGAGGTGATCGTTATGTTGCACGGCAATCCTTCGTGGAGCTATTACTGGCGGCACTTAGTGTCTGGGCTGCGTGACCGGTATCGCTGCATCGTGCCTGATCATGTGGGGATGGGGCTGTCGGATCGTCCGGATGATGCGCCTGCCGCGCATCCGCAGTACGACTACACCTTGCAATCACGCATTGATGATGTGGACACACTGCTCACGCAGCTGGGCATTACTGGTGCGGTGACTCTGGCGGTGCATGACTGGGGCGGCATGATCGGTTTTGGTTGGGCACTGCGCGACCCCTCTCGGGTTAAACGTCTGGTGATTACCAATACGGCAGCGTTTCCATTGCCATCAGCCAAACGCTTTCCAATGCGTTTGGCGATGGGACGTGATTCGCAGTTGGGTGGCTGGCTGATTCGACGCTTCAACCTGTTTGCGCGTGGTGCGGCACGGTTTGGCACCGTGCGCCGCTTGCCGAAAGCCGTACGCAAGGCTTATGCCGGTGTTTACGATGGCTGGCAACAGGCGATTTCTACATTGCGCTTCATGCAGGACATCCCATTGCAAAGCGGTGACCGAGCAATGCCATTCGTGGAAGCCAGTGCGGCAATGCTTCCTACGTACGCCAATCGGCCGGCATTTTTAGGCTGGGGGTTGCGGGACTTTGTTTTCGATCAGCATTTCTTGGCAGGTTTTCAGGCTGCCTTGCCGCAGGCAGAAGTACATGCGTATTACGATGCAGGGCATTACGCATTAGAGGATAAGCACGAAGTCTTGGTGCCGCTGATTCGTGATTTCCTGGATCGTCACCCGCTGCCATAGGCAGACCTCATCAGGAGTTAAGACAATGAATATGAAAAAAGGCGTGTCCATCATGTTGTTGGTGATGCTGGTATTGACTGGCTGCAACACGATTGCTGGTGCTGGAAAAGATCTGCAGAAAGCAGGTGAAAAGATTGAAGGCGCAGCAAAAAAATGAGCAAAAAGATCCGCGTCCTTACCGGCATTACCACGTCAGGAACCCCGCATCTGGGTAACTACGTTGGGGCGATTCGCCCGGCGCTGGCCAGTGCGCAGGCCAGTGACGTTGAAAACTTCTATTTCCTTGCCGACTTCCATGCGCTGGTGAAGTGCGGTGACCCTGCTCGGGTTCAGCGCAGCACGCTGGAAATTGCCGCAACATGGCTGGCTTGCGGGCTGGACGTGGAGAAAAACTGGTTCTATCGGCAGAGCGATATTCCGGAAATCCCCGAGTTGACATGGTTTTTGACGTGCGTGGCTGGAAAGGGCTTGCTGAATCGTGCGCATGCTTACAAGGCAGCGATTGACAAGAATCGCGCCGAAGGTGAAGACGATGATGCGGGTATCAACGCCGGGCTGTTTATGTATCCCGTGTTGATGGCGGCGGATATTTTGATCTTTAACGCCAATCAGGTACCGGTTGGGCGCGATCAGATTCAGCACATCGAAATGGCACGCGACTTCGCGCAGCGTTTCAATCATCTCTATAGTGCGTCGGCTTCTGAACCGTATTTTGTCTTGCCTGAGGTCGTGATCGACGACAACGTGGCGACCTTGCCTGGTCTGGATGGCCGCAAGATGAGCAAGAGCTACGACAACACGATTCCACTGTTTTCTTCACAGAGTGAATTGAAGAAGCTTATCGCCAGCATTGTCACGGATTCACGTGCGCCAGGCGAAGCAAAAGAGACCAACGGCTCAGCGGTATTTCAGTTGTATCAGGCGTTTGCAACGAAAGAGGAAACCCGCGCGTTTGCGCAGGCATTTGCCGATGGCATTGGCTGGGGAGATGCCAAAACAAAATTGTTTGAGCGCATTGACTCAGAGATTGCACCGTTACGTGACAAATACGAAGCATTGATGGCAAAGCCTGAGGAAATTGAAGCGACCCTGCGTGATGGTGCTGCGCGATTACGCGCCCAACATGCCACCCCGATGTTGGCGCGTTTGCGTCATGCCGTTGGCTTGCGTGATTTGTCGCAAATACAGCTTGCTTCTGGCAAGGCTGAAAAGAAAGATGCCGCGCAGTTACCAACCTTCAAGCAATACCGTGAAGCCGATGGCAAGTTCTATTTCAAGCTGGTGTTGGGTGAGCGTGTGTTGTTGCAGAGTGTGGGGTTTGATTCGCCACGCGATGCGGGGATGCGTATTGCCAGTATCAAGCAGGGTGAGGTGAATGATGCAGGTAATGATTTCCAGTTGCCGGAGGGTGTTAGCAGTGATGAGGTGAATGCTGCGCTTGCGGCATTTGTTGCTGCGCAGTTGGAGGATGCCGGGCGCTGAGATGTGAAGCAAAAGCGCCCCTCACCCGCCCTTTGGGCACCCTCTCCCCGCAAGCAGGGAGAGGGGTGAAAGCAGTACACGATACCTGTTTTCCGCAAGCAGGGAGAGGCGGCAGCTCATCAACGTTTGTGGATGCCGTGATAGACCCTTCTCCCCGCTTGCGGGGAGAAGGTGACGCGCAGCGTCGGATGAGGGGCGAGTGTCAGTTCGGCAGCGCCAGATCGTCCAGCAGCGCCTTCAGAAAGCGTGCGGCTTCGCCACCCGTACAAGCGCGATGGTCGAAGGTGAGGCTGATCGGCATCCGGCGATGCACTTCGATGCCACCCATCACCGCGACCACATCATGGGACAGCTTGCCCACACCAACAATCGCCACGCACGGCGGCACTACCACCACGGTGCCGTAGCGCCCGGCGAACACGCCGAAGTTCGACAGCGAAATGGTATAGCCGGTCAATTCTGACGCGGGAATGGAGCGGTCTTCCACCTGTGTGCGCAGGCGGTTGATGCCTTCACGCAG
>CAYZUG010000005.1:0-71958 GCA_964481865.1 uncultured Thermomonas sp. | reverse complement strand
TGCACCACGCGGTCGCGGGCATCGGCCATCACCCGCGCCATGTTGCGGCGCACGCCCTTGAGCTGCTCGGGCTGGCCAGAGGCGGCGGCAGTGGACGGCGGCTGGGTGCGCATCGGCTTGCCTGCCTGCGACAGCGTGCTGCGTTGCACCTCACCCTGCATGCGCGGAGAGGGTGCCGAAGGCGGGTGAGGGGCGAATGTGGCAGAGCCATTCGCAGCAGCGCGCTTCACGTCCTGCATCGTCACCGTGCCATTAGGGCCGGTGGGCTGCACGCGGGTCAGATCGACGCCCAGCTTGCGTGCGGTGGCGCGCACGGCGGGCACGGCTTTCACGCCACCGACGGCCACGGCGGATTCAGCGACCACCGCATTACCCACTTGCATCGCGCCGACCACGGTGCCAGCGTCTTCCTTGACGCCAGGCGCAGCTGCGGCGGGCTTGGGCGCTTCCGGTTCCGGCTCGGCGTGGCCGTGATGCCCAGTGTCCTGGCCTTCCGCGCGCTGCGGCAGGTTGGGGTCGATCTCGAATTCCGCCAGTAACTTGCCGGTGATGATCACGTCACCGGGGCTGCCTGCCAGCGCGATCACCTTGCCGGATACCGGTGAAGGCACGTCCACCACCGCCTTGGCGGTTTCCATTGCCACTAGGTTTTCATCGAGGCGGATCGTGTCACCGATCTTGACGTGCCATTCAACGATGGTGGCATCGGGTAGGCCTTCGCCAAGATCGGGAAGAAGGAATTTCTTGCTCATGCCATGTCCTTACGAATAGGCCATCGCGCGCTTAGCGGCGGCGAGAATTTTGTCCACACTCGGGAGGTATTTCATTTCGAGGCGGAACAGCGGAATGTGGGTGTCATAGCCGGTGACGCGCTCCACCGGTGCCAATAGGTCGAACAGGCACTCGTGGGCAATACGTGCAGCGATTTCTGCACCGAACCCTCCTGTGCGTGGGGCTTCATGCACGATCACGCAGCGACCGGTTTTGGCCACGCTTTCGGCAATGGTGGGGAAGTCCAGCGGGGTCAAGGTGGCGACGTCGATCACTTCCGCGCTGATGCCTTCCTTCGCCAACACATCGGCAGCCTCAAGTGCTTCCTTCACCTGTGCGCCCCAAGTGACCAAGGTAATGTCGCTGCCGTCACGCAATACGTAGCAAACATCCAGTGGCAGTGCTTCGCCATCGTCTGGCACCAGCTCCTTGTACTGGCGATAGAGACGCTTGGGCTCCATGTAGATCACTGGGTCTGGATCGCGGATTGCGGCCAGCAGCAAGCCGTAGGCACGTTGCGGGGAACTTGGCATCACCACGCGCAGGCCAGGGACATTGGTGAACATCGCCTCATTGGCTTCGCTGTGATGCTCCGGTGCGCGGATACCGCCGCCCCACGGCACGCGCAGTACCATTGGGCAGGTTAGTCGGCCACGGGTGCGGTAGCGCATGCGCGCGGCGTGGCTGACGATGAAGTCCACCATCGGGTACACAAATCCATCAAATTGCGCTTCGGCCACTGGCAGCATGCCCTGCGACGCCATGCCCACGGTCAGCCCAGCAATCGTGGTTTCATCCAGTGGTGTATCCAAAATGCGTTCGGGGCCGAAAATCGCTGAAAGCCCTGCGGTAGCACGGAATACACCACCGTTCACGCCCACATCTTCGCCTAATACTACCACGCGTTCGTCTTGACGCAGCTCGAAGGCCAGTGCTTGGGTAATGGCTTCGATCAGGGTAATGGGTTGTACGCTCATGTTCGACCCTCCCGTGCCACTACCTCAGCACGTTGGCGTTGCAGGTCTTCTGGCAATTCGGCATACAGATAGTCGAACATCGCTTCGACAGGTTGGACTGGCGTGTTGAGATAGCGGTTGATCGCGTCATCGACAGTTGTGGTGCATTCTTCAATCCACGCCTTTTCTTGTGTCTCATTCCATAGGCCAGCATCCGCTAGGTATTTGCGTAGGCGGATGAAGGGTTCTTTTTCCCAAGCCGCTTTCACTTCATCTTCATCACGGTAGCGACGTGCATCATCAGCCGTGGTGTGGTCGTGCAGGCGGTAGGTGATGAACTCGATCACGCTGCCACCGCCACCATTGCGAGCCAGTTCCAGTGCGCGGCGCATGGCTTCCAGAACGGCAATAATGTCGTTGCCATCAACTTGCAGGCAGTGCAGACCACCACCCAAGCCTTTTTGCGCCAGGGTTTCGGCACCGGTTTGTGCGGCGCGCGGTACGCTAATCGCCCAGCCGTTGTTGACCACGCATAGCACCAGTGGCAGTTTGAATGCGCCAGCGGAGTTGATGGCAGCATAAAAGTCGGTTTTTGAACTGCCACCATCACCGCATACCGCTACTGCCACGCGTGCTTGTTTGCGCAGCTTGAAAGACAGTGCCGCACCCGACGCCATCAAGCACTGAGTGGAAATCGGTACGCACCAAGGGTAGTCGTTTTTCGGGATTTCAAATACATTGCCGCGTTCGTCGCCACCCCAATACAGCAGGACATCATGGGGTTTCACCCCGCGCTCGAACTGTGCCCCATATTCGCGATAACTGGGTGCAAATACATCCTCCGGCTGCATCAGTGCGCCGATGCCGATATGGGTGGCTTCATGCCCCAAACAGGCGGCATACGTCCCCAGTTTGCCGGTGCGTTGTAGGGCAATGGCCTTGCTGTCGAATGTACGCAGAAACAGCATCCGCTTGAAAATCGCCACCAATGCTGCGTTGTCGGGAACGGCGGGTGGGAGTGTGCCGTTCAACCTGCCATCGGGTGTGAGGTATTGCAGGAAGTCGATTTTGAATTGGGCGACCGTGGTCATCTCTACCTTCCGTATAAACGCCTGCACTCCATCATAGGCGTGAGCGATGGATAAGCCGTTGCGCAGTGCGGCATGATTGCATCAGTAAACGCCATGAAGGCAAGTATTTATGGCGCTCATTTGAAGTGCTAAATGCGCTGTCACCCTGATTCAACGGGTGTTTGCAAGAGGGCAAGAGATGCCGCAGAAGCAAGAAATAATTTGACGTAGGCGCTGTGCTCGGCGATCCTCGCGCGGTTCCATGCCGGCTTTTTTGGCGGTTCGATTGTCTTCAATACTCAAAGATGGGGGATGCCGCATGAGCGGAACCACAGACGTTACAACCCCGGCAAAGGTGCCGGAATTCAAGCAGGTGATGGGGCATCCACGCCCATTGTGGATGTTGTTCATGACCGAATTCTGGGAGCGCTTTGCGTTCTATGGCATGCGCTGGGCGTTGGCGCTGTATATCGTGGCGCAGTTCTATGGCGGTGACAGTGCGGGGGAAGCGCCGGCCAGCAAGCTCTATGGGGCTTATCTGGCGCTGGTGTATGCGGCGGCACTGTTTGGTGGTTATGTTGCCGATAAGGTGATTGGTTATCAGCGATCGATCTTGTTGGGTGCGGTGATCATGGCGGTTGGGTTGTTTATGGTGGTGATCCCCAACGAAACGATTTTCCGCTTCGGTTTGGCCACGATTATTGCGGGTAACGGTTTGTTCAAGCCCAATATCTCCACCATGGTGGGGCATCTGTATGCACCAGATGATGGACGCCGTGACTCGGGCTTTACCCTCTTCTATATGGGGATTAACTCAGGTGCATTTATTGCGCCACTGCTAACTGGCTGGTTTGCAGAGAACATGTTTGGTGGCTCTGCTGTAATGCCTGCATATAAGGCCGTGTTTATTGCATCGGGCATCGGCATGTTGATCAGTCTGGTCTGGTTCTGGTTCGGACGTGCGCAGCTGAAAGGCATTGGTAAACCGTTGGAAGGTGCAACGGGTATAGGGCGGGTCATCGCCGTTGCAGTGGGTGTGGTTGTGGCAATTCCTGGGATTTATTTCCTCATGGCGATTGATGCCAATCAGCTGCAAGTCTTGCTGACCATTCTGTTTATTGTGTTGTGTATCTTGATTCTGCGTGAAGGCTTCGCCAATGGCGCAGTGGCGCGTGATAAAGCCATTGCCATGTTGATCATCTTCGCCTTCAACGTGTTGTTCTGGATGTTCTTTGAACAGGCTGGCAGTTCGTTCAACTTCTTGGCACAGAATATTGTGAACCGTGATTTGGGCGGCTGGACGTTCCCCGTAGGTTGGTTCCAATCGGTGAACTCACTGGCAATCATTACCTTGGCGCCACTCATCGCGATGATCTGGGTGAAGATGGGCAAGGCGAATCCGTCCATTCCACGCAAGTTTGGCTTGGGTATCATCTTCAATGGGCTGGCATTCCTGCTGTTGATGTTGGCACTGTCCTCAATGGTGGATCCGCAGACGCTGAAGATTCCGTTCTGGACACTGTTCATGGTGTATGTCATCCAGTCCGTGGGTGAGCTGTGCCTGTCGCCGATTGGTCTGTCGATGGTGACCAAGTTGGCGCCGGTGCGTTTGATTGGTTTCGGTATGGGGGGGTGGTTCTTGTCCACCGCGATTGGCAACAATCTGTCAGGGATTTTCGCCAGCAGCGTCAGTGGCGAAGGCGGGATGACGGTGGCCTCTGCACATGCAGGTTATACCTTTGGTTTCTGGGTGCTGGTGGGCGCAGGTGTCCTGCTGTTCTTGATTGCACCGCTGATTCAGAAGTTGATGCATGGCGTGAAATAACGGAAGTATTTATCTCTGCAAATGGCGGCCATGTGCCGCCATTTGCTTTTCACAAGCGGTGTAAGCTTTACCTTCCGCCAAGGAGTTCCTCATGAAGCGTCGAGACTTTCTGATTTCAACCGCAGCGGCTGGGATGGTCACGACGGCCGCTTCAGTGACCCCAGTTTTTGCTAAACCGCGCCAGCGCTTGCGGGTTGGCATGATTGGCACTGGTCTGCGCGGGCAGTCGCAGCTTGGGCCACTGCTCAGTCGTGACGACGTGGAGCTGGTAGCGATCTGCGACACGCAGCAAGTGATGTTGGACAAGGCGCAGGCCATCATTGCCAAGATGGGGCGCAAGAAGCCCAAAGAATACGGTGGCAATGGTGATGTGCATGCGTGGAAAAAGCTGTTGGCGCGCACTGATCTGGATGCGGTGTTCATCGTCACCCCGTGGGAGTGGCACGCGCCGCAAGCCATTGCCGCGATGGAGGCGAAGATCGCGGTGGCTTGTGAAGTGGTGGCGGGCATCACCTTGCAAGATCACTGGGACGTTTTGCGCGCTCAGCAGCGCACCGGCACGCCGTACATGCTGCTGGAGAACGTGTGCTATCGCCGTGATGTGATGGCGGTGTTGCAGATGGTGCGTGCGGGTCTGTTTGGGGAACTCGTCCACATGCAGGCGGGTTACCAACACGACCTGCGCGGGGTGAAATTCAACTCAGGTGATCCGTCGCAGCCGTACAACAGCGGTGTCGAGTTTGGCAGCAAAGGTTTTTCCGAGGCGCAGTGGCGCACCCAGCATTCCATCGACCGTAACGGCGAGTTGTATCCCAGTCACGGCATCGGTCCCTGCGCGATGTATGCCAATATCCATCGTGGCAATCGCTTCACCCACATCAACGCGTTTGCCACTAAGGCGCGTGGTCTGCACGACTATATTCTCAAGCATCCGAAGGGTGGTGCCGATCACCCGAATGCCAAGGTGCAGTTCAAGCTGGGCGACGTGGTGACCACCACGCTGCGCTGCGAAAACGGCGAAACCATCATTCTGCAGCACGACACCTCGTTACCGCGCCCGTATTCGCTGGGCTTTCGCGTGCAGGGCACGGATGGGCTGTGGATGGATGTGAACAAAGGCGTTCACATCGAAGGTAAAAGCCCGCCACATCAGTGGGAAGACGCGCAGAAGTATTACGACGCATACGACCATCCACTGTGGCGTAAGTATGCTGAACACGCTGCCGGTGCAGGTCACGGCGGCATGGATTGGTTCGTGGTACATGCCTTCATCGAGGCGCTGAAGGCGGGTGATCCGATGCCGATCGACATCTTTGATGCGGTGGCGTGGAGCGCGATCACGCCGCTGTCGGAGCAATCCATTGCGGAAGACTACAAAACGTTGGCCTTCCCTGATTTCACCGAAGGCAAGTGGAAAGATCGCAAGCCGATCTTTGCGCTGGATGATCGCTATTAAGTTGCAGTATGCGAGTGTGCTGATCCTTCCTCGTTGCCGATATGGCGCGGGGTGGTCTAGCGTTTGCTGTTGAGATGTTTATCCAACGCTTCTTCGGCACGCAACTCAAGTTCATCAAGGCGATCCAGAAGGCGGAACAACAAATCACGTTCGTCCTTGCTCATGTCGTCGAGAATCAATTTTTCATAGCCCACTGCCAGCGGAACCACCTCGTCATAGACGGCATAGCCGGCTTCTGATAGCCGTAAGACAGAGCGGCGGCGGTCATCTTCATCGAACTCGCGCAGCAGCCTGCCCGTGTCCAGGAGTTTGGCAACGGCGCGGCTGACCGCCACTTTATCCATAGCAGTGCGCTGCGCCACTTGGTTGGCAGATAAGCCAGGATAGCGCCCAAGCACAGCCATCACGCGCCATTCTGTGACACTGAGTGAGAAGCGCTTTGAATATTCGCGTGCAATGGCGTCGGAGGTGCGGTTCGACAGCACACTGAGGCGATACGGCAGAAAATCTTGCAGCTCAAGGGTGGTGCGATTAGGCATGGCAGGTCAGCTCAATGGGGGGAGGACTTGAGATAGTTGCATGGGTAACTATAGAATGCAGGTTCTGGCCTTGAGGAGTCACCCTGTGAGCGCAAACCCGAATCTTGGAATGCAGCCGATCACCTTTGAAAACCCCATGGGTATCGACGGCTTTGAGTTTGTTGAATATACAGCCCCGCAAGAGCAGATCGGGCATTTGCACGATTATTTTCGCAAACTTGGCTTCTCTCAAGTGGCGCGGCACAAGACCCGCCCAATTCACACCTACCGTCAGGGTGACTGTACGTTCCTGATCAATGAAGCTCCGAATTCGTTTGCTTCGCGCTTTGCAGATCAGCATGGGGCATCGGCTTGTGGCTTTGCCATTCGTGTCAACAAGCTGGCGGAGTGGGCGCGGATGCAGGCGCTGAAAAACGGTGCGGAAGCGTTTGAGGCCACTGATGAGCTGACCAAAGCGGTAGCTGCGCCGGTGATCAAAGGGATTGGCGGTTGCATGCTGTATATCGTGGATCGCTATGACAACCAAGGCACCATCCATGACCCTGATTATGAATATCTGCCGGGGGTGGATCTGATGCCCAAGGGCTTTGGGCTGACCTTCATCGACCACCTCACACACAATCTTTACCACGGCAATATGGCGAAATGGGCGGACTACTACGAACGCCTGTTCAACTTCCGCGAAATCCGTTATTTCGATATCAAGGGTGCCAAGACTGGGCTGTTGTCAAAAGCAATGACCGCACCCGATGGCATGGTGCGCATTCCGTTGAATGAATCGTCTGATCCGAAGTCGCAGATCAACGAATACTTGGACGTGTACAAGGGCGAGGGCATCCAGCATATCGCCTGCTTCACCGATGATATTTACGACACGGTGGAACGGATGCGCGCCAGCGGGATCGCATTTCTGGATACACCCGATACATATTTTGATGTGGTGGATGTGCGCATTCCCAATCATGGCGAAGACTTGGAACGCCTGCGCAAGAACAGCATCCTGATTGATGCCGATCCTGAAACCAAACAGCGCAAGTTGCTGCAGATTTTTACTCAGAATGCATTGGGGCCGATTTTCTTCGAAATCATTCAGCGCAAAGGCAATGAGGGGTTTGGCGAAGGTAATTTTCAGGCACTGTTTGAAAGCATCGAACGCGATCAGATGAAACGCGGCGTGCTGTGAGTTGTGGCCGTTCGCCCTGCGCCTGTCGAAGGGTGGCGGCTGCCTTAGAGGTTGACAGGTGCAGCGTGGGCGAAGCGAACAATGAGCATCAACAGCAATGGCTATCAAACAGGGTTCGGCAATGAGTTTGCCAGTGAAGCACTGGCGGGCAGCTTGCCGATTGGGCGCAATTCACCGCAGCGTGTGGCGCATGGGTTGTATGCCGAACAGTTGACCGGCACTGCATTTACTGCGCCGCGCCATGCGAATCGGCGCAGTTGGCTTTATCGCATCCGTCCGGCGGCTGTACATGGGCGCTTTGAACTGTTCTCGCAGCCCACGTTTCACAATGCGTTTGGTAATGGGCCGGTTACCCCGGAAAAGCTGCGTTGGAGCCCATTGCCGTGGCCAGAAGTGCCGCAAGATTTTATTGAAGGCTTGTTCACCATGGCAGGCAATGGTGGGGCGGAAGCGGGAACTGGCGTTGGGATTCATCTGTATGCTGCGAATCGGGATATGCAGGGGCGGTTTTTCTGTAATGCCGATGCAGAGATGTTGCTGGTTCCGCAATCTGGGCGGCTGCATATTGAAACTGAGCTGGGTGTGCTGGATGTTGCGCCTCTGGAAATCGCGGTTATTCCACGTGGTATCCGGTTCCGTGTTGCGCTACCCGATGGGCAGGCGCGTGGCTATGTTTGCGAAAACTTTGGCGCGTTGCTGAAACTACCCGATTTAGGGCCGATGGGCAGCAATGGCTTGGCCAATGCCCGCGATTTTCAGATTCCACATGCCGCATTTGAAGATGTGGAAGGTGATTTCGCGCTGCTGACCAAGTTTCAAGGGCATTTGTGGCATGCCGATATCGGGCATTCACCATTGGATGTCGTGGCATGGCATGGCAATTTTGTGCCGTACAAATACGATTTGCGGCACTTCAATACCATTGGCTCAATCAGCTACGACCATCCAGATCCGTCGATCTTTCTGGTGCTGCATTCGCCAAGTGATACGCCCGGCACCAGCAATATGGATTTCGTGATTTTTCCGCCGCGCATCTTGGCGATGCAGGACACGTTCCGCCCGCCATGGTTCCATCGCAATGTGGCCAGTGAGTTTATGGGGTTAATTCATGGGGCTTACGATGCCAAAGCGGATGGTTTTGTGCCGGGGGGCTGCTCACTGCACAACTGCATGACCGGACATGGTCCGGATGCAGCCACCTTCGAAAAAGCCAGTGCGGCGGATACCACGAAGGCTGATTACATCACCGAAACGATGGCTTTCATGTTCGAAACCCGCGCAGTGATCCGCCCAGTCGAGCAAGCGCTGGCGGCACAGCATCGGCAGCAGGATTATCCCGATTGCTGGATGGGGCTGCGCAAATTCTTCAGCGCATAAGCCCATTGCTGATGCGTCAAAGAACGCTGCAGCGCATTGTTCTATAATGTTGGCATGAAGTGGCATCCTGACGTTCTTGCACGCGCCGAGCGTGTACTTGTGGCATTTTTTCGGCTGGAATCTGCAGCCGGTATTTTGCTGATTCTTACTGCTGTTCTCGCCATGTTGTTGGCCAACTCGCCTTGGTCTGACATCTACGTCGCGTTTCGTGACACGCCACTGGGAAGTGGAGACACTGGGAAGTCCCTGCATTGGTGGATCAATGATGGGCTGATGGCTGTGTTCTTTTTGCTGGTGTCGCTGGAGATCAAGCGCGAAGTCGTGTCGGGGCAGTTATCGAGCCACGACCAACTGATTCTTCCTTTGGTCTGCGCAACCGCCGGTGTTGCCGTGCCTGCGCTGTTATTCACTTCGCTGAATCATGGCGATGCCGAGGCGATGCGCGGCTGGGCGGTGCCTACGGCAACCGATATTGCTTTTGCGCTGGGTGTGCTTGGCTTGCTTGGTTCGCGGGTGCCGCTTGGCATGAAACTGTTGCTGTCAACCATCGCGGTGATTGATGACCTGATTGCCATTTTGATTATTGCGCTGTTTTATTCGCATGGTTTGAACGGCGCAATGTTGTTGGCGGCGGCAGTTGTGACGGTGCTGATGTTTGTGCTGAACCGGCGCAAAGTCACTGCGTTGTGGCCTTATCTGCTACTTGGCCTGCTGTTGTGGTTCTTGGTGTTGAAGTCAGGGGTGCATGCCACGCTGGCCGGTGTAGTGACCGGCTTGATGATTCCGCATGTTGATCCTGAAAATGAGATTGACGATGCCATTGAGCATTCACCTCTCGAAACCTTGGAGCATGCGCTGCACCCATGGGTGGGCTATGGCATTTTGCCGCTGTTTGCTTTTGCCAATGCTGGCTTGGTGATTGGTGGGCTGCAGATGGATGATCTCTTGTCGGCATTGCCGGCAGGTATTGCGCTTGGGCTGGTATTGGGCAAGCCAGTGGGTATTGTGGGAGCCGCCGTATTGATGCGCCTGTCTGGGTTTGCGCGGTTTCCACAAGGCATGGATTTCCGCGCCATGCTGGGGCTGGGTATGCTTTGCGGTATTGGCTTTACGATGAGCCTGTTTATTGCATCGCTGGCCTATGCCAAACAACCATTGCATTACACCGAGGGTGTATTGGGTGTGCTGGGGGCGTCGGTTGTTGCAGCCATCATGGGGATCGCATGGTTGGCCATGGTGCTGCCGAAAGCCCCGGCAGCACATGCTGAAGCAGATCGCAGCGCAGGTTAATTGCGCTGCGGTCGGACAATCAGCAGGTCACTTCCTACTGTTTCCAGCAGGCGTTCGGCCACGCTGCCCATCAGTTTGTCCATTAATGCCGAACGGCCATGCGAGGCAATGACGGTCAGATCCGTGGGGATTGTTCGGGCATGCTCACGCAGCAAGCGAACCGGGCCGCTGGCTTGTACGGAGTGCGTCCAGCGTTGAGCGGCTGTATCGCCAAGGGTTTGTGCAAGATGCGTATGCGCTTCTTGCTGATTTTCGTTGTGCAGTACATCCAGTGCCGCCGCGCGCGGGGCGTCATTGAGCGACAAGGTGGACAGTGGAACGGAATAGCCGTGCAATAGCGTGCAATCGGTTGCATCGGCAAACCATGTGTCGGTCAGTTTCAGTGCTTGTGCTGCCACTTCCGAAAAATCACTGGCAACACAGATGTGCTGATAAGAGTTGCGTGGCCGGTCATGCACAGCCAGAACCGGAACAGGTGAGTGTCGGCTGAGCCAACGCAGGGTCGAACCCAACGCAATTCGCATAACGGCTTCGCTGCGCGATGTGCCGGTCACAATTAGCCCGCAACCGGTTTGCTGTGCCACGGAAATTGCCGCAGCACCCGGTGCGCCGGTAACCACATGAATCTCCACCGGGACATCGGCATCAGCCAGTTCACGCTTGGCGATACGTTCGATGTAGGCGTTGGGGGATTCCAGCTGTTCTTCTGGCGTATCAGCGTCTTGATAGCCATTGGGGCGGCTGAAGGTCAGGCTTTCGGCCATGGCCACCGCCACAACAAGTTTGGCCTGCCATTGTTTGGCCAACTGGATTGCACGCGCTTGTGCGCGGTCGGAACGGGCGGTGAGGTCGGTGGCAAGCAAAATGGCACTGGGTTTCGGAGACATATGCAATCAAGTGTTGGGTGAGGCCAAGCGCTAAGTTTAGCCCGTGTTGGCAATCAAGAGATAAGCCAGCGTAGTGATTTTTACAAATGTCCGAAAATCCTCATTTCCTGCGTGTTCAATACCTAGAAATTCAAAATTACCGAAGTTAGTGGCTGCTTAAGCGCGTTCGGCGCACAAGTTGGATATGACGCATGAAATACTGGATCTGTATCGCTGCCACGCTGTTGGCGCTCAGTGCCTGCCGAAAAGAGGCGGCACCAGCAGTGCCAGAACCCGTTGATGTCACTTCCACGGCAACCTCCATCGAAGAGGCTGCCTCAGCATGGGATGCACAAGCATGTGGTGACTTACCGGACGCACTGCTGAGTTCTGTGCAAGGACATTTTTTTGTTGCGGTATGCGATCAAGCCGCAGCAAGTAATAGCGGCGCAGCATCAGGTACGGAGATGGAGGGCGCGGAAGAAGATGCGCAGGGGGCATCCGGAATGACCGAAATCCGTTTTCTGCACCGCGATGACGAAGGCGACACACTTGGCAGTGTGTGGATCGAAAATACTCAGCTAAGCGCGGTTGTTGACGACATGGAGGGCAAACTCTGGGGCGAGCATCTACTCACGATGGAGTTGAGAGCCGAGCGTGGTGGGATGCTTCTGGTGGGCAATTGGACAGGCAAGGCCTTCGCCATTGGTCAGTATCACTACATGACACATGACGATGACGACCTAACGCTGGCGTGGGATGGCAAGAATCTGTTGGTCACAACGGCGATTGACGGCGCTAGGCGGTTGATTCCCGATGCTGTGGATGGCTTCAAAGAAGAAGCACTGACCTGCACGGTTGAAAGCGAGGAGGGCGGGGTTGGGCATCAACTGAGCCTGCCCGTGGATGTCAATGGCGAGATCATGGCGTTTCGTTATCTTGCTACTGCACCCGCAGCCGATGGCACTGTGTTTTCCTGTGCCATCGATGCCTCACCGGAGGATGGGTTTTCCAGTTGGGAAACATTGGAAAATGGCGATAAACGCATCACTTATGAAGCGGATGCGGAGGATAGCTGGGGCGAAGAGTCCATTGATATCGAGCGGCAAGGAGACTTATATACGGTCAGTATTGGCGTTCGGCAGTCGCGCTTTTGCGGGCAATCCACAGAAATTGCCCGCTTGATCACGCTTCGCAAAGGTCAGTCCGTCTGTCGTTTACCGCAAGAGGAAGATTGACCGGATCAAGCCAGATCAATACCTGCCAACCGCTGCAGGGCTTCGGCGTATTTGGCGCGGGTGCGTTCAATCACTTCGGCAGGAAGTGCTGGCCCTGGGGCGGTTTTGTTCCAATCCAGTGTTTCCAGATAGTCACGCACAAATTGCTTGTCATAGCTGGGTGGACTGGTGCCAATGGCGTAGCCATCGGCGGGCCAATAGCGACTGGAATCTGGCGTCAGCATCTCGTCCATCACATACAACTTGCCGTCGTCATCGGTACCGAATTCAAACTTCGTGTCGGCCAGAATAATGCCGCGTGCGGCAGCATAATCGCGGGCAAAACAGTAGATTGCCAGCGTTGCATCACGCACCGCTTCGGCCTGTTCGCGGCCGACCAAGTTGACTGCCGTGGCGAAGTCGATGTTTTCATCATGGTCACCCACTGCTGCTTTGGTGGATGGCGTGAAAATGGGTTCCGCCAATTGCTGCGCCTGTTGCAGGCCTGTGGGCAGGGCGATGCCGCTGATGGCGCCGGTGCGTTGGTAGTCTTTCCAGCCGCTGCCAATGATGTAGCCACGGGCAATGCATTCCACCGGCACGGGCTTCAGCTTTTTGGTCACCACCGCACGTTTGGCATACAGGGCAGTATCGACACCCGCTGGCAGTACGCTGGCAACATCCACACCCGTCAAATGGTTGGCGATGATGTGGGTGGTCTTGTCGAACCAGAAGTTGCTGATCTGGCAAAGCATTTCGCCTTTACCTGGAATGGGGTCAGGCAAGACCACATCAACGGCACACAGACGGGCGGTGGCCACCATCCGCAGCGTATTGTTGCCAAGATCGAACACGTCACGCACCTTGCCGCGGTGGATGAGGTTCAAGCCGGGAAGGTCAGATTGCAGCAGCGTTGTGGCCATGTGCGGGAATAAAAAAGGGGGAATGCATAGTGTACGACCGCTTTCATCGCTTCTGGACTGTAAAATGGGCGGATGAAGCGTTGGTATGGACAATTTTTTGGGTTTATTGCGGGCTGGTTTTTGCTTCGGCACCCGGTGGGCGCATTTTTGGGCTTACTGGTGGGCTATGCGTTTGACCACGATTGGTTTTCTTCGCCGAAAAGACGGCAGGCAGAAGAGCAGTCGCGTGAAAGCACGGAAAACGCTGAGGATGTCGAAGACGCCGCCGATGTGGATTGGGCCTACCGCGTCCTAGGCGTGCGCCCCAATGCCAATCGCGTTGAAATTGAGCGTGTTTACCGAAAATTGATGGGGCAGTATCACCCAGATCGCGTCACCGGTGCCGCCCCCGAAATTCAACGGCTGGCAGAAAAGAAATCACGCGAAATCAATGCCGCGTACGACCGTATCCAGAAATTGAGAAAGAAATGAGCACACAATCCATCGTTATTGCGCCCTCTATCCTGTCTGCCAACTTTGCCAAATTGGGTGAGGAAGTGGACAACGTGTTGGCTGCCGGTGCCGACTGGGTGCATTTTGATGTGATGGATAACCACTATGTTCCCAACCTCACCATTGGCCCATTGGTCTGTGAGGCATTGCGCAAACATGGTGTGACTGCACCGATTGATGTGCATCTGATGGTGGAGCCAGTGGACGGGTTGATTCCAATGTTTGCCGATGCGGGTGCTTCACATATCAGCTTTCATCCCGAGGCAAGTAAGCATGTGCATCGCAGTGTGCAGCTGATCAAGTCGCGTGGTTGTCAGGCGGGCTTGGTGTTCAACCCTGCCAGTTCGCTGGATGTGCTGGATACCATGCTGGATGAGATCGATTACGTCTTGTTGATGTCGGTCAACCCCGGTTTTGGGGGGCAGTCGTTTATTCCGTCAGCACTCAAGCAGTTACGCAAAGTACGGGCGATGATCGACGCCAGTGGGCGCCCTATTCGTTTGGAAATCGACGGCGGGGTGAAGCCAGACAACATCGCCGAGATCGCCAGCGCTGGTGCCGATACCTTCGTGGCCGGTAGCGCCATTTTTGGTAAACCCGATTACGCCAGCATCATCACTCAAATGAAGCAAGCCGTGACTGCCGTGCGCTAGTTGCAGGTTCATTGTGGTGATGTGCAACGCGATGGCGCGAAAACCGTCGATGGCGGCTATGATGTACGGATTAAAACGACATCAATAATGCAGCGTGGCTGCAGGAGGGGCGCATGAATCATCGCTTGCCCATCATTCATGGGGTGACCGAGCATGATGCCGGGCCATACCGAATGGAGCGGCTTGATCTGGAGTTTGGCAATGGCGAACGCCGTCGTTATGAGCGTTTGCACGGGCGTGGGCATGGGGCGGTGATTGTGGCGCCCATGCTGGACGCCGAAACCATCTTGCTGGTGCGAGAGTATGCCGCTGGTATGCATCGCTATGAACTTGGTTTGGTGAAAGGACGGATGGATGCGGGGGAAACCCCGGAGCAGTCCGCCAATCGTGAGTTGATGGAGGAGGCTGGCTATGGTGCGCATGATCTTCGCGTATTGCGCAGTCTCTCGCTTGCACCGACATACATGAGTCATCAAACCCATTTGGTGCTGGCGCAGGGCTTGTATCCGCAGCGGCTACCAGGTGATGAGCCAGAAGAATTGGAAGTGGTGCCCTGGAAATTGGCAGATATTGGTCAGTTGATCTTGCAGGAAGATTTTTCCGAAGGGCGCTCCATTGCGGCGTTGTTTATCGTGCGGGAGTGGCTGCAACAGCATGCACATGGACAATGAACTTGTTGGAGGTGTCATCACACTAGCAAGGCAGGCTGCGGAAGATATTTTGACGGTTTATCACAGTGATTTTGCGGTGCAGAGCAAGGATGATCGCTCGCCACTGACGGCGGCAGATATGGCGGCGCATCATCGCATCAGCGCGGGTTTACGGCAGCTTGCCCCGGATATTCCGGTGCTTTCGGAGGAATCCGATGCTGCCGATATTGCGGATCGTCGGCAGTGGCAGCGGCTTTGGCTTGTAGATCCATTGGATGGCACGCGCGAGTTCATCAAGCGCAATGGTGAGTTCACTATCAATATTGCCCTGATTGAGCAGGGTGAAACTGTGTTTGGGCTGATTCAGCAGCCGGTGACAGGGCTGCTCTGGCATGCTGCGCGGGGTGCTGGGGCATTTCGTCGTGAAGGTGATACGCAAACTCGGTTGACGACGCAGCACTATCACGGCCAACCTGTTCGGGTTGCAGCCAGTCGTTCGCACCGCGACCCGCAAACGCAGGCACTTCTGGCGGCATTGCCTGAATGTGACGTGGTTGGGTGCGGCTCGTCGCTTAAGTTCTGTCGCATTGCCGAGGGCGAGATGGATCTTTATCCGCGTTTTGGCCCGACCAGTGAATGGGATACCGCCGCAGGTCAGGCGATTCTGGAGGCAGCAGGTGGGGTGGTTTGGGATCGTCAGGGGCGGGCGTTCCGATATAACCAGCGTGCGCATTTACTCAATGGTGATTTTGTGGCGCTGGGTGATGCCGCGTTGTTTTCGAGATTGCCGTTGTGAGTGATGTTGCACCAGTGACCCGGTTACTCAATATCATGGCGCGGTTGCGTGATCCTGAAAGCGGCTGCCCTTGGGATATTCAGCAAACCTTTGCCAGCATCGCTCCGTACACCATTGAAGAAGCTTATGAAGTGGTGGATGCCATTGATCGCAATGACTGGGCTGAACTTAAAGACGAGCTGGGTGATTTGTTGTTGCAAGTGGTGTTTCATGCGCAGATGGCGCAAGAGCAAGGCTTGTTTGTATTTGCTGATGTGGCCGAGGCGATTTGCGAGAAGATGCAACGTCGGCATCCACATGTGTTTGCCGATGTGCATTATGCCGATGCAGAGCAGCAAACCCGCGCTTGGGAGGAATTGAAGCGCAGCGAACGTGCAGCACGTGGGCATGCAGACACATCAGCCTTGGCGGGTATTGCGCGGGGGCTTCCTGAGTGGCAACGCGCAGTGAAATTGCAGCAGAAAGCGGCAAAAGTCGGGTTTGATTGGCCCACATTTGAACCGGTTTTAGAAAAGTTGCAAGAAGAAATCGGTGAGGTGCGGAGCGAATTTGAAGCGGCTGCCGCGCAACCAGACGATCCTTCGGTGCAACAGCGCTTGCTGGAAGAAATCGGCGATGTGTTATTTGTCTGTGCCAATGTGGCAAGGCATGCCAAGGTGGATGTTGGTGCGGCATTGCGTGCAGCAAACCAGAAGTTTGAGCGCCGTTTTCGGATGATGGAGTCTTTGGCTGCAAACGATGGCGGGCTTGCAGGGAAATCATTGCAAGCGCAGGATCAGTACTGGGAACAGGCAAAACACGCGGAACGGGAGACAGACGGATGACGCAGCGATTTTCCAGTTTTCGTGAGTTCTATCCGTTTTATTTGGGTGAACATCAAAACCGCACCTGCCGCCGTCTGCATTTTATGGGCAGCAGTTTGGCCATTGGTTTTGTGGTGCTGGCGGTAAAGAGCGAGAACATGCTGTGGCTGCTGGCAGCGGTTGTGTCGGGTTATGCCTTTGCATGGGTGGGGCATTTTTTCTTCGAAAAAAACCGCCCGGCAACGTTTCGCTACCCGCTGTATTCATTGGCGGGTGACTGGGTGATGTACAAAGATATTCTGCTGGGGAAAATCCCTTTTTAAGTGCAGAAAAGGGCGCGTTATTCCAGAAAAAATCAGTCAGAGAACGCGGTCAGTAGGCGTGTGTAGGGCATGGTGGCGGCTGATTCAGGGGGCAGGGGACTGATGGCACGGTACAAGGCGCTTTGAAGCGACTAGGATGCGCCGCTGTCAACCGAAATCGCAATGGCGCGTTTCCTCCTTCACACTCAATGTATTGATACCTCCATGAATTCATCACGTCGTTCTTCTGCATTTCCTTTGCGCAAATTGGGTCTTGCTGTTGGTGTTGTCGCACTGCTTGCGGGCGGCTGGTATATCTGGGGAAAGCGCGGGCAAGACGGCGGCGCTGGTGCATTCCGTACTGAAACGGTGCAGGCCGGAGATATTCGCGTAGCGATTTCCGCCACCGGAACACTCAGTGCGATTTCTACGGTAACGGTGGGAAGCCAGATTTCAGGGCAGGTCACGGACGTGCTGGCTGACTTCAATTCCCCGGTGAAGAAGGGCGACATCCTTGCGCGTATTGATCCTTCCACTTATCAGGCTCAGCTTGAGCAAGGCAATGCGCAAATCGCCAGCGCACAAGCACAATTGCGACAAGCACAAGCAACACTGCACAACACGCAGCTGGATTACAAGCGCAAGAAAGAATTGGTGGAGCAGAAGCTCATTGCACGCAGTGACATGGATTTATCACAAGCCGCATTGGAGCAAGCACAGGCGCAAGTGAATGCAGCGCAGGCTTCAATTCGTCAGCAAATGGCATCGCTCAAAAATACGCAGGTCAATATTGATCGCGCCATCATTCGTTCGCCGGTGGATGGTGTGGTGCTGACCCGCAAGATTGAACAGGGGCAAACCGTTGCTGCCAGTTTCTCGGCACCGGAGCTTTTCATCATCGCGGAAGATTTGTCGAAGATGAAAATCGAACTGGCGGTGGATGAGTCGGATATTGGTCAAGTGAAGGTAGGTCAGGCGGTCAGTTTCAGTGCCGATGCTTTCCAGGATCGCCAGTTCAGGGGCGTAGTGGATCAGGTGCGACTGGCAGCTGCCACCACCAACAACGTGGTCACGTATCCAGTGGTTGTAACCGTGGATAACAGTGATGGCGTGCTGCTTCCAGGTTTGACGGTGAATGCGGAAATTGAAGTCAGCAAGCGCGAGTCCGTACTCAAGGTCGGCAATGCGGCGCTGCGGTTCAAGCCGTCAGAAGGCTCGACACTTGCCAAGCTGCAAGTGCAAGGTGGTGCAACGCAAGGCGGCGCTGGCCGCGCTGGCGGTGGTGCTGGCATGAATGACGATTATCAGGCGCTGGCAGATTCGCTGCAGTTGAATGCAGAGCAAGCATCGGTATTTGCGGCAGCTATGGTGGAAATGAAACAGCGCCAGGAAGAACGCGCCGCGCAATGGAAAAATTCGCAGCAACAAGGCGGTGGCAACCTGTTGATGGGAGGAGGCATGCGTTTTGGTGGTGCAAGTGGTGCGCCGAATTCTGCCATGCAGGCGCAGATGCGGTCACGGATGCGCGATCGCATCAATCAGGAGTTTTCTGCATTTGTGGCCACGTTGGATGATGCGCAGCGCGGCAAATGGAACTCGGGTTTGGATGCACAGCTCAACGTCAAGCGTGTGACTGTGTACAAACTGACCAATGGCAAGCCGGAAGCGGTGATGATCAAGGTGGCTTCCAGTGATGGCAGCAGCACCGAGATTTCAGGAAGCAGCATTAAGGAAGGTGATCTGATCATCTCCGGCGAGCGTGCGGAGGCCAAGTAATGGCAGTCGCCAATCAAGTACCGGTCATCCATGTCCACCAATTGAGGAAGGTGTACTCGGAGGGAACCGAAGCCGAAGTGGTGGCGCTGCGTGGTGTTGACCTGCGTATTGATCGCGGTGAGTTTGTTGCCATCATGGGGCCATCGGGTTCGGGGAAGTCCACGTTGATGAACTTGCTGGGCTGTTTGGACAAGCCCAGTACCGGGCGTTATGAATGTGATGGCGTGGATGTGGCAACGCTTGATGCCGAAGCCTTGGCGCAGTTGCGACGAGACAAAATTGGCTTCGTCTTTCAGGGCTTCCACCTGTTGCCACGGATGAATGCCACCGACAATGTGGCAATGCCGATGAGTTATGCGCAGATTCCACCTGCGGAACGCCGCGCGCGCGCGTTGAAGGCATTGGAGGCAGTCGGGCTGGCAGGGCGTGCAGATCACTTCCCGAATGAATTATCGGGTGGGCAACAACAGCGCGTGGCCATTGCGCGTGCATTGGTCAACCATCCGCCGATCTTGCTGGCAGACGAACCCACGGGGGCATTGGACAGTAAAACCGGGGAAGAAATTCTGGCGCTCTTCAAACGTCTGCGTGATGATGGGCATACCGTCATTCTCATCACCCACGATGCTCATGTGGCGGCGCATGCCGACCGCACCTATGTGATGCACGACGGTGAATTGCATGCCGAAGACAAGGTGGTGACAGCATGAAGTTTTCCGATATTTTGCGCACCGCATTCTTTGCCTTGCGTGGCAACTGGATGCGCAGTGCATTGACATCACTTGGGGTCATCATTGGGATTGCCGCTGTGATTGTGATGGTGTCGATTGGCCAAGGCACGCAGGCTGAGATTGACAAAATGGTGTCGGGTCTGGGGTCACAGCGCCTTGATATCAGTAGTTTTGGCGGCATGGGGCCTGGCGGTGCGCGCATGGCACAGGGCAGTCGTTGGAGCCTGAATAATGGTGACGTTGAGGCCATTCGTAGCGAAGTACCCGAGGTGCAATATGCGGCAGGTTCACTGCGTGGCAGCACACAGGTCGTGTTTGCAGAAAACAATGCTTCCACCCAATGGCAGGGTGTGCAGGCCGATTGGTTTGCCATTAATGATTGGCAACTCAATCATGGACAAGGCTTTGATGCCGGTGATTATGGTGGTGGCAGCAAGCCGGTGATTCTTGGCGAGACCGTGCGCAAAACCCTGTTTGGTGATGAAGATGCCATTGGGCAAACCATTCGCTTGGGACGGGTGCCGTTTACTGTGGTGGGCGTGCTGGATATGAAGGGTCAAGGTGGGTTTGGTCAGGATCAAGATGACATCGTAGTGGTGCCACTGGAAACCGCTCGCCGACGTTTGGCCAGCACACAAGGAATGCCGCCCGGTGCAGTGCAGGGCATTGCCATTGGGGTGGATGACGCACGTAATCTCGCCAATGCACAAGCGGAAATCGAAAGCCTGCTGCGGCAGCGGCATAAAATCGAACCTGGTGCGGACGATGACTTTGCGGTACGTAACATCAGTCAGATCGTCGCCACACGCACCGCCACCACGAATTTGATGTCGAAATTACTGGGGGCTGTGGCAGGGATCTGTCTGATTATCGGGGGCATCGGCATCATGAACATCATGTTGGTATCGGTGACCGAGCGCATCAAAGAGATTGGTCTGCGGATGGCGGTTGGTGCAGGACCACGTGATGTGCGTGCGCAATTTCTGGCTGAGGCGATGCTGATCTCGCTGATTGGCGGGGTGATTGGTATTGCTATTGGTGTTGTTGGAGCGTTGATTGTTGGAAAGATCGGCAATTTACCCGTTGAACTGAATGCCAAAGTCGTCTTGTTGGCGGCTAGCTTCTCTATTTGTACAGGACTGTTCTTCGGCTATTACCCTGCACGTAAGGCATCGTTGCTTGATCCGATTGATGCTTTGCGTTCGCAATAACGCTGCTCTTTCCAAAAACTTAACGCAGTAGGGGCGGGGGGGTGTGGCAAAATACCCACTCGCCCTTTTACTGGACGTCCGCCGCCAATGCCTGTTCACTCATGTGAAGTGTTGATTCCTTACGGAGTGATGTGGCGTGGCTGATCGATATGGCCACTCCCCACGCGGCATGCTGGGTGTGTTGAAAGCCGCACAATGGTCAATGAAGGGGCTGCGTGCGGCGTGGCTGCATGAGTCTTCCTTCCGTCTTGAAGTCGTTCTTTTTTTCTTTCTTGCACCCACAGGCTACCTGCTTGGGGCGACGCCGGTTGAGCGTGTGCTGCTGATTGGCTGCTTGCTGCTGGTGCTTTCTGCCGAACTTTTGAACTCGGCGATTGAGGCGGTGATTGAGCGCTTCGGTAATGATTGGCATGCGCTGGCTGGTCGCGCCAAAGATATGGGCTCAGCCGCCGTATTTGTGTTGATGATGAATGTTGTGTTGGTATGGGGCTTGTTGTTGTTGCCTCGCCTGCTGTGATTTTCTTAATGCCTTAAACGAGACTTCCCCATGGATCTGAGTTTTCTTGCCTCCCCCGATGCCTGGCTGACGCTGGTGACCTTAAGTGCGCTGGAAATCGTGCTGGGGATCGACAACCTTGTGTTCATCTCCATTGCGGTGAGTCGTTTGCCTGAGCAACAACGGCCAATGGCGCGCAAATTGGGTATTGCCGTGGCCTGCATCACCCGTGTCTTGCTCTTGATCATGCTGGCATTTTTGGCGCGTATGGAGCGGGATTTGTTCACCCTGTTTGGCATGGGTATTTCCATTCGTGATCTTGTCTTGATCATTGGCGGCGCGTTCCTGCTGATTAAAGGCGCAATGGAAATCCGCGACATGATTTTTGGTGGTGAAGATGAAGACCCGCACAACGCCAAAACATCGTCCCTGTTCTGGGTGGTGATCGCACAGATTGCGGTGATTGATATCGTGTTCTCACTGGACTCAGTGATTACCGCCGTAGGGATTGCGCAGCATATTCCGATCATGGTGTTCGCCATTTTGTTGGCAGTTAGCATCATGCTGCTGGCGGCTAACCCCTTGGGACGTTTTATTGATGCCAACCCGACGGTCAAAATGCTGGCACTGGCCTTTATTTTGCTGGTAGGCGCGGTGTTGATCATCGACGGCTTTGGGGTACATGTGCCCAAGCCTTATATTTATTTCGCGATGGCGTTCTCGGTGATGGTTGAGTGGCTGAATTTGCTGATGCGCCGCCGTGCGCTGGCGCATAAAGTTCCAGGCGCGGATCGCATCTGAATTTCTCTTTGTTGTTAAGGCCATTTGAGCGCGTATGAGTATCCTGCACCAAATCAATCCAGTGGCTGTTTCTCTGGGACCAATTCAGGTTCACTGGTATGGGTTGATGTATCTGCTGGGGTTCGGCGTTGCGTGGTGGCTAGGCACGCAACGGATACGGGCAGGCCGCTTGCCTGGCGTCAACGATGCTGCCTTCGGGGACTTGATGTTCTACGCCATGCTGGGGGTGGTGCTGGGTGGGCGGATTGGCTATGTGCTGTTCTATAACTTCAGCGAGTTCCTGCACAACCCATTGATGTTGATCAAAGTGTGGGAAGGCGGGATGAGTTTCCACGGCGGTCTGTTGGGCGTATTGACTGCAGTTGGCTGGTGGTCACACAAACAGAAACTGCATTATTTCGATACGGTGGATTTTGTGGCTCCCTTGGTGCCTGCTGGGCTGGGTTTTGGGCGGTTGGGGAATTACATCGGCGGTGAGTTATGGGGCAAGCCGACAGCAGGAAGTGCATTTGAAGGCTGGGGTGTGGTGTTTCCACGTGCCTTGCCGCAATCATTTGCGTCGATGGATGCGGCCACACTGAAAGCCCAGTTTGACGCTGGGCTGTTGGATAGCTTTGCGCGCCACCCTTCTCAGCTGTATCAGGCAACGCTGGAAGGCTTGGTCATGTTTGTTGTGCTGGTTTGGTATTCGCGCCACCCACGTCCACGCTATGCCGTTTCGGGGGTATTTGCGCTGATGTACGGTTGCTTCCGCTTCTTGGTGGAGTTCGTGCGCGAGCCAGATGCGCAGCTTGGCTATTTGGCCTTCGGTTGGCTGACGATGGGGCAGGTACTCAGCACACCGCTGATCCTGCTGGGTGTGTTCTGGTTGTGGAAGTCGCGGACTTCACCTGCCCTGCAAGCGGGAGCGCATTAATGCGGCAATACCTCGATCTTCTGCAACACGTGCTGGAACAGGGTACCGAGAAATCCGACCGCACTGGAACTGGCACGCGTAGCGTATTCGGTTGGCAGATGCGGTTCGATTTGCGCCAGGGCTTCCCATTGGTAACAACCAAGAAGCTGCATTTGCGCTCCATCATCCATGAGCTGCTCTGGTTCCTGCAAGGCAGTACCAATATCGGTTATCTGAAAGATAACAAGGTCAGCATTTGGGACGAATGGGCTGACGAAAACGGCGAACTCGGCCCGGTGTATGGCAAGCAATGGCGCAGTTGGGAAGGTGCGAATGGCGAAACCTTCGACCAGATGCAATGGGTGGTCGATGAAATCAAGCGCAATCCAGACTCGCGGCGGCTGATTGTCTCGGCATGGAACGTGGCGGAATTACCCAAGATGGCATTAATGCCTTGCCATTCGTTGTTCCAATTTTATGTGGTCGATGGCAAGTTGAGTTGCCAGTTGTATCAACGCAGTGGCGATATTTTTCTTGGTGTGCCGTTCAACATTGCCAGCTATGCCTTGCTCACGCATATGGTGGCGCAGGTGTGTGGCTTGGGGGTGGGTGATTTTGTACATACGCTGGGCGATGCGCATCTGTACTCCAATCACTTCGAACAGGCACGCGAGCAGCTGGCCCGCATGCCACGCGGTCTTCCTGTGTTGAAGCTCAACCCCAACGTGAACAACATCTTCGATTTCTGTTTCGACGATATCGTCATTGAACATTACGACCCACTGCCTGCAATCAAGGCGCCAGTGGCGGTTTGATGATGAAGATTGCATTGATTGCGGCCTTGGACCGTCAATCCGCGATTGGCAAAGGCAATGCATTGCCATGGCATCTGCCTGATGATTTGCAGCACTTCAAAGCATTGACCTTGGGCAAGCCCGTGCTGATGGGGCGCAAGACCGCGCAGTCATTGGGACGTGCGCTACCGAAGCGGCAAAACCTGGTATTGACCCGCAGCGGTCAGGTGCCATTTGCCGGGATGCAGCCCGTGGCCTCATTGAAGGCAGCGATGGCATTGGTTGCCAGAGATGAAGATGAACTCTGCGTTATTGGCGGCGGCGAGGTCTATGCGCTGGCATTGCCATTGGCCACGCATTTGTATCTGACGCATGTGGAAACTGTAGTGGAGGGTGCCGATGCGTTTTTCCCGGCATTGGATACGGCACAGTGGCGGGAAACTGCGCGCAGTGCACATCCGGCAGATGCCAGACATGCGTTTGCGTTTACGTTTGTCAGTTACGTGCGCGTTTGATCGCTTTGTACTGGTTTTCCCGGATGTTGTCCGTCGCGTCGTGCTTCGTGGCGGTGGCGTCCACCGTGCCCCGTATGATGTGGCGGCTTGTTTTTTGTCGGGCGTGGCTTGGGTGTTGGTGCAGGCACATCGCGCCCGGGAACTTGCACAACGTTTAACCCGTCTGCATCCAGTTGCAAGGCGGTGAGTTTCCCGCCCCATACCGCGCCTGTATCAATGGCGTGGACGCCGTGACCAATGAACAGCCCCAAGGTGCTCCAGTGACCGCAGACGATTTTCAAGTCACGCGGGGCAATGCCGGGGACTGAGAACCATGGGTAGATGCCCGGTTGTTGTGTGCCAGGCGCCCCTTTGTGTTCAAAGGCGATACGGCCACGCGGGCTGCAATAACGCATCCGGGTGAACAAATTGATGATGGCGCGATCACGGTCAATGCCCTGCAAACGGGGTGACCATTCCGGACTGTCGCCATACATGTTTTTCAGCAGTTTTCGGTAATGGTCGCCGCGCAGACGTGCTTCCACTTCACGTGCATGCTTCTCCGCCAGTTGTGTTGTCCAACGCGGGGCAAGCCCGGCGTGCAGCATCATCCAACCCAGATTGCGATCCACATGCAGCAATTTGCGCTGTCGCAACCACGCCAGCAGTTCTGGCGCATCTTCAGCAAAAATCACACCTTGCAGGTCGGCATTGACGCGCCGTTGCTCATCCGGGCTGCGTTCGGCCACGGCAAGCAAAGAGAGGTCATGGTTGCCTAACACCACTTCGCTGACATCGCGCAGTGAATGCACGAGGCGTAATGTTTCAATCGACTGCCCACCACGATTGACGAGGTCGCCACAAAACCACAGGCGATCCACGGTGGGGTCAAAACGGATCTTTTCCAGTAACCGTTGGGTGATGTCGTAGCAACCTTGCAGATCGCCGATGGCCCATATCGCCACGTGTTGGCCTCAGTGCAGGGTGCGTGGAACGGAAAGGGTGAACTGCGGAATCGGTGCCGCAAAGCGGGTGCCGTCCTCTGCAAGAACATCATAGCTACCGCGCATGGTACCAATATCGGTTTCCAAGACGGCACCCGATGTATAGACAAACCCTTCCCCTGGACGGATGAGCGGTTGTTCGCCGACCACACCTTCACCAATGACTTCTTTTTCTTTGCCGTTGCCGTCGGTAATCAGCCAATGCCGGCCAAGCAAACGCGCAGGGACATTGCCTTGGTTGCGAATATGCACGGTGTACAAGAAGACATACCGCCCTTCTTCTGGGGCGGACTGGTCATCGAGGAATTGGGTATCAACTTCGATGTCGAATTGGTAATCATTGTTGCTCATGCACACATTCTACCTGTCACCCGCATGAAGCGCTGCGCTGATCTGCATAAGCCACTTATGACGCGCTCAGTTGATTGGCCAAATGAATGAAACCCGCCACATCAATTTGTTCGGCGCGCAGTTCGGGGCGCAGGCCTGCGGCTTCAATAGCGGCAACGGAGGCGACGCCATTCAGGGCATTGCGCAGGGTTTTACGACGCTGACCGAAGGCAGCACGCACCACATTGGCGAAGGCTTTGCGATCGCGAACCGCGATTTGTTCGCTGGGTTTCGGCACCATCCGCACCACGGCAGAATCTACCTTGGGGGCTGGACGAAACGCACCCGGTGGCACGATGAATAGCGGGGTGACGCTGCAATACGCTTGCAGCATCACGCTCAGGCGGCCATAGACCTTGCTTCCTGGGCCGGCGGCCATGCGTTCCACCACTTCTTTTTGCAGCATGAAATGCATGTCGCGAATCGCAGCGGCGTGATCCAGTGCGTGGAACAGAATCGGTGAGCTGAGGTTGTAAGGCAGGTTACCGACCAGCCGAATTTGCCCGCGTGTATCGCCACGCTGTGCCGCCAGTGCGGTGAAGTCCACACCCAGTACGTCGCCTTCAATCAGATGCAGCCTGCCGTGTTCGCGTGCGGCAGCCTGTAGCGGGGCATGCAAGTCGCGGTCGAATTCGATGGCGGTGACTTCACCATGTTTTTTCAGCAGGGGAAAAGTCAGTGCGCCTTGGCCGGGGCCGATCTCCACGACGATGTCGCCGGGCTGCGGGTTGATGGCCTGCACGATCTTGTCGATCACGCCTTTTTCGTGCAAGAAGTTCTGACCCAGATGTTTCTTGGCTGGCTCGGTGAATGCTGTGCTCATGCGATTCTCCGTCGCGCCGCCAGCTGTGAACAGGTCGTGATGGCGGCGAACAGGCTGGAAGGGTCGGCAATACCCTTGCCAGCGATATCCAATGCGGTGCCATGGTCCACCGCCACGCGTGGGTAGGGCAGGCCGAGGGTAATGTTCACCGCGTTGGCGAAATCGGCGTGTTTAAGAACGGGCAGGCCTTGGTCGTGGTACATCGCCAGTACTGCGTCGAAGTCGCGCAGCTTGTCGGGCAGAAAGGCGGTGTCTGCGGGTAATGGGCCAACCAGTTGCATGCCATCAAGACGCAGGCGTTCCAGCGTGGGAATGATGACGTCCAGTTCCTCGCGCCCCAGATGCCCGTCCTCACCCGCATGCGGGTTCAGCCCCAGCACGGCAATATTGGGCTGTGCAATTCCGAACTGGGTGCGCAGGGCGTGTTCGACGAGATGCAGGGTATTTTCCAGCGCCTGTGGGGTGATCTTGTCGGCGACGTCACGCAGCGGCAGATGCACGGTTTGCAAGGCGACCCGCATGGCAGGGTTTGCCAGCATCATCACCACGTCGCAATCGGCTTGTTCGGCCAGTAGCCCGGTGGTACCGGTATAAGCGATACCGCCCTCATTGATGATGGCTTTGTGGACAGGGCCGGTGACAAGCCCCCCCAGTTTCCCTGTGCTGCATGCGTGCGCAGCGTGTTGCAAGGCATTGATGACACTGGCGGCATTGCCAGCGTCGGGTGTGCCAAACGCAGTGCAAACAGGGTGCGGAATATCCACATAGGCGAGGCTGTTGCTTTCTTCCGCTGCGCTGCCGAAAGCATGCAGCAGCAATGGAAGATCAAGTGCGGCGGCTGCGCGCTGTAAAACAGCCGTGTCACCAAAAAACACAAGATCCGCTGGCCATGTGTGTTGTGCTGCACGTACAACAAGCTCAGGGCCTACGCCGGCTGGCTCGCCCGCAATCAGTGCAAGTTGTGGACGCGCCATCTCTGCTCAGCTATCGCTTGTTTCGGTGTCCGTGGTTTCACCGCGCACGTTTACATATGCTTCACCGCGCATTTCACGCAGGAAACGATCCCATTCGTCTTCCAGCTTGCGACGACCAATGGTGTCGCGGATTTGTGCCCGCATGTTTTCATCGGCGAGGGTGATTTCACGGCTGCCAATACGCTGAAGAATTACCCAGCCAGCATCAATTTTGAACGGTGCAGAGGTTTGTCCATCCGAGAGCGAGGCCACCTGCATACCGAAAGCGGTGCCATAGGTGTCGGCACTGAACCAGCCCAGATCACCACCGCGACGACGCGTTGTGAGGTCATCGGAATGTTCATTGGCTTGTGCAATGAAGTCCGCACCACCGTTCAGACGCGCCGCGATGGCATCAATCTTGGTTTTGGCACTGGCGTCGTCGGTTTTATCATCGACTTTGACCAAAATTTGCCGGGCAGAAAACTGGGTGACATGCTCACCACCACCGGCGGCTAAGGTGCGGGTATCAACCAGCTGCAAAAGTTGGAAACCACTGGGGCCACGGATGGGGCCAAGGATTTCGCCGGGCTGCATTTGTTGGATCGCCGTGGCAAATGTTGGCGGGATTTCATTGAGGCTGCGCCAGCCCAGATCACCCCCTTCAAGAGCATTGGGGCTATCGGAATAGCGCACCGCGGCCGCAGAAAAAGTCATTTCTTGGCGATCCAGCAAGCCGCGGATACCTTCTATCTTTTGCTGTGCAATACCGATTTGTTCGGGGCTGGCAGCATCGGGAAGACCGACCAGAATATGCGCAAGGTGGAACTGTGAAGACGCAGCCGCCGAGGTTGTGGCCATCGCCGCATCGACTTCTGCTTCACTGACATTGATCCGCCCTTGCGCGAAGCTTTGCCGTAGCTTCTGCGTGATGATTTCATCACGCAAACTGTTGCGGAACTCAGTAAAGCCCACGCCGTCTTGTGACAGGCGTTCACGCAGTTGGTCAACACTCATGCCATTTTGTTGGGCAACACCTTGTACTGCGTATTCAAGGTCTTCATCGGTGGCGTTAATACCGATATCCGCTGCACGTGCCACTTGCAGGCGTAGCAGAATCAGGCGTTCAAGCACTTGTCGTTCAAGCACATTGGTGGGTGGCAGTTGATCGGTACGCTCCGCATATTGTGCGCGGATATTGGCGATTGCACGATCTAACTCACTGCGCAGTACCACGTCTTCATTGACGACAGCTGCGATCTGGTCAATGGGCTGTGTTGTGACTGTGCTTTGTGCGGCGACGCTGCCCGCGACCAAAAGCACGGGTAACAAAGCGGCATACAAAGAAAAACGAGGGCGGAGAACTGGCGTCATGGGATGGGGCTTGTAGTGTCTGGCGAAGAGGACTGACCCGTCGCGGTTTGCGGCGGAGCCAGATAAAGGTCATCACGATTGTAGCCGAGGATGGCACGTCGCAAGGTACGGCGGGCGTCTTGCCCTGCAGAACCGAGGCCTTTCAGCTCGATTTCAAGCATCAGCGTATTGCCCATTTCACCCATACGGTTTTGGACATGGCGGCGGCCAACAAAACGAATAGCGATACAACAGCTATCCCATTGCACCCCTGCAAGCCGTTCAAGATTCTTTTTGTCGTAAAGCGAATAGTATTCGCTGCCGACAATGCTCCAGCTGGCATTGATGGGATACAGGAAAGAAAGATCCACTTGTTCCAGTCGGGCGCGGCGGTAGCGGTAGGCCAGATTGAATATGCCATCGTCTGGCAGCAGATAGCGTGCGCGCACACTGGCAAGGTCGGTACGCTTAAATTTGGAGTCGTACTGATAAGAAGCGCCAAACGTCCAGCGTCTGGTGGGTGAGTAATTGGCGTCTGCGACCCAGGCTGAGCGTCCTTTTTCGGTAATCGGCTCATTCGGCAGGCGAACGCGGGATTCTTCAAAGTGGTGAATCTGACCGATACTGGCAGAGAACCGTTCTAAACCATCGGACTGGCGAATCATGCGGGTACTTAGTGCCAGCGTGAGCTGGTTGGCATCGGCTTGACGGTCGGCACCTGAATAGCGGTTATCGCGGAACAATTGTCCCCAGCTGAAAGTAAGCGGCTGCGTATCGAATACCGGCATGTCGCTTTGATCGGTATACGGCACATTGAGGTAGAACAAACGTGGCTCGATGGTTTGCAGATATTCACCGCCCTTGCCGTGCTTGATGCGGTCAAAGAACAAGCCGCCATCGACACTCATGATGGGTTGCGCACGGTGCGGTGAATTGCCATTCAGGGTATTGCCAAGACGTTTGTCCAAGGCATAGCCGGTATAGCGATATGCCAAGGTCGGGCGCAGGAACCAGGCATCGCCTTCCAGTGGCATTCTGATCCATGGTTTGAGGTCAAGACGAGAGCCCGCGGCGAAAACCGGATGTTCAAAACGCACTGCCTCGGCATCCACCCCCATGCGCAGCGCAGTTCCTTGACGGTGTTCCCAGTTGAGGTAGGCGCGTGGCAGGCGGTTATAAGGCAGGACGCGGTCGGTCAGAGTGTAGTCGGCAAGCTGCCAATGGTCGGCACTGATGCCAGCGCGCCAAGTTGCCCCGCGCCCATAGAGCCCGAGAGCGCTGTAAGAAGTGGATTGCGACAGTCCATCGAAACTACTACTGAAATCTTCGTAGTAGCGCGTATCACTGATCCAGTTGAGATTGGCACGGGCTTGCCACTGCGGCGACAGGTTATGGATGCCTGAGAAATTGGCGCGTCCACGCTCACGGTGACGCAGATCGTCACTTGGCATCCAGACGGTATCCAGCGTGCCCTTGCCATTTGCATACAGATAACGGAATTGGCTATCCAGCAGCCAGCCGCGTTTGCTCATCCAGCGCGGACTGACGGTGGCATCGTAATTGGGAGCCAAGTTCAGATAAATCGGTTGCTCAATATCAAGTCCATTCCGCCCAGAGTTGGAAACGGCTGGATAAAGCAGCCCAGTACGGCGGCGATCATCCACCGGAAACATAAACCAGGGGAGATACAGCACAGGAACATGCCCGATATTCAGGCTGGCGCCGCGTGCTGTCGCCATGCCCGTTTCAGTGTTGATATCAATGCGCCGAGCGCGCAGCTCCCAATGCCGGGCTTCTGGGGCGCAGGTGGAAAACGTACTTTGTTGCAGGCTGCCGATGTCACCCACCAGATTCAGGCTGTCCGCCATGCCGTTGCCACGGCGTGCCAGCAATTGATATTGCAGGTTGTGAATAGCGTGGGTATCGGCTTCAGGATCCCCCTCGGCATCGCTGGCAATCAGGCGCATTCCCTCTGTCTGAAAGCGGATGCTGCCCTCGGCGCGGTAGCGGCCTGTGGTTTTGTCATAGTGCAGGCTATCGGCGCCCATGAACTGCGCGCCGCGCCGCATGGTGACATTGCCATTAAAAATGGGGTTGTCTTGTGTGCCAGAAAGTAGGTCACCCTCGATATCGGTATGTTGCACCTTCGGGTTGATGTTCAGCCCTTCAGGAAGTGTCAACACATCTGTAAACGCGGGTACCACATCACCCACCGGACACAGGCTCCAATTGATCGGGGTGTCATCGGCGGCGATGGCAGGCAAGGCACAGGCAATGCCTAACGACAATGGAAGAAAGCGCAGAACAGGGCGCACAAAAAATCCGGAAGAAAGAGAGGTGACTAGATTGCCGGAAGCAGGCATTGGCGGCAAATCCTAGTGAAAAAATAAAAGGGGGGCACAGTTTACGGGGGATTTAGTAGCACAGCGCATCAACGTGCGCGAGGCAGCTTTCGGCCAGCCCCGTTAAGTCATAGCCCCCTTCCAATAAAGACACGATACGGCCTGCACAGTGTTGATCGGCAAGACGCACCAATTGCTGGGTCAACCACGCAAAATCATTGGCTTCAAGCAAAAGTCCTGCCGTTGGGTCACGGCGGTGCGCATCAAAGCCTGCGGAAATCAAAATGAGCTGGGGTTTGAAATCCGCCAGAATCGGCAATAGGTCGTTCTGCCATACAGCACGGAATTTGGAGCCATCTGCGCCTTCAGGTAGAGGGGCATTGACGATATTGCCGCAGCCTTTTTCTGTGCGTGCACCGGTGCCAGGGTAGAGCGGATACTGGTGTGAGCTGATGAAAAGGACGCGCGGATCTTGCGCGAAGATAGCCTGTGTGCCATTGCCGTGATGCACATCAAAGTCAATGATCGCCACACGTTCAAGTCCGTGTACTTCCAATGCATGGCTGGCAGCCACTGCAACATTATTGAACAGGCAGAACCCCATTGCGGCATCGGCGGTGGCATGGTGCCCAGGTGGGCGAACAGCACAAAATGCACGATGCGTCTGATTGCTCATAACGGCATCCACAGCCGCCACGCCTGCACCTGCAGCGTGTAATGCTGCTTCGGCAGAGTCAGGGGATAAAAGGGTGTCGGGGTCGAGGTAAATCAGCCCGGTGGGGTGGGTTTCGAGTACGGTTTCAAGCAGGCTTTCATCATGTACTCGCAACAATTGTCCACGTGTTGCCCGTGGTGCTTGTTGCCAGTCCAGCCCGGGATGGGCGGCCTCCAGTGCATTCATCACGGCACTCAGCCGTGATGGCCGTTCCACATGATCGGGACCAGTGAGGTGCGAAAGACAGGCAAGATGTGTATAGATGTGAATCACAATGCAAGGCGATCCTGTTTATTAACGGCGTTCGTGTTTCCACAAGACTTCACCATGGCCGCTGGCGCGTGCAAGAACCCGCGACAAAACAAACAGCAAATCCGAAAGCCTGTTCAGGTAATGAATAGGTTGCGGCCGAACAGACTCTGTACGCGCCAAGGCGACAGTGATGCGTTCTGCGCGCCGAACAACCGTACGTGCAACATGGCAACGTGCGGCTGCTTCCCCACCACCCGGAAGAATGAACTCCTTGAGTGGAGGAAGACCCTCATTGAACTGGTCGAGTTGTGCCTCCAGCGCTTCAATGTCGGCATCAAAAATCGCTGCATGCCCGGGGATACACAGTTCACCACCGAGATCGAACAATTGGTGCTGAATACGTACCAGCAAGTCACGCACAGGTTCAGGCAATTCACTGGCAAGCAGCAAACCGATGCAGGAATTGGCTTCATCCACGGTGCCATAGGCATCCACGCGGGCAGAGTCTTTGCCTACCCGTGAGCCATCACCAAGGCCGGTGCTGCCGTCATCACCGGTACGCGTGTAGATTTTGGAAAGCCGGTTACCCATCGCATTCTGTTCTGTGTGTCACTCTCCTCAGTGGAGAGTGGCAGGGAAGTGGTCTTTTAGACGGTTTGAGTGTGCAAAGCAGGGTTGCGACGGCGCAAGAGTTCAAAGCCGCCAAACAGCAGTGCGGAATAAAACAAGGTGCTCAGGACTGTCCATTTAAAGAATGGAATACCTGCAACATAGGCGGCGATCAGCCCCGCACCATTTTGTGGGTACATGCTGCTACCCAGCCATGCGCCGAAATTGGTGACCAAGAAGAACAGCAGCGAACCCGCCAGGGAGTAACCCAGCACACGTCCACTGCTGACTTTGCCGCGCAAGCCGAAGCCCAGCACGGTGGACAGGGCAATGCACAGATAAATCAGCAGGAAACCAGCACTGGTGAAATAGCTCCAGTAAATCCCGCCATTGACCACGCCCAGCACAATGTCAGAAACAAACATTGCGAACAGAGGAACCAGCATTGCCCACTGCTTTTTGGCGAAATAGGCGCCACCAAACAGGGCAACTGCCTCAATGGGTGAAAAATTGGGTGGATGCGGTAAAACACGGGTCAGCGCAGCAATGAGGATCAGAGCAGCCAGTACCCATGGGCCTGTAGAAAGAGATGAGACTGAACGATTCATAGGATTGGGCATACAGACGGTGAAGCCGTTAGCATAGCGCAATGTTCACCGAAGTCTCCGATTGCGGCATATGCACGATATTTTGATTGTAGGCGGTGGTCTGGTTGGCGCAAGTCTGGCAATCGCGCTGGAACCGCTTGGGCTGGACGTTGGCATGCTGGAAGCAGCACCAGAAGGTGCGCTGCCACCGGTATTTGACCAGCGCAATCTCAGTTTTGCTGAAGCGACCGTCCATGCCCTGCATGTCTTGGGGGTGATGCCATTATTGCGCGCCAGCACCGGGCCGATTCGGCGCATCCATATCAGCCGTGCCGGCGACTTTGGCCGCGTCCAGCTGGATGCGGCCCGTTACCAGCGACATGCTTTTGGTGAAGTGGTGGTGGCGCGTGATTTTGGCGAAGCGCTTGAACAGCGGTTGCAACAGCTTTCGCAATTGACCCGTTACCGCCCCGCCCAGTTCGTTGGTTTTGATGCCGAAGGGGATGGGTATCGCCATGTCCGTATCGCCGAAGGCGGCAGCGAGCGTTTATTGCAGGCCAGACTGGTAGTGGCTGCCGATGGTGCGCGGAGCAGTGTACGCAGTGCATTAGGCATCCAGGCGCATGAACATGACTATCAGCAAACACTGTTTGTGGCACGTCTGCGTGCGCAGCATCCGGTGGATGGCACAGCTTGGGAGCGGCTTACAGATACAGGTCCAACTGCATTATTGCCACGTGGTGATGGTTATTACGGGATGGTGCATGGTGTGGCGCGCGAAGAAGCAAATGCGGTGTCAGCATTGAGTGATGCGGCATTTCTCGACAGAGTTCAGATGGCCTTTGGCTGGCGCGCAGGGCGTTTGCTGGACGTTGGGCCACGCAGTGCCTATCCCTTGACCCGTTGTATCGCCACGCAATTGACAGCAAGCCGCGCAGTATTGGTGGGCAATGCGGCGCAAGCCATTCACCCGATTGGCGCACAGGGCTTCAATCTGGGGCTGCGTGATGCGTTGACACTGGCGGAGTGCATTGCGGCGGATCAAGACAATATCGGCAGCGAAGCAATGTTGCAGCACTATGCGATGCGGCGCATGGAAGATCGGCAACGCACACTGGCGTTTTCGGATGGATTGGCACGCATGACCAGCCAGACATCGGCATGGGCGCGGCCTTTGCGCAGCTTGGGGTTGTTGGGCTGCGAGGCCAGCGACTGGTTGCAGGCGCGTCTTGCCGGTGGCGCCATGGGCTATCGCGGTGATGTCCCTGAACAATGCAAAGGAGCAGCATGATGCGCCATCAGACACAGCGTGAAGGATTGGACGCCGTTGTTGCTGGCGGTGGTGTTGTAGGCGCGGCAGCGGCATTGATGCTTGCCAGAGAAGGCATGCGTGTGGCGTTGGTTGACCCCAAACAGCCGACACCTTGGCAGCGCGAACAGCGCGACTTGCGTGTCTTCGCTTTTGCCCCAGATAACGCAGCATTGCTGCAAGACCTTGGGGTATGGCAGGCGATTGTGGACGCGCGCGTGCAGCCGTACCGTGGTATGCGGGTGTGGGATGCCGCTGCGGGCAAACCGCTTATTTTTGATGCACAAACGCTGGCGCAGCCGCAATTGGGCTGGATTGTTGAAAACAACCTGCTGATTGATCGTCTGTGGCAGGGGCTGCGTGCTGCGGGTGTGCATGTTTATTGCCCAGCGGCGATTGAGACATTGCAGCAGTCGGAGACGGGTGTGCGTTTGGGGTTAAGTGATGGCTTGACCTTGGAAGCAGGGCTTGCGCTTGCCGCAGATGGCGGGCAGTCGAAACTGCGGCAACTAGCTGGGATTGATGTGAAAACACACGATTACCAGCAGCGGGGTGTGGTGGCGTATATCCGTACCGAGAAACCGCATCAACAGAGATGCTGGCAGCGGTTTTTACCCACGGGGACGTTGGCAGTACTGCCGTTCCATGCTGATGCTGACCCCGCATTGCAGGGGCATCTGGCATCCATTGTTTGGGCCTTGCCGCATGCCGAAGCGCAGCGGATGCTGGAGGCAGATCAGGCGCACTTCGAACAGGCATTAGAGGCGGCATTTGCCAGCGAACTTGGGCATATGCAGCTGCAATCGGCACGTGCTGCGTTCCCACTACGTCGGCAGTTGGCGACGCAGCAATATGCAGGGCGAGTGCTGCTTCTAGGGGATGCCGCACACGTGGTGCATCCTCTTGCCGGGCAGGGGGTTAACCTTGGGCTGCGTGATGTTTCCGGGCTTCAGGCGGTATTTCGTGATGCAAAAAACAAAGGTCGTGCGCTTGCCAGTGCATCGCAACTGGCACGTTGGGCGCGTCAGCGCCGCAGTGATAATGCCTTGGGTGCTTATAGCTTCGAGGCCATCAATGCGATCTACAGCAATGACGCATTGCTACCAACCTTATTGCGTGGGCATGCTTTGGGCGCATTGAATCGTCTGCCGCCGGTGGTGCGTGCGTTATGGAAACATGCCGCTGGGGGATAGCGCTCTTTGAGGTGGTTTGGCAGTCGTTAGATGCATACATCAGCAAGATGTCCGATTTTCTGCTGTGAAATCCGTTACATAAACGAGTGGCGCGTGTCATCGGGATTTTACAAGCCAGGGGGTTGAATCATGTTGCGATGGTTATGTGCCAGCTTAATGCTGGTGGGATTGATGTTGATGCAGCCTGTTCATGCGCAGGCAAACGCCTGAGAAGACACGATTTTGGTGTTTGATGCTTCCGGTTCGATGTGGGGGCAGATCAAAGGCGTCAACAAGATCGTCACCGCACGCGAAGTTGTGTCGAACTTGCTGAATGAGCTTCCGGACAAACAGCGCTTGGGGTTGATGGCATATGGTCATAATCGCAAAGGGGACTGCAAGGACATTGAGATGCTGGTGCCGGTCGGCACCAACCGTGCCGCAATCCGGAAGGCCGTCAATGAGTTGAACCCCAAAGGCATGACACCGATGACCGATGCTGTCATCAAGGCAGCGAATGCGCTCAAGTTCAGCGAACGCAACGCAACTGTGGTGCTGGTGTCGGATGGTGAGGAAACTTGTCATGCGGACCCCTGCGCCGCCGCCGCTGAGCTGGCCAAGCTTGGGGTTGGCTTGACGGTACACACCGTTGGTTTCGGGTTGCCGAAGGAAGAAGCTGGCAAGGCGTCAGCACAGTTGCAGTGCATGGCGAAAGAAACAGGGGGTCGCTTCATGCTGGCCAACGATGCCGGTGAGCTGACCAAGGCGCTGGAAGAACTGGTACAGGGTGTCAAATCAAGTTTGCTGCTGGGTGTGTACAACAACGATAAGCCCACAGATGGGCAGGTGCTGATTCACCGTGCCAAGGCTGATGGCAGTGCAGGTGAACAGGTTGCCAGCGAATATGTCACGACGGACAAGAACGCCAACCCGCGCAAAATTGCATTGAATCCGGGTGCTTATGTGTTGTTTGTCGAGGGCACGGCGCTGGCACATAAGCCGAAGGTGACGCTGAAGAATGTTGTGGTCCCTGCAACGGGTGAAGTTACGCGCAATGTGAACTTTGGCGGAGGTGATGTGCGCGTTCTACCAAGAGAAAACGGTAAGCAGATGGCGGCGGAGGTACATATTTATCCTGCTGGTTCGGATGAAAGCCTGCGGACTGAATACATTCTCTCAAGCGCATCGAATGATGCTGTGGTGTTTCATGTTCCAGTGGGTGTTTATGACGTGACGGTAAAAGGCAGCGATTTGAACGTTCCTGAGCGCCGTATCAAAGGTGTGAAGGTTGAAGCTAATGGCAAGGTAGAAAAGATCGTGAACTTTGTCACCGGTGGTCTTGCTGTTGTGCCGCAATCGAATGGAAGTCGCCATCCTGCAACGGTCTGGGTTTACAAGGCGGGGACGGATGAAAGCCTTGGGTTTGGGTCTGTAAGCAGTTCGTCGCAGAACGATGATGCACTTTTCAGGCTAGAACCAGGGCTTTACGACCTGACTGTGGAGGCCGATGGGGGCAAGTCCAAGCAGATCAAAGGCGTCAAGATTGAAGCGGGGGGTACACGTCGCGAAACAGTGGATCTGGGGCGCTGATTAAATCGTGCCCACGCTGTTTGTTGTTGCATCATCGCAACAGGTACGTTTGCAGTATGAAGAAGCAGGCATCGAAAGATGCCTGCTTTTCCATGTGCCGCTGTATTTCAAGCCTCAGCGCGTGCAAATACAGTGATTTCCTCACGGTCGTGATAGAGCTGCTTGGCGCGAATGGTCAGCGGTCTGCCTGCCTGCTGCGCGAACAGGTCTAGGCACAGCTGTGTTTCCTGCCAGCGTTTTTTCATCGGCAGTTTCAGATTGAAGATGGTGTTTCGGCACCAGCCTTCACGCAGCCATGTTGCCATGCGCTCGGCCACGCGACGCGGCTGCTCCACCATATCGCAGACCATCCAGTCCAGCGGGTGTGGCGGCTGCCAGCTGAAGCCATCGGCACGCAAGTGTTGCACCATGCCGGTGTCCAGCACATGTTGGCGCAGTGGACCGTTGTCGATGGAAGACACCCGCAGGCGGTTGCGGGTCAGTACCCATGTCCAGCCACCGGGGGCGGCACCGAGATCGGCTGCCACCATGCCTTCTTTCAGCAGGTTTGTGCGTTCTTCTTCGGTCAGCAGCACCAGCAGGGCTTCTTCCAATTTCAGTGCCGAGCGTGAAGGGGCGTCCTTGTGCGTCTTCAGGCGCGGGATACCCAGTGGCCACGGCGCACTATCGTTGGGGCGGCTGCTGGCCAGCAGCACATGATCGCCCGCCAACACGCAGACATGCAGACGCGGCAGTCGGCGGCTGTCTTGCTGGGTCAGTAGATCCGCTTTACGCAAGGCGGGGCGCAAGGCATTGCCAAGGCTACGTGCCAGCCCCGCCAGTGGCTTGCCTGCATCGGTATCGGTGTGTTCCATCACCAGCTCGCCGAAGCGTGGTGCGCCCTGCAAGGCTGCCAGCATGGGACTGATGCGGTCGGTTGGGTCGAGCGCTTTCAATTCCGCCAGCAGACGCAGTTTTTGTCTGGCAAAGATCAGATGCGAGAACGGCAATGCCCGATCCAAGGCCTCGGCGTCGTCGCAAACGAAAATGACGTAGCCATTGTCACGCTCGGTGCGTGCGTATCCGGCAATCCCAGCTTGCGCAGCATAGGCAGTTAATTCGCCGGCCAGTTCAGGCTCAAAGCCTTGGCGGCAGTAGCACAGTAGCCCGTCAATAATTCGGCCCGCCCAATTCGCCATAGATTTTCAAGACTGCACAGGCGGCGTCGCGCTGCACGTCACGGACCACTTCAATACCGCGCTTATTGAGTTCACCTACCCAATCCGCTGGCAGCGGGCCTTCATCGAATGGGGTCAGCGCTTCCACATCTTCGTTGCGGGCACCGATCAGCAGGCGGTCGATACCCGCCCAGATGGTGGCGCCGTAGCACTGGCAGCAGGGTTGTGCCGAGGTTGCCAGGGTAATCGGGCCACCGAGTTCATTCAGGCGAAATTGCTGCAGGCGTTGCTGTGCCAGCATATAGGCCATGGTTTCGGCGTGTGCCAGCGAGCAACTCTGGCGTACGACCCGGTTCACGCCCACGGCAATCAACTGATGCTGTGCGCTGAACACCGCAGCTCCGAACGGGCCGCCACTCTGGCGTTCGACATTGTGTTTCGACAGCTCGATAGCGAATGCCATCTTGGCATCGTCGGTGGTGAAATCGCGTCCTGAAACATCCAGTTCCAGCACCCAGATGGGCAGAGTGATGTGCAACTGCGCGGGAAGCGGCATTGGCATGGGCTTAACTCTTTTGTGTCCAGGTATCGCGCAGGGTCACACTGCGGTTGAAGACAGGTTTCCCGGTGCTGTGGTCATAGCGATCCGCAACAAAATAGCCCAAGCGTTCGAACTGGTAACTTTGCTCGGCGGCAGCCTCTGCGGCAGCGGGTTCCACATAGCCGGTCACCACGTTCCGCGAATCGGGATTGAGGTAATCAACGTAGGTTTTGCCGCCTTCATCGTTATCCGGATTCGGAACAGTGAACAGACGGTCGTACAGGCGTACTTCCGCGGCGACTGCATGTTTTGCACTGACCCAATGAATCGTGCCTTTCACTTTGCGATTCGCGCCTTCCATGCCGGGGCGTGAGTCCATATCCAGTGTGCAGCGCAGTTCAACCACGCGACCTTCACTGTCTTTGATCGCTTCGTCACAGTGAATGATGCCAGCACCGCGCAAGCGTACGTCCCCTTCCAATGTCAGCCGTTTGAAGCCTTTGGGGGGCACTTCCTCGAAGTCTTCGCGTTCAATCCACAGCTCGCGTGCAAACGGGATGTTGCGTGTGCCCTGCGTTTCGTCTTTTGGGTGGTTGGAAAAACTGAGCAGTTCTTCGTGATCGTCCGGCAGGTTGGTCAGCACCACTTTCAGAGGGTCGATCACCGCCATCCGACGTGGCGCATGTGCGTCGAGATCATCACGCAGCGCGCCTTCCAGAATGGAAATATCCAGCAGCGAGTTCTGCTTGCTGATCCCCACGCGCTCAACCATCAGCTTCAGCGCCGAGGCGGTGTAGCCACGGCGACGGATGCCCTGCAAGGTCGGCATACGCGGGTCGTCCCAGCCGTCTACCAGCTTGTCGGTGACCAGCTGCATCAGCTTGCGCTTGCTCATTACCAGATAGTTAAAGTTCAGCCGTGAAAACTCAATCTGGCGCGGTTTGGCGGCCTCTTTCGGCAAGCCTTGAGCCACCAGTGGCTCCAGTAATTCTGGGTGGCCTGCAAGATCCACGTTGTCCACGCACCAGTCGTACAACGGGCGGTGATCTTCAAATTCCAAGGTGCATAGCGAGTGGGTGATGCCTTCAATCGCGTCGCCCAGCGCATGCGCCATGTCGTACATCGGGTAGATCGGCCATTCGCTGCCAGTGTTCTGATGTTCAACGTGCTTGATCCGATACAACGCCGGGTCACGTAGATTGATATTGCCGCTGGCCATGTCAATTTTGGCACGCAGGGTGCGTGCGCCATCGGGGAACTCACCCGCACGCATGCGTCGGAACAGGTCGAGATTTTCCTCCACGCTGCGCTCGCGGAATGGCGAGTTACGTCCAGGCTCGGTCAACGTGCCGCGATATTCGCGCACCTGTTCAGGGGTGAGATCGCAGACATAGGCCTTGCCATCCAGAATGAGCTTCTCGCAGGCGAGGTAATACACGCCAAAGTAGTCAGAGGCGTGGCGCAGGCTGTTCCAGTCGAAGCCCAACCAGCGCACGTCGTCCTGAATGGCGCGCACGTATTCGGGGTCTTCCTTGGCGGGGTTGGTGTCATCCAGCCGCAGATTACAAACGCCGCCAAACTCGGCGGCAACACCGAAATCCAGACAAATCGCCTTAGCATGGCCGATGTGCAGATAGCCGTTTGGTTCCGGCGGGAAACGGGTTTTGATGAAGTGATGTTTGCCGGAAGCGAGATCATCTCTGACGATCTGACGGATAAAGTCGGTGCGCACGGGCGCGTCGTTTGACGAAGGCAGTTGAGAGGACACGGAATTCAAATAGTCTGGGTGATTCACTAGTTTAGCCGAGCAACGCGGGGCTTGGTTTAACGGTAGGGATTCGCCTTGCGTTACGCTATGCCAATGCGAACTGTTTACGAAGCTGCCAATCTGATTGATGCCCACCTTATTCGGCAAGCGATTGAGGCCGAAGGCATCCCCGCTTTTGTGCGCGGGGAGGCACTGACGGGGGCTATTGGCGAGCTTGGTGTGTTCGGGCTCATTGGGGTGATGGTGCCGGAAGCCGCATGGCCACAGGCGCGTAGCATTGTGGAAACATTGCAGCGTGACCTTGAGCGGCAAACTGTCGAGGATGCAATGCAAACCGAAGCTGGGGCGGCCCCCGCAGGTTTGCAGCCCGTATGAGTGGGCAACACATGCAGCGATCCGCCATCTTCGGGTTGCTCTTTGGGGCGGCAATCATCGGAACCAATGGGTTGATGGTGCGCATGACAGCAATGCCACCAACAGCGGTGGCGTTCTGGCGCATGTTGCTTTCTGCCTTGATTCTGGCGCTGTTTGTGTCGCTGAAGTATGGCTGGAAACCCCTGCCCAAGAAGGCATGGGCGTGGTTTTTATTGCCGATTTTTGCGTTCGCCATTGATCTTTGGATGTGGCACAAAAGTATTTTGCTGGTAGGGCCGGGCTTGTCCACCTTGCTGGCCAATGCCCAGGTCTTTTTTATGGCGATTGCCGGTGTTGTCTTTTTTGGTGAGCGACTTGGGCTGCGGTTTTTATTCGGGCTGTGTTTGGCATTTTTTGGGCTATGGCTGTTGCTTGGTGCCGACTGGGCATTACTGCCACACCAGTACCGCTGGGGTGTTTGGTTGGGACTGGCGGCAGGTTTGGCCTATGCCGCTTATAACATTGGCATTAAGCGCTCCCAGACTGAGGCGGGTGTTGGTTTGCCGCGTGTGCCGATTGAACAGGTATTGAGCATTACCGCACTGGGCAGCGCACTGTGCTTATTGGTGATGAGTTGGCTGGAAGGTGAGCCGTTGGTTCCACCGACCCCTGCCGCCTGGGGTGTGCTGCTGGCCTTGGCAGCCGTGGGGCATTGCTTGAGCTGGGTACTGATTTCCCGCGCCTTGGTGGTGCTGCCGGTTGCGTTATCGGGCTTGTTGCTGCTTGCACAACCGATTGTGGCTTATTTACTTGATGTCATCGTGTTGGACATGCACGTGACGCCGCGACAATGGGCAGGATTGGCGGTGAGTCTTGCCGGGATTTTCATCGCGGGCATGAAAAGCAAGCGCGACAGAATTGCCCAAGAAGCGTAAGTGCAGCCTGCGATGTTTGCTGTCAGCGCACACTGACCGCACAGACATACACCAGCTCACACGCACCATTGCCACTATCGTCACGTGACAGCGAGCTGACCCAGCGCCAGCCATCTGTGGCATCAATACGAATCAACCAGCCGTCGATGCGCACATGCTGCCCCGTCTTGATACGGCGCAATGATGAGGCGATATCGGCATTGGCAGGCACCATATGCATATTGGCGCTGCTGCGAACGATTTCATCGGGTGGAATAGGCGGCTGGTTTTCCCAGCGGTAGCGATACCAGCGCCCGCCTTGGCTGATGGACAATTGCGAAAGTACCGCATCGTCGCGCATGCGTCCCCAGCCCAGTGCCAGATCCATGGGAGAAAAATTGGACTCACGCCCCAAGCGATAGTCTTCGCGCCCCAATACCCGTGCCTGTACGCTGAAGCCGGCAAGTGGAGTCAGTTTTGCCCCTTCAGTGACAGGCAGAGAAAAACCAGCAGGTACGGGCGTTTGCTGAGGGATATCCAGCGATGCGGAAAATGCTGGCAGAACGCAGGCGGTTGCTGCATATGCGCTATCAACTGCGGACGGACGTGGCAATGAAGAACGCGGGTGCGCCAGCCACCACGCCACTGCCAAGACAAGGCAGATGATCGTGAGGAGTGAAAGCGCGTTGCGTTGCGGCATGGTGGGAGCTTAAATCTTGGCTAGCTGCACCTTAGCCTGTGTGGCGATCAATTGTCCAAGTGATTGCAGGAAGCTATTTAAAGCCGAGGACTTCCGCCAGGCCAATGCAATATGTCGGCTGGGTGCAGGGTCGTTAAATTTCACCAGATGAATGCCGGCAGGCTGGGCAATGGGTTTGCTCACAGCCAAGGCTGGCAAGAGCGTCACACCCGCCCCAGAGGCCACCATTTGCCGCAAGGTTTCAAGGCTTGTTGCACGAAAGCCGGTTTTTTCTTGGGCGCCTGCCAAGCGGCAAACATCCAGAGCTTGGTCGCGCAGGCAATGCCCGTCTTCCAGCAGCAGCAAGGTTTCTTCGTTGAGTGTGTCCACATCCAGCCGCTCTTTTTGCGCTAAAGGGTGGTGGCTGGGTGCGGCAAAAAAGAAGGGTTCCTCGAAAAGAAACTCCGTGTGCAATTGTTCGTCATGCACCGGCAAGGCCAGCAGGGCGGCATCCAGTTTGCCTTCGTGCAGGCGCTGCAGCAGCACATCACTTTTTTCTTCGGTCAGCAGTAGTTCCAACTTGGGGTAGTGCTGGCGAATTTCGGGAACAACATGCGGAAGCAGGTAGGGTGCCAGCGTTGGAAAAATCCCCAGACGCAGCGTGCCGGATGCGGGGTCTTGGCTGCGTCTGGCAGCCGCTTTAACTTCCTCCACATCAGCGATGATGCGGCGTGCGCGTTGCACCACATCTTGCCCGGCGGGGGTCAGCATGACTTTGCGCGGTGCCCGTTCAATCAGCAGCACGCCCAGTTCTTCCTCCAGCTTCTTGATTTGCGTGGAGAGTGTGGGTTGGCTGACAAAGCAGGCTTCAGCCGCTTTGCCGAAATGGCGATGATCTGCCAGCGCAATCAGATATTTGAGGTCGCGGAAATTCATGCAAAAACCCCTGTAGTGAAAGAACGGACAGATCTTGTTCTCTCCCGCGGTTATTGGCGGAAGAGTGTGCCAAGTCAGGCGGCTTGAGTGTGTTCGGGTGCCGAGTGACGAATCAGGAAATCGAACGCCGACAGCGCAGCAGTTGAGCCAGACCCCATCGATACCACGATTTGCTTGTATGTCTGGGTGGTGGCATCACCTGCAGCAAACACGCCGGGCAGATTGGTTTGACCACGCTCATCCACCACGATTTCCCCGCGCGGCGTTAGCTCCAGCGTGCCTTTCAGCCATTCGGTATTCGGCATCAAACCGATTTGTACGAACACGCCAGCAAGATCAATTTGCTTGGCTTCGCCACTGCTGCGATCGGTGAAATGCAGGGCGTGGAGTTTGCTGCCATCGCCGCGCATTTCTGTGGTTTGTGCATTCACATGCACATCGACGTTGGGAAGGCTATGGAGCTTGCGCTGCAATACGTCGTCGGCGCGAAGCTTGCTGTCGAACTCCAGAACGGTGACATGTTCAACCAAGCCGGCAAGATCAATCGCTGCTTCAATGCCTGAGTTACCACCCCCAATCACGGCGACTTTCTTGCCCTTGAACAAGGGGCCATCGCAGTGCGGGCAGAACGCCACGCCCTTGTTGCGGTGTTCTTCTTCACCCGGAACCCCAGTTTTGCGCCAGCGTGCACCGGTGGCCAGAATCACTGTTTTGGCGCGCAGGGTGGCGCCGCTTTCCAGTTCAACACGTGCCAAGTCACCTGCCTGAGGTGCCGGGTGCAGGGCTTTTACTAGCTGCGCGGTGATGACATCCACACCATAGCCACGGACATGTGCTTCCAGTGAAGCAGCCAGTTTGGGGCCTTCGGTGTAGTCAACGGAGGGGAAGTTTTCGATTGCCAGCGTGTCCAGCACTTGTCCACCGAAGCGTTCGGCCACGATGCCGGTGCGAATGCCTTTGCGGGCGGCATAGAGTGCTGCGGCTGCGCCTGCAGGACCGCCACCAATCACCAGCACGTCGTAAGGTTCACGGTCGTTCAGGGCTTCGGCAGCACGTGCGGCGGCACCGGTATCCAGCTTGGCCACGATCTGTTCGATGGTCATGCGGCCTGCATCAAACTCTGCACCATTCATGAAAATGGTGGGCACCGACATGATTTGCTTGGCTTCCACTTCTGCCTGGAACAACGCGCCATCAATCGCAGTATGTTGAATGCGTGGGTTCAGAACGCTCATGGCATTCAATGACTGCACTGTTTCAGGGCAGCTTTGGCAGTGCAGCGACATATAGGTTTCAAAGATGTAGTCACCCGGCAATGCGCGAATTTGCGCACTCAGTTCGTCGGAAATCTTCACTGGGTGCCCACCCACTTGCAGCAAGGCCAGTGCCAGCGAAGAAAATTCGTGACCCAGGGGCAGGGCAGCAAAGCCAACCTGAATATCGGTTCCGGTACGGCGAATCAGGAACGAAGGTTTACGTGCATCGTTACCAGCGCTGCGGGTGATCTTGGGTGAAAGCGAAGCGATTTCATCCAGCAAGGCAGCCAGTTCACGCGATGCTTCCGAGTCATCGATCGTGGCGACCAGTTCAATCGGGTGTTGCAGCTTTTCAAGCAGGGAAGAAAGTTGTGCTTTGAGGGCGGCATCTAACATGGCGATCTCCTGTGGAGTGAATTTCGGGTAAGCGTTGCCATTCCGTGCAAGAGCCGCACGGGCAACGGTAGAGAGGAAAGAGCTCGGTGAAATCGGCGCATTGGCACCGGCTACACGCAGCTGTCTCAAGGTGGGGTCCCTCTCCCCGCGAACGGGGAGAGGGCGGTTTGAATTAGATCTTGCCAACCAGGTCCAGCGAAGGAGCGATGGTTTGTGCGCCTTCCTTCCACTTGGCTGGGCACACTTCATTCGGGTGCGAAGCCACGTACTGAGCTGCCTTCAACTTACGCACGGTTTCGGCAACATCGCGTGCAATGGCGTTGTCGTGTACTTCCATGGTCTTGATGGTGCCGCTTGGGTCGATGATAAAGGTGCCGCGCAGTGCAAGGCCTTCTTCCTGAATATGCACGCCAAAGGCATTGGTCAGCTGATGGGTGGGGTCACCTACCAGCGGGAACTGTGCCTTACCCACAGCTGGCGAGGTTTCGTGCCATACCTTGTGGCTGAAGTGTGTGTCGGTGGTGACGATGTACACCTCGGCACCGGCCTTCTGGAATTCAGGGTAATGCTCTGCGGCATCTTCAATTTCGGTAGGGCAGTTGAAGGTGAAGGCGGCGGGCATGAAGATCAGCACCGACCACTTGCCTTGCAGATCTTTTTCGGTCACTTCAATGAATTGACCATTCTTGAATGCATTGGCCTTGAAGGGTTGTACTTGGGTATTGATAAGAGACATGAAAAAGCTCCAATGAGTTGAGGGGTGGTTGAAGAACACGGTGTCAGGATAGGCAAGTACTATCAATAATGGAAATTGATTGTTTTCATTGAATTGATAGATAAAAGCTATCAATTGATTGGTGAATTGGCAAATCCCACGTCCTACTTGCATCTCGTTAAGATGCGGGCATGCATAACCTTCCAAACTCCGTTGCCGCGTGGCGTCAGCTTGCCGCCACTACGATAGACCCGATTGATGCCGATATCCTGTTGGCGCATGTGCTGCAGAAACCGCGTGGCTGGCTGTTTGCACATGATGATGCGCATGTGGATGAAGCAGCTTCACGTCAATTTCAGCAGTTGTTGGTGCGTCGGCAAGCGGGTGAGCCCGTTGCTTATCTGACGGGGCAGCGCGGATTTTGGACACTGGATTTGCTGGTTAGCCCCGCCACGTTGATTCCCAGGCCAGAAACGGAATTGCTGGTTGAGCAAGCGTTGCTGCGCTTGCCAGAACAGGCCGCGTGTTATGTGGCCGATCTGGGGACTGGCAGCGGTGCAATTGCTTTGGCGTTGGCAAAGGAGCGCCCATTGGCGCAGGTGGTCGCTACCGATGCCAGCACGGATGCGCTGGCAATGGCGAAACAAAACGCCCAGCGCAACGGAATAACGAATGTCAGCTTTCGTCAAGGCAATTGGCTGGAGCCGCTGATGAGTGAGCGATTTGATGTCATCGCCAGCAACCCACCGTATGTTGCCGAGGGTGACCCCCATCTGGCGCAAGGCGACTTGCGTTTTGAACCGGCGATGGCGCTTTCCAGCGGCACGGATGGGCTTTCAGCCATTCGCACAATTGCGCTGGACGCCCGCAGCCACCTGCAACTAGATGGTTGGTTGCTGCTAGAACATGGCTGGGAGCAAGGTGCCGCAATCAGACATCTATTGCAGCAAGCCGGATATACCGATGTCAGCACCGTGCAAGACCTTGAAGCCCGCGACCGTGTGACGCTGGGGTGTTATCGGGAAGGTGCGTGATGCGGGATGCGCTCCCCGTAAGTTGCTGAAACCGCTCCACATCAACGAGAATCAATCTTAATGACTTGTTGTTTTTCTAAGGAATTGCCATGCGCACGTTGTACCCCGAAATCACCCCTTATCAAACTGGCATGTTGCCGGTTGATGACCGGCACACGCTTTATTGGGAGCAGTGTGGCAACCCAAACGGCAAGCCTGTGGTGCTGCTGCACGGTGGGCCAGGTGCTGGGTGCAATGACAAGATGCGCCGTTTCCATGACCCCAGCAAATACCGCATCATTCTGTTCGATCAACGGGGGGCAGGACGCAGCAAGCCGCATGCGGATTTGGTGAATAACACCACGTGGGATTTGGTGGCGGACATCGAAAAACTGCGTGAACACTTGGGTGTGGAGCAGTGGCAAGTGTTTGGTGGCAGCTGGGGTTCAACCCTGGCGTTGGCATATGCGCAAACACATCCGCAGCGGGTGAGTGAGCTTGTATTGCGTGGCATCTTCATGCTGCGCCGCTGGGAGTTGGAATGGTTCTACCAAGAGGGGGCGTCGCGTTTGTTCCCAGATGCGTGGCAGCATTACATCAGTGCTATTCCGGAAGTGGAACGGCACGACCTGATTTCCGCGTTCCACCGTCGGTTGACGTCTGAAGATGTGCAGACACGTCTTGCGGCAGCGCAGGCGTGGGCAATTTGGGAAGGGGGGACGAGCTATTTGCAAATCCCTGAGAACTACACGCAAACACATGGTGATGCGGAGTTTGCGTTAGCGTTTGCGCGTATCGAAAACCATTATTTCGTGAATGGCGGTTTCTTTGAGGTAGAAGGGCAGTTGTTGCGTGACGCGCACAAGATTGCTGATATTCCTGGTGTGATTGTGCATGGGCGTTACGATGTGGTGTGCCCAATTCAAAGTGGTTTTGATCTGCATAAAGTGTGGCCGAAGGCAGAGCTGATTGTTTCGCCTAATTCCGGGCATTCGGCATTTGAAGCGGAAAATGTCGATGCGCTGGTGCGGGCGACGGATCATTTTGCTGGCTGAGTGAAGCGCCCCTCACCCGCCCTTTGGGCACCCTCTCCCCGCAAGCGGGGAGAGGGAAAAGCCAGTAGCAGCGCGGCGCCTGAGGCGGTCAGTGTGGCGCTTGATGTGACACCTCTCCCCGCTTTCGGGAGAGTGGCTTGCTTGAGCATTGATTTCCCTTCTCCCCGCTTTCGGGAGAGTGGCTTGCTTGAGCATTGATTTCCCTTCTCCCCGCTTTCGGGAGAGTGGCTTGCTTGACTATTGATTTCCTTTTCCCCGATTTCGGGAGAGTGGCTTGCTTGGCTATTGATTTCCCTTCTCCCCACTTGTGGGGAGAAGGTGGCCGCAGGCCGGATGAGGGGCAAGTTTTTCTAGCCGTTACACCGCCAGTGAACCATCCGGGTTGCGGTCAATCATCCAAAGACCAGCCCAGAGCTTGAGATCAAGCTCGAAACCTTCCGCCTGCTTCTGCATCAACCAGGCAGGTGCCTGTGTGCGAGGGACGGCATGCACAATGATGTGCTCATCATTGACCCCGCCACCTTCACCCACCTTCACAAGATCGCGGGCGCGAACAAATGCAATTCGTTCGTTACTCATGCCCGAGCTGGTTGGGCCGGTGAGCAAAACATCGATTTTGCCAGCCGACCAACCCGTTTCTTCAATCAGCTCGCGCCGGGCTGCATCAATAAGCGTGTCTTCAGCGTGGTCATCGCCAACAAGACCCGCTGGCATTTCGATTGTGCGTGCGCCCAGCGGGATGCGGTATTGCTCAACGAACAGCACATCGTCATTGGGCGTCACTGCAATCACGATGACTGCCATGCCTTGCCCATGTGTGCGCTCACAGGATTCCCAATGCCCGATTTGAACCAGCCGTAACCATTGGCCTTCGTAGAGTGTGTGTTTGAGATGCCCCATGTGTTGATCGTAGCGCAGAAGTGGCGTCTAAAAACACTGCAGTCACGTATTTTCAAGGCGTCGCTGCGGCAAACAAGCGTTTGCGTGTCAGTGGTCCAAAACCCACCCAGTCGGCCAGTGCGGTCAATTCTTCGGTGTCGCCATGGCTGCGTTGGAACAGCCCCTCAGGTAAGGGGGCATCCAAGGCGATGGTTGTCAATTGTCGCCATAGCAGGGCTTGTTCACGCTGTGCGCGTAGCCTGATGGCCAGTTGCGCGGCACCGCGCAGACGCAGATAAGGCACTTCATCAAGGCGTTCCAGCAGGGCATCCAGTGAGCCGAAATGTGCCAGAAGCACCGCCGCGGTTTTAGGGCCAACGCCTTGTACACCTGGAATGTTGTCAACGGCATCGCCGGTAAGTGCAAGGTAATCGGCAATCTGATGCGCCTGCACACCATGCCGTACTTTCACGCCATCCTGATCCCAACGCTGCTTTTTGGCGAAGTCATATTGCTCATCGCGGTGTTGCAAAAGTTGCGAAAGATCTTTGTCGGCAGAAACAATCACGCTACGAAAACCATGCTGACGTGCGCGATACGTGGCACTGCCAATCAGGTCATCGGCTTCGTAATCGGCATGTGCAAGCGTGACAAGTCCGAGCGCTTGGCAGAGTGCCTTGCACCAAGAAAACTGGCGTCGCAATTCGGCGGGTGCTGGGTCACGGTTGGCTTTGTAGTCCGCGTAAAGTGTGTTGCGGAAGCATGAATCAAGCGCCTCATCAAAGGCCACCACGATGTGCTGCGGGCGCTCGTTTTCCAGCAATTCCAGCAGAAATCGGCTGAAGCCCTGCACGGCATTGGTGGGCCAGCCATCAGGGTCATGAAATTCATTCGGAATGGAATGCCATGCACGAAACACATACAAAGACGCATCCACAAGATAGAGCGTGCGTTCCGTCATGGTTGCCAGTCGGATAACAGGGTATGGATGTCGGGGCGTTCGCGTTCTGTGGGCTGGGTGTTTGTACTGCCAATCGCAAGTGTACCCACGAGGACTTCATCGGGGCTCAGACGCAGCGTTTGCTCAAGGAAATCACGGTCGTGGGTCAGCCAGCCAGTCAACCACTGTGCGCCAAAACCTTCTGCCTGCGCAGCTTGCAGTAAGAGCAGGCAGACACAGGAAGCGGTGGCAAAGCGCTCGGAGGCAGGGATTTTTGCGTCGTCACCTTGGTGTGCAATCACTGCAATCGTCAGTGGCGGAGCGATGAAGCGCGTGCGAAGTTTATCGACGATAGCTGGGTCGGGGTTAGGCTCGCGTTGTCGCAGGCGTGCTTCGGCAGCATCGGCAAGTGCAAGGCGAGCCGCGTGCTGGATCGTCAAAAAACGGAACGGAACACGCTTGCCATGATCGGGGACACGTACAGCTGTTTGCAGGATACGTTCGAGTTGCTCAGGGCTGGGGCCGGGGGAGGTAAGTTGGCGGGTTGGTGTGGAGCGGCGTGAATTCAGGGCAGCAAGCGTTAACATGGCAAAAAGATGGCAAAGGGAACCTGCATGGTAGCCCCTGCTTTCGGTAGGATGGTGAATCGGACACTTTGAACTTCAAACCTTGGAGTAAACAATGGCGGTAATCGTGGGAGTGGCGCGTGAAGCGACAGCAGGGGAACGACGAGTCGCATTGAGCCCGGAAACATGCAAGAAACTGGTGGCCGCCGGTGCAACGGTACGGATTCAACCAAGTATTGGTGCGGGGGCTTTTTTTAGCGATACCGCTTATACAGAAGCCGGTGCAGAGCTTAATGAAGCCGCCACAGCAGAAGCGGATGTCGTGCTTTGCGTACAGGCACCATCGGCGGAGGCGATTGCAGCCTTGAAGGAAGGTGCTGTGCTGGTGGGTGGGCTATATCCGCAGGCGGAGTCGGCGCGCGCTGACGCCATCCAGCAGCGCAAGCTGGTGGCTTTTCCGCTGGAGCGTTTACCGCGCACCACCCGTGCGCAGGCGATGGATATTCTCAGTTCGCAAGCTGGGATGGCGGGCTATAAGGCGGTATTGATTGCCGCACAATTAGCGCCGCGTTTCTTCCCGATGTTGACCACAGCGGCCGGCACCATTCGTCCATCCAAAGTGCTGATCGTAGGTGCGGGCGTGGCGGGGCTGCAAGCCGTTGCAACCGCAAAGCGTTTAGGCGCTGCTGTTGAGGGCTTTGACGTACGCCCTGAAACCCGCGAGCAGATTGAGTCGTTGGGTGGCAAGTTCCTTGATCTTGGGGTGTCAGCTGCAGGTGAAGGTGGTTATGCCAGACAACTGACCGACGAAGAGCGCGCCGAACAGCAGCGTCGTTTGGCCGATCATCTGAAGAATGTGGATGTCATCGTGTGTACGGCTGCAGTACCGGGTCGTCCGGCACCAAAAATCATTTCAGCGGCGATGGTGGCAGGCATGAAGCCGGGCAGTGTCATCGTTGATCTGGCGGCAGAAACCGGCGGCAATTGCGAGCTCACGCAGCCTGGTGAAACGGTGGAGTCGGCGGGTGTCACCCTTGCAGGACCACTGAATCTGGCGTCATTGGGCGCGCAGCATGCCAGCGAAATGTTTGCTCGCAACGTCTTTAACTTCGTCAGTTTGTTGCTGAAAGACGGAACGCTGGCGTTTGACTGGGATGATGAGCTGCTGGCGAAAACCGTCTGGCCAGAGCGGGTAACTCCGGCGGCGTAGACGTTTAATTGAGGCTTTAATCGGGTTTGCGATGCTCAGGTGCAGGATGGTTTTTTAACCATTCTGTACGCTGTTGCAGGCTCATTTTCTGCCATTTCTCGATGAAGCTGCGGCGCTCTTCTTTGTTCATGTTGCGGGTAGCATGGTAAATCGCACGCGCTTCGTTGCGCTGCGCTGGTGACATGGTTTCCCAGCGCTCCATGCCGCGCCGCGCCTGCTTACGCTCAGGAGGCGGCATTGAGTCCCAGCGCTGGGCGTACTCAAGAAACTGTGGCCGATTTTCTGGCTCGCGGTTCCAGCGATCACGAATCGGCGCAATCAGCAGGGCACGCTGTGCAGGGCTGAGTTGTTCCCAGTCTGGCAGGGCGTCTGGTTTGGCGTTTTGTGCGTTGGCGGGCAGGGCTGTCAGCCATACGGCCAGTGACAGAACAATGAGTGTTAGAAAGCGTTGCATGGGTTACTCCAAAGCCAGATATTGAACATCGGCTGTGCCGAGCCAAGCATAAAAATCGGGGTCTTCTTCCAGTGAGACGTTGCCAGTGCTATCGAGCAGTGCTGTTTGCTGGATCAAGTCTTCATCAATGATGAGTTCAGAGGTGGCGGTGGGTTGCATGAAATGCAGGCCTGCTGCCAATACACAGACTGCGGCAAAGCTTGCTGCTGCAAACCGGAGATGGAAGCGAGGTGCGCGGCTGGTAGCAGTGCTGCCACGCAATACGGCACTGCGACGCTGCGCCAATTGTGCGCGTACCTGCGGCGACACCTGTGCTTGCGCTTGGGCGTAATGCGTACGCATGGCACTGTCGAAAGCAGCTTGCGCATGGTTGGTGATGGGGGTGTGTGTCATTGGAAATCTCCCAACTGCTTTTGCATGGCTTCACGAGCGCGTGACAAATGTGTTTTCACGGAGCCTTCGCTACAGCCCATGACGCGGGCGGTAGCGGCGACATCCAGTTCTTCAAGAATACGCAGGCTGAACGCCTCACGTTGGCGTGCAGGAAGTGTGCGCAAGGCGGTCTGGATGCGTTGCCACGCTTCGCGGCTGTCATGGCTGCGAGAAGGTTCGGGGCTTTCATCGGCCCAATCCAGGGTGTCGCCTTGCTGATCGGTATTGGGTAAAAGCCAGCGCAGGCGAAACAGCCCACGGCGCTGCATATCAATCATGCGGTTACGCAAAATACTCCAGAACAACGGACTCCATTCACTGGCTGGGTGGTGCTTGTAGGCCAACATTTTCAACATGGCATCTTGCACGGCATCCAGCGCGTCTTCACGATGCCGTAACCCGGTTTCCGCAAAGCGGAAAGCACGCACTTCAATCTCCCGCAAAAAGTCCTCAAACGATGCGGGAGATGCGGTGTTGCTGGGCAGTGATGGGTCCTGTTTCACGGCGCCAAGCTTATCGGGTATCAGTAACAACATGTGCTGTGGGTACGTCGCTCAGGGTGTTTTATGCTGGTTCGAAGAAGAAAACGCACCGGGTGCGATACGGTTGACATAGTCAGCAGGCGTTTGCCTGTTTATGATGCAGTCAGCAAACTCTGGAGGTGAACCGTGGGTGATGGCTTCGTAGCGCTGTATATCTTCATGCTGGCGGCAATTGCCGGTCATGTGATCATTTCGCGGGTGCCGGTGATTCTGCATACCCCGCTGATGTCGGGTTCCAACTTTATTCACGGCATCGTGCTGATTGGCGCGATGGTCGTGCTGGGGCATGCGGATACCCCATTGGAAAAAGTATTGGGCTTTGTGGCGGTTTTCCTTGGCGCTGGCAACGCTGCCGGTGGCTATGTGGTGACGGAGCGCATGCTGGAGATGTTCAAGTCGTCCAAGAAGGAGGGCGGCAAGTGAGCGCATTGGATGTGATCAAGTTCAGTTATTTCATCGCAGCAACGCTGTTCTTGCTGGGTCTGCAGCGTATGGCCAGTCCCAAGACTGCACGCAGTGGTATTCAGTGGGCAGGCATGGGCATGTTGATTGCCACCGTGGCGACGTTCTTTCTGCCTGGGTTGCACAATATCGCACTGATGCTTGTTGCCATCGTATTGGGTGTCGGGCTGAACTGGGCGTGGGGCAAGAAGGTGGCGATCACCGATATGCCGCAGATGGTGGCACTGTTCAACGGCATGGGGGGGGGGAGCGCAGCAGGTATCGGTGCGGTGGAGCTGGTCAAGTTTTCTGCTGGTGCGCCAGTGCCTTCGCAGCTGGGGTTGGTCTTGGCGGTGGTGGGCGCGTTGATTGGTGCGGTATCGCTGACCGGTTCGGTCATTGCCTGGGCCAAGCTCGATGGCCGCATGGACAAGCGTTATACCTTCCCCGGGCAGCAGTATTTCAATGCACTGGTGGCTTTGGCGGCCGTGGTGTGTGGGGTGATGGCACTACAGACGCTGGCGATGCCGTGGATCATTGCCTTCTTCGTGCTGGCGCTGGCGCTGGGCGTGCTGATGACGCTGCCGATTGGCGGTGCTGACATGCCGGTGGTCATTTCGCTGTACAACGCCTTCACCGGTCTGGCGGTGGCGTTTGAGGGCTATGTGCTGGGGAACGAAGCACTGATTATTGCCGGCACCATGGTGGGGGCGGCTGGCATGCTGCTGACTCGCCTGATGGCGAAGGCGATGAACCGCAAGATCAGCAATGTGTTGTTCTCCAATTTCGGGGGCGGCGGTGCGCAGATGCAGGAAATCGGTGGTTCGATGAAACCGATTGATGCCAGTGACGTGGCTGCGATGATGGCATTTGCCGAGCGTGTGGTGATCGTGCCTGGTTATGGCCTTGCCGTGGCACAGGCTCAGCACAAGATCTGGGAACTCAGCCAGCGCTTGATCGAACGCGGGGTGAAGGTAAAGTTCGCTATTCACCCGGTCGCTGGGCGCATGCCTGGGCATATGAATGTGCTCTTGGCTGAAGCGGGTGTGCCGTATGACCTTATTGCCGATATGGACGACATCAACCCCGAATTCGCCCAAACCGATGTTTCGTTGGTGATTGGCGCCAATGACGTGGTGAATCCTGTTGCCAAAACCGACCCCGCTTCACCGATCTACGGCATGCCGATTCTTGACGTGGTGAACTCGAAGAACACCATCGTCATCAAACGCGGCAAGGGCACGGGTTTCGCCGGTATTGAAAATGCGTTGTTCTATGCAGACAACACGCGCATGCTGTACGGCGATGGCAGTGAGATGGCGAATGCACTGGTCAGCGAGTTGAAGGCATTGGACGGCGGCCACTGAGCCCCGTCCATAGCGCCACGACCAGACCGGCAAGATAAAAGGCGATGTCGATGCGGTCATTGGCCAGCATCGACAGCAGCCACGCATACGACGGCCCAAGCTTGAGCGCAGACTCCCATGGCCGTAGGCCGAAATGCATGCCCATATAGGCAGCGGCAATCAGGAAATTGGCGCAGAAAATAATCAGTAGCGTTGCCAGTGCGCTGGTCAACGCGCGTCGCATGCCGGCGCGGCAGTGCGAAATGCGCAACAACAACCACATGTCAATTGCCGCCAAGGGCGCCAGCCAGGCGCATTGGCTGCCGGTGGCTAACGCCAATAACAGCCAAGCGGCAGAAAACCCCATCGCTCCAAGAGTGACCAGAGGCAGGGCATACCAGCGTGTGGCATTGGGAAGCGGTGGAGGCATGAGGTCAATGCGTTCTGTGGGGCAATCGGGCTGTTGATGCTAACGCAAGGGAAGACGAAACACAGGATTGGGACTAGAATGGTACGGATTCAATCCCAGTGCTGACCCATGTATTCCCGTAGTAGCGAACCTGTCCGTTTCGAGCGCGATTGCGCCGCAGTGCTTGTCCCACAAGGTGACGAGGTGGTTTTACCCGTTGGCACGGTGGGCTATATCACCCAGGCATTGGGCGGCAGCTGGACAGTTTTTGTGGAAGGGAATCTGATGCGTATCGCTGGTGAAGACGGTGATGCCATTGGCAAAGAGCCGCCACAACCGCTGGCATTGCCGGAAGGCGCTACCGATGAAGATGTCGAGCGCGTGGTATGGGACCAGTTACGCACCTGTTTTGACCCGGAAATTCCGGTCAATATCGTGGATTTGGGCTTGGTCTATCAGGCGGATTTGTACCCTGTTGAGGGCGGGCGGGGCGTCAAAGTACGTATGACCTTAACCGCCCCCGGCTGTGGCATGGGCGATATTCTGGTGGATGACGTGCGTGCCAAGTTGGAGCGCATCCCCACGGTGCTGGATACCGACATCGAGCTGGTATTTGACCCACCGTGGAATCAGACCATGATGTCGGATGTCGCCCGTCTGGAAACCGGCATGTTTTGAGCTTCTTGACATTGATAAAATGAATCGATATAAGCGCTTATTATATTCTTGAGGTATCCATAATGAAGATTAAATCAGGGATTTTTATTGTTATCATTTTTTTTGTTTCCGCATTGGTCGTGGCAAAAGTAGGCGGCAGAACAATAGTTGATAGTGATGCTGTTAATTCCTATGCGCTAGATCTGGAAATTAAAAATTTTGATCAAGTGCTAGCACATCCCAAGCTGATTGTTGCGCCCTCACATCCAGCACAAATTACCATTGCTAATGGTGATGATGAAAAATATCGATTTCAAGTGACTGCTGCCCCGGCAGAAATAACTGGCGATGGGCAAAAATCTGTGCATTTGCGTGCAGTAATTCTTGAGAGGATTAATGCTCATTGGGTTGTTCTTGCAGAGCCCACATTTATTTTGATAGACGGTGTGCCTGCTAACTTGTCATTAGAAGATGAAAAGCGATTTTCTCTAAGGGTAGTTGCGACATCAAGATTTCATCCGGATGCAGTGAATTTTCAAGTAACCCCCTGTCCTGATTCTATGTCTTCGGTTGCGGATACGCTCTCATCATCGCAATCCTCCATAGTAAAAAGTACGGATTGTTGTTCGGAGAAATGCATCGATGGGTCAGGTCAAGTTATGAGGTGTTGTGGGGCAGTCCAGTGTTGTGTATGTGGTGTTTGTTGTAGCCCTCCTTAATTTTTACTGTGGTTTTAGTGGGTGCAGTAAATATCATAAGGATAAATTTTATTATCAAGGGTGGTTTTACTTAAGTCAGGCTTCCTCGAAACGGTTTTCAGTCACGTTCTTGCGCACATGCAACGGGTTCCAGATCTTGCCGTTCATGGCGATATACACGCCAGCAGGGAGTGACTGCACAGCGCCAATTGCGCAACCAATATTGAACTCGGCATCTGAACCACGGAAGCGTGCCGGGCTGAGTGCGCCGGTCATCACGATGGTTTTGTCGGCAATGGATTGCAACACTTTCCCGGTGGCCACCATGGAGTCGGTGCCATGCGTGACCAAAACATGCTTGGCAGGTTGGGCGGCAATGGTGGCGCGGATCAGTTCGCGGTCGCTATCGGTGATGTGCAGCGAATCTTTGCGCAGAATGGGGATCACGCTAAAGCGGAAGGTCACCCCCAGCTCACGCAGGATCATCCCGATTTGTGGGTCGCCGATTTGATAGTCGGACTTGTCATCGAAGTAAATCTTGTCGATGGTGCCGCCGGTTGTGACGATGAGCAGGTTGTCCATGGTGAAAGTCCGCTTCAGCAGGATGGGAGAGAAAATTATGTGTGTTTATTTCGCTTGTAACTTCGCGCGCCGCGCGTGGATGCCAGGCAGGCACGCGGCATAAATCACCAGAAGCGCGAGAGCGGCTTCCAGCAATGCAAACCCGCGTTGACTGGGTTCGGCCCAAGCCAACATGACGCCGTGGCTAAACCAAAGCAGGGCAAGTACGGCAGAGATAAAACCAATGCGCGGCCAGTGCAGAAACGCACCAAGGCTCAAGATGGCGGGCGGTGCGGCAAACACCACAAGTCCAGCCAGGGGCGATGTGCTACGCAGCGCCCAAAGTGTGAAGAAAGCACTCATGGTGAGTAGCGTGAGTAATAAAAAGCGTTGCGGTGTCATGGGGTCAGTTGTCCTGCCAGCTGCGCAATCCTTCGTCCCAGTGCGCGTGCCAAACCTGCTTCGTCGTCGCTGAGTTCGGGGTTGTTTTGCGCACCAGCAAAGTGGCTGGCGCCATAAGGGCTGCCGCCGGTTGTCGTGGTATTGAGCGCAGACTCAGTGAAGGGAATGCCCGCAATCACGCAGCCGTGATGCAGCAAGGGAACCAACATCGTCAGCAAGGTGGACTCTTGCCCGCCATGCATGGTGCCGGTGGAGGTAAAAACAGCCGCAGGCTTGCCAACCAAGACGCCACTGGCCCATTCGCTGCCCAAGGTGTCGATGAAGTGTTTTACCGGCGCTGCCATATTGCCGAAACGGGTGGGGCTGCCTAATAACAGCCCTGCACATTCGGCAAGGTCGTTTTTTTGTACATAAGGCGCACCGGTTTCTGGCTCGGGGGGTGCGGCGATTTCGGTCACGGGCGCCACGGGTGGCAGGGTGCGCAAGCGTGCCTGCATGCCTGGGACTTCCTCAATACCACGGGCGATTTGCCGCGCAAGACGTGCTACGGAGCCCCCGCGGCTGTAATACAAGACAAGAATTTCAGGCATTGTGCTGGGTAAAAAAGAGTGTCGGTAAAGGATAGGATACTCGGTGACCTGTTAGGCTTTCCGAATGGATCTTAGGCAGACATTCTCGCATTTGAGCAACCACTGGCACGATCATCGGCGTGCGAGCAGCTTTAGCCGTTTTCTGTTGCGTCGGTTTCTGGATGATCGCCTGTTTGAAGCGGCGGGTGCATTGTCTTACACCACGGCATTTGCCTTAGTGCCATTGACCATGGTGGCGTTTGGTGTGCTGTCGGCGTTTCCGGTGTTTGATGCATGGAGTGACCGACTCAGTGAGTTCATTTTTGCGAACTTTGTTCCCAGTGCAGCGCGTGCGGTGTCGGGATATTTGACGGACTTTTCCAGTAATACGCGATCTTTGACCGCTGCCGGTGCGCTGGCGCTGATTGTTTCCCTGCTGTTGACGCTCAATAGCGTGGAATCCATTTTCAATCGAATTTGGCGGGTACCCACAGCGCGGCCAAAACTCGGGCGTTTTCTTGTGTACTGGACAGTGTTGACCTTGGGAACACTGGTGGCAGCTGCCAGTCTGGCGTTGACCACGCGCCTGTTCACGTTGTCGATATTTGAAACACAGCCGGGGCAATGGCTTGAACGCTGGCTGTTGTGGCTGACGCCGATGGGGATCGAAATCATGGCGTTTGCGGTGCTGTTTCGCGTCATGCCGCATCAGCATGTGGCATGGCGACATGCGCTGGCAGGCGGGGTGTTATCGATGCTGTTGTTTGAAGGGGTGAAGTCTGGGCTGGGGATGTATCTGGGAAGTTTTGACTCCTACCAGAAAATCTACGGCGCTGTGGCCATCATTCCGATTTTCATGTTGTGGATGTACCTGAGCTGGGTGTCGGTGTTGTTTGGTGCGTCATTTGCCTCAGCATTGACGGCATTTCGTTATCAGCCCAGAGAATTGCGTCTTCCACATGGGCAGGAGTTTTATGGATTGCTGCGCATGCTTGGGCGGTTCTTGCAGGCACGTGAGCGCGGTGAGGGCTTATCCAGTGAGCAAATTCTGCAATTCGAGCCTGGGCTGACTGACAACATGCTGCAAGTGCTGCTTGAGCGCATGGTGGAAAGCAATGTCTTGCGACGTGCGGAAAATGGCGAGTGGTTATTGGCGCGTGATCTGGATGATGTGCCACTTGTTGAGCTATACGAATCCGCACGTTTGCGGATTCCAATGGAGGGGCAGCGGCGTGTGGCGACCGATGATGCGCTGGGTGCGGCAGTAACGGCAGCCATTGACCGTTTGCAACAGCCGTTGCAGGAGCGCTTGCAGCAATCGGTAGCCAGTGTGTTTTCAGATGTCATGCAGGAGCAAAGTAAGTGAAGAAGCATGTGATGCTGGCAGCGATCATGGCGTTGGGGCTGATCGCCTGCAGCGCAGAGCCGCCGCCAACAGCGAAAGAGGCAAGTTCCGAAATGCGGCCTGCCTTGCAGGTCGAAACACTGGATGGGCAGCACTATGATCTGGCACAAGATCACGGAAAATGGCGGATCGTGAATTATTGGGCCACGTGGTGTGGCCCCTGCATCAAGGAAATGCCCGAGCTATCGGCATTGGCTGCGATGCGTGAGCATGTGACTGTGCTGGGGTTAGCCTACGACGATGCCAGCGAAGACGATTTACGCGCATTTCTGCACAAGCGTCCGGTGGTGTATCCGGTGGCGAAAATCGATATCTATGACCCGCCGGCAGATTTTGGTTCGCCGCGTGGTCTGCCAACCACTTGGCTGATTGCCCCAGACGGTGAATTGAAGCGTAAATACACGGGGCCAGTTACGGCGCGTATGTTGGAGGATGACATCGCATTATTCGGTGGGCCGAAGGCAGAGTAAGAGTGAACGATTTCAGGCAGACTATGCCAGAATTGTTTTGAAGCGATACACGGACGCAGCATGATCGGGCGATTCATCGGAGAGCTGAAGCGACGTAACGTCATCCGTGCCGGTATGCTGTATATCGGTACGGTATGGGTGTTGTCGCAGGGGATTTCCGAGTTGACCGGCTCGCTGTCGCTGCCGGAGGAATCCACCAAATGGTTCTTGATCGCCAGCATCATTGGTTTGCCGTTCTGGTTGATGGCGTCGTGGTTCTTTGAGTTCACGACATCGGGGATCAAGCGCGAAAGCGAGGTGATCCACGACGATGAGCCCTCGCGTCGTTCCAATCGACGTGTTGATCTGATCATTTTTGCCGTTCTGGCACTGGCCGTTGTGCTGTTGCTGACCGATCGTTTGCTGGAGCGCTCATCACCGACGTTGCCAACAGCGGGGCAAGGGCAGGCGGATACTTATTCCATCGCCGTTCTGCCGTTTGATAATGTCAGTGGCGATCAGGAGCAGCAGTATTTTTCTGACGGGCTTTCGGAAGGTTTCATCATTGCGCTTTCGCATATCGATGGGCTGCGGGTCATCAACCGAAAGTCTTCTTTCCTGTTTCGTGACAGCAAAGAGGATAGTCAGGACATTGCCCATAAATTGGGGGTTTCACATTTGCTGGAAGGCAGTATCTGGCGGGCGGGCGAAATGGTGCGCATCAGTGCCACACTGATTCAGGCTTCCGATGGCAGTACGGTATGGGCGGAAAGTTATGACCGGCCCTACAAAGATTTGTTTGTGTTGCAAGACCAGATTGTGGCGTCGGTTGCTGGGGCTTTGAAGTCACGGTTGTTGCCGCTTGAAAAAGAAGTCGTGCAAACCGACCGTCCCCCCAGCGGAAATCTTGATGCGTATAACGCTTATTTGCAGGCACATTCGGCAACGGATGCGGAGGCAGCGATCAAGCTTTACGACTACGCCATTCGCCTTGACCCTGACTATGGTGTGGCCTATGCCATGAAGGCGCGTATCTTGATTGATCTTGTCTCCGGTGGCTTGAGTGGTGAACAGGCGGAGACTGCTTTCAACGACGCGGATGCAGCGATTGCAGAAGCTGAGCGTTTGGCCACTGGGCAGGCGGTGACGCATGTGGCAAAAGGCTGGTTGCTGATGTTGCGTGATTTCAACTGGAATGAAGGCGAAGCCGAATTGCGTCAAGCGGTTGCACTTTCCCCTGACGATGGTGATGCACTGTTTCAGTTGGGTGTGGCGCGTGCCAGCCAAGGGGATCTTCCACAAGCCATTGAGCTGACCCAGAAAGCCTTGCAGCTGGATCCACTGGATGCCAATCGTTACCGTTGGCTGGTGGCATATCTCATGCCACTAGGGCGGCTGGATGAGGCGAATCAGGCCATCGATAAAACCCTCGATATTGAACCCAATGCAATCTATAGCCATCACCTGCGCAGTATTGTTGCGGTGTTACAAAAAGACGTTGCCGCTGCCAAACGTGCCGCGCAGTTGGAACCTCCGGGGCCCTGGCAAGATTTCGCTTTGGCTTTGGCGGCACAAATTGGCGAAGATCCTGCGCAGGCAGATGCCTTGCTTCAGTATTGCATCGACCATTACGCCGAAGGCTGGGCGTTTCAGATTGCTCAGGTGTATGCAGTGCGTAAGCAGCCAGATGCCATGTTTAAGTGGCTGAAGCGGGCATTGCAGGCGCGTGACCCGGGGATGCAGAGTCTGCTGTATGACGCGCTTTTATTGCCTTACCGTGCTGAGCCGCAGTACCGCGCCTTGGTGAGTGAAGTTGGGCTTCCTTGGCCGGAAAATGACGTTCAGGCGAGTCAGTAATAAGCGTACTGCCACGCTGAATCAGGCTTCGCGTGCAAGCTGTGCCAGCGCTTCGGCATGTTGTTCTTGCTGAAGGCGGGTGATAAGTGGACTGAGGTCACCTTCAAGCACATGCGGCAGATCGTAGAGGGTCAGCCCTTCTACACGGTGGTCGGTAATGCGCCCTTGTGGGTAGTTATAGGTGCGAATGCGTTGGCTGCGATCACCACTGCCAACTTGCAGTTTGCGGTTGGCAGCGGTGGCGGCGGCGCGCTTTTCCATTTCTGCTTCCACCAGCATGGCCTGCAGACGTTTCATGGCTTTGTCGCGGTTGGCGTGTTGGCTGCGTTCGGTTTGTGATTCAACAACCACGCCGCTGGGAAGATGGGTGATGCGGATGGCCGATTCCGTTTTATTAACGTGTTGCCCGCCAGCACCCGATGAGCGAAAAGTGTCGATTTTGAGATCCGCAGGATTGATGCTGATTTCGGTTTCACCCGTTTCAAGGGCGATGATGGCAACGGTAGCTGCTGAGGTGTGAATACGACCTTGTGATTCGGTTGCAGGAACACGTTGCACGCGGTGTGTCCCTGATTCGTATTTCAGCTGCGCATAAGCGGCAGCACCCTCCACCCGAGCCACGATTTCTTTGTATCCGCCGTGTTCCCCAGGATTCGAAGACTCCACATCCACACGCCAGCCCTGTGTTTCGGCATAACGCGAATACATGCGGAACAAGTCACCAGCAAAAATGGCTGCTTCATCACCACCGGTACCTGCACGAACTTCCAGATACAAACCGCCGTCATCGCGTGCATCTTTGGGAATCAGTTGTGCAAGAAGCTCTTGTTCAAGCTGCTGCAGGCGTTGATTGGCAAGGGCGATTTCATCTTCGGCCAGCTCCGCAAGTTCGGGGTCGGCACGCATGGCTTCGGCAGCGGCAAGATCATCACGTGCCTGTGTTTCGGTGCGTAATGCATCCGCTACCGGCTGCAGGCTGGCGTATTCCCGGGAGAGCGCGCGGAAGCGGGTTTGATCGCTGGCAATGGCAGGGTCGGAGAGAAGTCGTCCCACTTCTTCATGCCGTTCCAGCAAGGCTTCAAGCTTGCGGCGAAGTGCGGGGGTCATGTGTTGTCTTGGTCAGTGCCAGTGTGTGGAAAAAGCCGTTCTGCTGCGCGGGTCAGTTCGCTGTCACCGGTGCGCGCAGCTTCACGCAGGGCAACGGTAGGTGCGTGCAGCAGGCGATTGGTCAGAGTATGTGCAAGAAGCTCAAGGGCTTCTTCAGCGGGTACGCCAGCTGCCAGTTGCTGCCGCGCTTTGGCAAGTGCCGCTGCACGCGCGGCTTCGCCATGTGCGCGTAGCTGCAGCAGGGATTCTTGCCGGCTGCTTGCCTGCCATTGCTCGATGAAACGCGAGGTGTGCAGGTCGATGATGATCTCTGCCTGCTGGGCCGCTTCACGGCGACTGCGCCGGTTTTCTTCCATGGCGCGTTCAAGATCATCCACCGTGTACAGAAAAACATCACGCAAGGTGGCGATGTCGGGGGCGATGTCACGAGGCACGGCAAGATCAAGAAACAGCATCGGACGGTGCCGACGCTGCTGCAATGCCAGCTCGACTTGTCTGCGTTGCAGAATGGGTGTTTGCGATGCAGTGGCAGAAATGACGATGTCGGCTGCTGCCAGGTGTTTGTCGATTTCAAACAGTGGCAAGGCAATTCCGCGATAACGATTGGCCAGTTCTTGCGCATGCGCCAAGGTGCGGTTGGCAATCAAAAGGCGCTGTACTTTGGCTTCAACAAGATGGCGGGCGGCCAGCTCAATGGTTTCGCCCGCACCAATCAGCAGAACGGTGGATTCATTGATATGGGCAAAGGTGTCTTGCGCTAAACGCACCGCCATTGAAGCAACTGAAACAGGGTTTGCCCCGATGCGGGTATCCGTGCGGGTGCGTTTGGCGGTGGCAAACGCTTGCTGAAATAACCGGTCAAGATTGCTGCCAAGGCTGCCTACGTTACGTGAAGTGGCCCACGCCTGTTTCACCTGCCCCAGGATTTGTGGTTCACCTAGCACTAAGGAGTCGAGACCGCTGGCGACACGAAACAAATGCCGAACTGCATGCGCATCACGGTGCCGATAAAGATAGGAATGGACGCTTTCATCTGCACCTGGGCGGCTGGCCAGCCAATGTGTCAGGTGCCAGTCATCCCCTGTGGTATGTGCGTAAAGCTCGGTGCGATTACAGGTTGAAAGCAGAACTGCCTCATTGACACTGGGCAGGTTGCGCAAGGAAATCAGAGCAGAGTCCAGAGTCTCCGGGGCAAACGCCAGCTTCTCGCGCAATGCTACAGGCGCGGTCTGATGATTGATGCCAAGGACGAACAAGCTCATGAGGTTTTGATTAGCAACTACAGGTTAGCGATAGGTTCAGCACGTTGCGTGCGTTAATCTCACATTGTTGCCGCTTATTGTACTGGTCCTTTGCATGCCGAGCCTGCTTCCCTTGTGTTTACGTTTAATTATGATGTTGCTGCTGGTTGCCTTCAACGGAGCGACTTGGGCCGGCGACTTACCTGTTGAAGCGCCATCGAAAGACCGTCTGGTTGCAGTGATGGCGGGTGAGTTCGCTTTGCAGTCAGGGCGTTTGCAGGATGCAGCGCAGTATTATCTAGATGCGGCAAAAGCGAGTGAAGACCCTGTATTGGCGGAGCGCGCAGCACGTATTGCCCTCTTGGCTGATGACGATGCTCTCACTGCCGATGCACTACAAGTATGGCGCGCATATACAGCAGAAGTCACACTCGATCAGCGCATGTTTGCCGCCAGTTTGGCGCTGCGGGCCGGTCAGCGGCGGCAAGCAGTACGTGAAATTGATGCACTGATGGATGCCCCGGATGGCTGGCGCTTGGTACTTGCAGCATTGGCGGGGGCTACAGGAAAGCAGCCTGCCTTGGTTGGTCGCATGCTGAAAAATGTGATCAATCACGGGCCGCAGCCAGATGGGTTGCAGGGCTGGTTGGCAATGGGCGGGCTGGCACAGCGGCTTGGGCAGGAGAAGTTGGTAGAGCGTGTTGTGCAGCAAGTGGTACAGCGTTTTCCTGATGAGCCAAGAGTAGCGTTGCTGCGTGCGCAATTATTGCGTGAAACCGGGCAGCGGGAAGCGGCAAAAGCAGCTTTACTGGCATTGACGACTACCTCGCAGATGCCAATGCCGTTGCGCTGGGCGCTGGCAAGTGAATACGAGGCGTTGGGTGAGTACAGCAAGGCCGCTGTGATATTGGCCGAAGGTGAGCAAGACGATGCCGTCTATTTGCAGCGCGCTATTTTGCTGGAGCGTGCAGCGGATAACGCAGGAATGACGGCGCTTTATAGTGAGTTGAACGCGGGCGGAACCGACCCTAACCCCATGCGGCGCTTGTTGCTTGGGCAGTTGGCTGAGCAATTGGAACAGTATGACGATGCGTTGCGGTGGTATGGCAATGTGCCGCAAGGGCGTGCGCAGGACATCGCAAGGTTACGGGCTGCGCATGTGCTGCATGCGAAAGGCGAGCCTTCAGCGGCTTACGCCGCACTGCAGGCATTGCAGTCGGATGCACGGCTTGATGAAAACATGCGGCGTGACAGTTACCTGCTGGAAGCAGAACTGCAGCACAAAGATAAGAACATCCAAGGCGAACAAGCGGTGTATGCCCGTGGTTTGGCGGCATTTCCTGATAATCAGGACATTCTTTATGCGCGCGCACTGATGTGGGAGCGGCAAGATGAAATCGCCAGAGCAGAAGCGGATTTTCGGCGCATTCTGGTGATTTTTCCGGATCATGTCATCACCTTGAATGCCCTGGGCTACACCTTGGCGGATCGGACAACACGCTATCGTGAGGCGCTTGAGTTGATTGATCGTGCGCGTGTGGCAGAACCGGATAATGCTGCGATTATCGACAGCTATGGCTGGGTGCTGTTCCGCTTGGGCAAGCCGCGTGAGGCCTTGGAGCATTTGCGGCACGCCTACGCTTTGCAGAAAGACCCGGATATCGCCAGCCACTTGGGGCAAGTGCTGTGGGTGCTGGGGAAAAAATCAGAAGCACGCAAGTATTTTGACGAGGCAAAAGCATTGGAACCGGAAAACAGGTCACTGCAACGCGCACTTAAAGAGACGGGTGCATGAAAAAAGAGCATGCAGTAAGTGTATGGAGTGTGCTGCTGGCAGGGTGTGCTTCGCTGCCTACTGTTTCGCATGTGGATACCGCACAGGCGCGTGCTGCGCAGCAGATACGTGCAGAAGCACTCGGCCTGGGAAGTGGTCAGTGCGCGCAACCCGGTTGGGCGATGGCTGGGCGCGTGGCGTTGTCGAATGGCAAAACCGGTGGTAGCGGGCGCATTGAATGGGTGCAAGGAGAGGGGAGTATTCATGTGCAATTGCTGGCACCGGTGACACGGCAAAGCTGGCAGCTGGAAGTCAGCGCGCAGCAAGTCGTTTTGCAGGGAGTACCGCAGGGGCCGCTTTATGGCGTTGATGCTGCCCAGTTGTTGCGGACTGCCACTGCCTGGGATGTGCCGGTAGAGGCCTTGGGGTGCTGGATGCGTGCAGTGGCTGCTGCAGATGACTTGGGAGAAGCACGTATTCGTTACGACAATAACCTTCTGCCAGCACAGATTGTGCAGGCAGGCTGGACGGTGGACTACAGCCAATGGGTGCTTGACCCATTCACCCAGTTGCAGATGCCATCACGGATTCAAGCACAGCGTGGTCATGACCGTGTGCGTTTGATCATTGATCGCTGGGGGGTGGAATGAGCGTGTCTGCAAGTCAGTTTGCCGCAGCAGATGGTTGGAGTCAGTGGCCTGCGCCCGCCAAGCTGAATCTGTTTTTGCGGATTATCGGGCGACGCGCCGATGGCTATCACGCGCTGCAAACGGTATTTCGTTTGCTGGATTGGGGCGATACAGTTTTTTTGCGCCCGCGTGATGATGGACGGATCATGCGTGTGGGAGATGGGGCAGCAGGTGTTGCCGAGGACGATGATTTGCTTGTTCGCGCGGCGCATGCTCTTAAACAAGCGACAGGCGCAGTGCATGGTGCCGAAATTGGCGTAGAGAAGCGCATTCCCATGGGGGGCGGCTTTGGTGGTGGGTCATCGGACGCCGCCACAGTGTTGGTGGTACTAAATCGGCTTTGGAAAACAGGGCTTGATGCCGATCAACTGGCGAAAATTGGTTTGGCACTGGGCGCGGATGTGCCGGTTTTTGTGCGTGGTCAGAATGCGTGGGCGGAAGGGGTTGGTGAGCGATTGCAGCCAATTTCCTTGCCGGAAGCATGGTATTTGCTGGTGGATCCGGGGATTCATGTCGCCACAGCTGAATTATTTGCAGCAAAAGATTTGACGCGCGATGCAAGTGCCGCCACAATAGCGAGCTTCCTGACCGGTACTGTGCTCGAAAACGCATTTGAACCTGTGTTGCGGCGCCAGCATCCAGCAATGGATGTTTTGTTTCAGAGGCTGGCGCAACTTGGAACACTGCGGCTGACAGGCACAGGAAGTGGATGTTTTGTAGAATTTGCTAACGCGCAATCTGCACAACAGGCACTTGATGCGTTGCCAGCAGGCATACATGCCTGGCTTGCACGTGGAGCCGATAGGTCGCCGCTGCTGGATGCAGTGGAGCAGTTTTGTTAGGGGCGTCGCCAAGTGGTTAAGGCACCGGGTTTTGATCCCGGCATTCGTAGGTTCGAATCCTTCCGCCCCTGCCATCTCGCGCATCAGCGCTGTGTCTCCCCCACCTTCTTCAATGTTGGCGCGCTATGCAAGACAAAGCCCATCTGCTTGTTTTTTCCGGGAATGCTAACCGCCCGTTAGCTAAGGCTGTGTGTAAAAAGCTTGGGGTTCGCCCAGGCAAAGCACTGGTTAGCCGCTTCTCCGATGGTGAAGTGCAGGTTGAAATTGAAGAAAGCGTGCGCAAGCAAGATGTGTACGTTATCCAATCAACCAATGCGCCCACTGCAGAAAATTTCATGGAGCTTCTGGTGTTGATCGACGCGCTCAAGCGCGCATCAGCTGCCAGTGTGACAGCGGTTGTGCCGTATTTTGGCTATGCTCGGCAAGATCGTCGCCCGCGTTCATCGCGTGTGCCGATTACGGCAAAAGTGGCTGCCAAGATGTTCACGGCCGTCAATACCGATCGTGTATTGACGCTTGATCTGCATGCGGACCAGATTCAAGGGTTTTTTGATATTCCCGTTGATAACGTCTATGCCTCACCGTTGTTGTTGGCCGACATCTGGCGCAAATATGGCGGTGATGACCTGATTGTGGTCTCGCCTGACGTGGGTGGTGTGGTGCGCGCGCGCGCCATTGCGAAGCGTTTGGATGACGCCGATCTGGCCATCATCGACAAGCGCCGCCCGAAGGCCAACGTTGCCACCGTGATGAACATCATCGGTGATGTGGCAGGTAAAACCTGTATCCTGGTGGATGACATCGTGGATACCGCTGGCACCTTGTGCGCGGCCGCCAATGCGCTGAAAGAGCAGGGTGCCAATAAGGTGGTGGCTTATTGCGTGCATCCGGTGTTGTCAGGTGCGGCGATTGACAACCTGAACAAATCGCAGCTCGATGAACTGGTGGTGACCGATACCATCCCTCTGTCGTCCGTGGCACAGGCATGTGAGAAAATCCGTCAGCTCAGTGTGGCTGAAATGCTGGCCGAGACCATTCGCCGCATGGCGTATGGCGAATCGGTCAGCTCGCTGTACGTCGATTGACGTCGCAACCGTATTGATGCCATTGGCATCGTGTCGCTCATCTGGTCGCGGGTGAGTGTTTTTGCCGCCGCGAGGCGGTTCATTGAAACTGAAAAGTGAGTCAACAATGTCTGAACATACCATCAAGGCAACCAGCCGCAAGGTCGAGGGGAAGGGTGCGAGCCGCCGCCTGCGTCATGCTGCACAATTGCCAGCAGTTGTTTACGGCGGTAAAGCCGCACCACAAGCCATCCAGATTGAGCACGAACAAATCTGGTTGGCCAGTCATCACGACTGGTTTTATTCCTCAATTCTGAGCCTCGATATCGACGGTAAGGTTGAGCAAGTGCTGCTGCGTGATATGCAGCGTCACCCGTACAAGCAGTTGATCATGCATCTGGACTTCCAGCGCGTGGACGCCAACCAAGAGCTGCGCACCAAGGTGCAACTGCACTTCCTGAACCAAGAGAAGTCGCCAGCTGGTAAGACCGGCGGCGTGGTGATCATGCATGAGCTGACCGAAGTGGAAATCAGCTGCTTGCCGAAGGACTTGCCGGAATCCATTGAAGTGGATCTGAGCGGCTTGGCTGTCGGTGAAGTGGTGCACTTGTCTGATCTGAAGCTGCCGGCGGGTGTTGAAATTCCTGCCCTGAAGCTGGGCAAGGAACATGACGTTGCTGTGGTTGTTGCCAAGCACGCCAAGGAAGAGGCCGAGTCGGATGCTGAACCAGCCGCCGCTGACGTGCCGGCCACCAAGGCGTCCAAGAAGGACGACAAGTAATCACGTTGATGTGCGCCCTCATGGTAAGTGGGGGCGTGCAGATGTGATGCATACACATGGCGGGACTACGTCTTATCGTTGGGCTGGGTAACCCCGGTGCCGACTATCTCAGAACCCGGCACAACGCCGGGTTTTGGCTTGTTGATGCGTTGGCATTACAGGCCAATGTGCGCTTTGGTCTTGAGAGCAAATTGTTTGGTGAAACCGCCAAAATTGACGTGGCTGGACAAACGCTTTGGCTCTTGAAACCCGCTACATTCATGAACCAATCGGGAAAATCCATTACGGCAGCATTGCGCTATTGGAAGATCGAGCCTGACGAAATGCTGGTGGTGCATGACGAACTTGACCTTCCCCCGGGCGTTGCGCGCCTGAAGTTTGATGGCGGGCATGGCGGCCAGAACGGTCTGCGTGACACCATTCGGCTGCTTGGACATGGCAAGTTCCATCGGCTGCGGGTGGGGATTGGTCATCCAGGACATAAAGACCGCGTGACACCTTGGGTCCTTGGTCGCCCAGGTGCGGCGGATGAGGCGCTCATCCTGCGCGCCATTGCGGATGCTGCCGATGTGTTGCCGCTGGCCGTGCAGGGGAATTTTGCTGATGCAATGACGCGGCTGCATACGCCGCGTGCATAAGTCATGATCGCCGTTGTCATCGAAAATAAATACACCGTGTTGCCTTGTGGTGACACGCAAATGGAGTGAAGCAAAATGGGTATCAAATGCGGCATCGTTGGCTTGCCGAATGTGGGCAAATCCACACTATTTAATGCACTGACGAAGGCTGGCATCGCTGCGGCGAATTTCCCGTTTTGCACCATCGAGCCGAATGTCGGTGTGGTGCCTGTTCCGGATACGCGGTTGAATGCGTTGGCAGAAATTATCAAGCCGCAGAAAGTCATCCCAACGGCCGTTGAGTTTGTGGATATCGCGGGGTTGGTCGCTGGTGCTGCCAGTGGTGAAGGCTTGGGTAACAAGTTTCTTGCCCACATCCGTGAAGTCGATGCCATCACCCATGTGGTGCGCTGCTTTGAAAACGACGATGTCATCCACGTCAACAACAAAGTCGATCCATTAGCTGATATCGACACCATCGACACCGAGCTTGCTTTGGCGGATTTGGAGTCGGTAGATAAAGCCATTGCACGCTTTGAGCGCGTGGCTAAGAGTGGCGACAAGGACGCAAAAGCCAAGATTGAGGTGCTGGGAAAATTGCGTGTTGCGTTGGATCAAGGCAAGGCGGCACGCACTGTTGCACTTGATGATGACGAAAAAGCCCTGCTGCGCGATCTGTTTTTGCTGACCATGAAGCCAGTGATGTATGTCGCCAATGTTCTGGAAGATGGCTTCACGGGAAATCCGCATCTTGATGCGGTCAGGGCGCGTGCCGAACAGGAAGGTGCACAGGTGGTGCCGGTTTGTGCGGCTATCGAAGAAGAGCTCAGTCAGTTGGAAGATGACGAGCGCGATGAGTTCTTGCGTGATCTTGGCCTGGACGAGCCAGGTTTGAATCGCGTGATCCGTGCAGCGTATGCACTACTGGGGTTACAGACCTATTTCACTGCGGGTGTGAAGGAAGTGCGCGCATGGACAGTGAAATCTGGTGCAACGGCGCCGCAAGCTGCCGGTGTGATTCACACCGATTTCGAGAAAGGCTTTATCCGCGCAGAAACCATTGGTTATGACGACTTCATCAAATACCGAGGTGAATCGGGTGCCCGCGATGCGGGGCGGCTGCGTCTGGAAGGCAAGGAATACCGCGTTCAAGAAGGCGATATCCTGCATTTCCGCTTCAACGTCTGAAATAAAGCCAACGAATCTAAAAATTTATGTTTCTACCCGTTGACATGCAGCAGAGTGCCCTGCACAATAACGGGCTCTTTGAGGGCGGATGCGCTTTCATCGAAAAGTTGGAGGGATACCCAAGCGGCCAACGGGGGCAGACTGTAAATCTGCTGGCTTACGCCTTCGGTGGTTCGAATCCACCTCCCTCCACCAGTTTTACTCAGCGGTCTTACCAACTGTTGAGGCGGTAAAGCAAGCTTCCCGGTGCGGGAGTAGTTCAATGGTAGAACTGTAGCCTTCCAAGCTACTAGCGCGGGTTCGATTCCCGTCTCCCGCTCCACCATTGCATTGCAAAAGCTTGTTCACAATTCGCTCACGTAGCTCAGTCGGTAGAGCACCTCCTTGGTAAGGAGGAGGTCGATGGTTCGATTCCATTCGTGAGCACCATATTTTTTATCACCTTCGTCCGCTTTAGCGGACATCTCCAGTGAGACGTAGTCATGGCAAAGGGTAAGTTTGAACGCACCAAGCCCCACGTGAACGTGGGCACGATCGGTCACGTTGACCACGGCAAGACGACGCTGACAGCGGCGCTGACGAAGGTGG